>NZ_NJGV01000010.1 GCF_002213425.1 Herbaspirillum aquaticum | reverse complement strand
AAACCGACACCGGTATTGAAGCTGTACATCATGGGCGCTTCATCGTGCATCCAGGTGGATTCGATGTAGTCGCGGCTTTGCTTGAGGGCGGCACGCGAAGACTCGGCCAGGGCGACTTTCAGGTGCGGTGCGCGGGCCACGCTGACGACTTGGGCGGCGGTGAGCTTGAATCCGTCGATGGTGATGGTGGACATGGGGACTCCGTAATCTTTCAGTAAAAGGCCTGAGCGCGCTCAGGGCTGGAATTGTTCGACCAGATGGCTGAAGACCTCGGCGGCGATGCAGGCGTCCTCGGTGCTCATGGTCTCGTCGGGGTGATGGCTGATGCCACCGTTGCCACAGCGCACGAACAGCATGGCCACCTCGCCCAGCGGTGCCATGGCCATGGCGTCGTGACCGGCCCCGGAAGGCAGGTGGCGCACCGCCAGGCCGGCACGCTCGATGGCCCGCGCCAGGGCCGCCTGCAGGCGCGGCGCGCAGGGCACGCTGGCCGCCTCATGGGTCTGGCGCACATCGATGCTGACCTGGCGCCGCGCGGCAATGCGCTCGATCTCGGCGCGCACGTCGGCCACTGCAGCCAGACGATCCGCATCCTCCTCAGCGCGGATATCGATGGAAAAACTGGCCAGCCCCGGCACCACGTTGGCCGCGCCCTGCACCACTTCCAGGATGCCCATGGTGCCTACCAGCCCCGGCTTGATGCCGCAGCGGCGTTCGATGTAAAGCCCGATCTCGGCCGCCGCCATCGCGGCATCGCGGCGCAGGTGCATGGGCACCGTGCCGGCATGCCCGGCCAGGCCGCGCACCTCGGCCATGAAGCGGCTGGCACCGGAAATCGCGGTGACCACGCCCACCGGCAAGCCTTCATTGAGCAACAGCGGGCCCTGTTCGATATGGACCTCGACGAACGCCGCCACCGAGGCGGGAGACCACGCGTCGCCCGCGATGCCGGCCGGGTCCAGTCCGGCGGCGCGGATCGCCTGGCGCATGCTGATGCCCTCGCCATCCAGGTTCTCCAGCACGGCCGGGTCGAAGGTCCCGGCCACGGTGCGGCTGCCCAGCAGGGTGGCCTTGAAGCGCACGCCCTCTTCCTCGGCAAAGCCGATCACCTCGATGGGAAACGCAAAGCGCTTGCCGGCACGATGCCACTGGGCAATGCAAGCCAGCGGCAGCACGATGCCCAGGTTGCCGTCGTACTTGCCGGCATTGCGCACCGTATCGAAGTGCGAACCGGTCACCAGCGCCGGACGATGCTCGCAGCCGGGCGCGGCCTCGTAGCGGCCGATCACGTTGCCGGCATTGTCGCGCCGCACGCGCAGGCCGGATTGCTCCATCCATTGCGTCAGTGCGGCCGCCGCCGCCTGGTGCGTCGGCGTCAGGTAGGTCCGGGTCAGCATGCCGGCGGCTTCGGTGTGCTGCGCCAGCAGCTCGGCCCATTGCATCGCCTGTCGGCCAGCCTGCTGGCTGGCCGGGTCCATGGCTTTCATCGCGTCTCCTCGTGATCGACCGGCTCCGGGATGGAGCGGGACTCGAAAATTTTCGTCTTTTTTATTGTATTCAAAAATTGTATGCAATATAGTGATCTGGCGCCACCGCGACAAAAAAGATCACCAGCGTTGGCAACATTTCAATAAGACAAGACGAGGAGACAACGGTGAGCAAAGTATTCAAGTCCCTGTTCGGGCAGGTGGTGCTGGCCTTGGTGGCCGGCATCGTCATCGGGTTGTTCTGGCCCGACTTCGGCCAGAGCCTCAAACCGCTGGGCGACGGCTTCATCAAGCTGATCAAGATGATCATTCCGGTGATCGTCTTCTGCGTGGTGGTACAGGGCATCTGCGGCGCCAGCGACCTGAAGAAGGTGGGCAGCGTGGGCGTGAAGGCCATCATCTACTTCGAGGTGGTCACGACCATCGCCCTGCTGCTGGGCCTGGTGCTGGCCCTGGTGGTACAGCCGGGCGCGGGCATGAACATCGACCCCAGCAACCTGGACGCCAGCAGCCTGTCGGGCTACATGGCCAATGCCGGCAAGGTCAAGGAAACCGGCTTTGCCGACTTCATCATGAAGCTGATCCCGGCCACCGCCGTGAGCGCCTTCACCTCCGGCGACGTGCTGCAGGTGCTGCTGATCTCGGTGACCTTCGGCTGCGCGCTGCTGTTGATCGGCGAGAAGGGGGCGCCGGTCGTGGCCCTGGTGTCGTCGCTGTCGGATGCCTTCTTCAAGTGCATGTCCTTCTTCATCCGCCTGGCACCGCTGGGCGTGCTGGGGGCCATTGCCTTCACGGTGGGCAAGTACGGCATCGGCTCGCTCAAGCAGCTGGCGCTGCTGGTGCTGCTGTTCTACGGCGCGGTGATCTTCTTCGTGCTGGTGGTGCTGGGCGGCATCCTGCGCGCCAGCGGGCTGTCCATCTTCAAGCTGATCCGCTACCTGCGCGAAGAGCTGGTGGTGGTGCTGGCCACCACCTCCTCGGACAGCGTGCTGCCGCAGATCATGAGGAAGCTGGAACACATGGGCATCAAGAAATCCACCGTCGGCCTGGTGATCCCGACCGGCTATTCCTTCAACCTGGATGCCTTCTCGATCTACCTGACCATGGCCGCGCTCTTCATCGCCCAGGCCACCAACACGCACCTGTCCTGGGGCGACCTGGCGGCGATCCTGGCCATTGCCCTGGTGACCTCCAAGGGCGCGCACGGGGTGCCGGGCTCGGCCATCGTGATCCTGGCGGCCACGCTGACCACCATCCCGGCCATTCCGGTGGTGGGCCTGGTGCTGGTGCTGTCCATCGACTGGTTCATCGGCATCGCCCGTGCGCTGGGCAACCTGCTGGGCAACTGCGTGGCCACGGTGGTCATCGCCAGCTGGGAAAAGGATATCGACAAGCAGCGCGCCCGCGCCGTCCTCAATGGCGAGCAGGTGACGCCGCTGGCCGAGGAACTGCCCGTCATCGACCTGCCCGGCGTGATGGCCAAGCCGGCCCAGGCCTGAGCACGAGAGACATGGCTGCACCTGCTTGCACTGGTTACAATGGAGCGCCGCCGCATGGCGGCCCTCACAGCCACCCGTCCACGCCAGCCATGACCGCTTCCGCCCCTGCCCCCGCGCCCGACAGTTCCGACGCCATCGCCAGCGACATCGCCGCCAATATCGCCGCGCAGCGCCTGCCGCCCGGCGCCAAGCTGCCCGAGGAAGCGCTGGCGCGGGTCTACCAGGTCAGCCGTACCAAGATCCGCGCGGCACTGGTGATGCTGGCCAAGGACAAGCTGGTGGACCTGATCCCCGACAAGGGCGCCTTCGTCAGCAAACCCACGGTGGAGGAGACGCGCAACCTGTTCTTCGTGCGCCGGGCATTGGAAGCGGCGATGGTGCGCCAGTTCGTGGCCTGCGCCACCGAAGAGGATTACGCCCGGCTGGAAGCGCACCTGGAACAGGAACGCCAGGCCGTCAAGGATGACAACATGCAGGTGCGCTCTTCGCTCTTGAGCGACTTCCACATCCTGCTGGCCCGCATCGTGGGCAACGACGTACTGACCGACATCCTGGAAAAGCTGGCCGGCCGCAGTGCCCTCATCACCATGCTCTACCAGTCCACGCGCGATGCCGCCTGCTCCAGCGAGGAACACGGCGCATTCATCGCGGCGGCGCGGGCGGGCGATGTCGAGAAGGCCGTCGAACTGATGGAGCACCACCTGCTGCATGTGGAGCAGGCGCTGGCCTTTGAGCCCAAGTCCGGCCCGCGCAAGGACCTGTTGCGTGAACTGCTGTCATGAATTTGTCAGCAAGGGCCACACCCATCCCGGAAAAAACTTAGTAAAAAATCATTTTCATTCATCCATGACCGCTTCCCGCAAGGGATAGCGGCCTGACCTGCTTCGTAAGGACTAAGTTTTTTCATCTCGCCCCGCAACCGCCGGAGAACCGGCCAAGCCTGCATCAGACGGTGAATTCCCGCTGTATTCCCCGGTTGCAGCAAGCGCTGCGAGGGCCACACTCATGCACCGGTCCGGATGCCGTCCATCGCCATTGAACGGGGCTGGGTTACCGCAAGACAATAATGATTCCAGGGATTCCACATGCTCAACTCCATCAAAGCCCGCATCCTGTTCTATACGATCACCCTGCTCGTCGCCAGCCTGGCGGTGGTCGGCACGGTGTCCTTCTTCATCATCCAGACCGACAACGAGCGCGCCATCGAGCGCAATGCGCAAGCGGTGGCCACCGGGTTCGGCTCCACCATCAATGAATGGGTGGCCGCCCGCACCGCCATGACGGTAGCGGCTGCCGAAGGCGTGCAGGGGGCCGACCCGGTGTTCGTCATCAAGCTGCTGCAAAAGAGCGGCGGCTTCTACGTCACGACCCTGGGCCGCGAGGACAAGGCTGCCTTCACCTCCGCCGCCGAAGGCCTGCCGGCCGGCTATGACCCCACCGCCCGCCCCTGGTACAAGCAGGCCGTGGCGGCCGGCAAGCCGGTGCTGACCAAGCCCTATACCGACGTGGCCACCAAGAAGCCGATGGTCTCCTTCACCGCCCCGGTGATGCAGAACGGCCAGCGCGTGGGCGTGGTGGCGGCGGCCATGTTCCTGGACGGGGTCTCGGAGGTGGTGCGCTCGATTCACCCGACCCCGGCCAGCTATGCCTTCCTGGTGGACCGTGACGGCCTCATGCTGGCCCACCCTGACGGCCAGTGGGTCAACAAGCCGGCCAAGGAATGGAATGCCGAACTCACCCCGGAACGCCTGCAAAGCCTGGGCGGCGACGACAAGGTCAGCGCGCTGACGCTGGAGGGCTCGGTCAAGCTCATCAAGGGCATCCCCATCAAAGGCACCGAATGGACCCTGATGCTGGCCATGGACAAGGCCGACGTCACCGCCGGCATGCGCAATGCCACCCGCTCGGCGCTGATCGCCCTGGTGCTGGTGGCACTGGTGGCGGCCGGCATCATGAGCCTGATCACCACTGCCGTGTTCCTGCGCCTGTCGCGCGTACGCCGGGCCATGGACAGCCTGTCCTCCGGCAATGGCGACCTGACCCTGCGCCTGGCCGAAGATGGCAAGGATGAACTGACGCAGATTTCGCGTTCCTTCAACCAGTTCGTCAACCAGATCACCGGCATCCTGCAGGACGTGCGCCGCAGCAGCGATACCGTCAAGATTTCTTCCACCGAGATCGCCAGCGGCAACCAGGACCTGTCGGCCCGCACCGAGCAGCAGGCCGGTGCGCTGGAAGAAACCGCCTCGGCCATGGAAGAACTGACCTCGACCGTACAGCAGAACTCGGAGAACGCGCGCCGCGCCAATGAACTGGCCGGCAATGCGTCGAAGATCGCCGCGCAAGGCGGTGAAGTGGTCGGCAACGTGGTCTCGACCATGGAGGCCATCAATGCCTCCTCGCGCCAGATCGCCGACATCATCACGGTCATCGACGGCATCGCCTTCCAGACCAATATCCTGGCCCTGAATGCCGCGGTGGAAGCGGCGCGGGCGGGCGAGCAGGGACGCGGCTTCGCGGTGGTGGCCTCCGAAGTGCGTTCGCTGGCCCAGCGCAGCGCCCAGGCCGCCAAGGAGATCAAGCAGCTCATCGACACCTCGGTGGCCAAGGTGGCCGATGGCGGTGTACTGGTGGCCCAGGCCGGGCAGACCATGGAACAGATCGTGGCCAGCATCCGGGACGTCAGCGTGATCGTCAGCGAAATCGCCCATGCCAGCAGCGAACAGAATGGCGGCATCCAGGAAGTGAACCTGGCCATCACGCATATCGACGAAGGCACGCAACAGAATGCAGCGCTGGTCGAACAAGCGGCGGCCGCCGCCAAGTCCTTGCAGGATGAGGCGCACCGGCTGTCGGTGCTGGTGGGCGGCTTCAAGATGTAGCGCCACCTTCGTCATTCTGACGTGCCCGCCTCGTCAGAATGACGAAATGACACACCCCACGGCCGGCCCCGCACGCAAGCGGCTCCGGCCGTTTGCGTTAAAATGGCCGACGCAGTCAGCCTCTTCCGTCCTCCCGCAGGCCGGGTCTGCCAGCCGCGCCGCCCTGGGCCATCGAGATGATCGGCCCGCCGGATCTCCCGGGCGGCAACATGATGACCCGTCCCGACCATGATGAATCCTCTCTCTACCGCCCCCGCCCTGCTCTCGGCCCGTCTCAAGGATGAAACGGCCACGCTGCACGAACAGATGCATGCCCTGATGGAACAGGCGCAACCCTTCGCCAGCCGTGCGCAGTACGTGCGCTTCGTGGCGGCGCAGTATCACTTCCAGCGCGATGTCGAACATCTCTTCGAGGACCGGGCGATCCAGGCCGCCGTGCCCGACCTGCAGGTGCGCGGCCGCGAAGCCGCCGCGCTGGCCGACCTGGCCGACCTGGATGCCGCACCGGGTGACGCCGCCATTGCCACCGGCAAGGTGGCCATGCCCGAAGCCCTGGGCTGGCTCTACGTCTCGGAAGGCTCGACCCTGGGTGCGGCCTTCCTGCTCAAGGAGGTCAAGGAAAAGCTGGGCGTGAGCGAGACCTTCGGCGCGCGCAACCTGGCGGCCTATCCGGAAGGACGCGCGGTGGTGTGGCGACGCTTCGTCAGCTTCCTCGACGCGCCCGGCCTTTCGGCGCAGGAACAGGATGCGGTGGTCGCCGGTGCCCGTGCGGCCTTCGAACGTTTCGGCGTGCTGTTGAAACGGCACTTCGCGCTGGACTGAGACCATGGCGGACAGTCCGTCCCAACCGCCCCTGCCGCTGCAGACCAGCCAGCTGGCCCCGCGCCGCACGCGCTGGCTGTGGCTGCTGCTGGCCTATGCCAGCCTGGGTATCGGCATCGTGGCCATCTTCATTCCCGGCCTTCCCACCACCGAATTCGTGCTGCTTTCCGCCTGGGCCGCCGGCAAGGGTTCGCCGCGCCTGCAGCGCTGGCTGGAACAGCATCGCCTGTTCGGCCCGATGATCCACAACTGGCGCCACGGCCGCGTGGTGGCGCGGCGTGCCAAGATCAGCGCGTCCCTCATGATGAGCCTGTGCCTGGTCATCATGCTCTTCACCGTCAAGCGCCACTGGGTGATCGTGCTGGCCACGCTGGGCATGGCACTGGGTGCAGCCTGGATGTGGTCGCGTCCGGAGCGGGTGGAAGACGCCGACCCCGGCGAGCGCTCATGAAAAAAGCCTGTCCCGCGCAAACGGGACAAGCTCTTCGTTGAGGCGCTCGCCGACCGGCTTCAGGTGATCGAGGACGATACCTTCCACAGGTCCACATCGCCATCGGTGGCGTGCTTGTCGATGCTGGCCAGTTCCTCCTGCGTGAAGTCCAGCTTCTTGAGCGCATCCAGCGAATCATCGAGCTGCTCGACGGTGCGCGCACCGATCAGTGCCGAGGTCACGCGCGCATCGCGCAGCACCCAGGCGATGGCCATCTGCGCGAGGGTCTGTCCGCGCTTGGCGGCAATGTCGTTCAAGGCACGGATGCGCGCCAGGTTGTCGTCGGACAGCATGCGCTGCGGCAGCGAAGGTGCGCGCGTCACGCGGGCACCTTCCGGCACGCCGCCCAGGTACTTGCTGGTCAGGAGACCTTGCGCAAGCGGCGAGAAGCCGATGCAACCCACGCCCAGTTCTTCCAGCGCCGGCAGCAGGCCGCTTTCGATCGTGCGGTTGAGCATGGAATAGTTGGGCTGGTGGATCAGGAGCGGTACGCCTTCACTCTTGAGGATGGCCGCGGCCTTGCGGGTCAGCTCGGGCGAATAGGACGAGATGCCCACGTAGAGCGCCTTGCCCTGGCGATGCAGCTGCGCCAGCGCGCCCATGGTCTCTTCCAGTGGGGTGTCGGCATCGACACGGTGCGAATAGAAGATGTCGACATAGTCCAGGCCCATGCGCTTCAAGCTCTGTTCGCAGCTGGCGATGAGGTGCTTGCGCGCGCCGCTGGGACCGCCATAGGGACCGGGCCACATCTGCCAGCCGGCCTTGCTGGAGATGACCAGCTCATCGCGGTAGGGCAGGAAATCCTTGGCCATCCAGCGGCCGAAGTTTTCCTCGGCCGAACCGGCCGGGGGACCGTAGTTGTTGGCCAGGTCGAAGTGCGTGACGCCACGGTCGAAGGCACGGCGCAGCACGGCGCGGCCGGTTTCGAAGTTGTCGACGCCACCGAAGTTCTGCCACAGGCCCAGCGAGACGGCGGGCAGCAGCAGGCCGCTGCGGCCGGTGCGGCGGTAGGGCATGCGGCCATCGTAGCGGGAGGGTTCGGCGATATAGCTCATGGGTCTCCTTGGAGAAATGTTCTGCGGGAAGAATCGAGGGGGAACTGCCTGAACTGCCACTTCCTGGGTGGTGTGTGGAAGTCTACGCTTCCGCCACTTATTATTTAAATGCAAAATTTTGATGCGATTGATCTGTCTGACAGATGAATCGCGCGGCCCGTTCCCGACGGATCGTCAGCGCGCCGGCAGGATGATGGTGGCGATCAGGCCGCCTTCCGGATGGTTGCGCAAGAGCAGTTCGCCGCCATGGGCTTGCACGATATTGCGCGAGATGCCCAGGCCGAGACCCATGCCGCCGCTGTTCTGGGCGCGCCCGTGTTCCAGCCGCACGTAGGGCTGGAACAGCGTGCCCATGGCATCTTCCGGTACGCCCGGACCATGGTCGCGGATCTCGATTTCCACCAGGTCGCCGCCGGCCCCGGCCGAGGGGCGGATGCTGATCTCGACCTTCTGGCCATAGTACAGCGCATTGTCGAACAGGTTGCCGATGGCGCGCTTCAAGGCCAGCGGCTTGGCCATGACGTTGATGCCGGAGGGCGTGAAGGCGATCTCATGGCCGGCCAGGCGGGCATCGCGGATCATGCGCAGCACCAGCGCATCGAGGCGCACTTCGGTGCGGTTCTCGTGGATGTCGCTGTCCTTCACCGATTGCAGGGCACCCTTGACCATCATGTCCAGCTCATCGAGGTCATCATGGAAATCGGTCCGCATGGCGTCGTCATCCATCAGTTCGGTGCGCAGCTTCAGGCGCGTGATGGGGGTGCGCAGGTCATGCGAGATGGAGACGAACAGGCGCTCGCGGTCTTCCAGGTAGCGCTTGATGCGCTCGCGCATGCCGGAGAAGGCACGCGCGGTCTTGACGTATTCGCGGCTGCCGGTCTCGGGCAGGCTGGGCACGGTCTCGCCCTTGCCGAAGGCTTCGGCGGCATCGGCCAGGGCGGCCAGCGGACGGGTGGTCCAGCGCACCACGAGGATGGTCAGCAAGAGGATCGCCGCCAGCGACAAACCCTGCAGCACCAGGCGGTCCAGCCAGAGCGGATTGTCGCTGTCGAGGAAATACGGGTTGGGCATGAGTGCGGCCAGGTAGATCCAGCGGCCGCTTTCCACCTGCATCTGGATCACCAGCACCGGGGCCGAGTTGGGCTTGGTCAGCAGGATGTGCTGCACCCAGTTGTCGGGCAGGTCGTTGACGGTGAGGCCATCGCTGGCCACCGGCAGGCCATCCGGCCAGGCGAAGGCCAGCCGCGCTTCCGGCAGGAAGGGCAGGTCTTCGCGCAGGGTCTGGGCGGCCACATCGATGGCCAGGTTGGCCAGGTGGCTGTCGCCGATCGATTTGACCGGCACCGCGCTGCTGTTGGCGTTGATGAAGAAACGCGTACCGCCCATCTCGCGCAGCTGCTGGATCATCAGCGGGCGATAGTTGGGCGGCAGGGTCATGAAGTAGCGGATCGCCGAGGCGGCGCTGTGGGCCAGGTGCTGGGCGGCCGTGCGGGTCTCGGCCTCGGACTTGCTGCGCAGCTGCACGGCCCAGATCAGGCCGCCGGCCACCTGCGTGACCAGCACGCCAAAGATCATCACCACCGACAGGCGGCCCAGCAGGGAATCCGGCAGCATCCAGTCCAGCAGCGCGGCCAGGCGGCGGCGCAGGCTGGGGGGACGCACGGCAGCGGGCACGGCCAGCGGCGCCGTCTCCGGTGCCAGGCTCTCAGGCGGCTGCGGCACTGACGTCGGCCGAGAAGACATAGCCGGCACCGCGCACGGTCTTGATCAGGTGCGGCTGGCGGCCGCCATCGTTCAGGCGCAGGCGCAGCTTGCTTATCTGCACATCCAGCGAGCGGTCCAGCGGGCCGGCATCGCGTCCGCGGGTTTCTTCACAGAGCACGTTGCGATCGAGCACGTCGCCCGGATGTTCGACGAAATACTTCAGCAATTGGTAATCCATGCCGGTCAGGGGCACGACCTCGCCGGCGCTGTCGGTGAGGGTGCGTTCCACGGTATCGAGCGAGAAGCCGGCGAAGCGGTAGTAGCGCGGCGCCGCACTGTTGTCGATGCCGATGCGGCGGTGAATGGCCTTGATGCGCGCCAGCAGTTCGCGCGGGCTGTAGGGCTTGGCGATGTAGTCGTCCGCACCCAGCTCCAGCCCGACCACGCGGTCGGTCTCGTCGGAGCTGGCGGTGAGCATGATGACCGGCACGTTGGATTTGCGGCGCACCGCCTTGCACAGGGCAAAGCCGTCGGTGTCGGGCAGCATCACATCGAGGATCACCAGCGAAAGCTCATCGGCAAAACGCTGGAACTCGGTCAGGAAGGCCGCGCCGTCATGGGCCAGGCGCACTTCGTACTGGTTCTTTTCCAGATAGGCCTTCAGGAGGGTACGGGTCTTCTGGTCATCGTCGACGATCAATATCTTGCGCGTCATGTTGCTGCTCCATCTCCGAAATTCTTAATCGTTACGATTGCGGGCGAGTGTACGCGCAATCGCTGCAAGCCGTTTCTGGGTCTGTTCTTCGCTCAGGTTGCGGTCGAGGAAGAAGCGCTGCACCTCGGCCACGATGGCGTCCTTGGTCGTATCGTCGGTGGCCATGCGGTGCACCAGGCTGGGGGCCTGCCAGGCAGGACCCTTGCTGAAGGCGCGCCAGGAGTCGCGCGCACAGCGGTCCATGTGCGGATCGGCCGCGCGCAGCACGGGAATCGAACCCTTGATCCTATTGTATTCGGACTGCACGGCCGGCGACATGGTCAGCCGCGCCAGCGTTTCCTGCATCGGCTGGTGCGCATAATTGCCGGCGAACATGGCCAGGGTGTCGGTACTGTAGAGGTGGAAGTCGCCCGTGCCGGGCGCCGGTGCACAGCCGAACTGCTGGTCCACTTCCATGCCCCAGGCATTGAGCTCGCCCTTGGCCCAGTCGCCCATGATGAGCATGGCGGCTTCGCCGCTGACCATGCTGCGCGCCACTTCGGTCCAGGGCCGTTCGCGCACCGGCTGCGGCATGGCGGCGGCCAGGCTGCGCAGGCGCTTCAAGATATGCAGCATGCGCGCATCGAGGAAGGCGGCCGGGCTCATCTCCACGAACAGGCGGCGATAATAGGCGGGCCCGCTCTCGGCCAGGGCGAGGTTCTCGAAGAGCGTGGCCAGTTGCCAGGCTTCGGCGCTCTGCGCCAGCGGGACGATGCCGGTGCCCTGCAGCTTCTTGACGATCTGGTCGAAGTCGTCCCAGGTCTTGGGCGGCGTGAGGTTGTAGCGCTTGAAGATGGCCGTGTTGTAGAACAGCGAATTGATGCGGTGGATGCCCAGGGGCGCGGCTACCACGTGGCCGTGGTTGTTGAGCAGCGACCAGACAGTGGGGAACATCTGCTTTTCCCAGTTGCCCTGCACGGCCACATTGTCCAGCTCCAGCAAGAGGCCGAGGTCGGCCCACTCGCCGAAGACCACGCCATTCAACTGCGTGACTTCCGGGGCGCGGTTGGCCAGCACCATGCTCTTCAATACTTTGGCCGCGCCCATGCCGGCCCCGCCGGGGATGGCCACGTCGCGCCACTGGATATCCTGCTTGGCCAATTGATTGACTACCACGTTGATGGCCTGGCGCTCGCTGGCCGAGGTCCACCAGTGCAATACCTGCAGGGAACCCCCGCCACCGGCCGGCGGCACCGGCGACTGTGCGCGGGCCGGCAGGCCCGCCATCCCCAGCGCCAGCGCGAGCAGGCACAGCACGGCCAGCCCGAAGCGGGCCGGGCCGACGCGTGCATTCGCGGGCCGTTTCGTTTTTATCATGGGGGGTGCTGTCTCCAAACCGGAAGAGACTATAGCCGGGTGACTGCCATTGTGCAATTTGTGCAGCGGCGCGCCGCCGCCGCACGCATCTTGAAAACGATGAACTCGGTTTAGCTCTTGTTAATAAATGTAAGACTGGTTCTGCTTATCTTATCCACAGGCGCTGCCCGATGCTGCACCACACTCCCCTCCCGCCGCCTCGGAAAATCCGGCCGCGCCATGCTGCGGGTCCTGTAAGGATATGTAATCCGGCGGGCCCGGCGAAATGACTTAATTTCTTTTTGAATCAAACACTTGCGGCACTCTCCGCCGGGCCGCTGACCGGGCTCGCATCACATGCTGGCCGCTGCTACTGTCACGGCGTTTCGTGGCGCACGGCTGCTGCGATCCCTACAAAAACCAAGGAGACCCAAGATGCAGACCGAACAAAAGGCTGGTCGTTTTCCCCTCATCCCTTCCCTCCCGGCATTGCCGCGTCGCCGCCTGCTGGCCGCCTGTGCCCTGGCCTTGGGCCTCACGGGCCTGGCCGCCGCTCCCAGCCAGGCAGGCACGCTGACCATCGAAAGCTGGCGCGTGGATGACCTGCCACTGTGGCAGGAAGTGCTGATCCCGGCCTTCCAGCGCAGCAATCCGGGCATTACCGTCAAGTTCTCGCCCACCGCCCCGACTGAATACGATTCCAGCCTGGCCGCCCGTATGGCCGGCGGCACCGCCGGCGACCTGGTGGCCTGCCGCCCCTTCGACGTTTCGCTCTCGCTCTACAACAAGGGCCACCTGGAGAAGCTGGACGGCAAGCCCGGCATGGAATTCTTCGCGCCTGCGGCCAAGGCCGCCTGGCAGACCGATGACGGCAAGGATACCTTCTGCATGCCGATGGCCTCGGTGATCCACGGCTTCTTCTACAACACCAAGATCTTCAAGGAACTGAACCTGGAGCCGCCCAAGACGGAAGCAGAATTCTTCAAGCTGCTCGATACCGTCAAGGCCAATGGCAAATACGCGCCCCTGGTGATGGGCACCTCCGAACAGTGGGAATCGCACCAGGTGCTCTTCACCGGCATCGGCCCCAACTACTGGAAGGGGGAAGAAGGCCGCAAGGCGCTCATCGCCGGGAAGGCCAAGTTCACCGATCCGCAATTCGTGGCCGCCTGGGACTATGAAGCCAAGCTCGGCAAGTACCTGCCCAAGGGCGCGTCGGCCCAGACCTACAGCGACAGCCAGAACATGTTCGCGCTGGGCAAGGGCGCGGTCTATCCGGCCGGTTCCTGGGATATTGCCTACTTCAACGGCAAGATGGACTTTGCCGCCTTCCCGCCGCCGGTCCCCAAGAATGGCGATGCCTGCTACATCTCGGACCACAACGACATCGGCATGGGCATCAACAAGAAGTCCAAGAACAAGGACGACGCCTACAAGTTCCTGGCCTGGCTGGGCTCGCAGGAGTTTGCCGATCTCTACACCAACAAGGTCACCGGCTTCTTCTCGCTGTCGAACCACCTGATCTCGGTGAAGGACCCGATTGCCAAGCAGATGATGGGCTGGCGCAAGAACTGCGCTTCCACCATCCGCGTCAATTCGCAGATCCTCAACCGTGGCACCCCCAGCATGGAAAACGAGATGTGGAACGTCAATGCCCAGGTGCTCAACGGCAAGATGACTCCGCAGGATGCGGCGGCCAAGATCCAGGCCGGCTTTGCCAAATGGTACAAGCCGCAACAATGACCTGACGGCCTGGCCAAGCAAGGCATTACCCCGGAGCCAAGGACCCGCCAAGAGGTCCGCTCCCTCCCCTTCAGGAAGAGAGACACCCGTGAAAACCATCCGCGCCTGGCAACTGGCGGTGCTGCTTGCACCCGCCGTGCTGATCTACGCGCTCTTCAGCGCCCTGCCCCTGCTCGATACCCTGCGCCTCGGTTTCTACACCGCCAATGATGCAGGCGTGCGCAGCTTCGTGGGCCTGGACAACTACCGCACCATCCTGTTCGATCCCGACTGGTCGGCCGCCTTCTGGAATGCCATGTGGAACAACGTCAAGTTCTTCTGCATCCACATGGCCCTGCAGAATCCCATCGGCCTGTTGCTGGCCTCGCTGTTCAGCCTCAAGGGCCTGCGCGGTGCGCGCACCTACCGCACGCTGATCTTCCTGCCCACGCTGCTGTCGGTGGTGATCATCGGCTTCATCTGGCAACTGATCCTCTCGCCGCTGTGGGGCGTGGGCGAGAAACTGCTGGGCTTGGTCGGCCTGGCCGACTGGTTCGCGCCCTGGCTGGGGCAGGAATCGACGGCGCTGCTGACGCTGTCGCTGATTTCGGTGTGGCAGTACGTGGGCATTCCCATGATGCTGATCTACGCCGCCCTGCTGGCGGTGCCCGAAGAAGTGCTGGAGGCGGCGCACGCGGAAGGCGCCAGCGGGCTGCGCATCTTCTGGCAGATCAAGCTGCCGCTGATCTATCCGACCCTGGGCCTGGTGACCATCCTCACCTTCGTGGCCAACTTCAATGCCTTCGACCTGATCTATTCGGTCAAGGGCGCGCTGGCCGGCCCCAACTATGCCACCGACCTGCTGGGGACCTACTTCTATCGTACCTTCTTCGGCTACCAGGCGCAGATCGGCAGCCCGACCATGGGCGCGGCGGTGGCGACCCTGATGTTCCTGGTGATCCTGGCGGGGGTGGGGGCCTATTTCGTGATGGTGCAGCGTCGATTGACGCGCTACGCCCTGTGACGACCAGGAGAACGGCATGCAGCTTTCCTCTTCCGTCGGCACTTCTTCCACTCCTGCAACTAACCCGACCACCATGCGCAAACCCTCGCTGCTCCAACGCAGCTTCGGCCCCGCCGGCCATCTCTGGGTGCATGCGGTGCTGTGCCTGTATGCGGTGATCGCGCTGTTTCCGATTGCGCTCATCCTCATCAATTCGGTCAAGACCCGCAATGCCATCTTCGAAGGCCCGATGGCCCTGCCCACGGCCGAGACGCTGACCTTCGCCGGCTTCCAGAAGGTGCTGGCAGGCACCCACTTCCTGCTCTATTTCGGCAACAGCCTGGCCGTTACGCTCGCCGCCCTGCTGCTGATCGTTCTCTTCGGCGCCATGGCGGCGTGGGCGCTGACCGAGTACCGTTTCTTCGGCAACCGCGCGCTGAACTTCTTCATCGCCATCGGCATCATGATCCCGATCCGGCTGGGCACGGTCTCGATCCTGCAACTGGTGGTGGCGCTGGACCTCATCAATACACGTACCGCGCTGGTGCTGGTCTATACCGCGCAAGGGCTGCCGCTGGCGGTGATGATCCTGTCCGAATTCATGCGCCAGATCCCGGGCGAGCTGAAGGATGCGGCGCGCTGCGATGGCGTGGGCGAACTCAGCATCTTCTTCCGCGTGATCCTGCCCCTGCTGCGTCCGGCCATCGCCACCGTGGCCGTGTTCACCATGATCCCGGCCTGGAATGACCTGTGGTTCCCGCTCATCCTCGCCCCCGGTGAAGACACCCGCACCGTCACGCTGGGCGTGCAGCAGTTCATCGGGCAATACGCCACCGACTGGAATTCGGTGCTGGCGGCGCTGTCGATGGCGGTCATCCCGGTGCTGATCCTGTACATGGCCTTCTCGCGCCAGCTCATCCGTGGCCTCACCTCAGGCGCCGTCAAATAATTCAAAGGAGACTTCATGGCACACGTCAACATCAAGCAATTGCGCAAGACTTACGATGGCCGCGCCGATGTGCTGGCCGGGCTCAACCTGGATATCCGCGATGGCGAATTCTGCGTGCTGGTCGGGCCTTCCGGCTGCGGCAAATCGACCCTGCTGCGCATGCTGTGCGGGCTGGAAGAGATCAGCGGCGGCGAACTGGCCATCGGCGGCGAGGTGGTCAATCACCTGCCGCCGGCCGAACGCGGCATCGCCATGGTGTTCCAGAGCTATGCGCTGTATCCGCACATGAACGTGTACAAGAACATGGCGTTTGGACTGAAGGTGGCCGGCAGCAGCAAGAGCGACATCGATGCGCGCATCCGCCATGCGGCCTCCATCCTCAAGATCGATCACCTGCTGCAGCGCCTGCCGCGCGAACTCTCGGGCGGCCAGCGCCAGCGCGTGGCCATCGGCCGCGCCATCGTGCGGCAGCCGCGCCTGTTCCTCTTCGACGAACCGCTGTCCAATCTGGATGCGGCGCTGCGCGTGCAGACCCGGCTGGAGATCGCCAAGCTGCACCGGCAACTGGCCGCCACCATCGTCTACGTGACGCACGACCAGGTCGAGGCCATGACCCTGGGCGACAAGATCGTGGTCATGCACGAGGGCCGCATCCAGCAGGCCGGTACGCCCCTGGAGCTGTACCAGCAGCCGCAGAACCTGTTCGTGGCGGGCTTCATCGGTTCACCGAAAATGAATTTCTTCCCCGGCGTGGTCACACGCTGCGACGACAGCGGCGTGCAGGTCGAGATCGCTGGCGGACTGCGGCTGCTGGCCGATGTCGATCCCCAGGGGGTCGCGCCGGGTGCAGCCGTCACGCTGGGCCTGCGTGCCGAACAGATCCGCGAAGGACTGGGCGATGGCCAGCCGCTGCGTGGCGTGGTCAACCTGGTGGAGCACCTGGGCGAAGCCAACTTCCTCTATGTGACCCTGGAGGGCGGCCACGACATCGTGGTGCGCGGCGATGGCAATCGCAGCGTGCACATCGGCGAGCTGATCGCGCTCTCCGTACAAAGCCACGCCTTCCATCTCTTCGATGCGCAAGGGCAGGCGCTGCGCCGGCGCAACCCCGGCAACCTGCAGGCGGCACGTCGCCTCGCGCAGGAGTGATCCATGGAAGCGATCGCCTATCTGGTGGGCATCGATGGCGGCGGCACCAAGACCCTGGTGCGGCTGGCCTCGCTGCAAGGGCAGGTGCTGGCGCAGGCCAGCGGCCCGGGCTCAGCGTTACGGATTGGCGCGGCGCAGGCATGGCGCGTCATCGGCCAGACCATCGACGCCGCCTTTGCCAGCGCCGGGCTGCAGCGTCCCGCCGATGAGACGCTGGCGGTTGGCATCGGCATCGCGGGCGAGAACGTGGCGCAGTGGTCGGCCGACTTCCGTGCACAGGCCCCGGCCTTCGGCGTGCTGGAAATCGTCAACGATGGCGTGGCCACCTTGCTGGGTGCGCATGGCGGCGCGCCCGGTGCCATCATCGCCGTGGGCACCGGCACCATCGGCCTGTCGCTGGACCTGGATGGCAGCCGCCGCGTGGTCGACGGCTGGGGCTTTCCCAGCGGCGACGATGGCAGTGGCGGCTGGATGGGCTTGCGCGCCCTGCACCATGCGCAGCTGGCCCTGGATGGCCGCAGCCATCGTGGCCCGCTGGCCGACGCCGTGCTGGCGCTGTGCCGCAGCGAACTGCCTGCCAATACCGCACGCGATGAGCGCGCCACCTTGCTGGACTGGCTGGCCCAAGCGGACCAGGCGGCCTTCGCCCGTGCCGCGCGGCCGGTGGTGGCGCACGCCCATGACGATGTCGCCGCCCGCAGCATCCTGCAGGCAGCGGCCGCCGAGATCAGCCGCATGATCGATACCCTCGACCCCGCACAATGCCTGCCGCTGGCGCTGTGCGGCGGACTGGCCGCTGCCTTGCAGCCCTACCTGGAACGGCGCCAGCAGGCGCGCATTGTCCCGCCACAAGCCGATGCGGTGGACGGTGCCCTGCTGCTGGTACGACGCGCCCTGCAACCCAAGGAAACCCCGGCATGAATGCACTGACCCAATTGCACGGCAACGTGCTCACTCCCCAAGGCTGGACCCATGGCAGCATGGTCTTCGACCAGCGCATCCGCTCCATCGACGGCCGCCCGCTGCGGCAGCAGCCGCGCGTCATCGATGAAGGCGACTACATCCTGCCCGGCTTCATCGACCTGCACGTGCATGGCGGCGGCGGACGCGACGTGATGGAAGGCGGCGATGCCGTGCAGGTGCTCTCGCGCCTGCATGCGCGGCATGGCACCACGAGTCTCTTGGCCACCACCATGACCGCGCCGCTGGAAGAACTGGAAGTGGCGTTGAAAGCCATCCGCGCCTCCACCGACAAGCGCCTGCCCGGCCACGCACGCGTGCTGGGGGTGCACCTGGAAGGGCCCTACATCAACCCCGGCAAGCTGGGCGCGCAGCCCGACTTCGCCATCGCGGCCTCGCTTGAGCAGGTGGACTATCTCGACGGCCTGGCCCCCATCAAGCTCATCACCATCGCCCCGGAAGTGGACGGCCACCTGAAGCTGGTCTGCAAGCTGGCCCATCGCGGCATGAAGGTGCAGATCGGCCACACCGCCGGCAGCTATGACGATGGCGTGGCCGCGCTGGCGCATGGCGCCTCGGGCTTCACGCACCTGTTCAATGCCATGAGCGGCTTCCATCATCGTGCGCCCGGCATGGTCGGTGCGGCGCTGGCCCACGCGCAGTATGCGGAACTGATTCCGGACCTGTTGCACGTGCACCCCGGTGCCATCCGCGCGGCGCTGCGCTCCATCCCGCGCCTGTTCTGCGTGACCGATTCCACGGCGGCGGCCGGCATGCCCGATGGCGACTATGCGCTGGGCCGGCAGGTGGTGCACAAGTGCGCAGGCGGCGTGCGGCTTGACGATGGCACCCTGGCCGGCAGCGTGCTGACCATGGACCAGGCGCTGCGCAACCTCATCGCACTGGGCATGGACGTGGCCGAAGCCTCGCTGCGCACCTCGACCTATGCCGCCGATTACCTGGGCCTGGCCGACCGTGGCCGCCTGGCCACCGGCCACTACGCCGACGTGGTGGTGCTGGACCGGCAATTTGCCCTCAAGGCTGTCTATGTGGAAGGAGAAGAGATTGACCTCGCTGATGCTTAAGGAAGCCCGCTCTGCGGCCGATTACGTGGCCGTGCAGCTGACCCGCGACCAGGACCGCTATGCCGCACTGGGCGCGCAACTGCGCGCCACCCCGCCGGCCAGCATCGTGACCGTGGCGCGCGGCAGCTCCGACCATGCGGCCGCCTATTGCGCCTATCTCATCATGGCCCGGCTGGGCCGCATCGTGGCGTCGCTGCCGATGTCGCTGGTGACGCTGAACCGGGCTCCCCTGCAGGTGCGCGATGCGCTGGCCATCGCCATTTCGCAATCCGGGCAGAGTCCGGATGTGGTGGAGCCGATCCGCTATTTCCAGACGCAGGGGGCGAGTACGGTGGCGCTGGTCAACCAGGCCGATTCGCCACTGGCCAGCGCGGCGCAGTGGAGCCTGCCGCTGCATGCGGGCGTGGAAGCCAGCGTGGCAGCCACCAAGAGCTTCATCGCCAGCCTGGTGGCGGGGGCCTTGCTGACGGCACACTGGCAGGATGATGCCGCGTTGCTGGATGCCCTGGTGCAGTTGCCGCAGGCGCTGCGGACAGCGTGCGAATCCGACTGGTCAGCGGCGGTCGAAGCCCTGGTCCCGGCCGATCGCCTCATGATCGTGGGGCGCGGTATCGGCTTCCCGCTGGCGCTGGAGGCCGCGCTCAAATGCAAGGAAACCTGCGCCATCCAGGCCGAGGCCTTCAGCGGCGCGGAGATCAAGCACGGGCCGATGGCCTTGATCGAGGAAGGTTATCCGCTGCTCATGTTCGCCACGCGCGGACCCTCGCAGGCCGGCATGCTGGCGCTGGCAGCAGAGATGCGCGCGCGCGGCGCCAGGGTCTTGCTGGCGGCCCCCGGGGATGTGATCGAGCGCGACCTCACCTTGCCGGTAGCGGCCACGCCGGACCTCGATCCCATCGTGGCAATCCAGGCTTTCTATGTGATGGCGGCGCAATTGTCCGCCGCGCGCGGGATGGATGCGGACCGGCCGCGGCATCTCAACAAAGTCACAAAAACGAACTAAGTCTGCGGCTCATGCCTGTGCCTGCCGCGCCTCTTCAATGAAGGCGCGCAGGTAGTCGATCTCCACGTCGCTCTCGCGCGCACCCAGGTAGATGTGCTTGGCGATGCCCTGCTTGCCCAGGCGCACCGGCACGATCTCCATCTGCTCGGCATATTCCAGCACCAGCCAGCGCGGCAGGGCCGCCACGCCGCGTCCGCTGGCCACCATCTGCAGCATGATGTCGGTGGTCTCGATGGTCTTGTGCCGGCGCGGCACGATGCCGGCCGGCGCGAGGAACTGGGTGTAGATGTCGAGCCGGTCCACCGGCACCGGATAGGTCACCAGCACCTCGTTGTTCAATTGCTTGGGCTTGACGTAATCGACGCCCGCCAGCGGATGGTCGGCCGCCACCACCAGCACCTGTTCATAATCGAACACCGGCTCGAACACCAGGCCGGGCTTGTCCAGCGGATCGGGCGTGACCAGCAGGTCGATCTCGTAACCGAAGAGCGCACCGATGCCGCCGAACTGGAATTTCTGCTTCACGTCCACATCCACGTCAGGCCAGGCGGCCAGGTAGGGCGAGACCACTTTCAACAGCCATTGGTAACAGGGGTGACATTCCATGCCGATGCGCAGCGCGCCACGCTCGCCCTGGGCAAACTGGCGCAAGCGTTCTTCGGCCAGGTTCAGTTGCGGCAGCACGCGGTTGGCCACCGCCAGCAGGTATTGGCCGGCTTGCGTGAGGCGCAGGTGGCGGCCTTCACGCAGCCAGATGTCGGTGCCGAGTTGCTGTTCCAGCTTCTTCATGCTGTGGCTCAGCGCCGACTGGGTGACGTGCAGCACGCCGGCTGCGGCCGTGAGCGAACCCTGGCGTTCGACTTCCTGCACGATGGAGAGGTGGATGCGGTCCAGCATGATGTTGAATGGAACTCATGGTTGATGGCGATTCCATCATTTTAAGTCATGTGCATTCCGGCATGAAATCCTCGCGGGCGGTAGATAGTCCGATGCCGGATCATTCTTTCCAGCGACTCCAAAAACTAAGTTTTTTTATTTCCTTGGTCGTTTGTTGCATCGTTGCATTTAGCTGGAAGAATGCCACTTCCTTGCAAAACGCTGACAGAGCTCATTGCCCGGACGTTCTTTTCTGGTGCGGCTTTTCAGTCAGTGCTTTGTCAGTTTCCCGTATCACGCGATCTCTGCATTCTGAAACACTTCGCGTCGAACCTTTCAACTTGACCGTGCTCGAATCCTAACAGTGTGCGAGGCCTTGGCTGGCCTCGTACGGTTACATCCCATCACAATTTTTGCGTCAACTGGGTAGCCGCGCCTGCCGTTAGCCAGGCTATCGCAACGTCATTTTCCTGCTTCGGCACGGATCGAGGATTTCATCATGACAACAAGAAACAGATCTTCCGCCCTCATCGTCTCGGCTTCACTGCTCGGTGCAGTGCTGGCCCTCTCGGCCTGCCAGAAGCAGGATGCCACGCCGCCCACGGCCGCGGCCGCACCGGCAGCACCGGTCACGCCGCCCTACACGCCGCCCACGGCAGATCAACTGTCGCAGATGGTGGCACCCATTGCCCTGTTCCCGGACAAGCTGGTGGCGCAGGTGCTGGCCGGGGCCACCTACCCTGACCAGATCGTCGCGGCCAACCAGTGGCTGGGCCAGAACGGCGCACTCAAGGGCGATATCCTGCAGGCCGCCGAAGACAAGCAACCGTGGGACGTGAGCGTGAAGTCGCTCACCATGTTCCCGGCGGTGCTGTCACAGATGGCCGCCAACCCGGACTGGACCCGCTCGCTGGGAGACGCCTTCGTCAATGATCCCAACGACGTGATGAACGCCATCCAGGCCCTGCGCCTGCGCGCGCAGCAGGCGGGCAACCTCAAGAGTTCCTCGCAGCTGAAGGTGGTCAGCACCGCCCGCAGCAGCGAGACCGTGCGGGTGGATAACCCGCCCGAACCGCGCACCGTCTATGCCGGTGCCCCGGTGATCGCGCCGCCGCCGCAGACCATCGTGATCGAATCCAGCCAGCCCGACCGGGTCTATGTGCCGGCCTACAACCCGGCCGTGGTCTACGGTCCGCCGGTACCGGTCTATCCGGGCTATGCGTATCGTCCGCCCAGCCCGGTGGCCAATGAAGTGGTGGTGGGTGCGCTGTCCTTTGGCGTGGGCGTGTTCGTCGGCGAAGCCATCAGCCACCACGGTGACTGGGGCTGGCATGACTGGGGCATGCACTGGGGCGGCGGTGGCGGCGATCGGCCGTCCGGCGACTGGCAGCGTCCGGCCGTGGTGTACAAGAACACCACTTATGTGTCGCACTCCACCACGGTGATCAATCGCGTCACCAACAACAACGTGACGGTCAACAATACGCGCGTGGTCAACAACAACGTGAATAACGTGAACAACGTCAGCAACGTGAACAACGTGCGCAACGTCGACCAGCGCAACCTCATCAACCAGACCCGCATCGACAATCACCGCGAACCGGTGGCACCGGCCGCCATGAGCATGCCGCACTTCACCACCAGCGACGCACGACCCGGCGCGATGCCTGTACAGCATGCCCTGGTGCCACAGCAGAAGCCGGAGCCAGCCAATCTGCACGCGCAACAGGTACAGCAGAAGGAAGCGGCGCAGCAACAGGAGGCGCGGCAACACCAGCAAGCGGCACTGCAGGCGCAGCAGGCCCAGCGTGAGCAGCAGGAACAACATCAGCTGCAGCAACAACAGGAGCAGCGCGCGCAGAAGGAGCAGCAGGCTGTGCGTGAACATGAGCAGCAGGCCCAGCAAGCCCGCCAGCAGGCCGAAGAAAGGAAGGTGCAGGCGATGAAGCAGGAAAATGCCCGTCCGCAGATGCAGGCCCATGGCGCTGCCCCGGCGGCGCATGAAGAGCGTCCGGCACCGCACGAACAGAAGATGGCGCCCCATGCACAGGAGACGCATGGCGAGCCCAGGCATGAACCTGCCAAGCACGAGGCAGACAAACACGCCAACGACAAGCATGAAGGCGAGAAGCACGAGGGAGAAAAGCATAACGGCTGAGGCCGCCAGCGCCCGCCTCCCATCGCCGGGTACCAATACAAAGGGCCGCTTCCATGCGGCCCTTTGTCTTTGTGTTTGACGCTGCGGCAATCAGTTGCCGATGTTGTCCGGATCAGTGCGCTGGTCCAGCGTCAGCTGCAGGAAGGCCAGGTCCAGCCACTTGCCGAATTTGGTACCCACCTGCGGCATGTGGCCGACCTGCTCGAAGCCGAGCTTCTTGTGCAGGGCGATGGAGCCCACATTGCTGGCATCGATGGCGGCCACCATCACGTGCTTGCCGACGGCGCGCGCACGCGGGATCAGGGCTTGCATCAGGGCCACGCCCAGGCCTTCGCCACGGTGATCCTTGTGGACGTAGACCGAATGTTCCACCGAGTGGCGGAAACCATCGAAGGGCCGCCAGTCACCGAAGCTCGCATAGCCCAGCACCTTGTCGCCCTCCACCGCCACCAACACCGGATAGCCCAGCTGGCGACGGGCGGCCAGCCAGTCCTGGCGGTTCTGGTCGTCTACCAGCTTGTCGCTCCAGATGGCGGTGGTATTGACCACGGCGTCGTTGAAGATCAGGGTGATGCCTGGGATGTCGGCGGGGGTAGCGTCGCGGATCTGCATGGTGTCTCGGTCTCGGGTATCAGGTATGGGGTTCTAAGGGAACAATTGTGTGGGTGAGCAGTGTAGCCGAAGACGGGGAGGGGCGGATCTTGCCGCGCGGCGGTGTCTTAAGACATCCGACAACTAGAGGTGTTAGAATGCGTGCGCTCATCCATAGAGCAGCCCGCCTTGCCTGATTGAACATGGCCAGGACCGGGAACCACAAGAAATGCCAGCCCCGCAGGCTGGACGCAAGATCGGAGACGAGTTGACCCACTCTGAGATTGCGACCCATGACCGATTCCATTGTCCCGACGCCTCATCCTGCGTACACCGCTCCCCGCGGCGGCGCGGGTGCCGGCGCGCGTGCCGTGCATCGATCCTGGCAGGCGCAGTCCTGCCTGAGGCGTCCGTGTGCCGGCGCTTCGCGCAGCTTGTTTTCCACCTACTCCTTATTGCTCCCATCATGACCACCAAGTTCAGTCCCTCGCGGCGTGCCGTCCTCACGGCCACCGCAGCGGCGGTGCCGCTAGTCTCGCTGCCCCTGCTCAAGCAGGCCCGGGCCGATGGCCTGGAAGGCATCGAGCTGCAGCACTACAAGCCGGTGTTCTTCAATGCCGCCCAATGGCTCTTCATCCTGGCCGCCTGCGACCGCCTGATCCCCGCCGAAGGGCGCGGGCCCGGCGCGCTGGAAACCAATGTGCCGGTCTTCATCGACCAGCAATTGCACGCCGGCCTGGGCAGCGACATTTACCAGCAGGGTCCGCACCAGCCGGATGCACCGGCCACGCTGGGCTTCCAGATCCCCTATGCGCCGCAGGACGTCTATCGCATCGGCATCGAGCTGACCCAGCAGATCAGCCAGCAACAGCACGGCAAGCGCTTCGAGCAGCTGGAGGCCAAGGACAAGGATGCCCTGCTGACCTCGCTGCAGAAGAATGGTGCGGACTTCGCCGCGCTGGGCGAGAAGGCGATGAAGCCATCGCAATTCTTCGGCCAGTTGCTGGGCGATACCAAGAACGGCTACCTGGCCGATCCCATGTACGGCGGCAACAAGGACATGAAGGCCTGGGTCGCCATCGGCTTCCCCGGCGCGCGTGCGGCCTATACCGAATGGGTGGACCAGCACAACGTGAAGTATCCGCTGGGGCCCGTGAGCCTGTCGGGCAAGCGCGCCTGATGCGCGGCCCCGTCTCCACGTTCACGCCTGCAACCTCTTACTGACTTGATTCCATGCCTAACATTACCAACGACGACGTCGACGTCGTTATCGTCGGCCTCGGCTGGGCCGGCTCCCTGATGGCCATCGAACTGGCCCAGGCCGGCCTGAAGGTACGCGCCCTGGAGCGCGGCCCGGACCGTCCGCCCGAAGACTTCGCCTATCCCAAGCCAGCCGACCAGTACGGCTACGCCACCCGCAACAAGGTCTTCGCCACGCCGCGCGATGCCGCGCTGACCGTGCGCTACAACACCGCGCAGCAGGCCCTGCCGACCCGCAAGTGGGGCGCCTTCGCACCCGGTACCGGCGTGGGCGGCTCGGGCCTGCACTGGACCGCCGTGCTGATCCGCGCCACGCCCACCGACCTCAAGCTCAAGACCTACGCCGACCAGGCCTACAAGCACAGCAGTCTCGATCCCGAGATGCGCATCAAGGATTTCCCCTTCACCTGGAACGAGATCGAGCCGCACTACGATTTCTTCGACAAGGTCTGCGGCCTGTCGGGCAATACCGGCAACCTGCGCGGCCAGATCCAGCCGGGCGGCGATCCTTTCGAAGGACCGCGCTCGAACCCCTATCCGCTGCCGGCGCTGCACGACACCTACAACAACACCCTGTTCGCCGACGTGGCGCGCAAGCTGGGCTACCATCCCTTCCCCAATCCGTCGGCCAATGTCTCGCAGGCCTGGACCAATCCGTATGGCGCGCAAATTGCACCTTGCAACTATTGCGGTTTCTGCAGCAAGTATCCCTGCCTGAACTATTCCAAGGCCTCGCCGCAGACCACCATCCTCGATGTGGTCAAGCGCCTGCCCAACTTCGATTACAAGGTCAACGCCAACGTCATCCGCGTGGACCTGCACGCCGACAAGAAGACCGCACGCGGCGTGACCTACATCGACGAGAACATGAAGGAAGTGTTCCAGCCGGCCAAGATCGTGATCCTCTCCAGCTTCCAGTTCGCCAACGTGCGGCTGATGCTGCTCTCGGGCATCGGCAAGCCCTATGACCCGATCACCGAGACTGGCGTCATCGGCCGCAACTATGCTTTCCTCTCCAATGGCGGGGCGACGCTGTTCTTCAAGGACAAGCATTTCAATTCCTTTGCCACGGCCGGTGCCACCGGCGAAATGTTCAACGACATCTCGCCCGGCAACTTCGACGACGGCATCAAGCTGGGCTTCATCGGCGGCGCCAAGATCCACAGCTCGCAAGCCTCGGGCGCGCCCATCGGCACAGCCCTGCCGCCAGGCACACCGAGCTGGGGACGCGGCTGGAAGGAAGGCATGATCGACTGGTACGACCATTCCATGAAGATCAGCATCACCACCACCTGCATGTCCTATCGCGGCCACTTCCTGGACCTGGATCCGAACTACAAGGATCCCTGGGGCCAGCCGCTGTTGCGCATGACCTTCGACTGGCGCCAGAACGAACTGAAGCTGCAGCGCTACCTGCGCGACATCGTGCTCAAGATTTCCAAGGAGCTCAATCCGGACCACATGTCGGAAAGTTTCCTGGCCCTGGATTCGCACTGGGACATCACCAAGTACGTGTCCACCCACAACGTGGGCGGCGCCATCATGGGTGATTCGCCGCGCGATTCGGCCTTGAACAAGTACCTGCAATCCTGGGATGTGCACAACGTCTTCGTCCCCGGCGGCAATGCCTTCCCGCAGAACTTCCAGGCCAATCCGACGGCCACCATCGGCGCCATCACGCTCATGGCCGCGCACGCCATCAAGACGCAGTACCTGAAGAACCCCGGCCCGCTGGTCCAGGCATGAAGGGGGGAGAGAACATGAAAAAAATGACTTCATTGCTGGCCGCTCTGGCCTTGTCTCTGAGTGTGCTGGGTGGGCTGGGTGCCTGCAATGCAGCGCAGGCGGCCGACCAGGATGTGGTCGCGCGCGGCCAGTACCTGGCCCGTGCCGGCGACTGCATGGCCTGCCACAGCGCCGCCGGCAAGCCGGCCTATTCGGGCGGACTGGCCATCGACAGCGGCCACGGCATCATCTATTCCACCAACATCACGCCGGACAAGGAACACGGCATCGGCAACTACAGCGAAGCCCAGTTCTCCGCTGCCGTGCGCCATGGCGTGCGCGCCGATGGTACGCAGCTCTATCCGGCCATGCCCTACCCCAGCTATGCCAAGGTGAGTGACGAGGACATCCACGCCCTCTACACCTACTTCATGCAAGGGGTGAAGCCGGTGGCCTCCACGCCGCCGGCCAGCAGCATGAGCTTCCCCTTCAACATCCGCTGGGGGATGAAGCTGTGGAATGTCTTCTTCGCCAATGACAAACCGTTCAAGGAGCAGGACGGCTGGAGCGCCGAGATCAAGCGTGGTGCCTATCTGGCCGAGGGCCTGGGCCACTGCGGCAGCTGCCACACCCCGCGCGGGTTCGCCATGAACGAGAAGGCCAGCGACAGCAGCCAGGCGCAATTCCTCTCGGGCGGCGACCTCAACGGCTGGGCGGTACCGTCGCTGCGCGGCATGCCGCACTGGAGCGCGCAGGACATCGTCGACTACCTGCAGACCGGCCGCAACAAGACCGCCTCGGTGGCCGGCGAGATGAGCCTGGTGGTGGAACACAGCACCGCGCACCTCAAGCCGGAGGACCTGCAGTCCATCGCGGCTTACCTCAAGACGCTCTCGCCGGTGGCCTCGGCCGGCAGCGGCCGCGTCACCCCGCAAGGGGCCGAGGCGACCACGAAGAAGCTCACGGCCGCCAAGGACCTGAGCCTGGGCGAGCGCCTCTACCTGGACAATTGCGCGGCCTGCCACTTCGTCAACGGCAAGGGCGCGCCGGGCATCTTCCCGGTGCTCGATGGCGCGACCGTGGTCAATGCCGACAATCCCAGCGCATTGCTGCACGTGATCCTGGCTGGCGCGCGCACGCCCTCCACCGAGAAGGCACCGTCGATCCTGGTCATGCCGGGCTTTGCCCATCGCCTCTCCGACAAGGAAGCGGCAGAACTGGCCAGCTTCGTGCGCCAGGGCTGGAGCAACCAGGCAGGGGCGGTGTCGGAGAAGGAAGTGAAGCGGATGCGGGAAGGCCTCGCCAAGCACGGGTCCTGATTTCCTGCGCCCATTGCCACTGTGAAGGAGAAGGCTCGCATGGCAACATGCGGGCCTTTTTTACGCCGCGCTCACGCCATGCCGGCCGCACGACGATTGACCACGATGAACGATCGCGCCACTATAGCGCCCAGGCAATTCTTCTTGAAAGCACGCATGCTCCCCACTTATGGCGCCACCTATCGCGGCAAGCACATCAGCGTCTCCTGCACGCAGCAACGCGATGGCGACGTCCTTTGCACCGTGCAGGTCGACGGCGAACCGGCCCCCGGCCTGCGCGGCAATCCCTTCGCTTCGGTGGCCTCGGCACAAGTGGCTGGCGTGGGTTACGCGCGGGCGGTGATCGACACCCAGCTCGACAATGACGTGGCCGAGCACCACGGTTATTTCATCCGGGTCAGCAGCAGGGAACAGATCGACGGCACCTGGGTCGGCAGTTACCAGCTGCATCGCAATGACAACCCGGTCGCTTTCCGGCGCGTGGTGTGCGAGGACTTTCGCGGCAATACTTCGGTAGAGGCAGAACAGTATGCAATGGCCACGGCCTTCGTGGCAGTGGACGCCGAGGTCAAGGCCGGCAAGCTCTGAGCGGACGGGGCAGCTTCAGGCCGCTTTCCTGCGGCGGGCCGGCAGCTTGTCGTGCTGGGCCAGGATGGCCGACAGCAAACCCGGAAAGCGCTGCTCGATATCGGCGTGGCGCAAGGTGTTGATGTGGGTGGTGCCATTGCTCTCGGTGCGCACCAGGCCGGCTTCGCGCAAGACCTTGAAGTGATGCGAGACGGTGGACTTGGGACGCCCGCCATCGAGCTCGCCGCAGGTCGCACATTCCACGCGCGCCAGGTGGCGCACGATCTCCAGGCGGATCGAATCGCTCAGCGCGTAGAGCACGCGCTCCAGCACGAACTCGGCAATCTCGGGATGTTTGTAGGGACGCATCTGCAAGATGATACACCCTGGGTTATACTCCTTCCATAGTTCGAATATTTACGAACAACCGAAGCGAGTGCTGTGCCAGTGCAGTGCTTGTTGATTTCATTTTCATCATTGACAAGAAGCCATCCATGTCTGCTCTCTTTACTCCCTTCAAGCTCAAGGACCTGACCCTGCGCAACCGCATCGCCGTCCCGCCCATGTGCCAATACATGGCGGTGGACGGCAAGGCCAACGAATGGCACTTGTCGCATTACGCCAGCATTGCCCGAGGCGGTGCCGGCCTGGTGATCGTGGAAGCCACCGCCGTGGTGCCGGAAGGCCGCATCACGCCGGGCTGCACCGGCATCTGGTCGGACGAGCTGGCGCAAGCCTTCGTGCCTGTCGTGCAAGCCATCAAGGCAGCCGGTGCGGTGCCCGGCATCCAGATCGGCCACGCCGGCCGCAAGGCCAGCGCCAATCGTCCCTGGGAAGGCGACGACCATATCGCTGCCGACGATGCCCGCGGCTGGGACACCATCGCCCCCTCCGCGATTGCTTTCGGCAAGGGCTTGCCCAAGGTCCCCAAGGCCATGAGCCTGGACGACATCGCCCGCGTGCGCCAGAACTTCGTCGATGCCGCCATCCGCGCCCGTGACGCCGGCTTCGAATGGCTGGAGCTGCACTTCGCTCACGGCTACCTGGGCCAAAGCTTCTTCTCGGCGCATTCCAACCAGCGTGATGACATCTATGGTGGCAGCGTCGAAAACCGCGCCCGCTTCCTGCTGGAAACCCTGCGCGCCGTGCGTGAAGTGTGGCCGGAACACCTGGCGCTGACGGTGCGCTTCGGCGTGCTGGAATACGATGGCCGCGACGAGCAGACGCTGGTCGACTCCATCGGCGTGGTGCGCCAGTTCAAGGAGATCGGCATGGACATGATCAGCGTGACCATCGGCTTCACCATTCCGGAAGTGCAGATCCCCTGGGGCCCGGCCTTCCTCGGTCCGATCGCCCAGCGCGTGCGCGAGCAAGCGGGTGTGCCGGTCTCTTCCGCTTGGGGCTTCGGCACGCCGGAACTGGCCGAACGCGCCGTCAAGGAGGGCCAGCTCGACCTCGTGATGGTGGGCCGCTCGCACCTGGCCAATCCGCACTGGACTTACCAGGCCGCCAAGGAACTGGGCGTGGAGCGCCCCTCCTGGACGCTGCCGGCACCTTACGCGCACTGGCTGGAACGTTATTGATGGGCTGATGCGGCGGCGTGCTGCGACTTGCTGCGACTTGCTGCGACTTGCTGCTTGGCAGGATGACAGCATTGCCGGCCTGCAAGCCGCTCGGGGATTCCCTGATCGGCTTGTTTGTTTTCTAGGGAAAATCACTAGAGCCACGGGCGGTGCTTTCTCCTAAGATGAAGTCGTCTTGAGGAGATCATCATGTTCACCACCTTCCTGCTGACTGCCGTTCTCTCTACGCTGGTGACCGTTGCGTTGTCGGCAACGGGCATCTACCTGTTGGCCGAAGCGCGCTGGCGGCATCATCCGCTGGCCGGCCGTGCCAGCCTGCCGCCCCATCGGCTGCCGTATTGAGCGAGCGGGACGGCACCGTCTCCGGTGCCGCCTGGTGTGTGTCTGCCTGAATCGCGATGAAATGATGTTGGCCCCCTGGTCATTGGACCCGGGGGATTTTTTTTGCGTGAGCTGCGTGCTACCTGTCGGGGCAAGGCGTACCGGATTTCCAGGAAGAGCGAACCATCAACACCTTTTTTGTAACGCCTGATACGATTTCGAGCCAGGCGCAAGTGACCAAAAAAAATCAGTAAAACAGCAAAGCCCACAAGGGAACGCTGGCCAGCAGCAGACAGCCAAGGAAGGCGGCAAGGAAGAGCAGTTTTTTCTTTCGGGTGGCCATGGTGAACCTGCAGGACGGAAATGGGCGCGCATGCGCAAGGCCGCAGTGTACCGCGCCCGCCGCCATCAGGCCATGCCGTTGCGGCCGTAGGCACGGAAGCCGGGCCGCTCGCTGAGGCGCTCGCAATACGCTGCCACGGCCGGCAAGGGCGCATGCTCCAAGGGCGTGCCGAACCAGCGATTGACCGACAGCCCGACCGGAATATCGGCCAGCGTGAATGCAGGCCCCGCCACGAAACCGCCACTGTGCTGCAACTGCTGCTCCAGCACCTGCATGAAGCGTGTCCAGCCGGCGATGGAAGCCGCCAGTTGCTGCGCATCGCCATGCTCGGGCGACTTGCGCACCAGCGCCATGAAGGCATAGCTCCAGCTGCGGTTGAGGTCGCTGGCCTGCCAGTCCATCCACTGGTCGATGCGCGCGCGCAGGCGGGGTTCCTGCGGATACAGCGCGGTGCCGCCGTACTGCGCGGCGAGATAGCGCAGGATGCTGTTGGACTCCCACAGGACGAAGCCCTCATCATCGATCACCGGCACCATCGCATTGGGATTCATGGCAACGAAGGAAGGCTCGCTGGTCGGTTTGAAACCGATGCCCCAGTCCTGCCGCTCGAAGGCAATGCCCAGCTCGGTGCAGGCCCACAGGACCTTGCGTACGTTGATGGAATTGTCACGGCCGTAGATCGTCAGCATGCGGGCTCCTGTACAGTAAGTGTCAGGGTGGCAAGCCTAGCAGGTGGCCCGGTACGGTGCCATGCACAGTTCTTCCTCATTCTCCCCGGTGACTGTTGCGCTGCAGTCAAGTGGCCCGGTACAAAGCTGCCAACTGTACCGGGACGGCTCGTGGAAGTGGCCGTACAATCGACCTCCCACTGGCCATTCCTGCCGCCCTCGCCCATGTCTTCCTCCAACATTGCCAAGCTGTTGCTGCTCGCTGCCATCTGGGGCACCAGCTTCATGCTCATGCGCATTGCCGCACCGGTCTTCGGTCCCATGCTGACCACCTTCGGCCGTGCCTCGCTGGCCACGCTGTCGCTGCTGGCCTTTGCCCGCGTGCGCGGGGTACCGCTGCAGTGGCGACGCAACTGGCTGCCCTACCTGGTGATCGGCATCTTCAATACCGCCCTGCCCTTCGCGCTCTTTGCCTGGTCGGCGCTGCACATTCCCTCGGCCTACATGGCCACCATGAACTCGCTGGCGCCGATCTTCACGGCCATGTTCGGTTTCCTGCTCCTGGGTGAACGACTGAGCCTGGTGCGTACCGGAGCCTTCGTGCTGGGCCTGGTCGGCGTGGCGGTGCTGGTCGGCATCGGCCCGGCACCAGTCGATGCGCTGGTGATCGCCGGGGTGCTGGCGGCCATGGGTGCGGCGGTCAGCTATGGTTTTGTGGCCACCTTCACGCGCATGCGCGCCGGCGGCATCCCGCCCATCGCCATGGCCACCGGCAGCCAGTTCGCCGCGGCCCTGTGCCTGCTGCCGCTGGCTGCGCCGTCGATGCCGCATGCGCTGCAGGCCGGCACCCTGCCTGCGCTGTTATCTGTACTGGTGCTGGGCGTGGTCTGTACCGGTATCGCTTACGCACTGTTCTTCCAACTGATTGCCGCTGAAGGGGCGACCAAGGCCATCACCGTGACCTTCCTGGTGCCGATGACGGCGTCGCTGTGGGGCTGGCTGCTGCTGGATGAACCAGTGACCGTAGGCACCGTCACCGGCATCGCCGTCGTGCTCATCGCCACCGCCACCGCCTTGCGGGCCAAACCGGCAGCGGCCGCCAAGGACAAGAAAGTGGCGGCCTGATTCGAGGCTGACCCAAACAAAAATGCGCTGCGGGGAAATCCGCAGCGCATTTTTTCATGCCATCCAGGTTCGGCTTACCAGCCGTACTGCACGCACGCCTTGCGATACGCCAGCCCGGCCAGCGCCACATCTTCCAGCCCGATGCCGATGGCCTTGTAGATGACGATGTCCTCGTCCTGGCGCTGATAAGGCATGCTGCCATCGACAGCCTGCGCCAGTTCCATCACCTTGTCCCACTCGAACACGCCCGGTGCGCACTGCACCAGGTCGCCGGCCTCCTGCTGCGCCTGCGGCTTCCATTCCACGAACAGCGCGGCGGCACGGCCGATGGCGGTATCGTCCAGCTCGCGCACGTTGGCCTTGGAGGCACCGACGGCGGCGACGAACGCCCCCGGACGCAGCAGCTTGCCATCGAACAGCGGCGTGGCTGACCGGGTGACGGTCACCAGCACGTCCGCTGCGGCAGCGGCTTCATCGATACTCACCACGCGCGCCGGAACGCCCAGGGTGCGCGTGACCTCCTCGGCCAGGGCTTCGCGGCCCGACAAGCCGGCGATCAATACTTCCTTGAACGGCCGCACCTGCAGCAGCGCCGGAATGTGCGAACGCGCCTGCACGCCGGTGCCGACCACGGCCAGGGTGGCGGCGTCCTTGCGGGCCAGCGCGTCGCAGGCCACGGCCGTGGCAGCGGCGGTGCGCAGGCCGGTCATGGCATCGCCTTCGAGGGTGCACAGCGGAGCGCCCGTCTCGCTGGAGAACAGCTGGATGACGAACTTGAACTGGCCCTTGATGGTGGTGTAGACCTTGGCCCCGGCAATACCGGCCGAGGGAATGACTGCCCCCATCATCGACAGCATCACGCCATTGGCAGCACTGGTGCGCACGCGCCCCTGGTGTGCACCCTCGGCGGCGTGGGCAAATGCCTCGCGCATGGAGGCGATGGCGTCTTCGGTGGTCAGCAGTTCGCTGACCTGCTGGTTGGTGAGAAATTTCATGCGGGACCTTGGCTTCAAAAAATGCAGGAGAAATTACGGCGTGCCGTGCTCGGCCTTGAGATAGTTCCAAATCCGGTCTATGTCCGGATTGGCGCCATCGAGGCGGCGATAGACGCGGATATCCATCTCGTCGCACCACAACCCTTGCTCCAGCGCTTCACTGTCGTTCGGGGCGATGGCCAGGGTCAGCTTGCCCTCGGCGATCTCGCGCGAGACCGCGCTGGCCGGCAGCCAGGCGATACCGTGGCCTTCGACGGCCATGCTCTTCAAGCCTTCGGCCAGGTCGGTCTCGAAGCGGCGGAACAGGTGCACGCGGCGCGGGCTGGAATGCAGGGCCTTCTCGACGATGCGCGAGAGCGAGGAATACGGGGAATAACTGAGGAAAGGTTGCGGATCGTTGGGCGTGCCCGGCAACACGTACTTGGGCTGGCCGCCAGGCAGCGTCTTGACGTAGGGACGCAGCGGCTCCTTGCCCAGCGAGAGCACGGCATAGCGTTCGGTATCGAGGGCGATGCCCTGCTGGCGATGGTCATAGCACAGCAGCAGGTCGCAGTTGCGTTCCACCAGGGCCATGACGGCATCGTGCACGTTGCCGGCCATGACGGTGGTGGCGATGGCGCCGATGGTCTTTTCGATTTCCGACAGCAGCTTGGGGAACACCGTCAGCAAGAGCGTGTGCGGCATCGCAAAGCGTACCGAGGATTGCGCCCCGGCCAGCTGGCCGCGCAGCACCAGCCGGGCCTGCATGGACTGGTTGAGCATCTCCTTGGCGATGGGGACGAAGGATTCACCGGCCGGCGTGAGCGTGCAGGGATAGGACGAACGATCGAACAGTTCGGCACCCAGCCAGGTTTCCAGCGAGCGGATGCGGCGGCCGAAGGCCGGTTGCGTCACATTGCGCAGTTTGGCCGAGCGGCTGAAGTTCAGCGTATCGACGACCGAGAGGAAGTCCTCCACCCATTTGATTTCCATCTTCCCTACCCCGTTGGCGTGCCGCGCTGGTCCGGCGGCTTGTCTTTGGCGCCGGCCACGTTGTGCCTGGCAGCGACCTTCCCTTGGAACGCCAGCCACTATACCGAAATGGCATCGGGAGCGCCCCATGCCATTTTGGCATGGGGCGCAGGAAAAGCGGGTGAACAGTCGATGAATAAACGATGAGACGCAGTGGCAGCTCAGACGGTGGCCTGCAACAGCGCCGGCGGCATCAGCGGCAAGCCGTGACGGAAAACGGCTTGTCCGAGAATGTCTGCCCCGTCGTACCGGGCATCGCGCAGGCACAGGTCCAGTCGCACCTGCCGGCCCGTACGGTCAAGCCGCACGGCGCGCAGGTAGTGGCGCTGCGGGAGCACGGCCGCCGCAGGGCCGGTCATGGCAGCCGAGAACGGAGCGCCCCAGCAGGTGAGCGCGAAGCCCTGCTGTTCCAGCCAGTGGCACAGGGCAGCGAGCAGTGACGGGTTGTCGGGCAACAACAGATCCGCATCGGCAGGCGCCTGCGACAACGGCAGATCCTGCAGCCACCGCGCAAAGCTGCCGTAAAGGACAAACCCCGGATACGCCGCCTGCAGCGCTTGCAGCACGGCGAGGGTCTGGTCCGTATCGATGGCGTGCGGAAGATGGCGCGCGATCAGCGCATATTCATGCGAACGGTTGCTGTGCAGTTGGCCCGGGCTCTCGGGCAGGCTGGCGCGGTCATAGATCAGGATGCGCTCTTCGATGAATCGGAAGCGGTCCGCCATCAGCCGCGCCAGGTCCCAGGCCAGCGGCACGAACTGCTCGCCCACACGCAGGTTCTCGGCGCACAGCACCAGCCAGCCGCCGGGTCGCAGGCAATCGCGCAACGCGCGCAGCAGACGCTCCAGCATGCCGAGGAATGCGGCGTAGGTCTGGCTGGCGTAGAGCTGGCCATCTTGGGCGGCGTCGGCTGTGTCCGGCCACCGGCAGCCGAAGTAAGGCACGTTGCTCAACACCAGGTCCACCGGCGGCAGGGAATGCGCGAGCGCCGTGGCATCGCCTTGCAACACTTGCTGTGGCGGACCATCGGCCCCGAGACGCTGCAGCCGCTGGCGCGTCAATGCCACGCGCTGGCCATCTATCTCGATGCCGATGCCCGCGCGGCCCACGCTGTGCGCGGCGACTAGCGTGCTGCCGAATCCGCAGAAGGGATCGAGCACCGTGCCACCCGGCGGGCACAGGTGCGCAATGAACGGCTGCATCTGCTCCACCCAGCCGCAATCGCGCGCGCCGAAGCGGTCGGTATCGGCCAGCGCCTGCGGCAGGGTCCAGGCCGGGTCTTGCTTGCTGAGGTGCAGCCAGCTGTTGTCGTTCATGACGGACTCCGCAGCAGCGGGCGCAGCGGCTGCACCGTGCGGCTGCGCATGGGCGCGGCACCGGCGGTTTCCAGCAGCACGTGCTGTTCGGGATTCCAGCCGCCGCACAGGCGGCCATTGGCATGGAACACCAGCTTGTAGATGCGTCCGCTGGCATGGCGCGCATGCATGCGCACGTAATCCGAGGCTTCGAAGGTGAGTTGCATGCCGCGCCAGTGCAGCACCACATTCCAGAAATAGTAGCCGGAGGTGGCGTGTGCCAGTTGCGCTTCCGCGCTCCATTCCGGATCGGCCAGGCAGGCTGCCAGCAAGGCCGCGACATCGATGCGCGCGCCGCCGATGTAGCGGGCCGTGACGTTGTTGCGGTACTGCGGTCCGAGTTGTGAGAACTCGCGCAGGATCACCGCCTTCACACCGTGCTGCCGGGCCCAGCGCAGATAAGCTTTCAGCGCCGGGACGCCATCGATGCCGCCCTGCTGCACGATGCACACCAGCTTCACCGGCAACTGCGGCACCAGTTGCGTGAGCGTGGCGTCGATGCCGATCTGCGTGGCAACCGTCTGTCCGCTGCGAAAGCGCATGATGGCCTGGTTGGCGCCGGCCTCATGATGATGGCGCGACAGTTCCACCCAGCCCAGATCAAAAGCCTGCAGGCGCGTGATCAACTCCGCGCCCTGCGGCGAGGCCAGGCCGGCGCCATTGGTGTAGAGCACGCTGCCCTGCACCGGCGAATGGCGCGCGTGCTCCTGCAGGGCATCGAGCATGGACAGCATCCAGCCGGCGTCATCGGTGGTCTCCAGTCCTGAGAGCGACCACGACAGCGGCAGCCCGCGCAGCGCGGCAAGCGCCTGCCGAAGCTGCGCGCCGTACTGCGGACCGGGGCGCAGTGCGGCGGCGTGGGGGCCGCCATCGTCCAGCGTTTCCGAACAGAAGCGGCAGCGTGCCGAGCAAGGCCGCGCCGAGGCATAGGGCGTGAAGGTCACCGGCTGGGCGATCTGCACGGTGCGCCCGCCGATCTCCCAGCGGCGCCAGCGCGTCGCATCGTCCTGGCCGGGTTCGCGCCGGATCACCCGCGGCAGGCGGCTTTCCAGCAGCTGCTGCAGGGCGGCGGGCATCAGGTCCGGCAGCGCTGGCCCATGCGGCGCGATGGCCTCGGTGCTGTCGACGGTATCGGGGATGGCCATGGTCTCACTGGCTGCCGGTGAGGTTGAGGAAGGTATCGAGGATATGGAAGTGATCGTCGAAGAAGCTCGCTTCCATCGCCGCCAGGTTCGCGATGGGTGTCCACACCGCCTGGGCTGCATCATCGGCGGCCTCAACCTCGGGCAGGTGTTCCAGCCGCAGGTCGAAGTAGTAGGCGTGGGTGATGGTGCGGCCGCGTGCGCTGCGGTCGGGGTGATCGAAGATCTTGACGTCCACCAGGGCCTCTTCCAGCGTCACGTCCAACACGGCCAGGTTGGTTTCCTCGGCCAGTTCGCGCAGGGCGGCCTGCATCAGGCGCTCGCGCTGGTCCAGGAAGCCGCCGGGGATGGCCCACAGGCCGCGTCCCGGAAAGCCCTTGCGCTGTACCAGCAGCACGTGGTCGGCGGCACGGATGACGGCATCGACGGTCGTGAAGACGGGCGGATAAGGTGCCGCCGCCCAGGCCGCTTGATACTTGCGTAACTGGCGATGTTCTTCCACCAGCGCGGCGTAATGCGGCAGCAATGACCAGGCGCGCAGGTAGTGGCGTACGCTGGGCGGCACCATCGTGTCCAGGACATCCAGGCTCACTTCCAGGTCCTCGGCCTCGAACCAGACGTTGCGGATGTCGGTGGCATCGATGTCGCCGGCGCGCGGCAGGGTTTCCAGCTGCCATTGCGGGAAGTGGCGCAGGTAGTAGCTGGAGGCATCCTTGAAGTGGCCGACCAGCAGCACCCTTGCCTGGGGATCGGTCTGAGCCGCGACCAGGCGGCGCACTTCGGCGGACCAGCGGCGATCGTCGTAGTAATCGCGGGTGGCCACGAAGCGCAGGCGTTCGCGCTGGCCGGGCGGCATGGCGCCGGCGATCATGGCAGCGCGCTCTTCCCGGGTGAAGGGGTTCTTGGTGTTGCGGGCGTGGAAGGCCGACCCCAGCACCACGATCACCGTGGCCGCGCGCTCCAGCGCGTGATGCAGCAGGTGCAGGTGGCCGTTGTGCACGGGCTGGAAGCGGCCGATCACCACGGCGGCATCGTATTGCGGAGTCAGGACGGGCATGCGCTTTCCTTTATTTTTATCAACAGGGTCGAACGGCCTGTCACCTTGATGACGGCCAGCGCCTCAATAGCGCACCGCGATCGGAATCTGCCGTCCGCTGCCGAAGGCGCGGGCGCGTACCCGGATCACCGGCGGCGACTGGCGGCGCTTGTACTCGTTGCGCGCCACCATGCGGCAGATGCGTTCGACCAGTGCGGCCCCGGTTTCGGTTCCGCTGAGCTGTTCGACTGCACGGCTGGCCGCCCGGGCTTCGTCGGCGGGAAGGCGGCTGCCTTCGATGTGCCATTTGAGGATCTCGTCGAGCACCTCGTAAGGCGGCAGGCTGTCGGTATCGCGCTGGTCGGGCGCCAGCTCGGCCGAGGGGGCCTTGTCGATGATGGCGGCGGGGATGATCTCGCGGCCGGCCTGCGCATTGAGGTGGCGCGCCAGGGCATAGACCTCGGTTTTGTAGAGATCGCCGATCAGGCCCAGGCCGCCGTTGGTGTCGCCATACAGGGTGCAGTAGCCCACGGAAATTTCGCTCTTGTTGCCGGTGGTCAGCAGGAGCGCGTCATAGCCGTTGGAATACTCCATGAGGATGGCCCCGCGCACGCGGGCCTGCAGGTTCTCCAGCGGCAGGCCGCGCAGGGGAGCGCCGAAGGCCTTGGCAAAACCGTCCTCGAACTCGCGCACCAGGTCGGAAATGGGGTGGCGGAACAGCGTCACGCCCAAGGCCTGGCACAGCGTTTCGGAATCATCGACCGAACCGGTGCTGGAGAACATCGAGGGCATGGTCACCGCCACCACGTTCTGCGCACCCAATGCCTCCACGGCCAGCGCGATGGTGAGCGCCGAATCGATGCCCCCGGAAGAACCGACCACCACCTTGCCGAAGCCACAGCGGCGCGCATAGTCGCGCAGGCCCAGCAGGATCTGGCGGCGCTGGAATTCCGGGGTGGCCAGGGTCTGGTCTTCACGGACCGGTTCGCCCACACCGTCGCTGCGCAGGAAGCGTCCGCTCTCGAAAGCGATGACCTGGAAATCTTCGGCCAGGCGCGCCGCCTCGAAGGCCAATCCCTGCAGCGGCGACATGGCGAAGGAGCCGCCGTCATAGACCAGCTGGTCCTGCCCGCCCACCTGGTTGACGTAGAGCAGCGCCATCTGGCGGCGCAGGCAGGCGGCCTGGAACAGGGCGTGGCGCTGGCTGCGCTTGCCCACATCCGACGGGCTGGCATTGATGGAGACCACCAGTTGCGCATCGGCCTGCGCCAGCTTCTCGAAGGGATTGACGCGGTAGCTGCGCAGGTCATCGTTCCAGCCGTCCTCGCAGATCAGGAAGCCGACCCGCAGGCCCTTGATGGGCAACACGCAGGCGGTCTCGGGACCGGCCTCGAAATGGCGGCCATCATCGAAGACGCCATACACCGGCAGCAATTGCTTGTGATATTCGGCCACGATGCTGCCCTCGCGCACCGCCAGCAAGGCATTGAAGAGCGGCTTGCCCGGACCGGGATTGCGGCGCGGCGCGCCGATGACGGCCGTCAGTCCGGGCAGGCTGCGGGTGGCGTCGATGACCGATTGCAAGCTCTCTTCGGCCTGTGCCAGGAAGCGCGCTTCTTCCAGCAAATCGCCGGGGTAGTACCCGCAGAGGGAGAGTTCGGGAAAGACCACCAGGTCGGCACCGGCCCCGGCGGCGCGCTGCAGGCCATCGAGGTGCAGTGCCAGGTTGCCGGTGAAGTCACCGATGGTGGGGTTGCATTGGGCGATGGCGATGCGAAGCATGATGCATCCTTTCTGCCGCCGCAGCGGCTCAGGCAGGGGTGGCCGGCGCGGCGATGCCGAACAGCTGGCGCAGGTAGGCCAGGAAAGTTTCATCCTTGCACAAAGTCTTGCCCGGCGAATCGGACAGCTTGGCCACGGCCTGGCCATTGCAGGACGACAGCTTCATGACGATGTTCAGCGGCGCGATGCCGGTGTCGTTGCTGAGGTTGGTGCCGATGCCGAAACCGGTCATGGCACGGTCGGAAAAATGGCGATACAGACGCAGCGCCTGCGGCAAGTCCAGTCCATCGGAGAACACCAGGCGCTTGGTGTTGGCATCCAGGCGCAGCTTGCGATAGTGCGCCAGCGCCTTCTCGCCCCATTCGAAGGGATCGCCCGAATCGTGCCGCAGGCCATCGAAGAGCTTGGCGAAATACAGGTCGAAGTCGGCCAGGAAGGCATCCATGCCGACCACGTCGGTCAGGGCCACGCCCAAGTCGCCCCGGTATTCCTGCACCCAGTCTTCCAGCGCGGCCTTCTCGAAATCGCGCAGGCGCACGCCGAAGGACTGATAGGACTGCAGGTATTCGTGGGCCATGGTGCCGATGGGTACCAGCTGGTACTTCTTGGCCAGCCAGACGTTGGAGCTGCCCTTGAAATACTGCGGGACCTCGCGCGCCAGCGTGGCCACCACTTCCTCCTGCCAAGCACCGCTGTAGCGGCGGCGTACGCCGAAGTCGAAGAATTCGAAGGGATGGCGGCGCGGCACTTCGGTGGCGAAGGCGTGCAGCAGTGCGATCTTTTCCTGCAGGCGGCGGCGCGCCTCTTCCACCGCCGCTGCCTTGCCGATGCGGCGGAAATACAGCTCGTTGACGATGTAGAGCACGTAGATCTCGAAGCCCATCACATGCACCTGCGGACCGCGCGCCACGATGCACAGGCGCTCGCCCTCGGTGCTGACTTCGATGAACTTGCGCTGGAAACGGAACAGCGCGAGGAAATCGATGAAGTCGCTCTTCATGTAGCGCAGCTGGGCCAGGTAGGCCAGCTCATCGTTGCCAAAGCGCAGGCTGCACAGGTGATCCAGTTCGCGCTCCACCTCGTCTTTCAGTTCGGCCAGCGGGAATTGCGGCTGGTTGCGGCATACGAAGGTGTATTCGGCCTGGGCACCGGGATGGCCGTGCAGTAGCGCCTGCCACATGGTGAACTTGTAGAGATCGGTTTCCAGCAGACTGCGAACGACGGGTGCCATGATGGGCACTCCTTTCCGTAGATGGGTCAGGCGTTGGCTTGCAGCTCTTGCAGCACCTGCTCCGAAGTGGCCAGGCGCACGCCGGCCTGCGACATGGCGAGCAGGAAATCCTGGTACTGCGCCTCGAAGCCGGCCACCGGGCTCATGCAATCGGTCACCAGCACCAGCCGGGCACGGCCCGCGGCATCGAGGTTGGCGGCGATGTGTTCGGTGGTGGCGCGCACGCAGTGGCTGCCCGCTTCGCCGGTGATGTAGACGGTATCGGCCTGCGCCAGGGTAGCGATGAAGCCACGGTTGAGCTGGGTGGCGGGATCGTCCTCATCCGGTACTTCGGCCATCACTGCCGAATAGTGCTCGGTCCACGGATTGCTGCCCTTGCCCAGCTTGGTGACCACGCCCAGCGTGCGCTCTTCCCAGCGGTTGTAGGCGGCACGCACATCGGCGTGGACCGCACCGCCCCAGCTGCCGATCTCGCAGTGCACCGGCCAGACCATGAGGCGGTAGCGCCCGGCGGTTTCCAGGGCATCGAGATAGGCCAGTGCGCGCGGCAGCGCTTGCGGATCGCGTGGCAGGAAAGTACCGGCACGCACCTGCGCGGCCTCGATCTGGGTGAAGGGCGTGACCGCCGCGCCATCGGCTTGCTGCCAGAACGTGGGGTGGGCGATGTCCAGCCTGTGGTGCGCATCGAGGGTGATGCTGATGGCCGAGAGGCCCGTACCGCCCTGTTCGATCAGACGCGCCACGCGTTGCAGGTCGGCATGGCTGCCCGCCACCGGCAACGCCGGCCGCAGTACCCCGCCGGTAGCCGGATCCACCGGCAGCCAGTCCGCCGGAAGGTCACAGAAATCGTTTTGCGGATCGATCACGAGGAGATGCAGCGAGCGCTTCATGGTGTCCACCTTTCGGAGTGCGTCGGGTTACGGTAAGGCCAGTGTAGACCACTTAATTTACTTTTGCAACTAACTTGGAGATCGTAAATTTTCTGGAAGTGCCCTGAAAATCGGTTTCGTAGCGGGCCTATGGTGTCAATTGCAACAAATAGATTCACAATGACACTAAGTACCTTTAGACTTCCCGCACTTGGACAAGGCGAGGATAAAAATGGATCCGGTGATCTGTACAGTCGATGTGGCGTTGCTCACGCTCACAGCCGAGGGACTGGAGGTAGCACTGCTCAAGCGCGAACATGCGCCCTTCAAGGGGGTAGCGGCGCTGCCGGGCGGCTATATCCATGCGCGCACTGACGTCGATGCGCGCGATGCCGCGCGCCGCGTACTGCTGGACAAGACCGGCATCGCTGCGCCCTACCTGGAACAACTGGCCACATTCTCCGGCGCGGCGCGTGATCCGCGCGGCTGGTCGATATCGATCGCGTATTACGCGCTGGTGCCGGCCACCACCATCGCCCAGACCGAGCGGGACGAGGTCCGCCTGCACAGCGTGGACCGGCTGCCGCCGCTGCCCTTCGACCATGGCGACATCATCGGCACCGCCGTCTCGCGCCTGCGCAGCAAGAGCCAGTATTCGTCACTGCCCTGCCATCTGCTGGGCGATGTCTTCACCTTGCCGCAGTTGCAGCGGGTCTATGAGGTGCTGATGGGCGAAAGCATCAACAAGGTGAGTTTTCGCCGCAAGATGACTGAGATGGACATGCTCGATCCGGTGGACGGACAGTTCGAGAGCGGGGCGCATCGTCCGGCGCAGCTGTATCGCCTGAAACCGGCCTTCCGTGAACAGTTGCAGTTGCTGGAGCGCGGGCTTTGAGGCCAATGACGCTTCGAAACCGCACCGGCGCAAACGAAAACGGCGCACCCCGATGGGTGCGCCGCTTTTCTTCATATCGAAATTCTTGAGCCAGGCTCAGGCACAGCAATTGCCGCCGGTATCGGCACAGCGTTCACGACGCTGCAATTCACGGCGGTGGCGCACGCGCTGCCAGACGCGATAGACGGCGCGCTGGGTCAACATCATGGACAAGGTGCTCAAGCTGAACTCGGCGGCAATGAGCAAACCGACCAGAGCGGCAAATTGCAGGTAGATCCGTGGATACACGGAGAGACTACGCGAGAACAGTTGATGCAGCATGATGAATTCCTCTTTCTTGTTTTACGTGCCGGGGGTTCTGCTTCACACCAGTGACGATGCAGCGAACCGCGATGCGTGGCCGATCAATCCGGCCCACGCATCGGATCACCCTGCATCAGGCACCAGCGTAGGTCGAATCAGCAGCGCTGCCGGCGGTTTGCACGGCGCTCTTGGCGGGTGCATTGCTGACGGCCGGGAACACCGAGTCAGGTTGGTTGGCGATGCCTTGTGCCTGGGCGCGGGCCAGGTCAGCCTTCACTGCAGCGCGGGTGGTGTGCGAAACGAAAGGCTGGTCGACCGGGTATTGGGCTTCAGCGAATGCGACGGACGAAGCGGACAGGGCCAGGACGGCGGCGATGATGGTCTTTGCGGACATGATGTTTCTCCTTGAATGCGTTAAGTGGACTTCAGTAGGGTTGTGCTTACAGTTCAGTGATGCATGTGGCCGGGATGTCGGTCGGCTCATGCCACTCTCTAGAACCGCATCGTTTCTTGCGTTGCGATGTCGTTCATCGATGGACTGAAGTCTACGGAAGAGCGCGAAAGAGAAAAACCATGCTGGAAAGAATTGAGTGTTCCGGGTTCTGGAACAATCGTCAGGGACTATCAAGCCAATAGGCTACGGCCGCAGGACAGCGATCATCGCCCCTGGCGGTCCAGCTTTTGCTGTTCCAGCAATTGTTCTGCTTCGGACAGGCCGCCAGGCTTGAGCACCGTGCGGCCCTTGGCAGGCGCACCGGCCAGCGGATCGGGGACGATCTCGCGGGGCGGGGTGTGGCGGGCATCGGGATGATCGTCCAGGGCATTGTCGGCAGGACGGACTTGCGGATCAGGGCGGGTCATGGTGGGCTCCTCGGGATCAGGTCCACTGGCGCTGGCTCACGCGCAGGGGCTGGGTGTATTCCTCATGCTGGACTTGCTTGACCACGGCCTGCTTCATCACAGGCCTGGCGTGGCCGGCCTCGCGGACGGCACGGCAATCCGCCGCGCAAGGCTGGGGAGATAGTTGCAAAGTGCGCTTTAGCTGCTGCGGCGGACGCTCCACCGGCGGCATGCGCCCGCCCGCAAGGGTCTTGCGCGAACGAAGACGCAGCGCATCGTCGGCGATGGGGTCGGTTCCGGCTGGATTGGCGGCTGGCATGATGCGGGTCTCCCTTCTTGTGGCGGCACGCGTACGTGCCATCTTGGAGAAGGAGTATCCCTGCGCCAGCCGCAGCCGTTAAGCGGACAACGGCTCTGCCTGCTGTAGGAAAGCAGGCAGGGCCGCAAGCGACGGCAGGACTGAACGCGGCCGGCTCAGAAGTGATGGTCGTAGCGGACCTGGAACTTGCTGTTCTCGGCCCGGTTGCGCACGGCAAATTCCTGATAGACGTTGAAGAACAGCAGGTCGCGCTCGGACAACCTCACCATGGCCGCCGGCCCCAGTCCGACCACGCGCTCGCGCCGCCCGCTCACATCGTTGCCGTTGACCTTGGTATCGGTGACCTGCTGCAGCCAGTAGCCGGCTGCGCCAATGGTCAGCTTGGGATTGAGGACGTACTCGGCGGAGAAGTTGGCATGCACCGCTTGCCCCGCCTGCGTGGAACTGACGTTGTTGCCGAAGGCTGCATTGGGCGAGTTGTTGCGGGCATTCCAGAGATAGTGCAGGCGCCAGCTGAAGCTCAGGTTCTGGCTGGCCCAGAGCGTGCCGGCCCAATAGGGATCGAAGGACCAGGTATTGCTGCCCGGATTGACGGTGGCATTGCGGTCATAGGCCCCGGTCGGCAGGATGAACTGGAGTTCGAACCGCTGCGCATAAAGCGGCCCTTGCGCCCCCATGACGGGATCGACCTGCACAGACACGCCGGCGCTGATGTCGCCAATGCCGGTATTGCCGCGAAGGATGGCATTGCCGGCGCCATCGTCGACCTTGGCATGGGCCACCCACGGCACCAGCACCTGGAAGCCCAGTTGCTTGTTGCCGAACTTGGCCCCCGGTGGCACGTAGATGAACTGGCTGATGGGAGCGAACACGCTGATGTCCTGGGTGGCAGGAAAGCCCAGCCGGTTGCCGTTGTTGTCCACCAGCCTGGTGGCCTTGGTGTAGGTGAGGTATTCGACGAAATAAAAGCCGGGACCGCCGGGCAGCGGTGCGCCATCGAAGAAGCTGGTACCGCCCATGTTGACGGCAGGCTGGTCGTAGGCGCTGGCCAGCGCGGGCAGCAGGCACAGGGCCAGGGCCAGCCGCGCCGCACGCCGGCCGGCGGGCTGTCGATGCTCTCTCATGTTGTCTCCTTGTGTTGTTCTCGGTTGTTGTTGCCGGTGGTTGTTGTCGGCTGTGTTGTGGAATGGATCGCTTGCCGCGCTTGCGATTCAGAGATACGTCGAGGCCAGTCCCCCATCGACCGGCAGGTTCACGCCATTGATCCAGCGGCTGCCGTCGCTGCACAGCCAGACGATGGCCGCAGCGATCTCGTCGGGATAGGCCGGGCGTTTCATGCGATGGGCATCCTTCTGCACGCGCTCCTGGCCGAGCATGGTCACGAAGTCCCCCAGGATGGGCGTGAGCACCGGGCCGGGCGCGACGCTGTTCATGCGGATCGAGTGCTTCAGGAACCAGGGCTGGGCCTGGGCCATGCTCCAGACGATGAGCGCTTCCTTGAAATACTGGTAGCAGCTCTCCTGCGCGACCGGATGCCGTGCCAGCCACTCGGCGCCCGCCGCGAAACCTGCTGTCTGGGCCAGCGCCTTGTGCTGCTCCAGCCGCTTGGGCCATTCCGCACCCAGGATGGAGGCGACATTGACGATGGCGCTGCCCGGCGGCATGCGGCGAATCAGCAGCTCGGTGAGATGGCGCAAGCCGAGATAGTTCACGCGTGCAACCAAGTCAGCCGGGGCCGTGCCGGGCACACCGGCTACGTTGCAGAGACCATCGATCTTCTCGGGCAACTGCGCGGCGGCGTCATGGATGGCATCGGCGGTGGAAAGATCGGCCTGCACGAAACCCTCCACGCTGATGATGGGCGCATTGCGATCCACCCCGATCACGCGGGCACCCTGTACCCGCAGCAGCCGTGCGGTCTCGGCACCGATGCCGGAAGAAACGCCGGTGACGACGATGGTCTTGTCTTGCAGTGTCATGCTGGTCTCCTTGAATAATGATTGATATCGTTTGGTTTTTTGCAGCCGCACGCATGCGATGGCGTCAGAAGGGATACGGCGTGGCCTGCTCCTTGACCGTGATCCACTTCCATTGCGTGTACTCTTCCCAGTCGGCCGGTCCACCCACGCTGGTGCCGTTGCCGGCGATGCCGGGACCGCCGAAGGGGTTCACGCATTCGTCGTTGACGGTCTGGTCGTTGACATGGACCATGCCCTGGCGCAGCCGCCCCGCCACCCGCATGGCGCGGGCCAGCGAAGCGGAGATCACGCCGGCGGCCAGTCCTCCCTGGTTCTGGTTGGCCAGGGTGATGGCTTCTTCCTCGGAATCCACCGTGATGACGCTGGCCACCGGACCAAAGATTTCTTCATCAAATACGCGCATGCCGGGCCGCACGCCGGACAGCACCGTCGGCTGATAGAACAAACCTTCATAGGAGCCTCCCGCCAGCAAGCGTGCGCCGGCCGCCACACTGTCCTGCACCAGCCCGTGCACGCGCTGCAGCTGGCGCGCATCGATCAGCGGGCCCAGCGCCACCTGGCCGCTGGCGCCATCGCCCACGGGCAGGTGACGCGCCTTGTCCACCAGGCGTTCCAGCAGACCCGCTGCCTGCGAGGCGTGGACCAGGATGCGATTGGCCGCCATGCAGATCTGCCCCTGGTGCAGCCACGCACCCCAGGCCGCATTGCTGGCGGCGACATCAAGGTCGGCATCGTCGAGGATCACCAGCGCGTTGGCTCCGCCCAGCTCCAGGGAGACCTTCTTGAGATGCCGTCCGGCCAGCTCGCCGATGCGGCGGCCCACGGCGGGCGAACCGGTGAAGGCGATCATCGGCACCTGCGGCGCCGTCACCAGCGCCTCGCCAGCCTCCGCGCCACCGGGCAGGATGTGCAGCAAACCGGCCGGCAAACCCGCTTCCTCGAAGACGCGCGCCAGCATGAAGCCGCCGGAAACCGGCGTACGCACATCCGGCTTGACCACCACCGCATTGCCCGCCGCCAGGGCAGGCGCGACGGTGCGCAAGGTCAGGATCAGCGGAAAGTTGAAGGGCGAGATCACGCCGATCACGCCCAGGGGGGCACGTTTGGCGATGCTCAGCCGCCCGGGCGCGCTGGGCAGCAACTGTCCCTGCGCCTGCAGCGGCATGCCGGCCGCGAGGTGGCACAGGGTGATGGCTTCGCGCACCTCGTGTTCGCCCTTGAAGAGCACGCCGCCGGTCTCGCGCGCCACCATGCGCGCCAGTTCATCGAAGTGCTGCTGGAACAGGCTGGCCGCACGCCGGAAGATCTCGGCGCGCTCACGCGGCGGCACCGCCAGCCATTCGGCCTGCGCGGCCACGGCAGCCTGGACGGAGGTGGCCACGTCATCCGCGCTGGCCAGGCCGACATCGGTCAGCGGTGCGCCGGTGGCGGGTTCGATCACGGTGGTGCCGTGTGCGGTTTCTTCCCAGCGGCCACGGAACAGGTGGCGTTGCCAGCGGGCAGGATCGAGCAAGGGGGTCGGTGGGGCGGACATGCGGGTCTCCTTTGTAATGGCCGGTGAATCCGGATCAGCAGCCATTCTGCAAAGCCTGTGCCACCGCGCTGCGCGCCATCCCATGCGGCTTTGCAGCAAGCTAATCCATCCGCTACGAGGAAAGCCAGGGCAGGTTTCAGGGGGATTTTTTTGCTGCAGGGGAGCGACATCCTTGATGCACTGCAGCTTGCGCAATTGCGCAAATTCGCCAACCATCAGTCCACTGAACTTTCATCATTTGATGAAACTTTTCCACCGCGCGCCCCGCTATCCCCTTCCGCCAGGAGCCTGCCCATGCCGCCATCCCAGCGTATTTCCCTTGCCGAGATGGTGCGTAGCCAAGGCAGCGCCGCGGCCCCGGTGCAGCTGAGCTCTGCCAGTACCGACCGCTGGAGCGTGGATGCCCATCCGACCCTGGCGGACCTGGGCGAATGCCTGTTTTTCTCGCCGGGCGACGGCCGCATCTGGCTCAATGACCAGCGTATGCTGCTCATCCACAGCCGCAGCATGGGCACGCTGCGGCGCGAGCTGATCGACAATCTCGGCATCGACAAGGCACGCGGCCTGCTGACCCGCGCCGGCTACATCTCCGGCGCGCGCGACGCGCAGCTGGTGCGCGAACGCTGGCCCGATGCCGACCCCTCCACCATCCTCATGGCCGGGACCAGGCTGCATACGCTGGAGGGGGTGGTCAAGGTGATCCCGGTCAGCTTCAGCTATGACCCCGACAGTGGCCGCTACGAGGGCGAATTCCTCTGGCACAACTCCAGCGAAGCCGATGAGCACCTGGCCGCCTATGGCATTGCCACCGCGCCCTCGTGCTGGCAGCAGATCGGCTATGCCATCGGCTACGTCAGCACGCTGCTGGGACACCTGGTGATCTTCCGGGAGGTGGAGTGCCGCGCCATGGGCACACCCCATTGCCGCGTGATCGGCAAATCGGCCGAACTGTGGAGCGATGCCGAAGACGACCTGCGCTACCTCAATGCCCAGGACTTCGTCGGCAGCGGCATGCTGGCCACCGATGGCGAATCTGCCGCCACCGGCGCCAGCGGGCTCAGTGCCGAAGCGGTGGAAGCCATGGAGGCCGATCTCACCCGTGCGCTGGTGGGTACCTCCTCTGCCTTCAACGCCGCCTGCCATCTGCTGAACCGCGTGGCACCGACTGATGCGACCGTGCTTTTCACGGGCGAGTCGGGCGTGGGCAAGGAGCGCTTTGCGCGCATGCTGCACCAGATCGGTCGGCGCGAACGCCAACCCTTCGTGGCCATCAATTGCGCAGCCATTCCCGAGACGCTGATCGAGACCGAACTGTTCGGTGTGGAACGCGGCGCCTACACCGGGGCCACGCAGTCACGGGCTGGCCGCTTCGAACTGGCAGATGGCGGCACGCTGTTCCTCGATGAAGTGGGGACCTTGAGCCTGGTGGCGCAGGGCAAGCTGCTGCGGGTGCTGCAGGAGGGCGAATTCGAGCGCGTCGGTTCGACCCGTCCGCGCAAGGTCAAGGTGCGGGTGGTGGCCGCCACCAATGAAGATCTGGCCGTGGCGGTCCGGGAGGGACGCTTCCGGCAGGACCTGTTCTTCCGCCTCAACGTGTTCCCGATCCACCTGCCCCCGCTGCGCGAGCGGCGCGACGACATTCCGCTGTTGATGCATCACTTCCTCAAGTTCTACGGGCAACGCCACGCCATCGCGGTGCGCGGATTCACGCAGCGCGCCGTGCAGGCGCTGCTCAACTACAGCTTCCCCGGCAACATCCGCGAACTGCAGAACCTGATCGAGCGCGGCGTGATCCTGGCCCAAGGGCATCCGCTGGATTTGCCGCACATGTTCATCAGCGGCGAGACGCTCAATGACGAGGTCCTGTCGCTGGCGCTGCAGGGCGAAGGGGAAGGCGAGACTGGCACGCTCGCAGGGCGGCAGGAGGAGCGCGGGAAGAAAGCTTCACAGCTGCCTGGACCGGGAGGCAGCCTGCTGGAGACGGTGCAGCAATGGCGCAGCGGCCAGCAGGAAGATGACGCCGCGCTCTCCCTGCCAGCGCTTGAGCAGACCCTGATCACCGAGGCCATCGAACGGGCCGGCGGCAACCTGTCGGCGGCGGCGCGCCTGCTGGGCATTACGCGGGCGCAGCTGGCGTACCGGCAGCAGAAGAAGGAAAGCCAGGGATAGACGCACGAATCGCCTGCCGGGCAGGCGATCCATCGAAGACCGTCAGGCGACGTTCTTGTAGGGGCTGGGCCGGTCGTTCTCCTCGGCCACGATCTGCATCTCGCCGATGCGATTGCGCAGTTCTTCCCAGGGATGCGGGGGCAGATCGGCCTCGTGATGCTCCTGTCGCAGATGCTGCGCGAGTTCCTCCACGTCCTGGCTCACGCGGTCCTGCCAGCGGTGTTCCAGCGCGATGAACAGCGCAATGGAGGCCACCAGCCCGAGCGAACACACTGCCAGGGCGGCATAGATGACGTACTGCATGATGGTATCGAACCAGCCCATGTCCTCCCCGTTCTGGTTGGTTGGTGGCAATACGGCGATGGTAGCGTGGGGCCCTGCCAGCGCCCATCAGGAAATGACTGAGGCAAATGCAGCGTAGAACTGGCATGACATGCAGCGGATTTGCAGACCTTTCATCAATTTGCACACAGAGATACAAGCCAAAATTTTTCTAGAATGCAAATGTATTTGGCAAGGCTTCGGGGGGCCGGGTTGACGAGTCTACTGACTTTAGCTAATTTATCCTTACAACATAAAATGCATAAAAAGGATAGATATGAACCCGGTCACGAACCCCTACGCTCCCGGCGCGGGCAGTCCACCACCTGAATTGGCAGGCCGCGATGCGGTTCGCGAAAAGATGAGCATCTGCATCCAGCGTGTGCGTCTGGGCAAGGCCGACAAGAGCATCATGCTGGTCGGGCTGAGGGGGGTAGGCAAGACGGTCCTGCTTGACCAGATGATGCGTGATGCAGAGGCACAAGGCGTTGTGGCCATCCGCATCGAGGCACCGGAAGGCAGATCCCTTCCCGCAGCGCTCTTGCCGCAGTTGCGACTGGGCTTGCTTCGCCTGAGCAGACTGGAGAAGTCGAAAGATTATGCGGTGCGCGGTTTGCGCGCATTGGCCGGCTTTGTGGGGAAACTGAAAGTCACCTTCAACGACATCGAAGTCGGTCTTGATTACGAAGCTGAACCCGGTCTGGCCGACAACGGCGATCTGGAAGGCGACCTGACAGCGCTGCTCGAACAAGTTGGAAAAGCCGCTCAATCAGCAGAAACCGTAGTGGTCATCTACATCGACGAACTGCAGTACGTTCCCGAACCTCAGATGGCAGCGCTTATCTCCGCGCTGCACCGTTGTGCTCAGCAGAAATTGCCATTGATCGTCGCTGGAGCCGGCTTGCCCCAGCTCAGGGGGCGCATGGGTGAAGCGAAGTCGTACGCAGAGCGACTGTTCGCTTTCCCTCCCATCGGTCCTCTGGGAGAGGAGGATGCGACTGATGCGATCGTCAAACCCGCTGCAAGCGAAAACGTCGCGGTTGACGAGGATGCAGTCAAGCTGATCGTTCAATACACCCAAGGCTATCCCTACTTCCTGCAGGAATGGGGCAAACACGCTTGGGATGTCGCCGAAAAAAGTCCGATCACCAAAGCAGATGTCGAGAAAGCGTCCACCGAAGCTATCGCGGCTTTGGATGAAAGCTTCTTCCGCGTACGTTTTGACCGACTCACTCCCACCGAAAAAAGATACCTGCGTGCGATGGCGGAGCTGGGTCAGGGGCCTCACCGCTCCGGAGACATTGCTTCCGAATTGGGACGAGAGAGCTCATCCCTGGGACCGGTACGAAGCAGCCTGATTGCCAAAGGCATGATCTGGAGTCCGACACATGGGGACACCGCCTTCACCGTTCCCTTGTTTGATGACTTCATGAAGCGAATCATGCCGGGCCGCGACTGGCTCAATGCGGAGGTTTAACGGTGCCTCGGCATGAGCTCCCACAGGGGCGGCATGGACGTCACCCAATCCAGAAATAACGTCATCATCGCATTTGGCCGTCCAAGCTCATCCACAGGAACCCCCGCCGCCAGCGGGCGGTCTGCCGTTCAGGCGCAGGCTGCACGGTGCGCCTCGTCTCGCCCACGGAGCCCTCGATGATTGCCATCCCATCCGCCACCATTCCTGCCCGCCTCGACCGCCTGCCCTGGTCGCGCTGGCACTGGCGCGTGGTCATCGCCTTGGGCGTGGCCTGGGTGCTGGACGGGCTGGAAGTCACCCTGGTCGGCTCGCTGGGCAGCGTGCTGGAGCGCAGCGATACGCTGGCGCTGGATGCGGCGCAGGTCGGCTGGACCGGCTCGCTCTACATCGCCGGTACCGTGCTGGGCGCGCTCATCTTCGGCCGCCTCACCGACCGCCTGGGTCGCAAGCGGCTCTTCATGCTGACGCTCATGCTGTACATGGCGGCGACATTGGCTACCGCCTTTGCGCAGGATTTCCTGTTCCTCGCACTGTGCCGCTTCGTGACTGGCCTTGGCATCGGCGGAGAGTACGCGGCCATCAATTCCGCCATTGATGAGCTGGTGCCCGCGCGCGTGCGGGGACGGGTCAACCTCATCATCAACGCCAGTTTCTGGATCGGGGCAGCGCTGGGTGCAGGCTTGTCGCTGGTGATCCTGGACCCGCAGGTGATGGGCGCCGCACTGGGCTGGCGCGTCTGCTTCCTGCTGGGAGCCGTACTGGCAGTAGCGGTGCTGCTGGTACGGCGGCATGTGCCGGAAAGTCCGCGCTGGCTGCTCATGCATGGCCGCCACGCAGAAGCCGAAGCCGTGGTGCGCAGCATCGAAGCGCAAGTCGAGCAGCAACACGGAGCCCTGCCCGCCGTGGACCACGCGCCCGGCGCATCGATCCAGGGTGGCACGGCCGGCAGCGGCATGCTGCCCTGGCGCGAGATCGCCCACGTGCTGCTGCATCGCTATCGCCAACGCAGCGTGATGGTGGCGCTGATGATGGTGGCGCAGGCCTTCGTGTACAACGCCATCTTCTTCACCTATTCGCTGGTGCTCACGCGTTTCTTCCAGGTGCCGGACCATCGCGTGGCGCTCTACATCTTTCCTTTTGCACTGGGCAATGTGCTCGGGCCGCTGCTGTTGGGCCATCTGTTCGACAGCATCGGCCGCCGCCGCATGATCGCGGCCACTTACCTGCTCTCTGGTGCGGGACTGGCCGCCACGGCCTGGGCCTTCAATGCCGGGTTGCTGGATGCGCGTTCACTGGCGCTGTGCTGGAGCGCGGTGTTCTTCGTGGCCTCGGCGGCCGCCAGCTCGGCCTACCTGACGGCCAGCGAGGTATTCCCGCTGCGCATGCGGGCCATGGCCATTTCGATTTTCTATGCCATCGGGACCGGCGTGGGCGGATTCGTCGCGCCGGTGCTGCTGGGCTGGCTCATCGCCAGCGGTGACCGCCATGCGGTGGCCGCAGGCTATGCGCTGGGCGCATGCCTGGCGCTGTTGGCCGGGGGGTGTGCGCTGCGCTTTGCGGTGGATGCGGAACGGCGCACGCTGGAAGAGGTGGCGGAGTGGAAATCCTGAATGCCTGAGCTGATGGCGATACCGTTCAGTCATCAGCCGGGCTTATGACAGGATTTTCTCCGCAATGCCCGCCCCCAGCGGTGCCAGCAAGGCCTGCAATTCCTCTTCGCCGAACTTGATGGTGGCGGTGTCATCGTGCCCCAGCATGCCCTCGGCCAGCGCCGACTTGCGCGTCTGCAGTTCGAGCAGGCGTTCTTCGATACTGCCCTCGATGACCAGCTTGTAGACGAACACCTGGCGCGTCTGCCCCAGCCGGTGCGCGCGGGCAATGGCCTGCTCTTCCACGGCCGGGTTCCACCAGGGATCGGCCAGTACCACGGTATCGGCGGCGGTGAGATTGAGGCCGACGCCCCCCACCTTCAGGCTCACCAGCATCAGCGGCACGTCACCTTGCTGGAAGCGTTCAATCACACCGCTGCGGGCGGCCGGTTCGGTGTCACCGGTGAGCATGAGGCAAGGCAGTTGCAGCGCCTGCAGTTCTGCTTCGATCAAGGCCAGCATGCTGGTGAATTGCGAGAACAGCAGGATGCGCCGCCCCTCCTCCACCAGCGCGGGCAGGGTATCGCGCAGCCACTCGATCTTGGCGCGCTCCAGCCCGCGCGGCATGCGGCCCTGCTTCAACAGGTAGGGATCGCAGCAGACCTGGCGCAGCTTGAGCAGCGCATCCATCACCGAGACCTGGCTGCTGCCGAGGCCCCGGCGTTCCAGCGCACGGCGAACCTGCTTGTCGGCAGCGATGCGCACGCTCTCGTAGAGCTCGCGCTGGCGGCCCTGCAGTTGCAGGCGCTCGACGATCTCGATGCGCGCCGGCAGCTCCTGCAAGACATCCTCCTTGCGCCGGCGCAGGATGAAGGGCCGCACGCGCTGGGCCAGCAGGCGGGCACGGACGGTCTCGCCCTGCTGCTCGATGGGCTTGCGCCAGAGCCGCGCGAAGCTGCGCGCATCGCCGAGAAAACCGGGCATGAGGAAATGGAACTGGCTCCACAATTCGCCGAGATGGTTTTCCAGCGGCGTGCCGGTCATGCAAAGCCGATGACGTGCGTGCAGGCGGCGTGCGGCGGCAGTGCTGCGGGCGGCGGCGTTCTTGATGGTCTGCGCCTCATCCAGCACCAGCAGGTGAAAGCGCAGCGACAGCAGCAGGTCGAGATCGCGCCACAGCAGCGGATAGGTAGTCAGCACCAGGTCGGCCTGTCCCTGCCCGATGGCACCGGCATGGCGCGCGCGGTCCTGGCCATGCAGCACCTGCACGCGCAGGGCCGGGGCGATGCGTTGGGCTTCCTGCTGCCAGTTGAACAGCAGCGAGGTCGGCACCACCACCAGCGCGGGCAGGTCGAGCCGGCCCTCTTGTTGTTCGATGAGCAGATGGGCCAGCACCTGCGCCGTCTTGCCCAGGCCCATGTCGTCGGCCAGGATGCCGGCCAGGCCGTGCTGGCGCAGGTACTGCATCCAGGCCACGCCTTGCAGCTGGTAGCCGCGCAGGGTCAGGCCCAATCCTGCCGGTGGTGCTACCGGTGCAACGCTGCCGGCGGCACGCAGTCGCTGTGCCAGTTGCAGTACGCCGGCAGCGCCGCTCATGTGCCAGGACGCGCCACCCTGCAGCGCTTGCAGGTCGGTCTGCAGGCTATCCAGACGATGGGCATCCCAGGGCGAGAGCTGCAGCGGACCGTCCTTGCGCTTGAGGTCCACCAGCAGATCCAGCAAGGACAGCACCACCGCCTTGAGTGGACCGGCCATGGCATCGATGCGGCGGCCGCCCGGTGCACGCAGCGAGATCACGGCATGCGGATCCATGCGCTCCACCTGTTGCGCATCGGCCCAGCGCGGGTCGCGCCGCAACAGGTCGGCCACCATCGGCGCCACATCCAGGGTCTGGCCATCGACCTCGATGCCCATCGCCAGCAGCCAGCGGCCACTGGGGTCGAGGCCATCGAAGATCTCGCTGGAGAAGGCGCGCGGCTGCAGGGGCGCGGCCACCTCGCGCGCACCGGTCTCGCCGGCCGGGCTGCTGACGACGAAGCGCCAGGCCGTCACCGGTACGCTCTCATGCGCAAACCCCGGATGCACGCGCAAGGTCCAGCCCTGCTGCTGCAAAAGCGGGGCCTGGTCGGCCCAGAAATCGCCGAAGGATTCTTCCAGCATCAGGGTCCAGAGCGGACCGGCGTCATGCAGGGGATTCTCGGCACGCCATTGCAGGGCATCCTCACGCAGGGGCAGCAGGCCCATCTCGCGAATGCTCTCCAGTGCTGCCGCCTCGGCGGCGTGATCGCGCACGACATGCGCGGGCGTGTAACCGGCCTCGTCATCGGGGTGGCCCACAGGGGCCGGCATGCTCCAGCGCTGTGCCCCCTCGCCATAGACCCAGTCGATCTGCGCCACCGTCACCATGCCGCCACGCGGCCCGAACAGGCCGTGCGCGCGCATGCCCAGCAAGCCCTCACCACGGGTGAGCGTCTGCAGGGTCAGGCGGGGGTGGAAGGCACTGGAGGAAGGCGAAGCAGGCATGCGGCCGATGAAAAACGGGGAAGCGGCCATTGTAGGGCGCTTGAGGCCGGGCGTGCAGGAAGGCGGGGAAACCGGGCGACGGGAGGCTTACTTCGCCGGCGGCGTGATGCAGAAGTCCAGCATGCCGAAGGGCGTGCGGCCCTCGCCGGTGGCCCATACCCACACTGCCCAGCACAGCAGGCCGCACACCAGCAGCAGGGCCAGCAGGATATGCAGTCCGGATGCCTTGCGCAGGAAGCCTTCAACGCGGTCAAAGAGGGCAGTCATGGAGATTGTTGCAAAAACGGAATAAGCTCGGGAGACCTCATTGTAGCCAAGCACCGGGGCCGATGTAATGGGACAAATTGCCGCAGTGTCAGGCTGGCAAGATCCTTGCGGGGCCGCTTGGCCGGGGCTCTGTTACCCTAGCGCACTCTTGTCCACGCGTTCGCCACCATGACCACTGCCCTGCTCATCATCGACGTCCAGCAAGCCCTGTGCACCGGCCCCGAGCCGGTCGCCAACGGCGCGGCCACCATTGCCAACATCAACCTGCTCTCGGCCCGTGCGCGCGCGGCGGGTGCCCCGGTGATCTTCGTGCAGCATGAGGACAGCGGCAGCTTGCAACACGACAGTGCCGGGTGGCAACTCGCACAGGGATTGCAACACCAGGACGATGACCTCACCCTGCGCAAGCGCGGCTCGGACGCCTTCCACCAGACGGCACTGGAGTCGCTGCTGCGCGACCGTGGCGTAACGCGCCTGGTGATCGGCGGCATGCAGACCGAGTTCTGCGTGGAATCGACCGTGCGCCGCGCGCTGGCGCTGGGCTTCCCGGTGACGCTGGCGGCCGGGGCGCACACCACCGCGCCCAATGGGGTGTTGTCGGTGGAGCAGGTGGTGGCCCACCACCAGGCCACGCTGTCCAACCTGGGGGCGCATGGCGTGCGCACCACCATCACGGCGGCGGCCGATATCGTTTTCTGAAGCCGGACCTCAGAAGCGCTGCGGGCTGAACGGCGCCAGGTCGATTTCCGGCGCCTGCCCCGCCAGCAGCTGCGCGACGATGCGCCCGGTGCGCGCCGAGCAGCCCAGGCCGATGTGACCGTGTCCATAGGCGTGGATGATGTCGCCGCTGGCGCTGGCCGGGCCGATGCAGGGCATGCCGTCGGGGGTGCTGGGACGGCGGCCCAGCCAGTATTTCACGTCTTCCGCCGGCAGCGTGCGCGGCAGGCCGGGGAAGAGTTTCAGGGCGATGTCGCGCATGATCTCGCCGCGCCGCCAGTCAGGCGCCGCCTCGAAGGACGCGAACTCGACCTGGCCGGCGATGCGCAAGCCCGTTTCCATCTGCGTGGCGATGATCTTGAATTCGGACACCATCATCGGCGTGCGGGCACGCGCTGCATGCTCGTGCCCGCCAATGACGGCGTGATAGCCGCGCTCGCTCTCCAGTTGCACGTGATCGCCGGCGGCGGCGGCCAGGGCCTTGGAGCGTGCGCCCGCGCAGATGACGGCAGCGTCGCAGGCCAGTTCACCGTGTTCGGTCAGCACCGCCTTCAAGCGACCGCTCTCCACGCGGAAACCGGTGGCCCGTCCCTCGACCCGGCACGCTCCGCGCGCCAACGCATAGGCCTGCAAGGCCTGCAGGTAAGCCCCGGGATTGCGGCAATGGCCGGCCTCGTCGACCTGTACCGCAAAGCCGAAGGCCGGGTCCAGGTCCGGTTCGCGTTCGCGCAGGGCCGCGCCCTCCACTTCCTGCCACTGGATGCCCAGCTCGCGGCGCACGCCCCAGCCGAAGGCGTCATTGTCGAAATGCCGGCGCGAACGGTAGACGTGCAGCACGCCCGAGGTATCGATCAGGTGCGCCACACCGGCACGCTGCGCCACTTCCAGATGCAGGCTGCGGGCGTCGGCCACCAGCGTGCGCAGGGCGCGTGCGGTGGTGCGGATGCGATCACGGCGCGCGCTGGCGAGATTGCGCACCAGCCAGGGGGTGAGGCGCGGCAGGTAACGCCAGCGGATCGACAAGGGACCCAGCGGATCCACCAGGTAGCCGGGCACCTTCTTCCACATGCCCGGCTCCACCGGCGGGATCACCGAGTGCGAGGACAGCCAGCCGGCATTGCCATAGCTGGACGCCTCCTGGCTGCCGGCCTCGTTGAAATCGAGCAGGGTCACCTGCAAGCCCTGGTCGAGTGCGTGGATGGCGCTCATCAGGCCGACGGCGCCGGTGCCGATGATCACGGCGTGGCGGGGAAAGGCGATTTCGGGGGAAGTGGACATGGCGGGATCTGCGACGAAAGCAGCATGATACGAGAACTGGCGGGATCCTGCGGCAGGCCGAAGGCCTGCGCTGGCTGCGTCAATTCTGGTTGTAGGCCACGGTGCGCGGCTGGTAAGGCTGGCCGTTGATGCGTCGCTGCTGGTGGAACACGCCGCTGGTGAAGTCCTCGCTCAAGATGTCATGGCGCGCATCGTAATAGCGTGAGCGCACGCCCATGAGGCCCATGACCGTATGCTCCAGCTGGTCAGTCTGGTAGGGACGGTATTCGAGACGGGCCTTGTCTTCCGGACTCTTGCCGGTGAAGGAGCGGGTCCAGACCAGCATGGGGATTTCATAACCGGTGGCGTCGGCGACCGACTGGCCGGCGTGATTGCGGGTATGGCCCACTTCCTGCGCGTGGTCGGAACTGAAGAGCAGGCTGGCATTGTCTTCACGTGCCGCATTCATGGTCAGCCTGGCCATGTTGCCGACCACGTAATCGTTGTAGGCCATGGCGTTGTCGTATTCATTGCGCAGCTGGCGTATCCATGCCGAACGATCGGCCCCCTCCAGTTTTTCCATCACGCCATCACGCACGGTGTCAAAGCGCGCGTACTGGCTGGGATAGCGCATGTCGTAGGTAGGATGCGCGCCCAGCAGGTGCACCACGATCAGCTTTTTCGGGGCCGGGTCCTGCAGGGCGGTCTCCAGCGCCGGCAGCAGGTTGCCGTCGAAATTGTTTTCGCCGCGCCCGGATCCCTTGTTGATGAACACCTGCTCGTCGGCACGGCGCGAGACCAGGCCCAGCCAGCCATCATTGGGCGGCTGGTTGGAGAGCCAGTGAATCCGGAACCCTGCTTCGCGCGCCAGCATCAGCACATCGGGCTTGCGGTTCCAGGCCTGGGGATCGTTGAGGTCGGCCGGCGTCAGCATCTTCATCAGCGAGTCCATGGTGGCCGGCGCCGAGGAGACCACGTCACGGAACACGATGAGCTCCTTGCGCATCGATTCCAGCGTGGGCGAGGTGGGGCGCTCATAGCCATAGAGCGACATGTTGGCGCGATTGAGGCTCTCGCCGATGATCCACACCACGGTGTTGCGCTCGGGCCCCGCATAACGCACCTGCCAGTCGGAGCGATGCGCCATGTTGCGGGCCACGTCCGCTTCCATGTGGGCAGCCTGGGCCAGTTGCTCGCGATAGTCCAGATAACGGATGGGCCAGAACAGCAGCGGATTTTCCTTGGCCATGGTGGGATTGAAATGCAATGCCACGAACACGGCCAGCAAGCTGCCCACGGCCAACCGGCCGCGCCAGCGCCACGGCGCGGCTGGCCGTACCTGCTCACGGCGCTGCAGCCAGCGTTCGCCCAGCCACAGCCCCGTCCAGGCCACCAGCAGTAGGCCCAGTGACTCGGCCAGGTCGCGGCCGTTATGACGGAAGAATTCGCTGCTCTCGGCCGGGTTGGTGTTGAAGATGGCTTGCAGCACCAGGATGGGATTGGGGCGCAGGCCGAAGTAGTCGCGCAGGAACCCCTTGATGGCTGCATCCAGGAAGAACAGCCCGATGATGGCCAGGGCCGTGCGCGAGAACCAGCGCGGACGCTCGCGCAGCCACGGCAAGACCAGGAACAGCCCGGCGATGCCCGGCAAGGCGGCTGCCATGAGCACGCCGCTCTTGGCCAGTTCGTTGGTGCTGATGCACTCCAGTGCCCAGAAGAAAACCAGGCCGGTCAAACCCAGCCCGAGTCGTGCAAGCAGTTTGTTCAATGCTGTCTTTCAGCCGCCCCATCGGCAAGATGTTGTCCTGGTGAAATATTATCCGTCGCGCCGCTTCCCTGGCGGCTTGTCCCCGGTGGCACAAATGCGCTGCCTGGCCTGCGCGATAGGACAAGCTCAGCGATAATTTGTTTCCGCGTGGCGGGCAGAGTATCGCACGCTGCGGGAAGTGAGCACGAAATGAACAACCATACCGATTCTCCAGGCTCCCCCTGTTCCTGAAAGGAAACCCATGCGCCTCTTTTCCCACGCCCTCCTGGCAGCCCTGATGGGCCTCGCGGCAAGCATCCCGGCTGCGGCCCAAGGCGTCTATGACGACTGGTCGGCGGTGAAGGCCCCGGCCGCGCCGGCGCTGTCGCACGTGGTCATCGACCCGGCCACCACCGCCGTGCTGGTGCTCGACATCGCACGCCAGACCTGCCATCCGGATACGCGTCCGCGCTGCGTGGCCATGCTGCCGCGCGTGGCCAAGCTGCTGGCCATGGCACGCGAGAAGAAGGTTCCGGTGATCTACACCCTGGGCGGCAACAGTACCCCGGCCGACATCTGGCCTGAAGCCGCCATGCAGGGCGGCGAGCCGCTGTTCAAATCCGGCCCGGACAAGTTCGTCAACACCGACCTGGAAAAGATGCTGCGCGAAAAAGGTATCAAGACCGTGGTCTGCATCGGTGCTGCCGCCCACGGCGCAGTGCTGCATACGGCGGCCAGCGCCGCCTTCCGTGGCTTTGACGTGGTGGTGCCGGTCGACCTGATGGCCTCCGACACCGCCTATGCCGAGCAATACACGGCGTGGCACCTGGTCAATGCGCCGCGCCTGGGCGAGCGCGTCAAGCTCACGCAGTTGAGCTGGATCGAGTGAGGCCGGCGGCGCGCTGGAGGAATGATCCGCTGGAGCGATGGTGCAGCGGATGCATCAATGATGGGTGTTGATGCAGGCCATGCATCAATCGCTTTGGCTGGTTCTCATGCAGTGCGCAGCTGGAAGCGAGCGACCAGGCCCGCCAGCTGGTGCGTCTGGTCGCGCAGGGAATGAGCGGCTGCGGCGGCCTGTTCCACCAGCGCGGCGTTCTGCTGGGTACCTTCATCCATCTGCGTGACGGCGTTGTTGATCTCTTCGATGCCGCGGCTTTGTTCGCGGCTGGCCACGGCAATTTCACTCATCAGGGTGGCCACGCGCGCCACTGAATCCACGATCTGGTGCATGGTCCGTCCGGCCTGGTCGACCAGGTCCGCGCCGGTGGCCACCTGCTGTACCGATCCCTCGATGAGCTCCTTGATCTCGCGCGCGGCGGCGGCCGAACGCTGGGCCAGGCTGCGCACTTCGGTGGCGACCACGGCAAAGCCACGCCCTTGTTCGCCGGCACGCGCCGCTTCCACGGCGGCGTTCAAGGCCAGGATATTGGTCTGGAAGGCGATCCCGTCGATGACCCCGATGATGTCGGCAATGCGCGCCGATCCGGTACGGATCTCGCCCATGGTCTGCACCACGCGGTCCACCACGGCCCCCCCTTCGCTGGCCAGGCGCGAGGACGTGTTCACCAGTTCGTTGGCCTGGTGCGCGTGATCGGCATTCTGGCGCACGGTGGAGGTCAGCTGCTCCATCGCCGAGGCCGTCTCTTCCAGGCTGGAGGCCTGCGATTCGGTGCGGGAAGACAGGTCGGCATTGCCGCTGGCGATTTCGCCGGACGCCGTGTTGATGATGGCGATGCTGCGATGGACTTCACCCACCATGCTGCCCAGGCTTGCCGTCATGTCATTCAACGCTTGCATGAGCTGGCCGGTTTCGTCACGGCTGCGCACGCTGACCTGGCCGCTGAGATCATTGGCGGCCACGCGCCGCGCCAGTGTCAGCGCTTCGGCCAGCGGATGCGAGACCACCCGGGCAATGGCGATGGCCAGTACCAGGCCGATCAGGATGCCGGCCACCAGCAGCCCGATGATCCAGCGCTGCGAACTCCCGAAGACCTGGTCGGCGCGGGTGTTGGCTTCTTCCTTGTGGTCGATGTTGGCTTGGCGCAGGGTGGCGAATTGCTTCTCGATGGCGCGATAGGCCTTGAGCGAATCGCCCTTGGTCAGGGCCAGGGCGTCTTCCTTGTGATTGTCCCGGGACAGCGCGATGATTTTCTTGTGTTCCACCAGATAGGCCGCCAGCGTCTTGCTGAGCTGGTCGAAGGCGCTGGCTTCCTCGGCGGTGAGACCGAGCTGGCGATACTGTGTCTCCAGCGTGGCAAATTCGGCATAGCGCTCGGTGAGTGCCTTTTCCAGCGTGGCCATGGTCTGCTCATTGCCCAGGATGTGCTGGAATTCAGTGGAGCGCACGCGCACCAGCGTGCGTTCCAGCATCAGGCTGATGCGGATGCCGGGTTCCCATTTGTGGGCGATTTCGGTGGCTGCGTCATTGACCTTGTCCATCTGGTAGACCGCAAACAGACCCAGTGCACTCATCAGCCCCAGCACCGTCACGAAGGACAGCAGCAGCTTGGTGGCGATCTTCCTGTTCATGAACCATTTCATGGTGATACCCCTTTCCCTCATTGCTTGCGCCGCCCGATGCGGCATTTCCATCACGCAGGAAGATTGGCAATCCGCCATTTCCTTTCCCGCAAAAACAAAGGACCCAGCTCGTCATGCGAACCGGGTCCGGAATGCCATGGCCCAAGGCGGCCGCCCTCCAGCCTGTTGCAGGCTCAGGCGAACTGGAACAGCTGCGCCGCCGTCTCGCCAGTGATGCGACGACGATCTGCCTCGTCGCTGACCAGGGTTTCAAAGCGCCGCCAGCTGTCGGCATAGCTGGTCATGCTTTCATGCTGGGTATGCGGCCAGTCGCTGCCCCACAGCAACCGATCCGTCCCCAGGTGCTGGCGCAGCAGCGGCCATGCCTGGCCGGCGAAATGTGCGCCCCCCTCGCTGCCGCCATTGCGGTACTGCGCCGACAATTTGACCCACACCTGGCGCGAAGCGCCGGTGGAGAGCAGGTAGCGAAATCCCGGATCGTCCACACCCAATGCCGGGTCGACCCGGCCGAAGTGATCGACCACCACCTTCAGGCCCAACTTCAGCAAGGGCTCCAGCACCAGCGGCAAATCACCTGCCTCGCGATGGATCTCGACCTGCCAGCCCAGGGCGGCAACGCGGGTGAGCGTGTCGCGCCACGCGCCCTGGAAATCGGGCAACGGTGCGCCGCCGACCAGGTTGAAACGCACCCCGACCACGCCCCCTTGATGCAGGGCCTGCAATTGCGTGTCCTCGCACTGCGCATCGATCATGGCGATGCCGCGCAGGCGCTGCGGCGCGCGGGCGATGGCCTGCAGCAGGTAGCTGTTGTCGCTGCCCAGGAAGCTGGGCTGCACCAGCACGCCGTGGCTCATGCCATGCGCATCCAGGCGCGCCAGGTACTCCTCGACGGTGACGTCGTAGGCAGGCGTATAGCGGCGCGCGGCGGCCATCGGCAGGCTGCGCGCAAACACGTGCGCATGGGTGTCGATGCGCAGCGCCGGTAGGGCCATGGCGGGGGTGGTGTTCATGCGCCGGTTTCCATCTGGCGGCCCTTGGTTTCGGGCAGCATCAGCACGGCGATCACCACCAGCGAATAAGCGATGGCGGCATCGATGCCGATGGCCTGGCCCAGCGGCATGGAGTCGCTCATGTGGCCGACCAGCACCGGGAAGCCGGCCGAGGCCACGCGCCCGAAGTTGTAGCAGAAGCCCACGCCGGTGCCACGGATGCCGCTCGGGTAGAGCTCGTTGAACAGCGCACCCAGGCTGGCCGGGATGCCGGCAGCGAAGAAGCCCAGCGGGAAGCCGCAGATCAGCATCTGGGTATCGGTGAGCGGCAGGAAGATGTAGCACAGCACGGTGGCCACGCAGCACAGCGCGAAGGACGCCACGGTGCGGCGGCGACCGATGCGGTCCAGCAATTGCGCACTGGCGATGCAACCGCACCAGAAGGCGATGATGATGACGGCCAGGTAACCGCCGGTGGAGAGTACCGACAGGTGCTTCTCGGTCTTCAGGTAAGTGGGCAGCCAGGTCATCAGCGCGTAGTAGCCACCGTGTGCGCCCACGCCTAGCAGGCTGCCGATGAGGGTCAGGCGCAGCACGTCAGGGCGGAAGATGCCCAGAAGCGTACTGGCCGCAGGCTTGCCGGCGACGGCCTTGCGGCCGGCCAGGAAGGCATCGGTCTCGGGCACCGAGCGGCGCACGTAGACCACCAGCAGTGCGGGCAGCAGGCCGATGACGAACATCACGCGCCACGCCATTTCCTGCGGCAGCATCGTGAAGAGCACCGAGAACAGCAGCACCGCACCGCCCCAGCCGACGGCCCAGGCGCTCTGCACGGTACCCATCGCACGGCCGCGATGTTCGGCACGGATGGTCTCGGCCATCAGCACTGCACCGGCCGCCCATTCACCGCCGAAGCCGAAGCCTTGCAGCGCCTTGAGGACCAGCAGCTGCGGATAGCTCTGGGCGAAGGCGCTCAGGAAGGTGAAGAAGGAAAACCAGATGATGGTGATCTGCAGGGTCTTGACGCGCCCGTAACGATCCGACAGGGCGCCGGCGAACCAGCCACCGATGGCCGACGCCACCAGGGTGGCGCCGCTGATCATGCCGGCGTCCGCCTTGGAGAGTGAAAAGGCCGCGATCAGCGCGGGGATGGCCAGGCTGAACATCTGCACATCCAGTGCATCCAGCGCCCACCCGCTGAAGCAGGCCCAGAAAGTCTTGCGTTCCTTGGCAGTGACCTGCCGATACCATGAAAACATTGTCTCGTCCTCTAAGCTGAAGGCGCGCAACTACGGCGTTCCCGCGCCGGCGTCAAGCGGTGCCGGAGCATGGGGAAAACCGATGGTGGCGCGAAGCTGATTGATTTATCTGGTTGACTACTCATATAGTCATATATATGAGTTGTCGCACGATAACACAGCTGCGTTGACTCAACAATCCTCATCGGCTGCTTGTCTTTACGGCAAACCACGCTGCATCGCCGGGCGCGAAAGTCCGGCCGGCATGACATGGGTTGGGCGCATCATCCACCGGGCGCAAGTGCCGGACAAGGGAAGGCGCACTGTGCCGCCCGCTGGAGGCCGGCACTGTTCACCCTGTCGTTGTGAAGCTCGCCCGCCACAGGTAGACTGGGCACTTTCCCGTTTGCAAGGCCATTCCCTCCATGCTTGACCAGAACCGCGCCGATGCGCGCCTGCCGTTGTACCTGCAATTGCGCGATCAGCTCGCGGCCCAGATCCGTGCCCAGAAGTGGCAACCGGGACAGGCCATTCCCTCCGAGGCCGAACTGAGCCAGTCTTTCCAGGTGGCGGTAGGAACGGTGCGCCGCGCGATCGAGACGCTCATGAGCGAAGGCCTGGTGGAACGCACCCATGGGCGCGGCACCTTCGTGCGCAAGGCGCGTTTCGACAACTCGCTGTTCCGCTTCTTCCGCTTTGAATCGCCCGACGGCCGCCCGCTGGCACCCAAGAGCGTCATCGTCAGCCGCAAGGTCATCGAAGCGCCACGCCAGGCGGCCGAGGCCTTGCACCTGAAAGCGCATGCCCGGGTGATCGAACTGCTGCGCCTGCGCAAGGTGGATGGGCAGCCGGTGCTGGCGGAGAACATCTACCTCTGCGCCCAGCGCTTCAAGGCCTTGGCGGACAAGGCACCGGAGGATTTCGGCGACCTGCTCTATCCGCTCTATGAACGCGAATGCGGACTCATCGTCGCCTCGGCACGCGAGACCCTGACGGTGGAAACAGTGACGGCGGCGCAGGCCCGGCTGCTTGGCCTGAAGGAAAAGACGCCGGTGGTGGTGATCGAACGTGTGGCTTTCGCTTCGGATGGTGCGCCGCTGGAATGGCGGCAATCGCGCGGGGCGGCGAGCAAGTTCAGGTATAGCGCGGAGATTCGCTGAAACAGCGTACGCGCGAACCAAGCCAGGAGGGACTTTGGCGCGCCCTCTGGAGCGCTTGCTTTACTTGGCAGGCCTTCGCGCACGCACAGGCCGGGCGGGTTCCTGCACGGCGCACACCGAAACTGCGTGCGGTGCGCGAGGTGATTCATTGCGCAATTCACGCAGCAAACCCGGATGATTGCGCAGCAGCCGCAGCAGCAACACCAGCGCGCGAGGCGGCTTGATTTTGCCGGCCTCGTAGCGATTGAAGGCATTGACGCCCCCGCCGAACAGCAGACTGGCTTCGCGCTGGCCCAGTTGCAATGCCCGGCGCGCGGCAATGATCTCCTCCGGATCGATCAGTCCGGCATTGACCGTCTTGTTGAAAGCCAAGGCTTCGGCCGAGATCCTTTCTTCTTCGTCGGGATCCGGCAAGCATTCCCCGCAACGTGGGCAGTACTGGCCGCTGACGGCAGCGATCATCGTGGTTTCGCCTTTGTAGGCATACGGCAGGTCGCGCCTGTCGCGTACCAGCGTAGCACCTCCGCATTGGGGGCATTTCATGTCATTTCTCCTTGAAGGATACGATCAGCACATCATCGACCACGGTCAGCTTGAGATAGAGCACCCCATGCCGTGTCGACGGGCGGTACACGTCCTGCCAGATGCGATGATCGTCATGCGTAGTCATGCTCTTGTAGAAGTCGCGCTTGCCCAGACTGGCCACGATGGCCACCATGCCCATCTCGTCGATACCCATAGCGGCTGCCCCCAGCAGTGCCGACGCCGTCTTGCGCACCCGCCCTTGGCGAACCAATGAATGAACGACTTCCAGCTTGCAGTGAGGCGTGTGCTTTTCCATTTGCATGATAACCATCTTGGTTATGATCGCCAAGCGGGTGATAGCGAAGAGGTTTGAGAAACGGGAGGAAATTCGTTCACCGGGCGAGGCTGATGCCCGATGCGAAGCCGCGATTCTGAAACGCACTCTGTGGTTTTGATGCATACGAATGGAAATGTCGCGCGAAACTCGTTTACTATCGTCGCTCAGCCCATCACTTCCCACACCATGCACCTGAAGCGATCCCGCATCCAGACACCCGCTGCCCTCCCGGCCGCTGGCGCCTGCATGCATGGGCTGAACACCAAAAAACGGCATCTCCGCTGACGGGGATGTCACGTCCCGTCCGGCGGAATGCCTGGCGGGACTGGATCGCAACACACCCTTCTTCCAGACCTCGCCCGGCGCGCTGCCGGTGGAACGGCTTTCTTCAACCGTTTTCCATGAGGTACACATGCACACAAGTTTTACCGGAGTCTGGGTCCCCATCGTCACTCCCTTCGCGCCGGGTGACCCGACCTGCATCGACCACGCCGCACTGGCTCGACTGGCGCAACATCTGGCCGGAGAAGGCATCAGCGGACTGGTCGTCGGCGCCACCACGGGCGAGGGCATCCTGCTGCAGCCAGGTGAACAGGAAGCGTTGCTGGCGACCCTGCGCGCCGCGGTCCCGCAGCTGCTGCTGGTGATGGGCTTGTCGAGCGCGTCCACGCACGACGCGGTACTGCGCGCACGCGCGCTGTCACCGCTGCAGCCTGATGGCTTGTTGGTGACGCCACCGCTTTACGTACGGCCATCCCAGGAAGGCATCCGTCGCCATGTGGAAGCGGTCACGGAGAGCGCGGACCTGCCGGTGCTGGTCTACAACATTCCCTATCGCACCGGCTGCCAGGTCGAGCTGGAGACACTGCAACAACTGGCGCTGGATCCGCGCGTAGTCGGCCTCAAGGAATGCGGCGGCAGCCTGGAGCGCATGCAGCGGCTGGTCAACGAGACCCCGCTGCGTATCCTCTCGGGCGATGACGCGCAGAATTTCATGGCCCTGTGCCTGGGTGCGCACGGCGTCATCGCCGCCTCAGCGCACGTGATGCCGCGCTGGCACGTGCAGATGCAGGCACTGGTCCGTGACAACCAGTGGCAGCAGGCCAGGCATATTGCCGACGCGTTGCAGCCGGTCATCCGCGATCTGTTTGCCGAACTCAGCCCGGCACCCTTGAAGGCCCTGCTGCACGCCGATGGCTGGTGCGCACCAGAGGTCCGCCTGCCCTTCCTGCCGATCAGCGCGGGCTTGCACGCGCGTCTGATGACGCAACGGCAGGCGTTGCTGTCGCATACTTTCTGAACACTGCTCTCAAGGAAAAACACAATGTCATCCATGCCCCTGCAACTCCACGTCGACGCCCAATACACCAGCCCCTACGCCATGTCGGTTTTCGTCACCCTGCGCGAGAAGGACTTGCCCTTCGCGCTGCACACGGTCGATCTAGACGCCGCCGCCCATCACGACCCCGCCTATGCCGCACTCTCCCTGACGGCACGCGTGCCGACCTTGCAGCATGGCGAGCTGGCGCTGTCCGAATCCTCGGCCATCACCGAATACCTGGAAGAGGTCTTCGGCGGGCCGCCGGTCTATCCCGCCCATCTCCCCTCACGCGCACGCGCGCGCCAGGTGCAAGCCTGGTTGCGCAGCGACCTGCTGCCCATCCGCGAAGAGCGCAATACCCAAGTGCTCTTCTATGGCGCGCGCAAGCCGCCCCTGTCGGCACAGGCAGCGGCCGCAGCGCAACGACTGTTCCGTTTCGCCGAAGCGCTGCTGCCCCAGGGAGCGGAGCACCTCTTCGGCCAGTGGTGCATCGCCGATACCGACCTGGCGTTGATGATCAATCGCCTGGCACTGCATGGCGACCCGGTGCCGCCGCGTCTGGCCGCCTATGCCAAGGCACAATGGCAGCGCCCCTCGGTGCAGGAGTGGGTCGCGATGCAGCGCCCGCCGCTGACGGCATGAACGGCATCGGCGATCACTGATCGGTGATCCCAATGAAAAAGGGCGGCGTCCCCAGACGCCGCCCCTTCGAAGCTACCCGCGCGCGAGGGCAATCAGGCGATCGCCTCGGGACGCGGACGGGCAATGGCGAACACCACCGCCACGGCCACCAGGTCGAATGCCGCCAGCAGCACGAACAAGGGACCATAGCCAATCTGTGTGACGAGAATGCCGAAGAGCAGCGTGAACAGCGTCGCGCCCAGGTAGCCGCTCATGCCGGTCAGGCCGGTGGCGGTGGCCACCTGGTTCTTGGTGAAGACGTCGGAAGTGATCGAATACAACGCGCCCGACAGCGTCTGGTGCGCAAAGCCGCCGATGGAAAGCAAGGCGATGGCCACATACGGACTATCAACGAAACCCACGCAGGCCGGACCGATCATGGCAAGGCTACCCACCAGCATCACCAGCTTGCGCGAGGTGAAGAGCGACACATTCAGGTGCTTGTGGAAGAACGGGCTCAGGTAGCCGCCCAGCACGCAACCGATATCGGCCGCCAGGAAAGGCAGCCAGGCGAACATGGCGATTTCCTTGATGTTCATGTGGCGCTCGGTAGCCATGTACAAGGGGATCCAGGCATTGAAGGTCTGCCACGCCGGTTCCGACAGGAAGCGCGGGATGGCGATCGACCAGAAATTCTGGCTGCGCACGATCTTGGTCCAGCTTTCGCGCACGACTTTTTCAGGGGTCTTTTCCTGGCCGTCGAGGATGTAGGCGCGCTCTTCCGGCGAGAGCAGCTTCTGGTCACGCGGGCTCTTGTAGAACAGCATCCACAGGAAAAACCACAACACGCCCAGCACGCCCACCACCACGAAGGACATCTTCCAGCCGCCGTGCAGGATGGTCCATACCACCAGGGGTGGTGCGCACAGCGCGCCGATGGACGAGCCGATGTTGAACCAGCCGATGGCCACCGACCGTTCCTTGGCCGGGAACCATTCGGTGGACGCCTTCACGCCGCCAGGAATGCCGGCTGCCTCGGTCATGCCCAGCAGTGCGCGGAAGAAGGCCAGGCTCTGCCAGCCGGTCGCCAGGGCCGCGGCCGCACACACCAGCGACCAGGCCAGGGCGAAGATGCCGAAACCGATCTTGGTCCCGACCACGTCGAGGATGTAGCCGGCCACCGGCTGCATGACCGCATAGCAGATCTGCCACGCCACCACGATGTAGGAGTACTGCTGGGTACTCATGTCCAGCTCTTTCATCATGGTCGGGGCGGCCACCGATAGCGTGTTGCGGGCCAGGTAATTGACGATCAGGGCCAGGGTGACCAGCGTCACCATGTACCAGCGGATTCCTCTTACGTACTTCATGGCGTCTCCAAAATGGATAGTTCTTCAAAGGGCAGGCAATGCGCGGCCCGTCGCCTGGGGGTGCGGTTGCGCGCCCGCTCTCGCGGTGGATGGCGCACAGCCGGCATCCCCGGGCGGCACGGGGCCGCCTGGTGTCAGGCAGATCGGGAATGCATGCCTGTCTCCAGATGAAGTTTTATTATCTTTTTTATCATTTCATTTATACGATGTCGTATAAGTTAAGCTGCGATTAGTCGGACTAATTCTTCATGCAGGTGGACAACTCTAATGATCGCGGCTCGGGAAGTCAACCGAATTAAATGCAGCTTCCTTCCTGGAAATGGCTTGGCAGGGCGATTTCGGAGGGGCAAGGTGAATCTTCCCGCGCGCCGGACGCCCCAGGCTTGCGCCCCGGCGCAGAACCCTTCATAGTGACCGCAGACGAACTCTTCGGCAGCAGTCATCGTACATGTCAGCATTCAACCCGCCCTCCCCTGATTCTTCACGTCGCGGCCAGCTCAGCCGGTCCGAACACATCTGCAAGCAGATCATCGCTTCCATCCTGCGCGGGGAACTGGGTGAGAACCGCAAGCTGCCCACCGAAGTGGAACTGGCGCAGCGCTACGAGGCTTCCCGCACGACGGTACGGGAAGCGCTCTCGCGCCTGCGTTCGGAAGGCATCGTGGTCTCGCGCCGGGGCTCGGGCAACTATGTGCAGCGGCTGCCCGTCCTGCAAAGCAGCGCGCCGGCGCAGATTGCCAGCATCCCTGACGTGGAGCGCTATTACGCGTTTCGGCAGTGCGTGGAAGTCGGTGCGGCAGGCATTGCGGCCACCGCCCGCGAGGAAGAGGACATCGCCCTGATGCGCCATTGCCTGCAAGCGCTGCGGCGCGCGCAACTGGAAGGACAGACCGGCGTGGAGGAAGACCTGGCGCTGCACATGGCCATCGCCCGGGCCACCCGCAATCCCTTCTTCATCTCCACCATCGAACATGCGCTGGGCCCGATCCGCCAGTGCATGGAACTGGCACAGAACCTGGGTTCACCCCAGGAGGGTGAGCGCATCCAGGTCATCGACGACGAACACCAGGCCATCATCGATGCCATCGCCCAAGGTTCGGCGCCAGACGCCGAGGCGGCCATGCGCGCCCACATCGGGCATGCGCGCCAGCGCATCTTCGAAGGCGGCTGAAGGCGGCACAAGCCGGCAGGTGACGCAACAACGCCGGGCCATGTTGCGCCCGGCGTGGCTGGATCAAAGACGGCTTAAGCGGGATTCTGCACGGCGGCCGGCAGGTCGCGGCCGTGATGCTTCTTGTAGATGGCATTGAGCTTGCCATTCTTCTGGTTGGTCTTGACCCAGTTGTCGATCCACTCCTTCAGGCGCGGCTGGTTCTTGTTGATGGCAATGCCCAGGTCAAACGCCTTCTGTTCGAACTTCATTTCCAGGTTCTTGCCCGGCGCCTTCTTCTGCATTTCCTGCAGGTTCGAAGGCGTGCTGGAGAACACTTCCACCTGGCCCGTGACCATCGAGGTGATGAGGGTTGCATCATCTTCGTAGCGCATGATCTCCGCACCCTTGGCGTTCTGCGTGGTCAGCGTATCGTTGGGCGTGGCGCGGGTGACGCCGATGCGCTTGCCGTTGAGGTCCGCATAGTCCTTGATGGCCATGCTCTTGGGCGCACCGATGATGAGGCTGATCACGGCGTAGGGCGTGGAGAAATCGATGACCTTCAAGCGCTCCGGCGTGATCGACAGCGAACCCACCACGATATCGGCGCGATTCGATTGCAGGGTCGGCACCCGCGCCGCATTGGCCACCTGGATCAGGTCGAGCTGCACGCCCAGGTCCTGCGCCAGCAGGCGCGCAGCATCGACGTCGGAGCCGGCCGGTTGCAGCTTGTCGTCGCTGTAGCCGAACAGCGGCGTACTGGACGTGGTGGCGATGCGGATCTTCCCGGCCTTCTTGATATCGTCGAGCTGGTCGGCGTGCGCGGCATGGGCGGCCAGGCCCAGGACCAGGGCCGCTATGGCGGGGCGTACGAGGTGGCGTAATGGGGTTAGTTGCATTTTGTGTCTCCGTTATTTTAGGAATGGTCAGGTCAGGCAACAGCGTTTGCGCTACAGGTCGGCGGCCAGGAAGGCTTGCAGTTCGGGGGTATGCGGGTGGTCCAGCATGTCGCCGGGACCGACTTCCCAGACTCGGCCCTGGTGCATGTAGATGATGCGGTCGGCCACGCGCTTGGCGAAGTTCATCTCGTGCGTCACCAGCAGCATGGTCATGCCATTGGCGGCCAGGTCTTCCATCACGCGCAGCACTTCGCCGGTCAGTTGCGGGTCCAGTGCCGAGGTCACTTCATCGAACAGCATCACCTTCGGCGACATCGCCAGCGAGCGCGCAATGGCCACGCGCTGCTGCTGCCCGCCGGAGAGCTGCTCGGGATAGGCATTGGCCTTTTCGTCGAGCCCCACCTGCGCCAGCGCGGCCAGGGCCACGCGGCGCGCCTCGGCCTTGTCCTGCTGCTTGACGTGGCGCAGGGCCAGCATGACGTTTTCCAGCACGTTGAGGTGAGGGAACAGGTTGTAGCTCTGGAACACGATGCCGACCTCGCGCCGCAGCTGGTGCAGGTCCACGTGTGGATCATCGACACGGATGCCGGCTACTTCGATGCTGCCGGAGTCGATGGTCTCCAGCCGGTCGATGCAACGCAGTGCCGTGGACTTGCCGGAACCGGAGGCACCGATGATGGCGATCATCTCGCCGCGCGCCACTTCAAAGGACACGCCTTTCAAGACCTGGTTGTCGCCGAAACTCTTGTAGACCTGGTCCAGCCGGACGATGACCGGCTGCGGTTCCGGGGACGCCGCCACGGCGCGCAGATGCGGTCCGGATTCGGGTTTAGCGATGGCTGACATTGAGCTTTCTCTCCATGGATGCGCTCCAGCGCGATAAGGGATAGCAGAGCAGGAAGTAGAACGACCCCACCAGCAGGAACACCAGGAAGGGCTGGAAGATGGAGTTGTTGATGATCTGCCCGGCCCGGGTCAGTTCGACGAAACCGATGACCGAGGCCAGCGAGGTCATCTTGATCAACTGCACCAGGAAGCCGATGGTCGGCGGCAGCGACAGCCGCGTGGCCTGCGGGATGATGACCAGGCGCAGGGTCTGCCAGCGCGTCAGCGACAGGCATTCGGAGGCCTCCCACTGCGGGCGCGGCATGGCTTCCACGCAACCACGCCAGATGTCGCCCAGATAGGCGCTGGCATAGATCATCATCGCCAGCCCGGCCGCCACCAGCGCCGGCAATACCAGCCCATAGACCGACAGTCCGAAATAGACGATGAAGAGCAGGATCAGCAAGGGAATGCCCTGCACGCATTCGATGAAAAGGAGGGCCGGTCGCCGCAGCCAGGCGCGTGGCGAGATGCGCGCCAGCATCACCAGGAATCCGCCGATGCCGCCGAGCACGAAGGCCAGTAGCGACAAGACCAGGGTCCAGCCGATGGACTGCACCATGAAGAAGAAATAGGTCCAGCTGAAGTTGCCCATCACGATGTGCTCCCTTCGATGCGCAGCGCAGCTGCGGTGTTGACGGCTACCGGACGTGCCGCGCCATGCACATACGGCACATGGGCCAGCGGCGCCATCCCTGCCGGATCGCTGGCGGGCAAGCGCGACACCGGACTGCGTCTGCCCTGCGCGGCCGCGCGGCGCAAGGTGCGGCGGCGCTTGAAAATAGTTTCACCGATGGAATAAGCCACCAGCTTGACCAGCACGGCCAGCACCAGGTACAAGGCAGCCACCACGAGATAGGTTTCCAATGAGCGGAAGGTATCGGACTGCACGGTATTGGCGATGGCGGTGAGCATTCCTCGGCAGAAATCTGCGAGGCCATCGCCGAGGCCTGCATCATCAGCAGGAACTGGCTGGTCAGCGCCGGATAGACGCGCTCGATGGCCGGCTGCAGCATCACGTGCCAGCGGATGCGCCAGACCGACAGGCCCAGGCATTCGGCGGCCTCGATCTGTCCGCGCGGGACCGAATCGATGCCGGCGCGGATGATCTCGGCGGCATAGGCGGCGATGTTGATGATCATGGCCAGCACCGCTGCCGCGAAGGTGGGCATGCGGATACCGAGACTGGCCAGGCCGAAATACAGCAGGAAGATCTGCACCAGGAACGGGGTATTGCGCACCACCTCGATGTAGCCGCTGCAGGTGCGGGCTACAAGGCGATTGGGACTGTTCTTGGCAAAGGCGACGAAGATGCCGATGGCTACGCCCACGATGACGGCCAGCGTCGTCATCTTCAGCGTCAGCCAGGCACCGTGCAGGAACACGGGCCAGTACGGCGCCAGTGGCGTGAAGTCGAGAGAGAAGTTCATGGGCTGCCGGGTCCATCAAGGTTTCAGGGAACCGGACATCGGTGCGGCGCGGGCGCGATCCTGCTGCGTGCGAGCGGCCCGGTGTGCCGGGTGCTGCCTTGCTGCGATTCAGGTCAAGCTGTTGCGTGCGGTGCTGCCATGCCGCGCGCTGGAGAAGGGCGTAGCGCGCGGGAAATTCAATGAACTGCGGCGATGGACTACAACGGGACTGCCGCGATGAAACGAGAAAATGCTGTGGACAACTTAAGTTAGTTCGCCAACGGATCAAAGGGTCCGGCGGCCGTGAAGGCACCGCCTTGCAGGGTCGCAACCGGATCATCGGCAGCCGGCTGCGGTTGCGCTTCCACCTTGGCGCGGAAGATCTCCGAACTGTCCTTGGGCGCATAGCCCAGGTGCGCGGCGTGGCGGTTGTCCCACCAGGTCTTGGCGTTGGCCGACATGCCGTAGACGATGGTGTGGCCCACGCCAGGAATGAACAGCGCACGGCGCAGCAGTTGCTCGAAATCGTCCATGCTCATCCAGCTGGCCAGCATGCGGCGGTTGGTCGCTTCCGGGAAGATCGAACCGATGCGGATGCTCACCGTCTCCACCCCATAGCGGTCGAAGTAGAACTGCGCCATGTCTTCGCCATAGGACTTGGACAAGCCGTAGTAGCCGTCGGGACGCTTCATGGCGTGCGCATCGATGCGCTCATCCTGGCCATAGAAACCGGTGACGTGATTGGAGCTGGCGAAGATGACGCGCTTGACGCCATGCCGGCGTGCGGCCTCGTAGATGTGGAAGACGCCCTTGATGTTGGCTTCCAGGATCTCTTCGAAGGGACGCTCCACCGACACGCCACCCAGGTGGATGATGGCCTCGCAGCCCGCCACCATGGCATCGACCGCAGCGCGATCGGCCAGGTCGCAGCCCAGCACTTCTTCATGCGCGGCCGCAGGGCCGGCGGCCTCCATGGCCACAGCCAGATCCGCTACCCGCACATGCTCGGCGAAAGACGCCAGGCGGCCACGCAATTGCCGGCCCACGCCACCGGCAGCGCCGGTCAGCAGGAGGCGGGAAAAACGGGCGGTCTGCCACGCATCACGGTCGGTGTCTGCGCTCATGCGGGCTGTCTCCTGATGGTTGCTCATCGTTGTTGTTGTCGGATCGGGTGCTGCATTCAAAGGCGGTGATGTCGCCGATCGCCCTGCGCCTGCATCGGGTCGGCAGAGCTTGTACGTCGTCGTATCACTTGGCGGATTATTCCCGGCGAGGTACGGCTTGTCAACCGGATTCGGGGGCAATTACGGCGGAGGGATATGAAGCTTCACGTAGGAAATCCTCTCAGGAATCTCACGCGATTTTGCGCTCATTTGACTCCAAAACCACGCCATATTCCATCAAATGAGACAAATATGCGCCAAACGCCGAAATGACTTGGCCGCGAAATTCTTCTCATTTACACTGATTGCCAGAAGGAAAGCAGCCTGTCACCACGTCCCTGCGACGGCCCGGCCGCCAGATCGATGCGCGGCCATTGCGGCAGGTTCCCTTCGTCCATTTCCCCGTCCGCTACGCCGCGCCGCCGGACCCATGACCAAGAAAAGCAAGAGACCCATGCACCCACTGAGCAAACTCAAGATCGGTACGCAATTGCGTATCGGCTTCGGCATCGTGATCGCACTGATGCTGGTATTGATTTCCATCGCGCTGCTGCGCATGCACGCCATTTCCGGCGCGATGCGCTACCAGGACCAGGTGACCGAAACCAGGCTGGAGCCGCTGTATGTGGCCCGCGAGGCGCTGGACCAGACCGGCATGTCCGCGCGCAACGCCTACATCTTCCGTGACGAGGCTGATGCGGCGCGCGAGCTGGCCATCGTCGATGAGCAGAAAGCCCTGTACCTGTCCGCCCTGCGCCAGCTGGAGCCGGCGATGGCCGGCAATGCCCAGTTCGAGAAGGCCAAGGCCGGGCTGCTGGCGATGGCGGAAGAACTGAAGCGCCCGCGCCACTATCGTGAACGCGGCCAGATGGAAGCCTACGGTGAGTTCCTGGTCAAGGAGTGCAGCCCGCTGCGCCGCCAGATCGTGGCCGACATCGACGTGCTGCTCAAGTCCGTACAACGCGAGAACCAGCAAGCCAGTGCTGCGGCCGATGCGCTCTTCGACAGCTCGCTGCGGGGGGTGATCCTGTGTGGTGCCGTGATCCTGGTGGTCTCGATGGCAACGGCGTGGATGATCCGCAGGAGCCTGCTGGGCCAGCTGGGCGGCGAACCGCGCTATGCAGTGGAAATTGCCGGACGCATCGCGCATGGCGAACTCTCCACGCCGGTCGACACCAAGTCGGGTGACCGCACCAGCCTGCTGTATGAAATCCGCGTGATGCGCGACAAGCTGGCCTCGCTGGTCCAGCAGGTGCGCACCGGCACCCATACGATTGCGGGGGCCTCTTCCGAAATCGCCATGGGCAACCAGAACCTGTCGGAGCGTACTGAGCAACAGGCCGAGACCCTGGAGAAAACCGTAGCCGCCATGGAAGAACTCACTGCCGCCGTGCGCCGCAATGCAGACAATGCGCGCCAGGCCAACGAACTGGCCGGCTCGGCCTCCGACATCGCCAGCCAAGGTGGCGCGGTGGTGCAGCAGGTGGTCTCCACCATGGGCCAGATCGATGCGGCCTCGCGCAAGATCGTCGACATCATCGGCGTGATCGACAGCATCGCGTTCCAGACCAACATCCTGGCGTTGAACGCGGCGGTGGAAGCAGCGCGAGCCGGTGAACAGGGCCGCGGCTTTGCCGTGGTGGCCGCGGAAGTCCGTTCACTGGCGCAGCGTTCGGCAGCGGCCGCGCATGAGATCAAGCAGCTCATCGACACTTCGGTGGCCAGCGTGAGCGACGGCAGCCGCCTCGTGCAGCAGGCAGGCGGGACCATGCAGCAAGTGGTGGCCAGCGTGCAGCGCGTGACGGCGGTGGTGGCCGAGATCAGCGATGCCAGCCAGGCGCAGACCGAGGGCATCCTCGCGGTCAATGACGCCATCGCACGGCTGGACGAGAATACCCAGCAGAATGCGGCCCTGGTGGAAGAAGCCGCTGCAGCATCGCAATCGATGAGCCAGCAGGCCGATCACCTGAGCCATCTGGTGGGCGCCTTCAAGCTCAGTGCGGCGCAGATGGAAGCCGACCCGGCTGCCAATGACGACGGCACGCTCACCATCGACATCACGCCGGCACCGCCGCGCATTGCGATGCGCTGAGCACTGCTGCCACCATCAGGACGGACTGTGCGCTGCCGCCCCAGGCTGTGCCGTCTGTTCACTCCAGCCGCCGCCCAAGACCTTGTAGAGCGTGATGCGATTGCTCTGCTCGGTCAGGCGCAGCGAGATCAGCGTCTGCTGTGCGGAGTACAGCGTACGCTGCGCCACCAGCGTGGTGAGATAGCTGTCGATGCCATTCTTGTAGCGCGCCTCGGACAAGCGGAAGGCCTTTTCGCTGGCCGCCGTGGCCCGGCCCTGCGCATCCAGCCGCTGGTCCAGCGTGGCGCGCACGGCCAGCGCATCAGCCACTTCCCGGAAGGCGGTCTGGATCGCCTTCTCGTAATTGGCCACATCGATATCGCGCGTGATCTTGGCCGAATCCAGGCTGGCGCGCAGGCTGCCCGCATTGAAGATGGGCAGGTTGATCGATGGCACGAAACTCCAGCTGCCACTGCCCGCCTTGAACAAGCCGCCCAGGGTACGGCTGGCCGTTCCGCCATCAGCGGTGAGCGAAATGCTGGGGAAGAAGGCCGCGCGCGCCGCACCGATGTCGGCATTGGCGGACTTCAAGGTATGTTCGGCCGCCAGCACATCCGGGCGACGCAGCAATACTTGCGAGGGCAAGCCCGCAGGCGTGGCAGGCAATACGCTGGCGGTGTCCGGCAAACCGGCCGGCAACAGCGCCGCATCCACATCGGCCCCGACCAGCAGGCGCAACGCGTTGATGTCCTGCGCAACCTGGCTGGTATAGCTGGCCACATCGGCGCGTGCCGCTTGCACCGTGGCTTCCTGGCTGGCAAGATCGACTCCGGAGACGGTACCGATATCGTGGCTGCGCTGGCTCAGTTCGAAGGTCCGTGACTGGCTGGCATAGGTGTCCTGCGCCAGCTTCAACAACTCACGGTCGGACGCCAGCGTGAGCCACGCGGTAGCGACTTCGGCCACCAGGCTGATGTGGGTGCTGCGACGCGTCTCGACCTGGTACTGGTAGGTTTCCAATGCTGCATCGGAGAGGTTCTTCAGGCGGCCGAAGAAATCCAGCTCGTAAGCGCTCACTCCCACCGTCACGCTCTGCTGCCGTGACACCGTGGCGCGGCCGCTGGTGGACAACTCGGCCGGCGTGCGGCTGGCCGTGCTGGTGCCCGTGGCGGAGATGGCCGGATAGCGATCGGCATCGGTGATGCGATATTGCGCGCGCGCCTTCTCGATGTTCAAGGCCGCCACCCGCAGGTCGCGGTTGTTCTCCAACGCGGCGGCGATCACCTGCTGCAGGCGGGGATCAAGGAAGAATTCGCGCCAGCCGAGCTGATCGGCATCGATCTCGCCAGCGGCCTTGCCGGCGCTGCCGCCGAGCGGCTTGCCGTCGACCTGCTGGCTCCAGCTGGCCGGCACCGGTGCGGCCGGTTGCGCGTAATCGGGCGCGAGGTTGGCGCAGCCGGCCAGCGCTGCAGCAAGCGCCAGCACCATGGCCGTACGGGTCCAGGGAATCGAAGTCTGTTGTGCGGGCCGGGTCATCACACGCCCTTCTTTTGGTTCGCGTGATCGTCATCCCGGCGTGGCTTCTTCGCCGCGCGTCGATCCAGCCAGGTGCCGATCAGGTAGTAGAACAGGGGCACGAAGAAGATGCCCAGCAAGGTCGCCGACAACATGCCGCCCAGCACGCCCGTACCAATGGCGCGGCGGCTGGCCGAGCCGGCACCGCTGGCCACGGCCAGCGGCAGCACGCCGAACATGAAGGCCAGCGAGGTCATCAGGATGGGGCGCAGGCGCAGCTGCACCGCTTCCAGGGTCGCGTCCCGCAGGCTCTTTCCGGACTCGTGCAATTGCTTGGCGAATTCCACGATGAGGATCGCGTTCTTGGCCGACAGGCCCACGGTGGTCAGCAGCCCCACCTGGAAATACACGTCGTTGGACATGCCGAAAATGCCCGTCAGCAGCACCGTCCCGACGATGCCCAGCGGCACCGCCAGGATCACCGCGAAGGGCACCGACCAGCTCTCATAGAGGGCGGCCAGGCAGAGGAACACGAAGAGGATGGAAATCGCATACAGCATCGGCGCCTGGTTGCCCGAGAGCCGCTCCTGGTAGGACGAACCGGTCCACTCGAAACCGATGCCGGCCGGCAGTTGCGCCACCAGCTTTTCCACTTCGGCCATGGCCGTGCCCGAGCTCACGCCCGCTGCCGGTTCACCGACGATCTCGAAGGAAGATACGCCGTTGTAACGCTCCAGCAGCGACGGGCCATAGGTCCACTTGCTGCTCATGAAGGCCGAGAAAGGCACCATCTGGCTGGCCGAGTTGCGCACGTACCAGCGGTTCAGGTCTTCGGCCTGCATGCGGAAGGCGGAGTCGCCCTGCACATAGACCTTCTTGACGCGTCCGTTGCTGAGGAAGTCATTGACGTAAGTGCCGCCCATGGCCGTGGCCAAGGTGGCATTGATGTCGGAGGTGGCAATCGACAGCGCATCGGCCTTGCGGTCATCGATGGCCACGCGCAATTGCGGCGTGTCGTCCAAGCCGGTGGTGCGCACGTTGGCCAGCAGCGCGTTGCTGCGCGCCAGTTGCAGGAACTGGTCACGCGCCTTCAACAGCGCATCGTGGCCCACACCGCCCACATCCTTCAATTCCAGGTCGAAGCCGGAACTCTGTCCCAGGCCGCGCACCGCAGGCGGGTTCATCAGGAACACGCGCGCGCCGCGGATCTTGGACAAGTCTGCGTTGGCCATGCGCACCAGTTCGGAAGCCGACTGCCCGGTACCGGTACGCTGGTCCCACTCCTTCAAGCGGATGAAGGCACGCGCACCGTTCTGGCTGTTGCCGCCCACACCGGCACCGACGATGGCCAGTACCGATTCGACCGACTCGGGCTTGTTCATGAAGTATTCCTGCACGGTCTTCACGACGGTCGCGGTCTGCTCGGCGGTTGCGCCCGTGGGCAACTGGATCTGGGCCATCAGCACGCCCTGGTCTTCTTCCGGCAGGAAGGACGTGGGCAGGCGCATGAACAGCACCGCCATCGCCACGGCGATCAGCGCATACATCAGCAGACCGCGCTTGCCGCGCTTGAGCAGGCCACCGACACCGCCCTGGTAGCGGGTGGCGTTGCGGTCAAAGGTGAGGTTGAACCAGGTAAAGAATTTTCCTTGCTGCACGTGGCCACTCGCATGCGGCTTGAGCAGCGTGGCGCACAGGGCCGGCGTCAGGGTCAGCGCCACCATCACCGACAAGGCCATGGCCGAGACGATGGTGATGGAGAACTGGCGATAGATCACGCCGGTCGATCCGCCGAAGAAGGCCATCGGGATGAACACCGCCGACAGCACCATGGCGATACCCACCAGCGCACCGGTGATTTCCTGCATGGACTTGCGCGTGGCTTCCTTGGGACTGAGCTTCTCTTCGCTCATCAAACGCTCGACGTTCTCCACCACCACGATGGCATCGTCCACCAGCAAGCCGATGGCCAGCACCATCCCGAACATGGTCAGGGTGTTGATGGAATAGCCGAACATGGCCAGGATGCCGAAGGTCCCCAGCAGCACCACCGGCACCGTGATGGCCGGAATGAAGGTGGCGCGGATGTTCTGCAGGAACAGGTACATGATCAGCACCACCAGCACGATGGCTTCGATCAGGGTCTTGACCACTTCTTCCAAGGACACGCGCACGAAGGGCGTGGTGTCGTAGGCGATGTTGGTCTTGAGCTTCATGGAGGCCGGGAAGTAGGGCTCCAGCTCAGCCATCTTCTTCTTGACCGCATCCGCCGTGGCCAGTGCATTGGCGCCGGTGGCCAGCTGGATCGCCAGCGCCGAGGACGGCTTGCCGTTCTGCTGCGAGGCCACCTGGTAGCTCTCGCCACCCAGCTCCACGCGGGCCACGTCAGAGAGTTTCACCACCGAACCATCGGCGGAAGACTTGACGATGATGTTGCGGAATTCATCCGGCGTGGTCAGCTTGCTGCGCGCCGTGATGGTGGCGTTGATCTGCTGCCCCGGTTGCGCCGGCAATGCGCCGATCTCGCCGGCCGACACTTCGGTGTTCTGCGCTTCGAGCGCACTGGTGACATCGGACGGCATCAGCGCGTACTTCTGCAGCTTGGCCGGATCGATCCAGATGCGCATCGCGTAATTGGTGCCGAAGGCGGTCACGTCGCCCACGCCTTCCACGCGGCTGATCTGATCGGTCAGCGTGCTGCTGATGAAGTCGCCGATGTCGATGCTGGTGATGCGCGGATCATCCGAGGTCAGCGACAGCACCATGAGGATGTCGGTCGACGCCTTGGTGACGGTCACGCCATTGTTCTGCACCGCCTGCGGCAGGCGTGCCGTGACCTGCTGCAGCTTGTTCTGCACCTGCATCTGGGCCACGTCCGGATTGGTACCGGCGGTGAAGGTCAGCGCCACCGTGGCGCTGCCGGCCGAACTGGAGCTGGCCGACATGTATTGCAGGTTGTCCAGGCCCTTCATCTGCTGCTCGATGACCTGGGTCACCGAGTCTTCCAGGGTCTTGGCCGAGGCACCGGTGTAGGTGGCCTTGATGTTGACCTTGGGAGGCGCGATGTCCGGATACTGCTCCAGCGACAGCGAGCGGATCGACATCATCCCGCCCAGCATGATGATGATGGCGATGACCCACGCGAAGATGGGCCGGTCGATAAAGAAACGTGCCATGTGTGCCTCGCTTACTTCGCCGGGGCGCTGGTGGCCGGGGCAGCGGCCGGGTCGGCATCACCGCCCAGCGAGGGATCGGCGGCCGCCGCAGCGGCTTCACGCGCCAGGTCCTTTTGCAGGCTGTCCGTGATGTCGATGGCGCGCGGTGTGTCGCCGGTGCGTACCTTCTGCAAGCCATCGACGATGAGCTTGTCGCCTTGCTGCAAGCCCTTGCTGACCCACCAGTTGTTGCCCACGGCGCGTGCCACAGTCACCAGGCGCTGCTGAACCTTGCCGTCGGCACCCAACACCAGGGCGGTGGCCGCGCCGGTCTGGTCGCGGCTGACGGCCTTCTGCGGCACCAGCAGCGCGTGTTCATCCACGCCTTCTTCCAGCACCGCACGCACGTAGGCGCCGGGCAGCAGCACCCCGTCCGGATTCGGTACCACCGCGCGCAGCGTGATCATGCCGGTGCCGGTATCGACCGACAGGCCCGTGAATTCGAGCTTGCCGGTGCGCTCATAGGTGGAGCCGTCTTCCAGCAGGATCTTGACCTGGGCGGCATTGTCACCGCTCCTTTTGATCTGGCCGCTGGCCAGTTCGCGGCGCAGGCGCAGCAGGTCCACGGTGGATTGCGTCACGTCGACGTAGATCGGATCGATCTGTTGCACCGTGGTCAGTGCGGTGGTCTGGCTGGCCGTCACCAGCGCGCCGGGGGTGACGCTGGATTTTTCGATGCGGCCCGAAATGGGCGAGAGGATCTTCGTGTGCTGCAGGTTGATGGCCGCCGTCTGCACGGCGGCCTTCTGCACTTCCACGTCGGCCTGGTTCTGGCGCAACGTACTCTGGGCGTCGTCGTTGTCCTGCTTGGAGACGGCGTCGATCTTGTTCAGCTCGGCATAACGGTCGGCCTTCAGCTTCGAGGAAGCCAGCGTGGCCTGTGCCTTGAGCAGGGAAGCCTTGGCACTGTCGTAGGCGGCCTGGTAGCTGGCCGGATCGATCTGGTACAGCGGCTGGCCGGCCTTGACGTTGCTGCCTTCCTTGAACAGGCGCTTCTGGATGATGCCGCCGACCTGCGGACGGATATCGGCCGCCAGGTAGGCCGTGGTGCGGCCGGGCAGCTCGGTGGTCAGCGCCTGGTGCTGGGCTTTGACGACGATGTAGCCGACTTCGGACTGGGCGGCAGGCTTGGGCTGGTCGCCGGATTTGGAGCAGGCGCCAAGGACGGCCACCAGCACCAGCGACAGCGCCAGGCGGGCTGCGGTGGAGGAACTGCGCCCCGGACGGCGGGCAAGGATGAGGATTTCGTGCATGATCGGGTGGCTTTCTGCCCGTCCGCCAGCCGCCACGGGCGCGGGTTCCGGGCGCAATGAGCTATCGGACCTGCGATTATCGGCAACAAATGTGAGGGAAAAATGAGCAAGCGCGGCAGTATGTCCGCCCTGCAACAGCGCGCGTCACATCGGCCCCTGATGCGCCACCACCGGCCCCGTTCTTGATAAGCTCTGGCCTGATTCCACCGACCGCCTGCTGCATCCCATGTCCATCGCCCACTCGATCGCCGAGCTGACCGACCGCTTCTTCTATCGCGCCAACATTCGCCTGAAGCTCTTCTATGCGATGCTGGCGCTGATCGTGGTGGTGATCGCAGCCATCAATGGCGCGGGGCATTACATCTTCAACCGCGACTTCCTCGGCTATCTCAACGAGCAGGCCCAGCAGCGCATGGAAGACATGGTGCCGCGCCTGGAGCAGGCCTATCGCGAGCACGGCAACTGGGAGTTCCTGCGCGACAATCCGCGCGCCTGGTTCGAATTGATGAAGCCGGCCATCGTCGAACATGGCGGTGCAGTACGCGCTTCAGGCCCCACCTTCACCCCCTCCGACCTGACCGGTGCAACCCTGCGCTTTTCGCTGCTTGATGCCCGCCGCCAATTGGTGATCGGCTATCCCGCGGTCGGTCCTGATGCGCGGCTGAGCCCGCTGCTGCAGGATGACGTCATCGTCGGCTGGGTCGCGCAGACGCCCTTCGAGAGCGTCATCGGCTCCATCGACCTGCGGTTCCAGCAAAGCCAGTTCCTGGCGCAGATCATCATTGCGGTGGTAGCCGTGATGCTGGCCGCCTTCCTGGTGGTGCGCATCTCGGGGGTGCTGACCCGTCCCCTCACCCGCGTGGCGCGTGCCACGCACCGGCTGGCCGGCGGCGATTACGCGATCCGGGTGGAAGTGGAATCGGGCGACGAAGTGGGCATGCTGGCCCAGGACTTCAACCAGCTGGCCATGACCCTGGAACGCAACGAGAAACTGCGGCGCGAGTTCATGGCTGATGTCTCGCATGAATTGCGCACCCCCTTGGGCATCCTCAACGGCCAGCTCGAAGCCCTGGAAGATGGCGTACTGCAGCCCGATGCGCAAACGCTGCGCTCGCTCAAGAGCGAGGTGGAGCATCTCAACAAGCTGGTCGGCGACCTCTACGATCTGTCGCTGGCCGATGCCGGTGCCCTCACCTATCGCCGCACCGACATCGACCTGGCGCCGCTGCTGCGCGACAGCGCGGCGATCTATGCCGAGCGCTTCAGCCAGCGCGGCATGACGCTGAGCTGCACCCTGCCCGCCGCCATGCCGGTGCATGCCGACGCAGCGCGTCTTCAGCAACTGTTCAACAACCTCTTCGAAAACAGCCTGCGCTACACCGACAGCGGGGGCCGCCTGCAGGTGCATGCGCAACTGCTGCAACAGCACTGGCACCTGGTCTTCGATGACAGCGAACCGGGCGTGCCCCCTGAGGTGATGGCGCGCCTGTTCGAGCGCTTCTTCCGGGTCGAGGCCTCGCGCAACCGCGCCAGTGGCGGCGCCGGGCTGGGCCTGGCGATCTGCCGCCGCATCGTTGATGCGCACCAGGGGACCATCGGGGCCACGGCATCCCCCCTGGGCGGACTGCGGGTCGCGGTGGTGCTGCCGGCCCGCCTGGACGATGAGGGAGACATGGCATGAGCGGGCCCAACGAAGATTTCCTGTTCACTGCGCCCGAGCGGGCCGACATCCTCATCGTCGAGGACGAGCCCAAGCTGGCTGAACTGCTGCAGAAATACCTGGCCGTGGCCGGCTATGACTCACGCCATGTGGCGCGCGGGGATGCGGCGCTGGATGCAGTCCGGGCGCAGCGGCCGGACCTGATCCTGCTCGACATCATGTTGCCGGGGATGGATGGGTGGGAAATCTGCCGCCAGTTGCGCACCTTCTCGGACGTGCCGGTACTGATGCTGACGGCCCGCGCCGAGGAAGAAGACCGCCTGCGCGGCCTGGAGCTGGGGGCCGATGACTACATCGGCAAGACACCGTTTTCGCCGCGCGAGATCGTGGCACGGGTCAAGTCCATGCTCAGGCGCAATGCATCCGTACAGCGTTCAGCACAAGCGGAACCGCCGCCGCAGGGCAGCTCGCCGCTGGTCATCGACGAGACCCGCCACCAGGCCAGCGTACGCGGCGAGCCGCTCAACCTGACGCCGCTGGAACTGCGGCTGCTCAAGACCTTCGCCGCCGCGCCGGGCCAGGTGTTTTCGCGGGAACAGCTGCTCAATCACCTGCACGATGACGACCGCCCGGTCACCGATCGCGCCATCGACACCCACATCAAGAACCTGCGCCGCAAGCTCGAACCCTGCTTCCCCGGACACAATGCCATCCAGGCGGTGTATGGCGTGGGTTATTGCTTCGCGTTTCCACCGGAATGAAAGACACCCTCCATTCATTCCGGATTGGAATGAATGGAGGGTGCGGCATATACGGTATATATGGACGGCGTAACCATGAATTACGTTCGGCGGAGCCTGCTGAAGCACGCCCCGCCGAACCCGCCTCAACGCTGGATCTTGAACACACTCACCACCTGCGACAAGCGCCCGGCCTGATCCTGCAAGGACTGCGCGGCGGCGGCGGCTTCTTCGACCAGCGCCGCATTCTGCTGGGTCACTTCATCCATCTGGGTGATGGCGCGGTTGATTTCCTCGATGCCGGTGCTCTGCTCGCTGCTGGCCGCGCTGATCTCGGCCACCACGTCGGTGACGCGCTTGACGCTGGCCACCACCTCGCTCATGGTGGCACCCGCACGCTCGACCAGCTCGCTGCCGGCACCGACCTTCTGTACCGAGTCGTCGATGAGCTGCTTGATCTCCTTGGCAGCAGACGCCGAACGCTGCGCCAGCGAACGCACTTCCGAGGCCACCACCGCAAAGCCGCGTCCCTGCTCGCCGGCACGGGCCGCTTCCACGGCGGCATTCAAGGCCAGGATGTTGGTCTGGAAGGCGATGCCGTCGATCACCGTGATGATGTCGGCAATGCGGTTCGAGCTCTCGGTGATGCCTTCCATGGTCTGCACCACCTGGCCCACCACTTCACCGCCCTGGCTGGCCACGTCCGAGGCCGAGGCGGCCAGCTGGTTGGCCTGGCGCGCGTTGTCGGCGTTCTGCTTGACGGTGGCCGTCAGTTCTTCCATGGCCGAGGCGGTTTCTTCCAGGGAGCCGGCCTGCTCTTCGGTGCGCGAGGACAGGTCCAGGTTGCCGGTGGCGATCTCCTGCGAGGCCGTGGTGATGGCATCGGTGCCATAGCGCACCTCGCTGACGATCTTGTGCAGGCTGTCGTTCATGGCGCGCAGGGAATGCATGAGCATGCCGGTTTCATCCTTGCTGTCGGAACGGATGTCCACCGTCAGGTCACCCTGTGCCACGCGCTCGGCCACGCTCACCGCCTCATTGAGCGGACGCGACACCGCGCGTGCCACTGCCAGCGCCAGCCCGAAGGCGATCACCACGATGGCGGCCAGCAGGCCGATGATCCAGGCACGCGCAGCATTGAAGACATCGGTGGCAGCCTGGTCCGAGCGCGTGCTGCCGGCGTCGTTGATCTTGATGATCTCGTCCATGCTTTCCAGCATGCTGCGGAAGGTCTTGTTGGAGTCGCCCTTGAAGATCGCGCGCGCTTCTTCTTCCTTGCCCTCACCGGAAATCTCGGCGAGCTTCTTGTCGATCTCCAGGTAGGTGGCGAAGCTCTTGGAGAACTTTTCGTAGGCCAGCTTCTCTTCCGATTCCGAAATCTGCGCTTCGTAGGTGGCGCGCTGCTTGGCCAGGATGTCCAGGCGCGACTTGATGGCCTTGAGCGCATCTTCACGCTCGGCCGGAGTGGCTGCCGTGATCATCTGCAACTCGGAAATGCGCATGCGCGGCAGCGAGGCCTGGATCGACTGCGCCGCCTTGATCGTGGGCAGCCAGTTGGTGGCCATGTCGGTGGAGGCCTGGTTCACCGCCTTCAACTCGCGAATCGCAAACACGCCGAGAATGACCGTCAGGATGATGACGGCCGCAAAGGAAAGAATGAGCTTCTTGGCGATCTTCAGGTTGTTGAACCAGTTCATGTCTGCCTCGTTGTTCTGCTGGTGATGGATTCCACCAGCGATTCTAGGCAGGTCAGGAAGCGGCCATAACGCCGATTACACGGGCGTTTACGGGGCAATTGCCCGCTTCCTGCCCGAAGCTGACAAGCCAGACAGAAAAGGCATCGGTCACGGTGCAAACTGGTCAGGCCACCTGATCACTACCTCTCTTCAGGCGATAAAGTTTTCGATTGCACAAGAGGCGTTTGCTCACGGCGCTCATGCCAGTCCCCGCCCAGCGCCTTGATCAGGAACACCGACACCAGCAGCCGCTGCCCCATCAATTGCGCGGCCTGGCGTTCGCTGTTGAGCAGGGCCTGCTGGGCGGTGATGACATCGAGATAAGGCGTGGCACCGCCTTCGTAACGGCTGGTGGCGATCTCCAGTACGCGGCGGGCACTGGCAATGGCCGATTGCGATTGCCGCCAGGCGCGGTCCAGTGAAGCGATACCGGTGATGCCGTCTTCCACTTCCTGCATCGCGGTCAGCACGGTGCGGCGATAGGTCGCCACGGTGGCGTTGTAGCCGGCCTGGGTGAAGTCCACACCGGCGCGCAGGCGACCGGCATCGAACAGGCTCTGCGAGGCCGACACGCCCAGCGACCACAGCACGCTGGGGGCATTGAAGAGCGTGGCCCAGTTGCGGCTGTCCACGCCATAACCGGGCTGCAGCATGAAACTGGGGTAGAAGGCTGCGCTGGCCACCCCGATCTGCGCATTGGCCGCGGCCATGGAGCGCTCTGCGGCAGCCACGTCCGGGCGGCGCTCCAGCACGTCCGACGGGATGCCCAGCGGAATGTCGGGCAGCGCGATGGGCGCCAGCGACGGCGGCAGGCTGAAGGCGGGCGCCGGCGTGCCGGTCAGCGTGGCGATGGCATGCTCGTATTGCGCACGCTGGCGGCCCAGCAGGTCCACCTGGGTCAACGTGTTGTCCAGCAGGGCTTGCTGCTGGGCCACGTCCAGCCCTGAGGTCGCCCCCAGGTCGTGGCGCGAAGTGGCCAGATCCAGCGCCTTGCGCTGCAGCGCGATGGCACGCCTGACCACGTCCAGCTCGATGTCCAGCTCGCGCAGGTTGAAGTAATTGCTGGCCAGTTCAGCCGTCAGCAGCAGGCGGGTATTTTCCAGGTCCGCCGCCGATTGCTGGGCCGAGGCCGTGGCCGCTTCTACCGAACGCCGCACGCGTCCGAAGAAGTCCAGTTCGTAACTGACATTCAAGCCCAGCGCGAAATCGTTTTGTACGGTCGAGAAGTTGGGCGAGTTGTAGTTGGTCAGTGGCCTGTTGGCCGAGATGCGGGCGCGTGCCGCACGCGTATTGATCCCCAGCTGGGGCAACTGCGCCGCGCCCGCCACATCGAGCTGCGCACGCGCCTGCGCCAGCCGCGCACTGGCGATGGCCAGCGTCTGGTTGCCGGCCAGGGCCTGCTGTTGCAGGGCATTGAGTTGCGCATCGTTGAAGCGCTCCCACCACGGGCCCCGCGGGGCGGCATCCTGCGGCTGCATGGCGCGCCACGGGGCTTCCGGGGTCCAGGCGGCGGGCATGTCGACCTGCGGCCGCACGTAGTCGGGACCGCTGGCGCAGGCGGCCAGCAACACGGCGGCGGCCAAGGCGATAGCGATGCTGTGGCGGCGCGGCAGGCTCATGAGGCGGCCTTCTTGTCGGCGGCCTTGTCCTTGGGCTGCTCCAGTGTGGGCTCGACCTGGTCGCCTTCAGCCAACGAATCGGAAGGATTGAGGATCAGTTTTTCATCGCCCTTCAAGCCCTCCAGCACTTCCACCGTCAGGCCGAAATTGCGCCCCAGCCTGACCTTCTTCAGGCGCACCTTGTTCTGTTCATCCACGGCCGCCACCAGCGAGCCATCACGCCGGAACATCAGCGTATCGGCCGCGACCAGCAGCGTGCCGCTGGGCTTCAACGGCAGCTCCACCTGCACGAAGGCACCAGGCAGCAGCGCGTTGTCGGCATTGGAGAGCGTGACCTCGATCTGCATCGAGCGCGTGGCAGCATCGATGGAGCCAGCGGTGCGTGCCACCTTGCCCTCGAACTTGCGTCCCCGCAGTTCGGACTGGGTCACCGTCACCTGCTGGCCCGTCTTGACCAGGTTGGCGTAGGCTTGCGGCACATTGACGTAGACCCGCAGCGGATCGGTCTGCGACAGCACGAACAGCGCACGGCCCGCGCCCGGGTCGATCAGGTCGCCCACATCCACATTGCGGCGCGTGATGATGCCCGAGAACGGTGCCACGATGCGCTTGAACCCTTCCACCTGGCGCAGCCGCTCGACGTTGGCGTCGGCCGCCGCCAGGTTGGAACTGGCCTGGGCAAAGGCGCTGCGGCGTTCATCGAGTTCCTGCTGGGAGACGGCGTCCTTCTTGCGCAGGGCTTCCCAGCGCGCCATCGAACTCCTTGCCAGCTCCATGCTGGAGGCCGCTTGTTGGCGTGCGGCCAGGGCTTGCGAGAGTTGCTGGTCGATCTCAGGCGTATCGAGTTCGGCCAGCAGTTCGCCCTTCTTCACTTCCGATCCGATGTCCTTGGTCCAGCGCTTGAGGTAGCCGCCCGAGCGTGCCGAGATGGGCGACTGCACGAAGCCCTGCAGGCTGCCCGGCAGGGCCAGCGTCTGGCCATCGGCGCTGCTGCGTGCCGGCGCTACCCGCACGAAGATCTTGGCGCGTTCAGCGGTGCCGGCCTCCAGCGCACGGGCGTTGGCCGCGCGGCTGATGAGGGTGCGCGCGGCACCGGCGGCCAGCAATACCAGCACCACGACCAGCACCAGCCGGGCGCGTTTCATCATCTGCTGGCGCTGTTGCGGCTCGCCCTCGCCGAGAGGGTGGATGCCGAGTTCGGAATGACGGTCATGCGACATGGTTCAAGACTCCTGATGCGCGGGCCCGCCCGCCAGATGACGTCGCCTTTCGGCGCGGCGGGCCAGCCGCTGATGCACACCGGCGAACACCACCGGCACGAAGAACAAGGTCGATACGGTGGCCAGCAGCAGGCCCCCGATCACGGCGCGCCCCAGCGGCGCGTTCTGCTCGGCCCCCTCGCCCAGGCCCAGGGCCATGGGGATCATGCCGATGATCATCGCCAGCGCGGTCATGAGCACCGGACGGATACGGGTGGAACCCGCTTCCAGGGCGGAGGCCAGCGGGGTCGCGCCCTCCTCGCGGCGCTGCCGGGCAAAGGCGACGATGAGGATGCTGTTGGCGGTGGCCACCCCCATGGTCATGATCGCGCCCGTCAAGGCCGGTACCGACAGCGTGGTGCCGGTAATGAAGAGCATCCACGCAATCCCCGCCAGGGCCGCCGGCAAGGCGGCGATGATGATGGCTGCATCGATCCACGACTGGAAGTTCACCACCACCAGCAGGTAGACCAGCACGATGGCCATGGCCAGGCCCACGCCCAGGCCGATGAAGGAGGACTGCATGGTCTCCACCTGGCCACGGATGACCACCTGGCTGCCGCGCGCCAGCTTGGGCTTGATCTCCTCCACCAATTTGGCGACCTTGCCGGCCACGCTGGCCAGGTCGGTGCCCTGCACGCCGACATAGACATCGATGGCCGGCGAGATGTTGTAGCGCGAGGCCACCGCCATCTGGCGTCCGGCATGCACGTCGACCAGGTTGCCCAGCAGCTGCGGCGGAGTGGTGGCGTTGGCACCGGCACCGACCGGGATGTTGAGCAGGGCATCGAGCGAATCGACCTGGTATTGCGGCGACTGCACCGCGATGCTGTAGACCACGCCATTGTTGGGATTGAGCCAGAAGGCCGGCTGTGTCTGGGAGCTGCCGGACAAGGCAATGAGCAGGTTCTGCCCGACGTTGGCCGCCGACAGGCCGAACTGCTGCAGGCGCGTGCGATCCATGCGCAGGTCCAGCGAGGGACCATCCAGGCGCTGGTGCACGTGGGCGTCGACCGCGCCCGGAATCTGGCGGATCTGCTTGGTCAGTTCGGCGGCCAGGCGCGCATTGGCTTCCATGTTGGGGCCGGTGAACTGCACGTCGATGGCCGCTGGCAGGCCGAAGTTGAGGATCTGGGTGACGATGTCGGCCGGCTGGAAGAAGAATTCGATGCCCGGGAAACGGCGCGGCAACTGTTCGCGCAACAGCGATACCAGTTCCTCGGTGGGACGATGGCCCTCCTTCAAGGCCATCAGGATCTCGCCATCGAGCGTGCCGATGGTGCCGGCGTTGCTGTAGGAGAGGTTGATGCCGGAGTTGGGCACGCCCAGGTTGTCGAGGATGGTCTCCAGCTCGGAGGCCGGGATCAGCGAGCGGATGACGCGCTCGACCTCATCGGCGGCGCGCGCGGTTTCCTCGATACGGGTACCGGTCGGCATGCGCATGTGCAGGCGGATCTGGCCGCCATCCACGTTGGGGAAGAAATCACGCCCGAGGAAAGGATAGAGCAGGCAGGACAGCAGGCAGAACCCCAGGAAGCCCAGCGCGAAACGGCGACGGTGCGCCAGCAGCGAAGACAGCACCAGCGTATAGCCATGGCGCACGCGCTCGAAGCGGTTGTCGAAGGCGCGATAGAGCCGCTGCAGCAGGCTCGCCTTGGCGCTGTCGACCTGGCCGTGACTGCCCATGAGCAGCATCACCAGGGTCGGCACCAGGGTGCGCGAGAGCAGGTAGGAAGCGGCCATGGCGAACACCACCGCTTCGGCCAGCGGGACGAACAGGAAGCGCGCCACGCCCGAGAGGAAGAACATCGGCACGAACACGATGCAGATGCACAGCGTCGCCACGAAAGCCGGTACGCCGATCTCGCCGGCCCCGACGATGATGGCGTCATGCAGCGGCTTGCCCAGGTGCAGGTGGCGCTCGATGTTCTCGATGGTGACGATGGCCTGGTCCACCAGGATGCCCACCGACAGCGCCAGGCCGCCCAGGGTCATGAGGTTGAGCGTCTCGCCCAGCGCGGCCAGCATCAGGATGGCCGCCATGATGGACAGCGGGATGGTCAGCCCGATGATGAGCGTGCTGCGCCAGTTGCCCAGGAACAGCAGCACCATGGCGGCCGTCAGCCCGGCGGCGATGAGCGCCTCGCTGATGACGCCGGTGACGGCTGCTTTCACGAACAGCGACTGGTCGAACAGCGGCGTAATCTTGATGTCGTCCGGCAGGGTCTGGGCGGCGGTGGGCAGCAACTTGCGCAGGTTGTCCACGATGTCCAGGGTGGAGGCGCCGCCATTCTTGAGGATGGACAGCAGCACGCCGCGCGCGCCATCCTGGCGCACCACGTTGGTCTGCGGCGAGAAGCCGTCGCGCACGTTGGCCACGTCCTTGAGGTAGATCGTGGCGCCGTTGGCGGTGCGCACCGGCAGTTCATTCAAGCCGGCCACCGCCTCCGGCGAGCCGTTGATCTTCACCGAATATTCGGTGCCCCCGAACTTGGCCGTACCGGAGGGCAGGATCAGGTTCTGGGTGTTGATGGCGTTGACCACGTCGATGGGAGAGAGGCCGCGCGACTGCAGCGCAGGCGTATCGAGGTCGACCGAGATCAGGCGCGTCTTGCCGCCATAGGGAAAGGGCACGGCCACGCCGGGGATGGTGATGAGCTGCGGGCGCAGCGTCTGCACGGCGGCATCGAAGACGGTTTGCTCGGGCAGCGTGGGCGAGGACAGCGCCAGTTGCATCACCGGGATGCTCGAGGCCGAATACTTGATCACCAGTGGCGGCGTGATGCCCGGCGGCAGCTGGCGCAACTGCGACTGCACCGAGGCCACCACCTGGGCGATGGCGGTCTGGATGTTGGCCTTGGGCTGGAAAAACACCTTGATCACGGCCACCCCGGCCAGGGATTGCGACTCGATGTGTTCGATGTCGCTCACCACCGTGGTCAGCCCGCGCTCGTTCTGGGCGGCGATGCGCTGGCCCATTTCCTGGGCCGACAGGCCGTTGTAGTTCCAGATCACGGAGACCACCGGGATATTGATCTCGGGGAAGATGTCGGTGGCCATGTTCTTCAGCGTCAACGGCGTGGCCAGCACGATGAGCAAGGCCATCACGATGAAGGTGTACGGGCGGCGCAAGGCCAGCGCGACCATGTTCATGAACTGCTATCCCTGTGAAACGGGCAGGCCGGACCAGGCGTGCTGTGGCTCACCCATGCCCGCGACCGGCATCCCGTGCGATGCCTGCCGTCCTCTCCCGCAATGCTGTAGTTCGTGTTGCGCGGCCTGGCGTGCTTCCCCGGTGCCCCGACCGCGTTGCCTGAATTGCGCCGTCCTGTTCCCTGTCCTGCGGCCCCGGTGTTGTTCTTCTGGGACCGTACGGCGTGGCTATTGTAACGGCCCCGCAGGCCGCGTGCAGGGGGCATTGCGACAAATCGCTTTCTGACAGAAATGTCAGCGAAACGCTTCTCGCGGGCTGCAAACCCAACCGGAAAAATGTCCATATGGCGGCGCCGGCAGGAATGCAGTCGCTATGGCACACTGCCCTTCCCTTCCGCTTTTTCTGCATCATGGAATTCCTGCGCCAGCGCATCGAAGCCAACGTCCTCGCCATCAGCCGTGGCCCCGGCAGTGCCGATTTCCTGCAGCCACCGGGCGATCCCGGCCTGTTCGGTCCGGACTCGGCGGCGTGGCAGGTCCACAGCGATTTCACCGCCATGCTCACCGGCGGCGTCGCTGCATTGCTGCTGCAGATGCTGCATCCCCTGCCCCTGGCCGGCGTGTGGGACCACTCCAACTTCCAGGCTGACATGCTGGGCCGCCTGCGCCGCACCGCGCAGTTCGTGGCCGGCACCACCTTCGGCAGCCGGGGGGACGCCGAGCGCCTGATCGACCGCGTCAAACGGATTCATCTTGGCATCACCGGCGTGGCACCTGACGGACGCCCTTATGCGGCCAGCGATCCGGACCTGCTCACCTGGGTCCACGTGGCCGAGGTGCACTGCTTCCTGCAGGGCTATCTGCGCTATCGCCGTCCGGATTTCCCGGCGGCGCGCCAGGACCAGTACCTGGATGAGATCGCCTGCGTGGCTGAAGCGCTGGGCGCACGCGCGGTCCCGCGTTCAAGGGCGGCCATCGCCGGTTATATCGAGCGCATGCGGCCGCAATTGCGCTGCGACGATCGCACCCGCGCGACCTTGCAACTGGTCTTGAATGCGCCTGCTCCCAACGCGGTAGCACAACCGTGGACACGACTGATGATGCGTGGTGGTGTGGACCTGCTGCCGCCCTGGGCGCAGGAGATGCTGGGCGTGACCCCGCGCGGACCGCTACGGCGCGAACTGCTGCGGCGTTCGGTATGGGTGGCCGCGCAGCCGATCCGCTGGGCCATGCGCAACGGCTCCATCCACCTGGCACGCAGGCGCATGGGCTTGCCGCCGCAGCCCTGACCATCCTTCAGGAAAACAGACCCAGGCTGTCATCGGTGGCGATAGCCACCGCGCCTGCCGCCGCCGCTACGGGGGCCAGGTCGGTGGCATCGCGCTGACTGCGGCTGCCCGCTGCTTCGCTGCGGCCTTCCGGGCCACTGGTGTCGCCCCTGCCATCACCGCCGTTGTCCCAATCCCCGCTGGCACCGCCGCCGTCGAACTGCCCCTGGAAGGCGTCCGGATCGGGACTGCGCTCACTGAGGTCGCGCAACAGGCTCACGCCCTGGCTGGACGTCGTGAAGCTGAACAGGGCGGCATGGTCTTGCTCATCGCGACGCTGCGCGCGGCGTCGCGTCACCGGCTGCACTGCCGGCAGTTGCGCCAGCAGCGCACGCAGCTGGGTCCAGCGGGCTTCCTCCATCCCGCTACCGCTGTGCAGCGACTGCCGGATCAGACGCACCAGGGCCACCAGCGCACGAGACGCGGTCAGCAGTGCGCGCCGTTGCTCATCCAAACGATCCAGCTCCGCCCGCAAGGCCGCGAGCTGGCCATGGCGCTTGCGGTCGATGTGACGGGTCAGGCGCACGCGCATCAGGGCCAGCGCTTCGCGATAGGCGGGACCGGCCAGCCACGCCATCCAGCCGAACCACACGAAGCGGCGCTGATGGCTGGCGAAGCTGTCCAGGATGAGTTCATCGACGAAGTCGGGGACTTCCCGCTGCAGGCGCGCCAGCGTGGAGCGCGAGATGGCCGGCAGCAATTGTTTTTCCACTAGCCGGATGCGATAGCGGCGGCGTTGGCGATCGGCGATCTCGATATCGTGCCGGGTCTTCTTCAGGCGCGGCGTGAGCGCGGCATCGGCCTGTTCAAGAATCGGCAGGGCTGCGCGCAATTCGGCGCGCTGGGCGTCGGTCAAGGCAGGGATGCTCATGCGGCCAGCTCCTCGCCGTCTTCATGACGGCTGGCAAAGTAACGCGCGAAATAGTCGCGCAGGCCCGGCTTGTCCATCGTCGCGGCCCATTCCAGCGGCTGACCGGGGTGGATGGCGAGGTCGTTCCAGGGGTCGTAGCCGAGGTCGGTAATGTCGTGCATGCGCAGGAAATAGCGGCGATTGACCGCATCGCCATGCCACAGGTGGCGGATGTGGCCGGGTACCACGCCCAGGCTGCCGCGTACCTCTTCGTGGAAGCGCGCGCTCCATGCGCGCAGGTGTGCCAGTTGGCGCGGCTCATGCTTGAGCGCATTGCGGATGCAGAAATTGCAGTCGTTGAAGATGGCATGCGCCATGAAATGATCGGCGCTGCCGGAGATCGCAGCTTCGTAGAGGCCCACGCGATCAAAGATCTGGCGATGCATGGCCCAGCCGTAGCCGGTGTGGCCATGCAGGTCGTAGCGTCCGGCATCCAGCGTGGCGGGATCCCTGGCCATCACGCTGGCAAAGGATTGGCAGAGGTCCGGCGTGGCACCGGCATGACCGTGACGATCCAGCCGCGTGCAGGTCTCGAAGAGCTGCACCACCCGATGCCGTTGCAGCGCCTGCACCAGGTCGGCCGGCCAGCGCGGATTGTCGAACAGGATGTCGCAATCGATCCAGGCGACGTAGCGGCAGTTCGCAGGTAGCCAGGACGCGCCGAGGTTGAGCAGTCTTTCCTTTTGCCACAGCAGGGTTTCGGCGCGTATCTGGATGACGTCCAGGCTGGGCGGCAGGTCGAAGGGCGCATCACCAAAGGCACATTCCACGGTCAGGCAGGCGACGCCGGCCTGGCGCATGCCCAACATGAACAGGTCGTAATTGCGGCGCCGGCTGGCATAGCCGGCCGGATTGAAATAAGTAGTGATGACGAACAGCTCGGACATGGCGCGGCGCTCTTGTTGTCGTTATGGCTAGGGCCTGTTCACGTTCGCGGATTGAATGTGAACAGGCCCCAATGCAGACGCTGATGCGTCTGGCGCCTAGACCGCGCTTATTGCTGGAAAGTTCGCAGATAGGCCAAGATGTCGTCGATCTGCTTGTCGCTGCCGATACCCCAGAACCGCATCTTGTTGCCCGGTACCACATCGCTGGGGGCCTTGAGGAAAGCGCGCAATTTGTCTTCGGTCCAGGTGAAACCGGCCGCGGACATCGCCGGGGAATACTTGAAGTCAGCGGTGGAACCGGCCTTGCGCCCGATCACGTTGGTCAGTTGCGGACCGAAACCGGCGCGCGCCGAAGGGCCTACTGCGTGACAGCTGGCGCATTTGGCGAAGGCGGCGCGGCCGGCAAGCGGGTCTCCGGTGGCAGCTTGCACAAATGCGGGCAGAACGCACAACAAAAGCGCAATCGGGGTAAGCACTCTCATAAAACGCTCGGTGATCAACTCGTTCGCACCATCATGAGGATAGAAATTCAAATGTCCGGTGACCATGGCGCTGCAAGAGATCGAAAAGAGATATGGTCTCCACGTTCAGAACACGCGCGGCGTCGGGCAATTTGATACTTTTTCTGCTCAACGGATTGGGTACCTCGTTGGTCACGACGGTACAGTCGCCCTGTTGTGCAGCGTATGCAATCAGCCAGGCATCTGCCGATTCCGCGTCAAGGAATTTATCCAATGCACCCTGCAAGAAGTCTCCGGCGATTGCCCAGCGGCTCAATTCAGCCCACTTGCCCGCGCTCGCAGTACTGGGCAAGAAAAAATCATCGAGCTCGGGCCGATGTGCCCACGCATAAAGAACATCGGTTTTCTTGCCGTTGAGCAGTTCATTCTTGACCTTGTCGATACTGAAAAAGCGTCCTGCCGTATGCCCCAGCTGAACCCAATCCCAAAAGCCCTGACAAAAGCTCGGCCGATAGTAAATATTTTTTGCGCCGATCAGAACGTCGGAATCAAGAAGATATCTTTTACTGTTTGGCATGGAAGGTCAGAACATTGTTCGGATTCGTGTTGAGCAGATTACCGGCATCGCGCAGCCCAAGCCTTCCATTGGCGGCCAACGAAGAAACCAGCGCGGTCAATTTCCTGCTGTTCCTGATGGGCAAGGTCGCATAGAAGTCACCTCCGCCGCCCTCGATTTTTTTCTTCTTGGCAGCAGCAAGAGTCAGTCGGTAAATTTCGTCGTGCGTATCAAGGGAGATGAGACGCAAATCAAGAGCTCGGCGCGCAACGACAAATCGACTCAGTTTGAAGTGCTTGCGCAAACGATCGATGCGCTCCATCTCTTCGTCGTTGAGCTCATTCCAGGCCGCGATAAACGTTTTTTCCGGCAACAGGAATTCTGCCGCGATCTGATTGCAAAACCTTTCTTGACGGTGATCGCTGGCGGCAGCCACATCAGAAATGACAGACTCGCCTATCCAAAGATGGGCCAACTCATGCGCCAGCGTAAAAACGGTGGCGGCAGGTGCATCAGTACCATTGATAAAGATGACAGGTGCAAACTTGTCAGCGACAACAAAGCCGCGAAACTCGCTAACCGACAAGACGCGTCTGGTATTGTTTCCAACAATTCCATTACGGAAGATCAAAACCCCAGCTGCCTCTGCCTGGCGGGCAATCAGATTGAACAAATCCTGGGACGTGCGCTGCGCCTGAATTTGCGTATCAGACACCTGCAGCGCTTGGCGCATGTTGCCGGCGATGGTGGCCGCGCTGGCTTTGCTTTTGGCATAGCGTCCAACAAAGGCCAGCGGCGCAGCATGTTCGCCTTGCAGATAATCGCGATACCACGCCTGCTTGAATTGGATGTCATTAAAGACATCGAAGAAATCTCGGCTCAAAGGAGTAGACACAGCCGATGTCCGGAAATCGGCAAGCGGCTGTTTTCTTGGCTCTGGCGGACGATCAAGGAACAGATAGCCAAAGGGAATCCCTGCCACTTGGGAAAACTTGAGTGCTTGGGGTGCGGTCAGCTCGCCACGTTCGATGACCTCGGCTTTCTTGCTGGAAATCTTCTGCGCGAGTTCCCCCAGGCTGCTGCCAACCTGGCTGGCAGCCCATTCGAGGGTCTCGACGGAGAGTTTCAAGGTTTCCATGATGAGTTTCAAAGCTTAGCAGCTGAACGGAACGTGCAATGTCCAGATGAGGCAAGGCTTGGGCGGCTATTTTAGCCAATCAGGATGCAATTCACAGCCGCCCGGTCAGCACGGAAAGATGGCGCGGGAATAAATAGCCGTCAAGACGCCCGAAGGGAAGGCACATCCAGCTTGAATCGCCAAGGCTCACTTTGACACAGACCCGGCCACCATCGCTGACGCCGCTACACCATGCTCACGCCTCTCCGCCAGCACACCCCACACCACCAGTGCCAGCAAGGCAATCGCGGTCAGGGCCGCAAAGGCCGCGCCATACCCGTAATGCTTGGCCACCACGCCGGCCAGCGCCGGACTCAGGGCCGCACCGATGGACTGGATCGTGGTCACCGCGCCAAGGCCGATGTTGATGTGGCCGCTGCCCTGCAGGATGCGCGCCACCGAGCCCGGCAAGGCCACCCCCAGCAAACCCGCGCCCACGCCATCGAGCATCTGCACCGGCAGCAGCGCCCAGGGCGAATCCCAGACCCCGGCCACCAGGCCGCGCACCGGCAAGGCCAGCAGTGCCACGGTGATGAGCAGCCAGTAGCCCTTGCGGTCGGCGAAACGGCCCGCCAACAGCGCCGTGGGAATCATCACCAGTTGCGCCACGATCACGGTGAGCGCCGTGTAGAGCGCCGGATCGGCATGGCCGCGCGAGACCACCGACTGGCTCAGCAAGGGCAGCATGGCGGCATTGCCCAGGTGGAACAGCATCATCGCCAGCGCCAGCAACATCAGCGGACGCGACCCGGCCAGCACGCGCCAGGTGGACACCTGCGGCTGGTCGGCGCTGCGTTGGGGATCCAGGCCGCGGGCGACATCGTGGTCGATGTCCTCGGGACGGATGCGCGACAGGCACAGCAGCGACGCCACCGCCATCACCGCCATGAGCACGAACACTGCCGGCAAGCCCCAGAAATAGCCGAGCGCCCCGGCCAGTGCCGCCGAGAAGACGTTGCCGCCGTGGTTCCAGGCCTCATTGTTTCCCAGCTGCGAAGGCAGGCCCTGCTGGCCGACGATGCCCAGCGTGAGGCCGGCAATGGCCGGTCCGATGATGGCCCCGACGATGCCGGTACCAACCTGCGACACCGCCGTGATGGTGAAGCTGGGCGAGACCAGCAGCAGCAGCGAGCCCGCCACCACCAGTACCGATCCGATCCCGACCACCAGCCGCTTGGCGCGCACCGCATCGGTCAACGCGCCGGCAGGCGTGGTGGCCAGCATGCCGGCGATGCCGCCCAGCGTCATCACGTAGCCGATGTCGTCCGCGGCCCAGCCGTGGCCCATCAGGAAGACCCCGAGGAAAGGACCGAGCCCGTCGCGCACATCGGCCAGGAAGAAGTTCAGCCTGGACAGCCAGGCGATCGAGCCCGCTTTGGCGTTCATCCGATGGGCCCCTTGAAGATGAAGAAGGCGCCCAGGCAGATGCAGCCGAAGCCGACCAGGTGATTGATGGTGAATTGTTCGCCCAGGTACAGCACCGAGAAGATCGAGAACACCACCAGCGTGATGACCTCCTGCATGGTCTTCAGTTCGGCGGCGTTGTAGACGGAGTGGCCGATGCGGTTGGCGGGCACGGCGAAGCAGTATTCGGCCAGGGCGATGCCCCAGCTGACCAGGATCACCAGGTACAGCGGCCGGTTCTCGAACTTGAGGTGGCCGTACCAGGCAAAGGTCATGAAGACATTGGAGATGATCAGGAAGACGATGGGAAGGATTTTCGGCGACATGGTTCTTTTTCTTTATCAGGTGGATGAAATGACACGCGGGAAATCGGGCAGGCCGGCCGCCTGCCCTTGCCGCAAGCCCTTATCGGACGCGGCTGTACAAGGGTTGCAGGGAATCCGCGCTGGCACCGACATCGATGGCCTCGATGGCGGTCCCCATACTGTTGCGGGTCCCCAAGCCATTGGCAGCAAACGGCGCGCCAGGTTCCAGGGGGGTGCGCAGGCTGTCAGGGGCGAAGCGCACGATGCTGCCGTCATCCAGGATGACGCCATTGGCTTCGCCGCGCGGGCCGGTCAGGACCATGGCGATCTTGCCCCGTACCGAGAGCTGGCGCAATTGGGCAGCGCGCAGGTGGGGCGGCAGCGGCGGATTGGCATCGAAAGCGGGCGGACGGTCGATCACGGTCTGGCCGCTGGCCAGGTTGACGATGGCATCGGCCTTGATCACGCCGGCCGCTTCACCCTGGCCGAAGACGCGCACCGACTGGCCCGGCTTGACCGCGTTCTGCAGCGTCTGCGACAGGTGCGGCGGGAACTTGACCACGGTGCGTTCGCCCACCATCAGGCCATCGACCTCGCCATAGGGATTGATCAGCAAGCGGCTCACGCGGCCTTCGGTGATGGGGGCCTGGGCGGTCATGGCGGCATCGTAAGTGGCGGGCGGAGCCGGGGGTGCCAGCGGGCCGGCCGCCGGAGCTGCCCCCGGCGGCGGGGCCGGCGGCAAGGCCTGGGCTTGCGTGGCCATCATGGAACCCAACAGGGCCAGGGCCGAGATCGCGGCCAGCGAACGGGGGAGGAAAGTGGAACGGTTCATGACAACTCCTTTGGGGTGAGAGGGGCACACCCTCTTTTGCAAACCCCGTGCCTGCCATGAATCCTTTTTAAATCAATGACTTGCAGATTCCGTCCGGCGGACATGTGTCCGTTCCCGTGACACCTTGTCGTCCGCTGGCGGACACCGTCCGCGTCGCCCTCACATGTCTTCGCCCAGCACGGCCTTTCCCTGGCTGCTCAACAACTGGCCGAAGCGCTCGCCTGTCCACTGCGCGGTACTCCCCAGCGGGCGGCCGGGCAGCCACAGCATCTGCACCGACAACAGCGGCAAGGCCAGCGCCGGACAGCGCAGCGGCACCAGCGCCTTGGCGTGATCGAAATATTCCGCGACGTTGACCGGCAGGATGGCCCAACCCAGGTTGTCGGCCACCATCTCCGCGATGCTGTAGTGATTGTCGGAGCGCCACAGTTTTGGGCTATAGACCGGTTCTTCGACGCCATCGGCCTGCAGGATCAGTTGCCGGTATTGCGCCAGGTCGGTCTTGCGCAGGCGCTCGCGCGCGGCCAGCGGATGGCGCGGCGAGACGAAGATGCCTTGTGCCACGGAACCGATATGGCGCTGGTCGAAGCCGCTGGCCACGCGTCCCCGGTCGAAGTGAAAACCGATGTCGGCACGGCGCTGCTGCACGGCCGCCACCACTTCGCTCGGGGTGCCATCGAGCAGGGTCAGTTCCAGCGCCGGCGCGCGCGCCGACAATTCCCGCAGCAGCACGCGCAGGGCGGCATAGGGCAAAGCTTCGTCCAGCACCATGGTCAGGCTGGCTTCATCGCCTGCCGAAAAGGAGCGGGTGCGTTCTTCCAGCGCATCGGCCTGGCGCAGCACTTCGCGCGCTTCCTGCAGCATGGCCGCGCCAACCTCGGTGAGGCCGGCCTTGTGGGCCGAGCGGTCAAAGAGCGTGACGCCAAGATCGACTTCCAGGAGCGCGATGGCCGTACTGACCGCCGATTGGGCCCGGCCCAGGTGACGTGCGGCAGCGCTGATGGAGCCCTGTTCGGCTGCAGCGACGAACTGGCGCAGTTGATCGAGATTCCATTGCATGCGGCGCTCCATCTGAATGATCGATAGACCTTATCTTGGTCGATCTGTCCTGACGGTGGATCATACCGGTTTTCCCACAAGGAGATCCCATGCAGAAATCACATGACCCGATCCGGACCGTGCGCCTGCGTCCGCTGGAGCGCGAAGACCTGCGCTTCGTCCACCACCTGAACAACAATGCGACGGTGATGCGCTACTGGTTCGAAGAACCCTACGAAACCTTCGCCGAACTCTCGGCCCTGTTCGAGGCCCATATCCACGAGCAGAACGAGCGCCGCTTCATCATCGATGCCGATGGCGACAGCAGCGGCCTGGTGGAACTGGTGGAGATCAACACCGTCCACCGCAGTGCCGAATTCCAGATCATCATCGCGCCTGCCTGCCAGGGGCAAGGGCTGGCCGTGCAGGCGACGCGGCTGGCGCTGGACTATGGGTTCTCGGTGCTGAACCTGCACAAGATCTACCTCATCGTCGACCGCGAAAACGAGAAGGCTGTGCATGTCTACACCAAGGCGGGCTTCCGGCCGGAGGGTGTGCTCAAGGAGGAATTCTTCATGAACGGCCAGTACCGCGACGTGATCCGCATGGGCATCTTCCAGCGCGACCACCTGGGCCGCATGCAGGCCGCACCGGCGCAGGAACACGCTGCGCCCGCCACCGTGGAGACGGCGGTGCATTGAACCGCGCTCGTTGAATTCAATGAGTGCGTCGAATTGATTTATCCACAGGAGAATCCAGCATGTCCGCTTACCTGACCCTGGCGGTGGCCATCGTGGCCGAGGTGATTGCCACCACCGCCCTCAAATCCTCACAGGGATTCACGCGCCTGTTGCCGGGCATCATCGTGGTGCTGGGCTATGGGGTGTCCTTCTATTGCCTGTCGCTGACCCTGCGCACCATGCCGACCAGCGTGGCGTACGCGATCTGGTCCGGCGTGGGGCTGGTGCTCATCACGCTGGCCGCCTGGCTGATCCATCAGCAGCGGCTGGACTGGCCGGCCGTGGCCGGCATCGCGCTCATCGTCGTCGGGGTGATGGTGATCAACCTGTTCTCGGCCAGCGCGGCGCACTAGCGCATCTCAAGAAGGATCAAGCAAGAAGGATCAAGGCGAATCAAGCGCGCACTTCACGCCGCATCGACTGCGGTGCCACGCCAAAGCCGCGCAGGAAGACTTCACGCATGTGGCGACGATCCCGGAAACCGGTCTCGCGCGCCACCACTTCCAGCGGATGGCGGCTCTGCTCGATCATCAAGCGTGCCGCTTCCAGCCGCAGCCCCTCGATGGCCTTGGCCGGGGATTGCCCGGTCTCGGCCGTGAACACGCGGGTGAACTGACGCGCACTCAGGTTGGCCTGCTCGGCCAGTTCTTCCACCGTCAGCGCGCGCTTGAGATGGCGGCGCGCATAGTTCAGCGCATCCTGGATACGATCGGTCTTGGGTGCCAGGGCCAGCATTTCCGAATGCTGCGACTGGCCGCCGGCGCGATGCTGGTGCATCACCAGCTTGTGCGCCACGCTGCGCGCCACTTCCTCGCCCAGGTCCTTGCCCACCATGGCCAGCGCCAGGTCCAGCCCGGCGGTCATGCCGGCCGACGTCCACAGCGGACCATCGACGATGTAGATGCGGTCGTCTTCCACCTGGATGTCGGGAAAGCGCGCACGCATGGCCGTGGCATACGCCCAGTGCGTGGTGGCACGACGGCGGGCCAGGAGGCCGGACTCGGCCAGCACGAAGCCGCCGGTACAGATACCGGCAATGCGCCTGGCCTTCTTCGCCGCGCGCTGCAGGAAGGCGCGCTCCTCCTGGCTGGCTGGCGACTCCAGCGGATTGCCCACGCCGCAGACGACCCAGGTATCGATGGTGGCCGTGGCAGCCGCCTTGGTGGTATCCACGCGCATGCCCAGGGAAGACATGACCTCGCCCCCTGCAACCGAGTAGTTGTGCATGCGGTAGAAGTCGTGTCCCACGACCTTGTTGGCGTATTCAAAGACGGACTGGGTGGCCAGGCCCATGACCTGGAAGCCTTCGGTGAGCAGGTAGCCGATGTGGTGCATGTCCGGACTCCGTAACGATGTCTTAAAACACTACCATATACGTCATTCCGGAAGTCCGCAAGCGGCCTAAGATTCACTCCATCGACAACCCACACCGAAGGAGAACATCATGAACCAGCCGCAAACCCAAGTCCATTCGCCAATCCATCGTGGCACTGCGCTCGTCACCGGCGCCTCGTCCGGCATCGGCGCCATCTACGCCGACCGCCTGGCCCGCCTGGGCTACGACCTGATCCTGGTGGCCCGCAACCGCGAGCGCCTCAACACCCTGGCCGCGCGCATCACCAACGAGACCGCCCGCAACGTCGAAGTGCTGGAAGCCGATCTCGGCCAGGCCGCGTCGCTGGCCCAGGTGGAAGAAAAACTGCGCAGCGATGCCAGCATCACGCTGCTGGTCAACAACGCCGGCATCGGTACCCACACGCCGTTACTGCAAAGCAAGGTCGAGCACATGACCGACATGATCGCCCTCAACGTCACTGCGCCGACCCGCCTGACCTATGCCGCCGTGCCTGGTTTCGTGGCCCGTGGCCGGGGTGCGGTGATCAACATCTCCTCCATCGTGGCCGTGGCGCCGGAAGTGCTCAATGGCGTCTACGGCGGCAGCAAGGCCTTCGTGCTGGCCTTCTCGCAATCGCTGCACCATGAACTGGGCGCCCAGGGGGTACAGGTGCAGGCCGTGCTGCCGGGTGCCACCGCCACCGACTTCTGGGCCATCGGCGGCCTGCCGCTGGAACACCTGGACCCGGCCATCGTGATGTCGGCCGAGCAGATGGTCGATGCCGCCCTGGTCGGCTTCGAGCGCGGCGAACTGGTCACCATCCCCTCGCTGCATGACGAAGCGGCCTGGACCCGCTTCGAAGGCGCGCGCCAGCAGATGGCAACCCAGCTCTCCGCCAACACCCCGGCGCCGCGCTACGTCCGTACCGAACTGCACTGAGCGGCAGGCAAGGCCCCGGATCCCGTTCTTTTTGTCCTGATATGAAACCTGCCGCCACGGCCCCCTGCGGGCGGGCCTGTGCGGCCCCACTCTACTGACCTAGTGAAGGAAATACCATGAAACTGACCGACAACACCATCTTCATCACCGGCGGCACCTCCGGCATCGGCCGCGCACTGGCCGAAGCCTTCCACAAACTGGGCAACCAGGTCATCATCGGCGGCCGCCGCAAGGCACTGCTGGACGAAGTGACCGCCGCCAACCCGGGCATGCAGGCCATCGAGTTCGACGTCTCCAGCCTGGACAGCATCGACGCTGCCGCCGCCACGATCAAGGCGCGCTTCCCCACGCTGAACGTGCTCATCAACAATGCCGGCATCATGCCCTTCGACGACGCCGGCGGCACCATCGACGACCAGGTCAGCCGCAGCATCCTCGACACCAACCTGCTCGGCCCGATCCGCCTGACTTCGGCCCTGATCGACCTGCTCAAGGCCCAGCCGCGCGCCACCATCATCCACAACACGTCGGTGCTGGCCTATGTCCCGCTGGCCGTGACCGCCGTCTATTCGGCCAGCAAGGCGGCGCTGCATTCGTATGCGATGTCGCAGCGTTTCATGCTCCGCGAGACCTCGGTTCGGGTGCAGGAGATCGCTCCGCCCTGGGTCGATACCGACCTGGTCAAGAAGAGCGGCGACCCGCGTGCCATGCCGCTGGATGCCTTCATCGCCGAAACCATGGCCAAGCTGGTCAGCGATGATGAAGAGATCATCGTCGAGTCCGTCAAGCCGCTGCGCGACAACCCCGGTGCCAATGAACACGCGCTGGTCAACGGCTTCAACGCGGCGCTGATCGCCAATCCCATTCCGGTCTGATCGTCTTGCGGTGCGCTGCCATGCAGCGCACCGCATCGTACCTATCGTCGAGGACAGCATGACATCCACGTCCCTGGGCCCGGCTTCCGCGCCCCCTGCATCGTCTTCCCCATCGGGCTCGCTGCTGACGGCCGGCTTCCTGGCCCTGGGCACCTTCGCCATCGGCACCGAAGGCTTCATGATCGCGCCGCTGCTGCCGCGCATGGCGGCCGATTTCGGCATGAGCGTCTCCACCGTGGCCAGCCTGGTGATCGTCTTCACGCTGGTACTGGCCATCAGTTCGCCCATCACCACGGTGCTCTCGGCCCACCTCAACCGGCGCCAGGTACTCATCGGCGCCATGGGCATCTTCACCGCGGCCAATGTGCTGGCGGCGTTCTCCACCGGCTTTGGCAGCCTGCTGGCCTCGCGCCTGCTCATGGCCGTGGCCGCCGGACTTTATACGCCCAATGCCAGCGCGCTGGCCGGCGCCATCGTCAAACCCGAACAACGCGGACGGGCACTGGCCATCGTCAGCGGCGGCATGACCATCGCGATTGCGCTGGGCTTGCCGCTGGGCTCGGTGGTCGGGCATGCCTTCGGCTGGCGCGCCACCTTTGGTGCCGTGGCCGTGATGGGCGCGGTGGCCGTAGCCGGCATCTGGATGGGAGTGAACCGCCAGGCCGGGGGACATCTCCATGTCGCCGGCCTGCGCGAGCGGCTGGGTGTGGTCGGGCAGGCGCAGATCCGGCGCCTGCTGGGCATCACGCTGTTCTGGTCGGTCGGTGCGTATGCGGCCTATCCCTACATTGCACCTTACCTGGCGCACACGCTGTCATTCGCCGAACGCGGCATTGGCCTCACCGTCAGCCTGTGGGGCGCTGCTGCCGCCGCCGGCGTGACGGTGGGCGGCCATCTCAACGACCGCTTCGGCTCACGCCGCGTGGTGCGGCTGTCGCTGCTGCTGCTGACACTGGCGTTCTGGACCTTGGGTGCGGCCACACTGCTGGCGCCGCATACTGCGCTGGTACCGGTGCTGGTGGCCGTGGCGGTGTGGGGCTTTGCGGTGTGGGCCTTCTTCCCGGCGCAGATGGCGCGGCTCATCGCAGCAGGTCCGCCGGCGCAGGCACCGGTGGCGCTGTCGCTCAATACGTCGACCATGTACCTGGGATTTTCGCTGGGCAGCGCTGTCGGCGCCGGCATCCTGGCCGGTGGATGGATCGCGGGCATCGGCCTGTTCGCCGGCTGCTGCGCACTGACCGGGCTGCTGCTGGAAGGACGCACGAACGCCCCGCATTGAGTCGCGCAGTAAACCAGCCCCGCCGTGCTGGAATATCCAATACAAAGCCGCGTGGACATGCAAGGCTCGGGCCCTGCAGAGCTCCAGTACGGCCGCCAGCAGCAGCAGGCGGCCAATGCCTCATCGCTACACAAAGCACGTTCCGGACAGGATGGCGGGGGCCATCCCGGCGGGACGGCCGATGTCCGGACAATTTATACAACAGGGGAAAATGATGAACAGTGCACATGAGAAACAAAAATCGCTCAGCGTCGCCGTACGACTGGGACTGAGCTTTGCCCTGGTACTGGCGATGATGCTGGTGCTGACGGTGGTGAGCATCAGCAAGGTCAATGCCATCGAGGGCAGTCTCACCACGGTGAGCGAAAACAACAACGTCAAGCAACGCTATGCCATCAACTTCCGTGGCAGCGTCCACGACCGCGCCATCGCCCTGCGCGACCTGACCCTGGTGGCCGACAGCGAGCTCAAGGAGGTGGTGGCGCTGATCAATCGCCTCGATGCCGACTACCAGCAGTCGGCCAAGCCCCTCGATGCGATCTTCTCCACCCAGGGTGCCCACGCCCCCAATGCGAACGAGCGCGCGGCCCTGGCCCGGATCAAGGCGGTCGAAGCCCGCACCATGCCGCTGGTGGCGCGCATCATCGCCTTGCGCACCAGCGGTGATACCGATGGCGCACGCCGGCTCATGCTGGCCGAGGCCAAGCCGGCCTTCATCGACTGGCTGGCGGCGGTCAACGCCTTCATCGACCTGCAGGAAAGCATGAGCCAGGCCGAGTCGACCAAGGCACGCTCGACGGCACGCGGCTTCCAGGCCTTCATGCTGGTGCTGTTGGCCGCGGCCATGGCCGCCGGCGCGCTACTGGCCATGCTGATCACCCGCAGCATCGGCCGCGCCCTGGGCGCCGAGCCGGACGAAGTCAAGCAGCTGGCCCTGGCGGTCGATCGCGGCGAGCTGTACCACACGGTGGCCCTGCGGCGCGTCGAGTCCGGCCGGCGCCAGAGCATCATGGCCGCGCTCGCCGAGATGAGCGGCAACCTGCGCAGCACCGTCAGCGAAGTGCGCGATGCCGCTGCCGGGGTGGCCAGCATCAGCGCCCAGATCGCCGCCGCCAATGGCGACCTGTCAGCCCGCACTGAAGACCAGGCCGCCTCGCTGGAAGAAACCGCTTCGGCCATGGAGCAGCTCACCGCCACCGTCAAGCAGAACGACGGCCATGCCCGCGAAGCCAACCAGCTGGCGCGCAATGCCTCCGACATCGCCAAGCAGGGCGGCGCCATCGTCGAGGAAGTGGTCGATACCATGGCGGCCATCAATACCTCCTCGCGCAAGATCGTCGACATCATCGGCGTGATCGACGGCATCGCCTTCCAGACCAACATCCTGGCCCTGAATGCGGCAGTGGAAGCGGCCCGTGCCGGCGAACAGGGACGCGGCTTTGCGGTGGTGGCCACCGAAGTGCGCAACCTGGCCCAGCGCAGCGCCGCCGCCGCCAAGGAAATCAAGCAGCTCATCGATGCCTCGGTCAACAACGTCGAGAACGGCACGCGCCTGGTGGAGCGCGCCGGCGAGACCATGGAGCAGATCGTGGCGAGCGTGCAGCAGGTCACCGACGTGATGGGCGAGATTTCCTCCGCCAGCCATGAACAGAGCCTGGGCATCGAAGAAGTCCACAAGGCCATCGCCCTGATGGACCAGGTCACGCAACAGAACGCCGCCCTGGTGGAACAAGCCGGTGCCGCCGTGGGCAGCCTGCAGGACCAGGCGCTGCACCTGACCCAGGCCGTTGGCGTGTTCCAACTGGCCCCGCCCTCGGGCCTGGCGGCCGCCCCGTCGGCCACGCAGGAAGTGCCCGCCGCGCCTGCCACGCCCGTGCTCGCGCTGGTCCCGCCGGCTGCACCGCGCCTGGCCGATGTGCGGGAGCATGCCCATGGCTGAAGACAACATCGCCCTGGCGGCCCGGCCCAACGACGAACTGCAGCGCCTGGCCGCACTGCACGCCCTGCACCTGCTCGATACCGGCGCCTCCGAAGACCTGGACAACATCACGCGGCTCTGCCATACGCTGTTTGCGGCCAGCGGCGCTTATGTCTCGCTCATCGATGCACAGCGGCAATGGGTCAAGTCGCAAAGCGGCCCCGACATGTGCGCGCCCTCGCGCGAGCAGTCCTTCTGCGACCATACCGTCAGCCAGCGTGCGCTGATGGTGGTCGAGGATGCCGCCGCCGATGCCCGCTTTGCCGACAATCCGCTGGTTTCAGGCCCGCCCTACATCCGCTTCTACGCCGGGGCGCCGCTGCTCACGCCGGAGGGCCACGCCATTGGCGCGCTATGCGTGACCGATACCCGGCCGCGCAGCTTTGATGCTTCCCAGCGCCAGCAACTGCGGCAACTGGCTGCCCTGGCCATGTCGCAGATGCTGCTGCGGCGTGCCATCGGCCGGGTCGATCCGCTCACCGCCATGCCCAACAAGTACCAGCTGCGCGAGGATCTGGTCTCGCTGGCACCGGTCGATGCACCGGGCCAGCAGACGCCTGCGGGCCATCGCGCGCTGGCCTACATCGACATGCCCGACGCCCATACCTCCTTCGAGATCGCCAGCGTGCTGGGCTCGCGCATCCATGACGAACTGATACGCAAGGTCGGGCAGCGGCTGCAGACCCTGCTCAAGGGCCAGGCCGACGTCTATCACATCAGTGACGGGCGTTTCGCGCTGCTCTCCCACGCGGGCAAGGCCGATACCCTGGGGCCGCACCTGCGCAGCATGACGGCGGCGCTGGAAGAGCCGGTCGACAGCATGGCCGTTCCGCTGAACCTGCCCAGCTATGGCGGCATCGTCCGCGTGGAGCAGACCCGCGAGAGCCTGCGCGACGCCCCGCGCAAGGCGGTGGCCGCGCTGCACGAGGCGCTGGCAAGGCGCCAGCGCTGGTCCGACTATGACGCCCAGGCCGATGAGCTGCACCAGCGGCGTTTCCGCCTGCTCAATGACATCCCGGATGCGCTCCTGCCCAATCAGGCCCAGGGACGCGGACTGACGCTGGCCTACCAGCCCAAGCTGGACTTGCGCAGCAACCGCTATCACGGCGGCGAAGCACTGCTGCGCTGGCAGCACCACGAACTGGGACCGATCTCGCCGGCGGAATTCATCCCGCTGGTGGAGCGCACCGCCCTCATCCGCCCCGTGTCGGCGTGGGTCATCGCGGCAGCCCTGCAACAGATGGCGGCATGGCAGGACCAGGGCATGCCGGTCAAACTCGCCATCAACCTGGCCGCGCCCAATTTCGAGGAGGCCGACCTGATCAAGCGGCTTGAAGCGGCTTGCCGCGACACCGGGATCGACCCGTCCATGATCGAGATCGAATGCACCGAAGGCTTGTGGATGCACAGCCCGGCGGTGCTCAAGCTGCTGCACGAGATCCGCGCGCTGGGCATGGGCCTGGCGCTGGATGACTTCGGCACCGGCTACAGCAATTTCGCCTACCTGCAGCAGGTTCCGGCCTCGGTGGTCAAGATCGACCAGTCACTGGTGCGCCATCTCGACACCAGTCCGCGTGACCGCCGCATCGTGCAGTCGCTGATCGCCCTGGCCAAGGAGCTGGAGTACCACATCGTGGCCGAAGGCGTGGAGACGGCGCAGACGCTGTCGCTGCTGCGCGAATGGGGCGTGGACGAAGCGCAGGGTTACTACATGGCCCGCCGCTGAGCCCGGAGGCCTTCGCCGCACACCTGCGCGCGGCCTGATGCGTGAGGACGCGGGGCGGCGTCAGCCGTTGCCCGTTTCGCCCAGCTTGCGATAAAGCTGCTGGCGCGAGATGCCCAGCCGGCGCGCGGCTTCGGCACGGTTGCCGTTGGCCGCGGCCAGCGCACGCTGCAGCATCACGCGTTCGACTTGCGCCACGGCCACGGCCAGCTCGCCATCCCAATCGATGGACAGCTCACCGGCACTGTCGGCGACGTTGCGGTCGGCCAGTGCGATGTCTTCGGCTTCGATGCAAGCGCCGTGGCTCATCACGGCGGCACGTTCCATGGTGTTGCGCAGTTCGCGCACATTGCCCGGCCAGGTGTGCTGCAACAGGCGCCGCGCGGCGGCGGGGCTGATGCGCTTGGGAGCATCGCCGCCCTGCTGGCGCAGGAAGTGTTCGGCAATGGCCAGGATGTCGCCGGGGCGCTCGCGCAGCGCAGGCACCTTGATCGGCAGGACCTGCAGGCGATACCACAGGTCCTCGCGGAAACGTCCCGCGCTGATTTCCTGCGGAAGGTCGCGGTGCGTGGCGGCGATCACGCGGACATCCACCTTGACGGCCTGCTGGCCACCGACCGGCGTCAGTTCGCGTTCCTGCAGCACGCGCAGGATCTTGGCCTGGGTCGGCAAGGCCATGTCGCCGATCTCGTCCAGGAACAGCGTGCCGCCATGCGCTTCCTGGAACCGGCCCAGGCGCGGCGCGGTGGCGCCGCTGAAGGCGCCCTTGACGTGGCCGAACAATTCGCTCTCGATGAGCTCCGCCGGAATGGCCGCGCAATTGATGGCCACGAAGGGACGTGCGGCGCGCAGGCCATTGCGATGCAGGGCGCGCGCCACCAGCTCCTTGCCGGTGCCGGTCTCGCCCAGGATCAGTACGGTGGCGTCACTGGTGGCAGCGCGCCCGATCTGCTTGAAGACCTGGCGCATGGCCTCGCTGTCGCCCACCAATGCATTGCGTTCGCCGCCGCTTGCATCCTGCGTGCCGCTGGTATCTGCCGTTCCGGCCGTACTCTGGCGCAGTGCGCGTTCCAGCGTCTCCACCAAGGCCGCACGCGGCACCGGTTTGGTGAGGTGATCGAAGGCCCCCAGGCGGATGGCCTCGATGGTGTTGTCGCCGCTGGCGTAGGCGGTCAGCATGATGCAGGGGATGGCGGCGATGGCCGGGGCGCGCTGCAGGAAGACCAGGCCATCTTCGTCGGGCATGCGCAGGTCGACGATGGCCGCATCGACCGCATGTGCTGCCAGCAGGGTCAGGCCGGCAGCGGTACTGCCGGCTTCCAGCACCTCGTGGCCGAGGTCGCCGACGGTCTCGGCGAGGCTGCCGCGAAAGGCAGCATCGTCATCGACGATCAGGATGCGCGCCATGGCAACTCCATCTCAAAACGGGCGCCGCGTTCGCTGGCGGCCAGGTGGATGACACCGCCATGCGCATGCACGATCTCGCGCACCAGCACCAGGCCCAGGCCGGTGCCGCCGCTGCGCTGGCTGACGAAAGGATCAAAGAGGCTATCACGCAAGTCGGCCGGCACGCCCGGGCCATCGTCGGCTACCCACAGCAGCAGCCGCCCGTCCTCGCGCCGCCTTGCCCCCAATTCGATGTGGCCGCCGGCCGTGCAATGGGCCAGTGCATTGAGCAGCAGGTTGTCCACGGCGCGGGCCAGTTGCACCGGGTCCAGTGCGCTGGTGGTGAGCGTGCCGTCAAAGCTGGCGATATCGATGGCCGAAGCCAATTGCACCTGCTGGCGCTCGGCCAGTTCGGCATGGGCTTGGCAGCGGGCCTCGATCCAGCTCGCCAGGTCGACGCACTCGCGCTGTACCTGGAACGGTTGTGCCAGTGCCAGCAGGCTGGCCACCAGCGCATCGAGCCGTTCGGTCTGGCTGACCACCATTTCCAGCGCGCCGGTCACGCGCGTCTCGCGCACCTGGGCCGGGGCGGCCAGGGCATTTTCGGCCTTCATGCGCATGGCGCCGATGGGATTGCGGATCTCATGGGCCATGCCGGCCGCCACCCGGCCCAGCGTGGCCAGCCGCTCCGCATGCGCCAGCTGGCTGGCCAGGCGCTCGGACTGGCTACGCCAGCGCGTGAGCGTAGCCCCCAGCCACACGCCGCTGATGATGACGAAGGCCAGCAGCAGGGCGCTGGCCACCAGCAACTGGTTGAGCACGGTGGCACTCATCACCGGCACGCGCTTGAGCGTCCACGCCGCCAGCGCCACCTTGCCCGGCGGTACCGGGCAGGCGGCGAACACCACCGCCTCGCGCAGGCCGGGGCGCACGTCGGTGACGGTGGTGGCGCCATCGAGGGCGCGCTGCGCGGTCGAGACGATGCGTTCCATTTCCGCACCCGGCGGATCGCGCTTGATGCCACTGCCGTCATAGGTCGGGAAGGCATAGGCCACCACATCCCGCTGAGGATGCCAGAAACCGCCCTCCACCCCGGCCTGGTCGCGCAGGGACAGGTCGATCACCGCCTGCATGAGCGAACTGCCCGGCAAGCCATCGGCATCGGCGGCGCTGCGGGCCGTACCGCTGTTGGTGCCGAGCGCATGGGCCAGGCCGGCGCTCATGGTGGCGCAGCTCACCGCCGCCTGGGCGGTGGCCTGGCTGATCTGCGAAGACGCGCCCTGGCGGCTCAACTGCAGCAGCAGGAAAGCGAGGATGAGCGCGATCAGGGCGATGAAGGCCCACAGGATGGCCAGGTCGCGCTGGATGGTGTTCTTGATCTTCAGGGGGCCTCCGGGCTGGGCGCGGGTCTGGATGGTGCAGTTGCCGTGGTGAGCTTGCGATTGCGGGTACGGCGCTCGCATTTAATCACGAAGCACGGCCACTGTTGAATCATCTGACAGGAATGCGCGCCGGCAGGTTCAGGTATTTGTTGCAAGACAATCACGTTGCCGGCGATCAAGATGGAAGGCGGTTTTGCTTTATGCGTTAATTGCGCCTGGGGATTTGCGGGGGGAACAAAAATCGAGCAGTTGAAGAAATACCTGGTGGTGGTGTTGGGCATCGCCATGCTGATGGTGGTGGCCATGTGTGCCAGCACGCTCTATCAAAGCTATCGCCAGACTCGTCTTTCGGCGGTGGCCAATGCCGGCAACGTGACCCTGATCTCCCAGCGCGCCATTTCGCGCAACCTCGAGGTCCTGTCGCTGGCGCTGGATACGCTGGCCTACCGCTATCAGCACCCGATCAGCGGGCGCCGGCTGGATGATGCCCAGCGCTATGCCTATCTGTTCGGCAGCGCGGCCAGCGTCAGCCACATTTCCGTCATGGCCGTGCTCGGCCCCAAGGGTGAAGTACTGGCCAGTTCGCGCCGGCGTGCGGGCGAACCCGCGCCCAACTATGGCGACCGTGCCTATTTCACGGCGCACCGCGATTCGGCCAACGTCGGCCTGTACGTGTCGCGGCCGATCCAGGCCAACCTGGGCAATGAGTTGCGGGTGGTGGTGCTGTCCAAGCGCCTGTTCAATGACGATGGCAGCTTTGGCGGCATCGTCGTGATGGCCCTGGACCTGGCCTATTTCCGTGAACTGTTCGAAGGGCTGTCACTGGGGGCCAATGGCGTCATCTCGCTGTATTCCGATGATGGCGTGGCCTATATGCGGGTGCCTTACCGGGAGGACGTGATCGGCCGCGATCTCTCCGGCAGCGCCAATTTCCAGCGCATCCAGAACGCCTTGCAGCACGAGGAAGGCAGTTTCTTCGCGCGCGCCAACAGTGATGGCGTGGAACGGCTCTATACCTTCCGCCGCATTCCCGATTCTCCGCTGATCGTCTTTGTGGGCTATGCGCAGGAGGCGATCTTCAAGAGCTGGCGCAAGACCTTGTACGCGGTCATCCTTTCGCTGTTCATCTTCGCTTTGCTCTCGGCCTACCTGCTCTCGCACGTGCGCCAGGAACTGCGCCGCCGCGTGGCCATTGAAAAGCGCCTGGAAGAACTGGCACTGACCGACGGGCTGACCGGCCTGCTCAATCGCCGCGCCCTCGACGAGGCCCTGCAGGCCACATGGGAGCGCTGCCGGCGCAATCTCAATTCGACCTTCTCGGTGCTGTTCATCGATGTGGATTACTTCAAGCTCTACAACGACAGCTACGGTCACAAGCTGGGCGATGAGGTCCTGCGGGAAGTGGCGCAGGCCATCGCGGAAAACCTGCCACGCAATACCGACTGTGCAGGCCGCTACGGCGGCGAAGAGTTTGTGGTGCTGCTGGAACTGACTGACGAACAGGGCGCCCATCTGATGGCCCAGCGCCTGTGCGATGCGGTCTACAGCCGCCTGATCGTGCACGCCACCAGCCCGCTGCGCGTGGTCACCATCAGCGTGGGCGTGGCCCACCCTGCAGCGCGAACACCATCGCCGCGTGGAAGACGTGCTCAATGCGGCCGATGCGGCCCTGTACCGCGCCAAGCGGGATGGGCGCAATGCGGTGCGGGTCAGCGGCGCGCATTGAAGCTGCAGCAGCGCGACGCGGCGAAAAACGAAAGGGCGCCATTTTCATGGCGCCCTTCGTTCATTCCGGCACGGCAAGGCTTGCCGCGCCGATATACCTGACGATCAGACCTCGCTCACATCCAGCGGCGCTTCGGTCTTCTCGATCACTTCTTCCTTGGTCACGCCGGAGGCCAGTTCGATCAGCTTCAGGCCGCCCGGGGTCACATCGATCACGCCCAGGTCAGTGATGATGCGGTTGACCACGCCCACGCCGGTCAGCGGCAGGTTGCAGTCATTGAGGATCTTCTTCGAGGTGCTGCCATCCTTGGCCTTGGCCACATGTTCCATCAGCACCACCACACGGCCCACACCGGCCACCAGGTCCATCGCACCGCCCATGCCCTTGACCATCTTGCCGGGGATCATCCAGTTGGCCAGGTCGCCCTTGGCCGAGACCTGCATCGCCCCCAGGATGGCGATATTGATCTTGCCGCCACGGATCATGCCGAAGGAGTCCGCCGAGCTGAAGAAGGACGAACCGGGAATGGTCGTCACGGTCTGCTTGCCGGCGTTGATCAGGTCGGGGTCGACCTGGTCTTCGGTGGGGAAGGGGCCGATGCCCAGCAAGCCGTTCTCGGATTGCAGCCACACTTCGATATCGCCCGGAACGTGGTTGGCCACCAGGGTCGGCAAGCCGATGCCCAGGTTCACGTAGAAGCCGTCCTGCAGTTCCTTGGCTGCGCGCGCAGCCATTTCATCTCTGGTCCATGCCATTTTCTGTGTCTCCTTATGCGCGCACGGTGCGTTGTTCGATGCGCTTCTCGGGCGTGGCATTGACCACGATGCGATGCACGAAGATGCCGGGGGTGTGGATCTGGTCCGGGTCGAGCTGGCCGACTTCCACCAGTTCTTCCACTTCCACCACGGTGACCTTGCCGGCCATGGCCACGTTGGGGTTGAAGTTGCGCGCGGTCTTGTTGAAGACCAGGTTGCCGGCCTTGTCGGCCTTGTGCGCCTTCACCAGCGACACGTCGGCCACCAGCGAGCGTTCCATCACGTAGCGCTCGCCGTCGAACTCGCGCACTTCCTTGCCTTCGGCCACCAGCGTGCCCACACCGGTCTTGGTGAAGAATGCGGGGATGCCGGCGCCACCGGCGCGCAGCTTCTCGGCCAGGGTACCTTGCGGGGTGAATTCCAGTTCCAGTTCGCCGGCCAGGTACTGGCGCTCGAATTCCTTGTTCTCGCCCACGTAGGAGGCGATCATCTTCTTGATCTGGCGGGTGGTCAGCAACTGGCCCAGGCCGAAACCATCGACACCGGCGTTGTTGGAAATGGCGGTCAGGTTCTGCACGCCCGAATCACGCAGGGCGGCGATCAACGCCTCGGGGATGCCACACAGGCCAAAGCCGCCGACCGCAATGGTCTGGCCGTCCTTGACGATGTCGTTCAACGCGGTGGCCGCGTCTGGATACACTTTGTTCACGAGTCTCCTTTCGGCTCTTGTCTTGCGAGCAGGGTTGCAAGCGGGCCGGCGGACATGCCGGCGTCAACAGGGATGGGCGCAGGGGCTTCTCTTGCGCAACGCCCGAAGACGCCGCCGGGCCCCGTTCGGCTCCAAATAGCGCCAATTATCATAGGGCAGCTGAAATAGGCCATACAATACGGTAAAAATACCTGGCGCAATGCAGCATGGTACCGTCAGCCAGACGGTCCCGCCAGTTGCGAGGGACCAGCCAACCAGTGCAGCAACTCATGACCCAGCCACTTCCCATCGATTTCGAACAGGTTTTCATGCACGCGCCCATCGGCATGTGCGTCTCGCACAACCGCGTGATCCAGCAAGCCAACCAGGCCATGGCCAACATGTTCGGCTACGAGGTCGATGCCCTGCGCCAGACCTCCTTCCAGGAAATCTACCCCACCGCCGACGAATTCGAGCGCACCGGCCTGCGCCTGGTGCCGATCCTCAACGAAAAGGGCTTTTATTCGGACGAGCGCATCATGAAGCGCTCCAACGATGAAATGTTCTGGTGCCATGTCACCGGCCATGCGCTCAATCGCGACAACCCGCACGCGGCCGGCATCTGGACCTTCGAGGATGTCAGTGCGAAACGTCCCATCGCCCCCGGCCTGACCCCGCGCGAACGCGAGATCGCCGCATTGCTGGTGGAAGGCAAGACCAGCAAGCTCATCGCCCGCCAGGTCGAACTGAGCCCGCGCACGGTGGAGATGCATCGCGCCCGCCTGATGCGCAAGTTCGCCGCCTCCACCTCCTCCGAGCTGGTGCACAAGCTGCTGAGCATCACGCCCTGATCACCCCGGCTCAGAACGGCAGGTCCGCAAAACGCTGCGCCAGGAAATCCAGCATCGTGCGCAAGGTCGCCGGCATGTGCTTGCGTGAGGCATACACGCCATACATGCCCAGCTGCAAGGGTTCGTACTCCGGCAGCAATTGCACCAGCTGGCCGCTGGCCACCAGGGGCGCCACCGTATAGGCCGGCATGTGCCCGATACCGACACCGGCCAGCACCGCCTGCAACAACACCGTCACCTCGTTGGCGCTGATGGTGCCACCCACCGCCACACTCTGCGTCTGCGTCTTGGTCTTGGTGGCGGCAGCGCCCTTGCCCGCCCTGGCTTTTTTCTTCTTCGGATCGAATTGCCACAGGCTGCGCCCCACATAGGAATGCGTCAGGCAATTGTGCAAGGCCAGGTCCTCCACCTTGCGCGGCGTGCCATGGCGCGCAAGGTAATCCGGGGTGGCGCAGATGACCGAGTGGCAGACGCCCAGCGGACGCGCAATCAGGTTGGGCTCCAGCCGGTTGGTCATGCGGATGGCCAGGTCGATGCGTTCTTCCACCAGGTTGACGGTGCGGTCCAGCGCCAGCAGGTCCACCGCCACGCCCGGGTAGCGGCGGCCATAGTCGACCACGGCCTGGATCAGCTGGGTCTGCGCAAAGGAGGTACTGGCGGTGATGCGCAGCAGCCCGCGCGGCGTTTCATCGGGCGCATCGAGGGCATGGCGCATGTCCTCGGAATACTCCAGCATCCGGCGGCAGCGCGGCAGCAATTCATTGCCGGCGGGGGTGAGCGAGAGCCGCCGCGTGGTCCGGTGCAGCAGCCGCGCACCGACCCAGTCTTCCAGCTCGGCCACGTAGCGCGACACCACTGGCCGCGACAAGTCCAGCTGCTCGGCCGCCGCTGACAGGCTGCCGCCATCCACCACCGTCACGAAGACCTGCATGGCCATCAGGCGATCCATGGGAGCCCCTTTTGATTTGAACGATTTCAGAAACAAACTGTGATCAATTATGCTGTTTTTCGAAATCAAAAGCGATCCTATGATGGCGCTTCCTGACACCCATCCACCTCTTTCCGGAGTCGCCATGTTTTCCACCCATCGCCTGCTGCGCCCCCTGCTGGCCATCGCTGCCACCGGCCTGCTGGCCTTCTCGGGCGCGGCCGTCCAGGCCGCCGCACCGCTCAAGCTCGACATCTACAATCCCGGCAAGCAAGCCATCTTCCCGGTCAGTTCGGTGCTGGTCACGGGTGAGCGCGAAGCGATCCTGGTCGATGCGCAATTCGGCCAGCGTGAAGCGCAGCAGGTCGCGGAAAAGATCCGCGCCAGCGGCAAGAAACTGACCACCATCTACATCAGCCACGGCGACCCGGATTACTACTTCGGCCTGGAGGCCCTGCACGCCGCCTATCCCGAAGCCAGGATCGTGGCCACCGCGCCAACCGTGCAACACATCAAGGAAACGGCTGCCGGCAAGCTGGCTTATTGGGGCCCGAAGCTGGGGGACAACGCTCCCCGCGCCACCATCACGCCCGAAGTGCTCAAGGGCAAGACGCTGACGCTGGAAGGCCGCAAGCTGGAAATCGTCGGCCTGGACGGTCCGCAGCCGGGTCGCAGCTTCGTCTGGATTCCATCGCTCAAGGCAGTCGTCGGCGGCGTGGTCGTGGCCGGCAACATCCACGTATGGGTGGCGGATACGCAAACCATGAAGTCGCGCCTGGACTGGCTCGGTACGCTGGGCCGCATCGAGAAGCTCAAGCCGGCCATCGTCGTGCCCGGTCACTATGCCGCCGGTGCGCCGCTGGACATCGCCTCGGTGCGCTTCACCCGCGACTACCTGAAGGCCTTCGACCAGGAAGCCGCCAAGGCCGCCGATGGCAATGCCCTGATCGCCGCCATGAAGCAGCGCTACCCGGACCTGGGCGATACCGGCTCGCTGGAGCTGTCGGCCAAGGTCATCAAGGGCGAAATGAAGTGGCCCTGATCTGAGCGGAACTGCATTGATCCGAAGTTGTTTGTCCTCCCTCCCCACCCGAAAGGAAACATCATGAAAATCGCACTCATCGGCGCCTCCGGCAATGTCGGCACCCGCATCGTGGACGAAGCACTGCGCCGTGGCCACAACCTCATCGCCATCGCCCGCGACGCCGGCAAGATCGCCCAGCGTACCGGCGTGACCGCCGTCTCGGCCGACGTCAAGGACACCGCTGCGCTGGCCGCTGCCATCAAGGGCGCTGACGTCGTCATTTCCAGCGGCCGCTTCACGGCCTTTGGAGCGGCCGACCTGCTGCCGGCCGTGAAGGCAGCGGGCGTCAAGCGCCTGGCGGTGGTGGGCGGTGCCGGCAGCCTGGAAATCGCACCGGGCAAGGCGCTCATCGATACCCCGGAATTCCCCGCCGAGTACATGCCGGAGGCCTCCGGTGGCCGTGACTTCCTCCATGCCCTGCGTGAAGAGAGCGAACTGGAATGGACCTTCCTGTCGCCTTCGGCAATGTTCATCGCCGGTGAACGCACCGGCCAGTTCCGCCTGGGCCAGGATGCACTGCTGGTCGGTGCCGATGGCAAGAGCTGGATCTCCTACGAGGACTACGCCGTGGCCCTGCTGGACGAGCTGGAACAGCCGAAGCACGTGCGTGCCCGTTTCACGGTAGGCTACTGATTCACTATGCGTACCGGGCCTGACGGTGCAGAAAACGTCAGGCCCTGTGCCGATTCATTCAAGAGGAAATTGCATCATGACCACCCCCGCTGCCCCGCACGACACCGTGCTTCACTACATCCACGATCCGCTGTGCGGCTGGTGCTATGGCGCTGCGCCCTTGGTGGCGGCAGCCCGTGCGGTGCTACCGGTGCAGGCGCATGGAGGCGGCATGATGGCCGGCCGCAATCGTCGCCGCGTCGATGCCCAGCTGCGCGATTACGTGATGCCGCACGATCACCGCATCGCGCAGATGACCGGACAAGCATTCGGGGAACCCTACTTCAACGGTTTGCTGCGCGATACCGACGCGGTCTTCGACTCGGCTCCGCCGACTGCGGCCGTGCTGGCGGTACAGGCGCTCAAGGGCGAGTCCGCCGGACTGGACATGCTGGCAGCGATACAGCGTGCGCATTACCAGCAAGGCCGGCGCATTTCCGACATGGCGACGCTGGTCGAACTGGCGCACACGCTGGGCATCGAGCCCGCTGCCTTCACTGGCGAAATGCAGCGGATCGAACAGGAAGAGCTGGCCAATCATATCGAGGCCAGCCGTGAACTGCTCAACTATGTAGGCGGACGCGGCTTCCCGACTTTCGTACTGCAGCGGGGCGATACGCTGGAAGTGCTCGATACCGGGCGCTGGCTGGGGCAGCCGGAAGAGTGGGCAAATTATCTTCGTGAAGTAGCGGCCGCGAGTTCCTCACCGGTGGGCGCATCGGAGAGCGCAGCAGCGCAATGTGATCTGCAAACCGGCCAGTGCGGCTAACCTGCCATTCCCCCGTCCCCCGACAAAACCTGCCGCGCGCAAGGCTGCGCGGCAGTGTTCTTCTATCTCTCCGGCCCCTCCCCTGTTCGTCGATCCGCCATGTCATGGCGCAGTCGCACCCTGCTTCTGCATTCGTCCGGTCTCATGCCGGCACACATCCCTGCTTCACGCAGCCTGTTCATTGAGCGGTTTTTCTGAAGACTGCCGTTAAATTTAGGGTGCTAATCAAACGCATGCGTTTGCTCTACAGTGTGCGGTTTTCCCGGGGAAGGCGGCCTACGCCCTTGGGAGAGGAACAGCATCGTTTGTCCTCATCCTTCGTTCGCGGCGGGCGGCGTTCCCACAGGAATCGCCCAACTCCACTGAATCAAGACCCGCACTACCCGACTTTGCCTGTGGCTTCAGAACGCCACATTGCCCACCCTTGCCTGCATCGGGCGGCGTCGGGAATGCACCACGAATAACTGCAAGTGTTCATTGGAGTGTGTATGGATTTCACCCGTCTGACAGTGTCTTCGCGCCTCAAATTCGGCTTTGGTGGCGTGCTGGTTCTCATGCTTCTGATCGTCGGCATCTCCCTGAAAAAGCTCGACGATGTGAACCAGCAACTGCTGTCCATCACTGAAGTCAACAATGTGGAGATCCTTCATCTCTCGACCATGCGCGCTGCGGCCTATGAACAGTCGCTCGCCTCGCGCGGGATCGGCCTGGCGACGACTCCGGACGACCTGAAACTCAACGCCGACAACCTGCAGCGGCAGATGGGCGTTTATGTGCAAGCGGAAGCCGCACTGGCCAAGCTGTTTGCAGAACTGGAAGAAACCACCGAGGCCGAAAGGAAATCCCTCGTCGCAATCCAGAAGATGAGCAAGGAAATCCTGCCCGTCGTCTCTGGCCTGGTTGAGTTGGCCAAGGCGCAAAGAACTGAAGAAATCAAACCTGTCCTGGACGGTCCGCTGGGCAAGATGCAGGCAGAACGACGCAAAGCGCTGGCCGAGCTGACCGCGCTCGAGGACAAGCTCAACGACGATGCCAAGAACGAGGCGCTGGCCGTCTATGCGACGGCGCGCAAGCTGCTGGTGGCCCTCGGCGTGCTGGCCTTGGCAAGCGGCCTGGTGGCTGCCGTGCTCATCACCAGAAGCATACTGCGCCAGCTGGGTGGAGAACCGGCAGTGGCCGCTGCGCTGGCGGCGCGGATCGCGCAAGGTGACCTGCGCAGCGAGGTGGATGCCGACAGCCGTCTTTCCAATAGCCTGATGATGTCGATGAAAAGCATGAACGCTGGCTTGCGCGAGATCGTGCGAGAAGTCCGCTCCGGCACGGATGCCATTGCGACGGCCAGCAGCCAGATCGCCGCGGGCAATCTCGATCTTTCCTCGCGCACCGAAGAGCAAGCCAGTTCGCTGGAAGAAACAGCCTCGGCCATGGAACAGCTGACGGCGACGGTGCAACAGAACGCCGACAGCGCCAGCGAGGCCAACCGGCTTGCCACCGAGGCTTCGGTGGTGGCGGCCGAAAGCGGGCAGCTGGTCAAGGATGTGGTGATGACGATGGCGGCCATCGAGGACTCGTCCAAAAAGATTGTGGACATCATCAGCGTCATCGACGGCATTTCCTTCCAGACCAACATCCTTGCCCTGAATGCGGCAGTGGAGGCGGCGCGCGCGGGCGAGCAGGGTCGCGGCTTCGCGGTAGTGGCGTCGGAAGTGCGCAGCCTCGCGCAACGCAGTTCGTCGGCGGCCAAGGAGATCAAGGCACTCATCGACGACTCGGTGGACAAGGTCGCCAGCGGCAGTGCGCTGGTCAACCGCGCAGGAGAGAGCATGGGCAATGTCGTCTCCAGCGTGGCCCGGGTGGTGTCGGTGATCGGGGTCATCAGCGATTCCAGCGCCGAGCAGAGCAAGGGGATCCACGAGATCAACCATGCGATCTCGCAGATGGATCAGGTCACGCAACAGAATGCGGCGCTGGTGGAACAGGCCGCAGCAGCGTCACAGGCACTGCAGGCGCAGGCGCGACGGCTCAGTGGTGTGGTGGAGGTGTTTGCGATTGCCTGATGGTCGTCACTGCTGACACGGCACACCAAGCGCACGCAATGCAGCCCGTGTACCAGTCACATCCACGTGATGAATGCCTTGCCATCCCAACGCCCGGCACCCATCGATATTCTTTTGCACATCATCGATGAAGACCAGCTCTTCGGGCTTCAAGCCCGGCAGGTGCCGTGCATAGCGCTCCAGTGCGATCTGGTAGATGCGCGGCTCAGGCTTGATGCAGCGTTCCTCACCGGAGACCACGATATCGCGGAACAGCTGCATGAAATCATGGTGGTCGCGCGCATGCGGATAGGTTTCCGAGGACCAGTTGGTGAGGCCGAACACCGGCACCTGCTGCGCATGCAGTTCGCGCAAGAGCGCCACGCCCTCCGGTAACGGACCACGCAGCATCTCGGTCCAGCGATCATAGAAGGCGCGAATCAGCGCATCGTGTTCGGGATGCTGCCCGACCAGATGCGCAGTGGCCTCGGCCAAGGTGCGGCCGCCATCCTGCTGCACGTTCCATTCGGGCGAACAGATATGGGTGAGGAAGTGATTGCGCTCCTGCTCGTCGGCGATCAGTTGTTCGTACAGGTAGTGCGGGCTCCAGTCGAAGAGCACGCCGCCGAAATCGAAGACGACGGCGCGAATGGGGCTTGGTGCAGAAAACGTCATGGTTCAATCCTTGGAATTTTACGAACTGGCGTTGCAATGATGGCAGATTCCAGGATATCGGGCCGACTTCCGTGGTGAGCGTTCAGGGCCTGTTCATCGCAGCTATGCTGATCTCGGGGCGATGTTTCAATCCTGGATCCGTCATCTGTTCTCCGTTCATGCATGCCCATCCGGCCTGCCAACACCGACAAGACTGTGATGCGTTCACCATCAAGATGGTGGTGACTGCAATGCACCTGCCAGATGGTCAATGAGCACCCGCATCTTGGGCGCAATATGGCGCGACGCCGGAAAAAGCAAATAGGCCACGCCCTGATAGTTGCTATCGACAGTCCACTCCGGCAAAAGGCGGACGACACGCCCGGCCGCCAAGGACTCCCTGGCCACGAAATCCGGCACGCACCCCACGCCCAGGCCCGCTTCAATGGCCGCCAGCCGCATTTCGCTGTGATTGACCGCACATCGCCCTGTCACGATGATCTCTGCCACCTGGGATCCGGAAAGGAAACGCCAGCGATCATCGCGTTCCTCCTCGCCTAGCGTGAGGCAACTGTGGCTCATCAGGTCTTCCGGATGATCGATCGCGCCGTGGCTGGCAAGATAATCCGGGCTCGCCAGCAAGCACTGGCGGACCGGCAGCAATGGCCGCGCCACCATGCCTGGCGGCGGCGTATCGGTCAGGCGGATGACCAGGTCGACGCCTTCACGCAGCGGATCGACCAGCCTGTCCACCACCATCAGGTGCACATCCACCTCCGGATAACGAGCGAGGAATTGCAGCAGCACCGGCTGCAGCACATGGCGGGCGAAGGCCTTGGGGGCACTCATCCTGACCAGCCCCCGGGGCGCGCCGGCATGGCCCTCGGCCGCCTGCAAGGTGGCGCGTGCGGCGGCCACCATCTTGCGTCCGTGCTCCAGCACGTCCAGTCCGGCTTCGGTCAGGCGCAACTGGCGGGTGGTGCGCTGGAACAGCGCCACACCCATCATCTTTTCCAGCCGGGCCACCTGGCGGCTCACGGCCGAGGGCGTCATGCCCTGCTGACGGGCCGCTGCCGAAAAACTGCCGGCGTCCACCACTTGCACGAACGTGACCAGCTCATGCAATACCTCGGCCAACTCATTTGTTCTCATGCGGCACAACTCCTGTTCTTCGTTCCTGGCTAGTCAGGTTTCATCGGTCCCAAGACAATACACCAGCTCCGCCCAATGCCACGATGAGACCTCATGAACAAGACCTCCCTGCTGCACGCCCCCGCCCGGCCGGCGACCCTGCTGCGACTCCATCCTGTTGAATGGGCGCTGCTGCTGGTCGCAGTGATCTGGGGCGCAAGCTACAGCGCCGCGAAGATTGCCACGCAGCAGTTGCCGGTGCTGCAGTTCCTGGTGCTGCGGTTTGGCCTGACGTTTCTCCTGCTGGTCCCCGCCTTGCGCAGCATCACTTCCGTCCCCGCGTGGAAAAGATCGCTGGCAGGGGCGCTCGTATTGGGCGTGGTCCTGCTGGCCATCTTCATTTGCGAGACGGTCGGTGTCTCGTTGACGACGGCCTCCAATGCCGCCTTCCTGATCAGCCTGTGCGTGGTCTTCACACCGTGGTGCGAGTGGCTGCTGCTGGGCCAGCGGCCCGAGCGTTCGGCGCTGATTGCGTGCGCATTGTCGTTTGTGGGGGCTGCCTTGCTGGCATTCCAGGACGGCATCACGCTCTCGCACCTGAGCTGGGGCGATGCGCTGATGGTAGTGGCCGCACTCCTGCGCGGTGTGATGGTGTGCCTGACACGCCGCCAGGGCCTGCGGTTCGGCTTGCCCGCACTCACGCTGACGGCGGTGCAGATGGGTGTCATGACGGCGGGATCGCTGGTGCTCATGATGGCGCTGCCGGGTCAGCGCTGGATGCCCCTTCCGGCCACCGCCTCCTTCTGGTGGGCGATGGCGTTCCTGGTCTTGCTGTGTACCATCGTGGCCTTCTTCGTACAGAACCATGCGGCCGCGCGCACCAGTGCGTCACGGGTGGCCTTGCTGATGGGTAGCGAGCCGCTGTGGGGAGCGCTCATTGCGGTGGTGTGGATGCAGGAACACCTGTCCCTGCAGGGCTGGATGGGGGGCTTGATGATCGTGGGGGCGACGGGGTGGGTGCTGCGGCCGCGTAAGCATTCGACCTAGCCCGGCCTACAAGCCCCGCAAAAAATCAAACAACTCCGGCACATCCGCATACCCCACATTGAAGCGGAAGCTGGTCTTGTGCGGCGCCGATAGATGGAAGAAATCCCCAGGCGCCAGCCAGATGCCCTTCTGCCGCGCCCGGTCCGCGATCTCGCGCGCTGACAGTTCGCAGCCCTCGATGGTGGCCCAGCTGAACATGCCGCCGCGCGCCGCCGTGAAGGGCGTCAAGCCGACTTCGGTGAGCTTGGCGTTCAGGGTGGACTGGGCATTGAGCAGCGTTGCATTGAGCGTCTGCACATGGCGCCGGTGATGGCCTTCGGTGAGCACGTTATGCACCAGGCGCTCGTTGATCTCCGAATTGGTCAGCGTCAACACCATCTTGGTATGCACGATCTGCCGCGCCAGTTCGCGCTGGCAGGCGATGTAGCCCACCCGCAGCGAAGGCGCGATGGTCTTGGAATAACTGCCCACGTAGATCACGCGCTGCAGTCCATCAAGGGCAGCGAGCATGGGATCGGTGGCCTGCCCCAGTTCGCGGAAGATGTCGTCCTCCACCACCCAGAAACCATAACGCTCCGCGGCTTGCAGGACGCGCATGGCGCAGGCCGGCGTATAGGAGGTTCCGGTGGGGTTCTGCAGCACGCTGGTGGTGAAGAACATCTTGGGATGATGCAGGCGCGCCAGCGTCTCCAGCATGTCCGTGTCCACCCCGCCGGGCGTACGCGGCACGCCGATCACGTTCAACCCCGCCAGGCGCAGCATGGCGATCAGGTTGCAATAGCCGGGATCGTCGATCATCACCGTATCGCCCGGCTGGGTCATGGTGCGGATGATCAGGTCCAGCGCCTGCGTGGCGCCGTGCGTGGTCAGCACCTGCTCGATGCCCAGCTCCAGCGCCCAGTGGCCCAGGAACTGCGTGATGAGCTGGCGCAGCGGGGCATAGCCATAGGGATGGCCATAGCCGACCTGCTGCGCACCGGGCGAGCGGATGATGCGGCGCTCGGCCTGGTGCAGGCCTTCATCGTTGAGCCACTTGCCGGGCAGCCAGCCGCAGCCGGCCTTGATGGGCACGCGCTCATCGGCAAACATTTCCGAGAGCAGCCAGGCCGAGTCGATCACCGGCTCGGGCGGCACGAAAACGGCACGCGCCCCGGATTGCCCGGCCCGTGCAGCCACGAAGAAACCCGCACCGCGCCGGGCCTGCAGCATGCCGCGCGCCACCAGCTGCTCATAGGCCTCCACCACGGTGGAAGAGCCGATGTCGTGATGCTGCGCAAACTGGCGCACCGAGGGCAGGCGCTCGCCGGAGCGCAATTCACCCGACTCGATCAGGCCGGCCAGGCCATCGGTCACCTGCTCCACCAGGCGGGCGGCTGTCTTGCGTTTCAAATCCAGTTGCAGCGGCGCGCTGGCGGGCTTGGCCATGGGGTTCTTCCTGACAGTGTGTGGGGTTGGCGGGCGACTGCATTGCTCCAGCCAGCCAAAGTGTATGGATAAAAACAGAACTGTATTGGTCACTGTACTGGCGTGCGCAGACGACCCGAATCTGGCTGCATTCCCCATGAACAGGGGCATACCGGAGAGCCCGCCGACGCGACGCAAGCAAACGCTTCCCTTCAGATGGAGCAATACAGTTCACTCCACGGACCAATACAGTTTCCAACGAAAATCAAAAGTGTAGCTAACAATGCGGGCGCTGTCTGGCAATAATCAAGCACTCTCGATTTTTTCCCGAATTCTCCCTTTTTCACGGTGCCTGCCATGTCCAGCCAAGACCAAACGCATCCCTCCAGCCTGTCGGCCTATTGGATGCCCTTCACTGCCAACCGCAACTTCAAGTCCGCGCCACGCATGCTGGTGTCGGCTGAAGGCATGCACTACCGCGACGACGCCGGCAATGCCATCCTGGACGGCACCGCAGGCCTGTGGTGCGTGCCGCTGGGCCACGCCCATCCCAAGATCGTCTCGGCCGTGCAGAAGTCCGTGGCCACGCTGGACTATGCGCCCTCCTTCCAGCTCGGCCACCCGAGCGCTTTCGAACTGGCCGAGCGCCTCAAGGCCTACACCGGCAACCGCTTCGCCAACGTGTTCTACACCGGCTCCGGCTCGGAGGCGGTGGATACGGCGCTGAAGATCGCCCTGGCCTATCACCGCGCCAAGGGCAACGCCACCCGCACCCGCCTGATCGGCCGCGAGCGCGGCTATCACGGCGTGGGCTTCGGCGGCATGTCGGTGGGCGGCATCGGCGGCAACCGCAAGACCTTCAGCACCGCGCTGCTGCCGGGCGTGGACCACCTGCCGCATACCCACAACCTGGAAAAGAACGCCTTCACCAAGGGCGAGCCAGAATACGGCGCGCACCTGGCCGATGAGCTCGAACGCCTGGTCACCCTGCACGACGCCTCCAACATCGCCGCCGTGATCGTGGAACCGGTGGCCGGCTCCACCGGCGTGCTGATCCCGCCCAAGGGCTACCTGAAGCGCCTGCGCGAGATCTGCACCAAGCACGGCATCCTGTTGATCTTCGATGAAGTCATCACCGGCTTCGGCCGCCTGGGGACGCCCTTTGCGTCCGACTACTTCGATGTGGAACCGGATATCTTCACCACCGCCAAGGGCCTCACCAATGGCGTGGTGCCGATGGGTGCGGTGTTCGTGAAGAAGGAGATCCACGACGCCTTCATGAACGGTCCGGACGGCATCGAGCTGTTCCACGGCTACACCTACTCCGGCCACCCGCTGGCCTGCGCCGCCGGCCTGGCTTCGCTGGAGGTGTTCCAGACCGAAGGCGTGCTGGAGAATGCGCAAGCGGTCTCCGACTACTTCCAGGAAGCGGCGCACTCCCTGCGCGGCCTGCCGCACGTGATCGATGTGCGCACCATTGGCCTCATCGCCGGTATCGAGCTGTCCTCCATCCAGGGCCGCGTGGGTGCCCGCGCCTATGACGCCTTCGTGCGTGCCTTCAATGACGGCATCCTGATCCGCGTCACCGGCGACATCATCGCCCTGTCGCCGCCGCTGATCATCAACAAGCAGCAGATCGACGAACTGTTCGGCAAGCTGGCGGCCATTCTCAAGACCCTGGCCTGATCCCCCTTCACCCAAGCAATGACGCAAGAAAGATTCATGGAAAAGATTGCACACTACATCGGCGGCGCACGCGTCGATACCAAGAGCGGGCGCTATGCCGATGTCTTCAACCCGGCCCAGGGCGTGCCGGTGGCGCAGGTGGCACTGGGCACGGCCGATGAGGTCGATGCGGCGGTGCAGGCCGGTGTGGCCGCCTTCCCGGCCTGGTCCAACACCCCGCCGCTGACCCGGGCGCGCGTGCTGTTCCGCTTCCTGCACCTGATCCAGCAGCGCGCCGACGACTTCGCCCGCATCATCGTGCGCGAGCACGGCAAGACCTTCTCGGATGCCCAGGGCGAAGTGGCGCGCGGCATCGAGATCGTCGAGTTCGCCGCCGGCATCCCACAGATGCTCAAGGGCGAATACACCGACCAGATCGCCCGCGGCATCGACGCCTGGTCGATGCGCCAGGCACTGGGCGTGGTGGCCGGCATCACGCCGTTCAACTTCCCGGCCATGGTGCCGATGTGGATGTTCCCCATCGCCATTGCCTGTGGCAACTGCTTCGTGTTGAAGCCCTCCGAGCGCGATCCCTCGGCCGCGCTCCTGATCGCCGACCTGCTGCAGGAAGCCGGCCTGCCCGATGGCGTCTTCAACGTCATCCAGGGCGACAAGGTGACGGTCGATGCCCTGCTGGATCATCCGCAGGTCAAGGCCATCAGCTTCGTCGGTTCGACCCCGATTGCCGAATACATCTATGCCCGTGGCTCGGCCAAGGGCAAGCGCGTGCAGGCCCTGGGCGGCGCCAAGAACCACATGGTGGTCATGCCCGACGCCGACATGCAGCTGGCCGTGGATGCCCTGATGGGCGCGGCTTACGGTTCGGCCGGCGAGCGCTGCATGGCGATCTCGGTGGCAGTGGCCGTGGGCAGTGCCGGTGATGAACTGGTGGCCGCACTGGCCGAGCGCGCCCGCAAGCTGAAGATCAACGAAGGCATGGCGGCCGGTGCCGAGATGGGTCCGGTGGTGACCGCGGCGGCCAAGGAACGCATCGAAAGCCTCATCGGCCGTGGCGTGGAAGAAGGCGCGACCCTGGTGGTGGATGGCCGTGGCTACCAGGTACCGGGTTTCGAGAAAGGCTTCTTCGTCGGTGGCACCCTGCTCGACCATGTGACCCCGGAGATGACGGTGTACAAGGAAGAGATCTTCGGGCCGGTGCTGTGCGTGCTGCGCTGCCCGGATATCGCCAGCGCAGTCGAACTGATCAATGCGCACGAGTACGGCAATGGCGTGGCGGTCTACACCCGTGACGGCGGCGTGGCGCGCGAGTTCGTGCGCCAGATCGAAGTGGGCATGGTGGGGGTCAACGTGCCGCTGCCGGTACCCATGGCCTTCAGCAGCTTCGGCGGCTGGAAGCGCAGTCTCTTCGGCGACCATCACATGTACGGACCGGAAGGCGTGCGCTTCTACACGCGGGCCAAGGCAGTCATGCAGCGCTGGCCCAATACGGCCAGTGCCGGTGCGGAATTCGCGTTCCCGCAGATGAAATAAACAGGATCAACGGCATGAAATTTTCATGCCGTTTTTCTTTGGCGGGTGCGTATGATGAAGCACCTGCCCGAGCGATCGGCATCGGTCTTGTTGGTGCAGAAAACGTCAGGCACGGTGCAGGAAACGTCAGGCTTCCCAGCCAGCAGGAAGTGGATGGAGAGCCTGCACCAAAAGCAATAAAACTTAGAAAACCAGACCGTCGTGGACGACCGGTGGAGACACACCGGCAGCACGGGAGAACGGCAAACCACATTTGGAGACACGCTCGCAAGAGCGGCAGGAGGAGCCCCATGACGGCTCACGCCACGCGGCGCAAAGGCGCGCTGCTGCAGCGTTTTATGGCTTGTCACGTCCTGTCTTGCGGCGGCTGCGCAAGACGGTGCGACCCTGTTGACCCACTCTTTTCCGTCCGTTCGTGGCGGAGGATTCCACACGTCCATGCAAATCATCCTTGCCCGGCTTTCCTAAGTTTTCCAGGAAGCACGGGCATGGAACTTGCGTTGACGGGCAGTACTGCAGCATTGCGCAATTCCATGGATGTCATCTGTCAATCGTTAGCCTCGAGGGAGAAACAAGCATGATCAGCCGTCGCAATTTCCTGAAACTGTCCGCACTGGCCGCACCCGGCGCATTGAGCTACCACGATGTCCTTGCCCAGGCCGAGAGCATTGCCTTCGGCTGTCCGGTGCCGATGTCCGGCCCCTTCGCCGCCAACGGCAAGTTCGCCGACATGGGCATGAAACTGGCCTTGCAGAAATACGGCAAGGTACTGGGCAAGAGCACCAGCTACGTCACCCTCGATACCGAAGGCAAGCCCGCCACGGCGGTGCGCAAGATGCAGGAAACCATCGAGAAGGGCACGCGCTTCTTCGCCGGCGGCATTCTCTCGGGCGAAGCGCTGGCCATGGGCAAGGAAGCCGACAAGGCCGGCGCGGTCTTCATCACCACCGCAGGCGCCGACGAGATCACCGGCAGCGATTGCAACCGCGCCACCTTCCGCTGGTCGGTACCGACCTTCGGGGCCATCGAACAGACCGTGCGTCCGCTGCTGGAAAAGCTGCCCAATGCCAAGCGCTGGTACACCATCACGCCGCAATACGTGTTCGGCGAAGGCCTGCTGTCGGCGGCCAAGAACATCTTCAAGGAAAAGGGCATCGAGCACGTGGGCAACAGCTACCACTCGCTGACCGAGAAGGAGTTCTCCGGCTATCTCACCAATGCCATGGCGGCCAAGCCGGACGTGCTGCTGCTGCTCAACTTCGGTTCGCAATCCTCGGATACGCTGCGCCAGGCGGTCAGCTTCGGCATGAAGAACAACTGCACCATCCTCATGGCCTGGGCCTCGGGACTGGAACAGTTCGAGACCCTGGGCGCCGATATCTGCGACGGCGTCTACTTCGGCGCGCAGTACTGGCACGCCATCGATTCGCCCTTCAACAAGGAATTCGTCAAGCTGGTCAATGACAGCCTCAAGATCGATCCCAACTACAGCCTGGCCGGCTCCTACATCTGTACCAAGATCATCCTGGACGCCATCATCAAGGCCAACAGCACCGATCCCAAGGCGGTGATCGCGGCCATGGAAGGCATGAAATACGAGGGCCTGACCGGCACCGAGGAAATCCGCAAGGGCGACCACCAGGTCATCAAGAACTATTACCTGCTCAAGGGCAAGGCCAAGGCGAAGATGGCCAACAAGAATGACTATGCCGACATCGTCTCCTCCGGCAAGTCCTTCCTGGCGCTGGAGAAGACGCAGTGCAAGCTGTGATGCCCCCGGCTTGAGGTTCAGGGCCTGTCCGCCGGTTGCGGGGACAGGCCGCATTTGCTGCATCATCGTCACGAGGTTCCATGAACATCTATCTGCTGCAGATCGCCAATGGCGTGGGCATCGGCATGCTCTACTTCCTGCTGGCGGTGGGCCTGTCGATCGTCTTCGGCCTGCTGCGCTTCGTCAATTTCTCGCATGGCGCCTTCTTGCTGCTGGGCGCCTATCTCTGTTACGAGGCCACCAGCCGTGGCCTGGATTTCTGGTGGTCCCTGCTCATCGCGCCGCTGGCCGTGGGCTTGTTTGCGTGGGTGGTGGAGCGCTTTGTATTGCGCCACGTGTATGCCCTGCCACATCACTTCCACATCCTCTTCACGGTCGGCATGGCGCTGGTGATCCAGGAAGCCGTGATCTCGGTCTGGGGACCGCTGGGCAACAATGTCTCGCCGCCGGACCTGCTGCAGGGCGTGGTGATGTGGGGCGGCTTCGTCTATCCCAAGTATCGTCTCTTCGTCATCGGCCTGACCGCCGTGATGGCGCTGCTCCTGTGGTGGGTGCTGGAAGGCACGCGCCTGGGTTCGATCGTGCGGGCCGGATCGGAATCGACCGAAATGGTCAGCCTCCTGGGCCTGAACATCCAGCGCATCTTCAGCCTGGTCTTCGCCCTGGGTGCTGCCACCGCCGGGCTGGCCGGGGCACTGGCCGCGCCGATACGCGGGGCCGATCCCTTCATGGGGGTCGAGGCGCTCGGCATCGCCTTCGTGGTGGTGGTGGTCGGCGGGCTGGGCAGCTTCTGGGGCGCGCTCATCGGCGGCATCCTGGTCGGCATCGTGCAAAGCGTGATGAGCACGGTCTGGTCCGAAGGGGCGCACCTGATGATCTACGTGGCCATGGCGGCGGTGATGCTGCTGCGTCCGAATGGCTTGCTGGGCCGGCCCGGCGCGGCCTGAGGCCGCATTACGTCAACCGACGCCACCTGACGTTTTCTGCACAGAGGCTTTCATGAAACAGATTGCGCATTTCCGTTACACCCTGCTGGCCGCCGCCGTGGTGCTGTTGCTGCCGCTGCTGCTGCCCTCGGGCACGCTGGCCACCGAGGTGCTGGTGTTCGCCCTGGCCGCGCTGGGCTGCAACCTGCTGCTGGGCTATACCGGCCTGATGTCCTTCGGCCAGGGCATTTTCTTTGGGGTGGGCAGCTATACCACCGGCGTGGTGCTGCTGCAGTTCAAGCTCGCGCTGCTGCCGGCGCTGGCGCTGGCCGCCATGGGCGGGGCGCTGGTGGCGCTGCTGGTGGGCTGGTTCTCGATCCGCCAGCGCGGCACCTACTTCGTGATGCTCACGCTGGCCTTCGCCCAGATGTTTTATTTCCTGGCCTACACGATGAAGGACGTCACTGGCGGCGACAACGGCCTGCTGGACATCCCGCGTCCGCCGCTGTCGCTGCTGGGCTTGACGTTGTTGCCGACGGCTTCCTCGTGGCAGTACTACACGGTGGTGGCGATCCTGTTCGTGGTGGTGTTCTGGCTGCTGCAGCGGGTGGTCGATTCGGTGCTGGGCAAGACCCTGCTGGCGGTGCGCGAGAATGAAGCGCGCGCCTCAGCGCTGGGCTATGACGTGCGGCTGCTGAAACTGGCCGCCTTCGTGATCTCGGGCGCGGTGACGGGTCTGGCCGGTGGACTGCACGCGATGATGACCGGCGTGGCCCCGCTCTCCAACATCGAATACCACACCAGCGAGGCGATCCTGGTGATGACTGTCATCGGCGGCACCGGCAACCTGTTTGCCTCCGTGCTGGGCGCGAGCTTCTACGTGCTGGTGGGCAACTGGCTCTCCACGCTGTGGCCGCGCTGGCTGATGCTGCTGGGGCTGCTGTTGATTGCAGTGAGCCTCTACATGCAGAAGGGCCTGTTCGGCCTGGCCATGAAGCTCATCGACGCCGTGCGCGGCCGCAAGGATGACGCGGCCCAGGCCACCACCGTGACCAAGGAGAAGCACCCATGAGCCGCCCCATCCTGCAAGCGGTCAATGTCACCAAGCGCTACGGCAAATTCACCGCCGTCAATGGCATCACCCTCGACATCGAGGCCGGCACCGTGCATTCGGTGATCGGCCCCAACGGCGCGGGCAAGACCACGCTGTTCCATACCCTGACCGGTACCACGCCCATCACCGAGGGCAGCATCCTGGTCGAGGGCGAGGAAGTGGCGCACCTGCCGGGCAACCGCCGCGTGCAGAAAGGCTTGGCGCGCTCCTTCCAGGTGACCAGCCTGTTCCCCAACCTGAGCGTGCGCGAGAACCTGCGGCTGGCCGCGCAGGGCCGTTCGCCGCTGGCCGCATTGAATCCCTGGAAACGTGCCGAACAATTCACGGCCACCTGCGCACTGGCCGATGAGCTGGTGGCGCGCCTGTCCCTGCAGGCGGTGGCGGGGCGGGCCTGTGCAGAACTTTCACATGGCCAGCAACGCCGGCTGGAAGTGGGCATGGCCATGGCCGGGCGGCCCAAGGTGATCTTCCTGGACGAGCCGACCTCGGGCATGGGCATCGATGACATCGCCGAGATGAAACAGCTCATCCACGGGCTGCGGCGCGACTACACGGTGGTGCTGATCGAACACAACATGGATATCGTGATGGATATCTCGGACCGCATCACGGTCATGCAGCTGGGCCAGATCCTGGCGCAGGGCAAGCCGGCCGAGATCCGCAGCGATGAACGCGTGCGCCGGGCCTATCTCGGCAGCATGATCACGGGAGGCAAAGCATGATCCTGCAAGTGGAAGACGTTCACGGCTACTATGGCAAGAGCCACATCCTGCAGGGCGTGTCGCTGCAGGTTGATGCCGGGGAAGTGGTGACCCTGCTGGGACGCAATGGCGCCGGCAAGACCACCACCTTGAAGAGCATCGTCGGTGTGGTGCCGCCGGCGCAGGGACGCGTGATTTTCGAGGGCCAGGTAGTCAGCGGCCTGCCCTCCTACAAGATCGCGGCACGCGGCGTGTGCCTGGTGCCGGAACATCGCGGCATCTTCAAGCTGCTGACCGTGGAAGAGAACCTGACCATGGCCGCGCGCAAGGAATCTGCCTGGGGGCTGGACGAGGTCTACACCATCTTCCCGCGCCTGAAGGAACGCCGCAGGAATGGCGGCGGCCAGCTCTCCGGCGGCGAGCAGCAGATGCTGGCCATTGCGCGCGCGCTGATGACGCATCCGCGCGTGCTGATGCTGGATGAACCGGTCGAAGGCCTGGCTCCGGTGATCGTGGACGAGATCGTGGCACAGATCCGGCAGATCAAGGCCACCGGGATGTCCATCATCCTGGTGGAACAGAATCTGGAAGTGTGTACGCAACTGGCGGACCGGCACTACATCGTCGAACAGGGACGCATCGTCTACAGCGGCAGCAATGCCGCCTTCCTGGCCGATGAAGGCGTGAAGGACCGTTATCTTGGCGTGAACCTGGCAGCCTGATGGCTACCGCCCGCCAACCCGAACAAGGACTCGATATGGACATGAAAACACAAACCTCCACCCTGCGCATCGACGGCACGCGCCTGTGGAATTCTCTGATGGAACTGGCCCGCATCGGCGGCACCGCCAAGGGTGGCGTCTGCCGCCTGGCCCTGACCGACCTCGACAAGCGGGGCCGCGACCTGGTCACGTCCTGGGCGCGCGCTGAAGGCATGAGCGTGGTAGTGGACCAGATCGGCAACATCTTCATGCGCCGTCCCGGCCGCAACAATGCGCTGCCGCCGGTGATGACGGGCTCGCACATCGATACCCAGCCCACCGGCGGCAAGTTCGACGGCAACTACGGCGTGCTCTCCGGCATCGAGGTGATCCGTACGCTGAACCAGCACAACATCCAGACCGAGGCGCCCATCGAAGTGGCGGTATGGACCAATGAAGAAGGCTCGCGCTTCGTGCCGGTGATGATGGGTTCCGGCGTCTTCTGCGGAGCCTTTACGCTGGAGCATGCCTACAACGCCACCGATATCGACGGCAAGAAGGTGCGCGACGAACTGGAACGCATCGGCTACATCGGTGACCAGGTCTGCGGCGACCATCCCATCGGTGCGTATTACGAGGCGCACATCGAACAGGGACCGGTACTGGAAAATGCCGATACCGTCATCGGCGTGGTGCCGGCAGTGCTGGGCCTGTCGTGGTACGACTGCACGGTGACCGGTTTCGAATCGCACGCCGGGCCAACCCCGATGGAGATCCGCAAGGATGCGCTGCAGGTGTCGACGTTCATCATGCAGGAGGTGGTGGCCATCGCCAACCGCTACCCGCCCTATGGACGCGGCACGGTGGGCCAGGTGCAGGTGATGCCCAACAGCCGCAACGTGATTCCGGGCCAGGTGAAGTTCTCCATCGACCTGCGCAATGTCAGCGAGGATTCGCTCACGCGCATGCATGAAGACCTGCTGGCCTACCTGGAAGCGATGCGCAAGAAGACCGGGCTGTCCATCGAACTGGAGCGGGTATCGTACTTCCCGCCCTGCCCCTTCCATCCGGATTGCGTGGACAACGTGCGCGCCGCTTCGGCTGCATTGGGCTACAAGACCATGGACGTGGTCTCCGGCGCGGGGCACGACGCCATCTATGCCGCACGCCTGGCACCGGCAGGCATGATCTTCGTGCCCTGCAAGGACGGGGTCTCCCACAACGAGATCGAAGACGCCCGCCCCGAGCACCTGGAAGCCGGCTGCAACGTGCTGCTGCAGGCCATGCTGGCCAGCGCGGGTGTGGTCACCGACTGATCATTGCATGCATTTGGATTGATGCAAAAAACTGAACATGAAGCCAAAAATCGTCATTGCACGCATGAATCACGAGACCAATACCTTCTCGCCGATTCCCACTCCCCTTGAAGCCTTCGCCCCGCAATGGGACGCCGATGCCTATCGCGACCAGAAGGGTGCGCGTACCGCCATGGGGGCCTTCCTCGAACTGGCCGAACGGATTGGCGCTGACATCGTCACGCCCCTGGCCGCCTGGGCCAATCCCAGCGCGGCGGTGGCGGCCGATGCTTATACGGTAATGTGCGACGCCATCGTGCGCGCCATCGAAGGTGGCTGCGATGCCATCCTGCTGGACCTGCACGGTGCCATGGTGGCCGAGAACGCCGAGGACGGCGAAGGCACGCTGCTCGAACGCATCCGCCGCATCGCGCCCGATACGCCCATGGCGGTGGCGCTGGACCTGCATGGCAACGTCACGCAGAAGATGGTCACGCATGCCGATGTGATCGTCAGCTTCAAGACCTATCCGCACATCGACATGTTCGAGACCGGCGAGCATGCCGGCCGCCTGCTGCTGGCGCGGCTGCAGGGCAAGTCGCAGCCACGGATGGCCTGGCGCCAGGTGCCGGTGCTGTCGGCCACGCTGACCAGCAATACTTCGGCCTCGGCCATGCAGCGCGCCGTGGAGGCAGCCAAAGCCGCAGAGCAGGAGGCGGGCGTGCTGGCGGTGTCGGTGCTGGCGGGCTTTCCCCTGTCGGATTTCCGCGATGCGGGGATGTCGGTGGTGGTAGTCACCGAGAACGACGCCGCACTGGCGGATGCCGTGGCCGGGCGCATCGCACGCCAGATCTGGAGCGAGCGCGACGACTTCGTCTATGACAGCCTGCCGCTGGCCGAATCGCTGGCGCAGGCACGCGCATTGAGCGAAGCGCCGGGACAGGGTCCGGTGCTGCTGCTGGACCACAGCGACAACGTCATGTCGGGCGGCACCTGCAATACCATGGACGTGCTGGAAGCGGCGCTGCAGGCGGGCCTCACGGGCATTGCCGTGGGCCCGGTGAGCGACCCGGAAGCGGTGGCACAGCTGGTGCAAGCCGGTGTGGGCGCGACCGTCACGCTGGCCGTGGGCAACAAGGTGGATCTGGCGGCGCAGGGCATCACCAAGACGCCGCCGGTTTATACCGGCAAGGTATCGGCCATCAGCGATGGCCGCTTCACGGTGACCGGGCCGATCTACACCGGCTCGACCTTGCAGATGGGGCGCAGCGTGCTACTGGACATCGGTGCTGCCCGCATCGTGGTCACTGAAGAGCGGGTCGAACCGTATGACCTCGGGGTCTTCACCAGCCTGGGTCTCGACCCGGCGCAGCAAGCCTTCCTGATCCTGAAGTCGCGCATGTATTGCCGCCCGCTCTTCGTGCCCATCAGCCGCGCGCTGGTGGAGTGCGATTCCGACAGTGGCGGCCCGACCAGCGCCAATTTCCGGCTGTTCCCGATCAAGAAGGTGCGTCGGCCGATCTATCCGTTGGATCCGGCCATGGACTGGTAACACCCAGCGGGCCTGCCCTGCGGGCCGATGGGCTTTGCCGTAATACAACACCCCGGCATCGGGATATTCCCGAGTTGTGTCGTGCCGGGGAGGGCCTGTGTTAGCCTGCAAAGACAGCAAGGAGGGCTGCCCTTCCTTGCTGTCTGCGCCCGGCTCACGATAACAACCGCAAAACAGCACTCCAGCCGCCGGCCGCCTAACTCAATCAGGGGAGATGGGATGAAAAACCTCAAGATCGGCGTACGCCTGGCCATCGGCTTCATTGCCTTGCTGATGCTGATGGCCGTGATGGTCGGCCTGGGCGTGTGGCGACTGGGCAATATCGGGGACGCCACCGACGAAATGACGCAGATCGCGCTGAAGAAAGAGCGCGATGCCGTGCAGTGGCACGCGGCCATCAAGGAAAACGGGGTGCGCACCTTCGCCGTCATGAAGAGTGATGACGATGCCTTCCAGCAATACTTCCAGAAGCAGATCGATGCGCAATCGGCCAAGATCAGCCAGCTGCAGAAGCAGGTGGAAGCGGCCATCACCGATCCCGAAGAAAAACGCCTGTTCGCGGAAGTGGGCAAGCTGCGTGCCGCCTATCGCGATACGCGGCAAAAGATCTTCGACATCAAGACCGCCGGCGACGATGCCCGCGCCCGCGAGATGACCGATACCACGCTGGTCAAGATGATGGATGAGTACGCCGACAGCGTGCTGCGCTATGCCGATTACCAGAAGAAGGTGATCGACCAGGCCGCCGCTGAAATCAACGGCGACTATCGTTCAGGCCGCAGCATGCTGCTCATGCTCGGTGCGCTGGAAATCGTGCTGGGCGCGGCACTGGCCTGGCTGCTCACGCGCAGCATCACGCGCCCGCTGAACCAGGCGGTGAGCATCGCTGAAACGGTGGCCGCAGGCGACCTCACCTCACGTATCGAGGCCAACAGCCGGGACGAAACCGGACAACTGCTGGCCGCGCTCAAGTCCATGAATGGCAACCTGCAGGACATCGTGGGGCGCGTGCGTTCGGGTACCGACACCATCAACGTCGCCTCGCGCGAGATTGCCACCGGCAACCTCGACCTGTCGGCACGCACGGAACAGCAGGCCGGCTCGCTCGAAGAAACCGCATCGGCCATGGAACAGCTCACCTCCACCGTCAAGCAGAACGCCGACAATGCGCGCCAGGCCAATGCACTGGCGGCATCGGCCTCACAGGTGGCCAGCCAGGGCGGCGCCGTGGTGGAGCAGGTGGTGGCGACCATGGGCGAGATCCACGCCTCGTCGCAGAAGATCGCCGACATCATCGGCGTGATCGATGGCATTGCCTTCCAGACCAACATCCTCGCGCTCAATGCCGCTGTGGAAGCGGCCCGCGCAGGGGAACAGGGACGCGGCTTTGCGGTAGTGGCCTCCGAAGTGCGCTCGCTGGCCCAGCGTTCAGCGTCGGCGGCCAAGGAGATCAAGCAGCTGATCGGGGATTCCGTGGAAAAGGTCGGCGATGGCAGCCGCCTGGTGGCCCAGGCCGGTGACACCATGCAGGAGGTGGTGCACAGTGTGGCGCGCGTGACCGAGATCGTGCGCGAGATCACGCTGGCCAGCCAGGAACAGAGTGATGGCATCGAACAGGTCAACCTGGCCATCACCCACATCGATGAGGCTACCCAGCAGAATGCCGCGCTGGTGGAAGAAGCAGCAGCGGCCGCGCGATCCATGCAGGATCAGGCGGCCTCGTTGACTGAAGCGGTCAGCGTATTTCGGCTGGATACCAGCGCGGTAGCGTTACCGGGCGCCCAAGCTCAGCGCGGTACGTCGCCTTCGACGGTGGTGCGATAGAGCGTACGGCGCAGGTGTTGCGGGGTGATCGCGGCGTAGTGCTGGGTGCTGCGGTTGTCCCAGAACACCATGTCGTGCGCCTGCCAGTGGTGCGTGTAGACATTCTCCGGACGGGTGATGTGGGCGTGCAGTTCCTTGAGGAGCGCATCGCTTTCGTCACGCGGGATGCCGATGATGTGCGACGTAAAACCTTCACTCACGAACAGGATCTTGCGGCCGCTTTCGGGATGGGTGATCACCACCGGATGCTCCACCGGCGGCACTTCATCGATCTGCTGCCGGGTCAGCGGCTGGCGCCACGGCGAGAGCTTGCGCAGGCGCTCGTAGCGGTAAACGTAGGAGTGCACGGCACGCTTGCCTTCGAGTTGGGTCTTGAGCGCAGCGGGCAGGCTGTCCCAGGCGGCCGCGGTATTGGCGTAGAGCGTATCGCCGCGTTCGGCGGGCAATTCCTGCGAATGCAGCAGCGCGCCCAAGCTGGGCTTGGGCATGTAGGACAGGTCCGAATGCCAGTCCGCGCCGGCATCGACCAGGCCGATAGGCTTGCCATTCTCGACTACGTTGGAGACGATCAGGATCTCCGGATGCCCGGCCAGGTGGAAGCGGTTGAGCACGTGCACCTGCAGCGGACCGAAGCGGCGGCTGAAGTCGATGTGCTGCTGCGGCGTGATGCGCTGCTCGCGAAATACCACCACCCCATGCTCGACCAGGGCGCCGCGAATGCGCGCCAGCTCTTGCGCCGAGACCGGCAGGTTCAGGTCCAGGCCGACGATTTCCGCGCCCAGCGGGGCGTCGAAAGGACGAATCTCGAAATGTTGTTGCGTCTGCTGCGTGCGTTCCAGTGTGGCGAGCGACATGGGGACTCCTGTGTAGGCGGGGCCAGCCCGGCGCATGTCCGGCTGGCCAAACGCTCATTACACTCCCCCGGCTACCCCGGAACAAGGAAGAAGAATTCATATCCTTATGCGGCAAACGAGATAGGGACTGCTGCAACCCCATTAAAATGGCGAGGATGAAACCGTCCACGCCTTCTCCTTCACTTCACCCCGGAACCGCCCATCCTGCGGCACGGTCCCTGCCGCCACGCCCCGATGTCAGCGGCCTGAGCGCGGAAGAGGCTGCTGCACGCAAGGCGGCGCGTGACCAGCGCGATGCCCAGGTGCGTGGCGTGCGTTCGGTGGCCGAGATGCGTGAAGCCATCCGCGAGGCCAGTGCCGTGTTGCCCGCGGTACAGGATATCGCACGCATCGGCCCGCAGAAGACGGCAGCCTTCCGCGAACGGGCAGGGGCGGGATTGCCTTTCATCATGACGGGCATGGCCAGCCGCTGGCCGCTCTCGGCGATGTCGGTGCAAGCGCTGCGGGAACACTTCGGGCAGTTGCCGGTGCGTGCCCGCGTGGGCGACTACATCAACACCGCCTTCGCGCCGGACCGCGCCATGCAGGACATGACGCTGGTCGATTACCTGGAACAGGCGCTGGCCGATGAGAGCGGGCTGCCGCCCTATCTGGGCAACCTGGAATTGCGGGAATTGAATCGCCTGTGCCACTGGCCCAACTTCTTCGAGAAGATGGGGCCGCCGCGCTTCTGGATCGGGCCTGCCGGCTGTATCACGCCGCTGCATTGCGACTATGACGACAATGTCTTCGCCCAGGTGTGGGGCAGCAAGCGCGTCTGGCTGGCACCGCCCCATCATGACCAGTATCTCTATCCGAAGGAGGCCAACGCCATCCTGTTCGGGTCGCCCTTCGATCCGGATCATCCGGACCTGGAGCACTTCCCGCTGGCGCGCCAGGCGGCGCTGGTGTGCTGCGAGGTGCAGCCGGGGGAGATGCTCTACATCCCGGCGGGTTGGTATCACCAGGTCAGTTCATTGACCTTCTCGCTGTCGAGCAATCGCTGGGCGCGGGGGCGGCCATTGGTGTTGGCTGCATAAGAAAAAACCCCGCGTCCGTTGCCGGACGCAGGGTTCATTGCGCTACTGCTTCAGCAGGCAAGGGCTTTTATTAACCCGCCAGCTTCTTGCGCAGCAGTTCAGTCAATTGCGCCGGATTGGCCTTGCCGCGCGTGGCCTTCATGGCCTGGCCGATCAGGGCATTGATGGCCTGTTCCTTGCCGGCGCGGAATTCCGCCACCGACTTTTCATTGGCCGCCAGCACCTGGTCGACGATGGCTTCCAGCGCGCCGCTGTCGGAGATCTGCTTCAGGCCCTTGGCTTCGATGATGTCATCGGCCAGGGCATCCTTGTCGGACTTCGCTTCCCACATGCCTGCAAAGACTTCCTTGGCGATCTTGTTGGAGATGGTGCCATCGGCGATGCGCTTCAACAGCAGCGCCAGTTGTGCAGCCTTCACGGGTGCATCGGCGATGTCGGTATCTTCGCGGTTGAGCGTGGAAGCCACGTCACCCATGAGCCAGTTGGCGGCCGGCTTGGCCTGGTCCTTGCCCGCGGCAGCCACCACGGCTTCGAAGTACGAGGCCATGCCCTTGGATTGCGTGAGCACCATGGCATCGTATTCCGGCAGCGCATACTCGGCCACGAAACGCTCGCGCATCGCGCCGGGCAGCTCGGGCATGGTGGTCTTGACGCGCTCGATCCACTCCTGCGAAATGGCCAGCGGTGGCAGGTCGGGGTCGGGGAAGTAGCGGTAATCCTGCGCGTCTTCCTTGCTGCGCATGGAACGGGTTTCCTTCTTGTCCGGATCGTAGAGGCGGGTTTCCTGCACCACGGTGCCACCGTCCTCGATCAGCTCGATCTGGCGGCGCACTTCGTAGTTGATGGCCTCTTCCAGGAAGCGGAAGGAGTTCAGGTTCTTGATCTCGCAACGGGTGCCGAATTTCTCCTGGCCGACCGGACGCACCGAGACGTTGGCGTCGCAGCGGAAGGAACCTTCCTGCATGTTGCCATCGCAGATGCCCAGCCACACCACCAGCGAATGCAGGGCCTTGGCGTAGCCGACGGCTTCGGCGGCGCTGCGCATCTCGGGTTCGGTGACGATTTCCAGCAAGGGCGTACCGGCGCGGTTCAAGTCGATGCCGGTCATGCCCTGGTAGTCTTCGTGCAGGGACTTGCCGGCGTCCTCTTCGAGGTGGGCGCGGGTCAGGTTGATGGTCTTGATCTCGGTCTTGCCCTCCTTCTCCACGGCGAAGGACATGGTGCCGCCTTGCACCACCGGGATCTCGAACTGGCTGATCTGGTAGCCCTTGGGCAGGTCAGGATAAAAGTAATTCTTGCGCGCGAACACCGAGCGCGGTGCGATGGTGGCACCAATGGCCAGGCCGAACTGGATCGCACGTTCCACCGCGCCCTTGTTCAGGACCGGCAGCACGCCCGGCAAGGCCAGGTCCACCGGACTGGCCTGGGTGTTGGGCTCGGCGCCGAAGCGGGTCGAACTGCCGCTGAAGATCTTGGATTGGGTCGAAAGCTGCGTGTGCGTTTCGAGGCCGATGACGACTTCCCACTGCATGATGTTGTCCTTGCGAATGCTGTTGTTGGTGACGAGGGCCAGTGATCAGGCCGGTTCGCGCAGGTGCCAGTCGGTGGCCTGCTGGAACTGGTGCGCCACGTTCAAGAGGCGCGCCTCGTCGAAATAATTGCCGATGATCTGCAGGCCGACCGGACGCTTGCCGTTCTTCTCGCCCTGCCCGAATCCGCAAGGAATGGACATGCCCGGCAAACCGGCCAGGCTGGTGGACAAGGTGAAGATGTCGGCCAGGTAGTTGGCCACCGGGTCATCGGTCTTGTCGCCCAGGTCCCAGGCGACGGTGGGCGAGACCGGGCCCATGATGACGTCGCACTGGCGGTTCTCGCCGGCCAGGGCACGCTGGAAGTCCTCGGCGATCAGGCGGCGGATCTTCTGGGCCTGCAGGTAATAGGCGTCGTAGTAGCCGTGCGAGAGCACGTAGGAACCGACCAGGATGCGGCGCTTGACCTCGTCGCCAAAGCCTTCGGCGCGCGACTTCTTGTACATGTCGGCCAGGTCCTTGTAGTCGGCGGCGCGGTGGCCGTAGCGCACGCCATCGAAGCGCGACAGGTTCGACGAGGCTTCGGCCGGGGCGATCACGTAATACACGGGGATGGACAGCTCGGTCTTGGGCAGCGAGATATCGACCAGGGTCGCACCCAGCTTCTCGAACTCCGCCAGGGCAGCACGCACGGCCGCTTCCACATCGGCGGCCAGGCCGGCGCCGAAGAATTCCTTGGGTACGCCGATGCGCAGGCCTTGCAGGCCCTGGTTGAGCGAGCGGGTGAAATCTTCCTTGGGGCGTTGCAGGCTGGTGGAATCGCGTTCGTCGAAGCCGGTCATGGCGTTCAACAGCAGGCCGCAGTCTTCGGCGGTCTTGGCGATCGGGCCGCCCTGGTCCAGCGAGGAGGCGAAGGCGATCATGCCGTAGCGCGACACGCTGCCATAGGTCGGCTTGATGCCGGTCACGCCGCACAGCGAGGCCGGCTGGCGGATCGAGCCGCCGGTGTCGGTGGCGGTGGCGGCCGGTGCCAGGCGCGCGGCCACGGCAGCGGCCGAGCCGCCCGAGGAGCCGCCGGGGATGGCGGTCTTGTCCCAGGGGTTCTTGACCGCACCATAGAACGAGTTCTCGTTGCTGGAGCCCATGGCGAATTCGTCACAGTTGAGCTTGCCCAATGTGACGGTACCCGCCGCATTGAACTGCTCCACCACGGTGGCATCGAAGGGGCTCACATAGTCCTGCAGCATGCGCGAACCGGCGGTGGTGCGCCAGTTGCGGGTGACGAAGATGTCCTTATGTGCAATGGGCACGCCGGTCAAAGGACCGGCATCATTGCCAGCCAGGCGCACATCGGCGGCTTTGGCCTGTGCCAGGGTCAGGTCGCGGTCCACGTGCAGGAAGGCATTGAGGTCGCTGGCCGCGATGCGGTCCAGGAACAGGGTCGCCAGTTCAGTGGCGGAAATCTTGCGCGCTTGCAGTTGCGCGGACAGTTCTTTGAGGGTGAGCTTGTGCATGGAGTCGATTACGCTGCGGTCTTGCGGGCCGGCTGGGCCGGAAGCGGACGGTGGCGGGTGCCAGGCGCCGGGTTCATTCGATGACCTTGGGCACCAGGTACAGGCCATCCTGGGTGGCCGGGGCCGGTTGCTGGTAGTCGTCGCGGCGATTGGATTCGGTCACGGCATCTTCGCGCAGGCGCAGCGCCAGCGCCGGCTCGATGGCGGCGATCGGGTGCGACAGCGGTTCCACGCCGGAGGTATCGATGGCCTTCATCTGCTCCACCAGGGCAAAGATGCCATTGAGCTTGTCCAGGGTGGCGCCGGCCTGGGCCTCGGTGAGCTCCAGTCGGGACAGGTTGGCGATGCGTTTGACGTCGGAAAGGGCTAGAGACATGGTCGAAAGGACGCGCCTGGCGCGCCGCGTGATGTTGAAATTGGAAGACCCGTAGCCGCTGCGGCCGCAAGGCGTTTTCTGCAGCCTCGGCGCCATTGGCAAGTTCACTTGCGCGGCGGGTCGACCGGGTCATGGCGTGAATCGCTTGAAAAACGGCAAACCCGCGCCAGATGGCCGCCGGAAGCGCCCGGGATGCTGACATTTTTGGCAAACCGGCGTGCTGGTTTCTCGGGAATTATAAGGTAGAATGTCGGATTAATGCCTTGCAGGCGCCTGATTTTCGCGTCGCCGCAGCATGAACGGACACCTCCCCCTATCAAAAAGCTAGGCGCCCCCTCGCGGGCGCATCAGGACAACTCATGTTTGGATTTCTCCGCAGTTACTTCTCGAACGATCTGGCGATCGACCTCGGCACCGCGAACACGCTGATCTACGCGCGCGGCCATGGCATCGTGCTGGACGAGCCGTCGGTGGTGGCCATCCGCCAGCAAGGCGGTCCCAACGGCAAGAAGACCATCCAGGCGGTCGGCAAGGAAGCAAAGCAGATGCTGGGCAAGGTGCCCGGCAACATCGAGGCGATCCGCCCGATGAAGGACGGCGTGATCGCCGATTTCACCGTCACCGAGCAGATGCTGAAGCAATTCATCCGCATGGTGCATGACTCCAAGCTGTTCCGCCCCTCCCCGCGCATCATCATTTGCGTCCCCTGCGGTTCGACCCAGGTGGAACGCCGCGCCATCCGTGAATCCGCGCTGGGCGCGGGCGCATCCCAGGTCTACCTGATCGAGGAACCGATGGCCGCCGCCATCGGCTCGGGCCTGCCGGTCTCGGACGCCACCGGCTCGATGGTGGTCGACATCGGCGGCGGCACCACCGAAGTGGGCATCATCTCGCTGGGCGGCATGGTCTACAAGGGTTCGGTGCGCGTGGGTGGCGACAAGTTCGACGAAGCCATCGTCAACTACATCCGCCGCAACTACGGCATGCTGATCGGCGAACAGACCGCCGAAGCGATCAAGAAGGAAATCGGCTCGGCCTTCCCCGGCTCGGAAGTCAAGGAAATGGAAGTCAAGGGCCGCAACCTGTCCGAAGGCATCCCGCGTTCCTTCACCATCTCCAGCAATGAAATCCTGGAAGCCCTGACCGATCCGCTGAACAACATCGTCTCGGCCGTCAAGAACGCGCTGGAACAGACCCCGCCGGAACTGGGTGCCGACATCGCCGAAAAGGGCATGATGTTGACCGGTGGCGGCGCCCTGCTGCGCGACCTGGACCGCCTGCTGATGGAAGAAACCGGCCTGCCGGTGATCGTGGCCGAAGATCCGCTGACCTGCGTGGTGCGCGGCTCGGGCATGGCGCTGGACCGCATGGACAAGCTGGGCTCGATCTTCTCGGCCGAGTAAGCCGGCCAGCAAGGTCTGGCCAGCACGACAGGACAGTACCGAGGTACAGGGGCCTGCCCGACAGCAGGCCCAGGCAGCAAAGCATGAACCGGCAGCGATGTACTGCCGGATGAGTGGGGAACCGAACCGTTCGATATGACGCCGTTCACGCCGACCAGCCACAGGATGCGCACGCCGCGTGCGCAACTGAGGCAGTGTCGGCGGCTGCGGGGTCGCGAGAACGCCTCGGCTCCCCTTTTTGTTACCGTTTTCGACGCAGGAAGTGAGTTATCCGCCTGCAGCCGGTCACCTGGCGTGACCCTGCAGTCGGCCTGACGCCATGGAAATCCCACCACTCTTCAAGCAGGGCGCTTCCGCCCGGGTGCGCGTGACCGTCTTTGCATTGATCTCGGTCGTGATGCTGGTGGTCGACGCCCGCATGCACGTGCTGGGCACGCTGCGCCAGGCGCTGGGCACGGCCCTCTATCCGTTCCAGACGGTGGCCATGGTGCCGCGCGACGCCTTCACCAATTCGTCCGAATACTTCTCTTCGCTGGCGTCGCTGCAGAAGGAAAACCGCGAACTGCGCCAGCAGCAGATCGTCAACGCCCAGCTGATGCAGCAGGAACGCCTGCTGGCGGCCGAGAACGTGCAATTGCGCAAGCTGCTGGACATGCAGCAGAAGGTGCCGGTCAAGTCCATCGTCGGCGAGATCCTCTACGATGCGCGCGATCCCTTCACCCGCAAGATCATCCTCAATCGCGGCTCGCAGCAGGGCGTCACGGCCGGCCAGCCGGTCATCGACGAGGTCGGCATCGTGGGCCAGGTGACACGGGTATTCCCGTTCTCTTCCGAAGTGACGCTGCTGACCGACAAGGACCAGGCCATTCCCGTGCAGGTACTGCGCAACGGCTTGCGCAGCGTGGCCTATGGCCGCGGCCAGACCGGCGCACTGGACCTGCGCTTCATGCCCGCCAACGCCGATATCCAGAAGGGTGACGTGCTGGTGACCTCAGGCATCGACGGCGTCTATCCGCCGGGCCTGTCGGTGGCCAGCGTGGCGCTGGTGGAAACCCGTTCGGCAGACTCCTTCGCCCGCATCGTGTGCCGTCCGCTGGCCGGTATCGACCGCCATCGCCAGCTGCTGATCCTGCTGGTGGAACAGAACCTGCCGCCGCGTCCGGAGCCGGACGTGATCGATGAAAAATCGGCCAAGCTCTTCAAGCGCCGCCTGCGTGACAGCACCCGCGACAACAGCGCCGAGGAAGCCAACGCCACGCCCAAGGACAAACCCGCGGAAGACCGCAAGGGCGCCGCCAACGTGACGCCGCCGGCCAAGCCCGCGGCCGCTTCCACCCCGGCCGCTCCGGCTGCTGCAACCAGCAATGCCAAGCCGGCCGCCAAGGAATCCGCACGATGAACAACCAATACATCCTCCTGCCGGCCAGCCCGCTGTTCATCGCCTTCAGCCTCATCGTGGCGTTCGTGCTGAACCTGATGCCCTGGGGGCAGATGGTCGGCGTGCCCGACTTCGTGGCGCTGGCGCTGGTGTTCTGGAACATCCACCAGCCGCGCAAGGTCGGCATCAGCGTGGCCTTCATGATGGGCCTGCTCATGGATGTGAATGAAGCCACGCTCCTGGGCGAGAACGCCCTGGCCTACACCCTGCTGTCGTACTTCGCCATCATGATCCACCGCCGCGTGCTGTGGTTCCCGCTGCGCACCCAGGCGCTGCACGTGCTGCCGCTGATGCTGCTGGCGCAGGCGGTGCAACTGGTGATCCAGCTGCTGGTCACGGGCAAGTCGCCGGACTGGTTCTATTTCAGCGAGAGCGTGGTCTCGGCCCTGCTGTGGCCGGTGGTGAGCGTCCTGCTGCTGGCCCCGCAGCGCCGTGCGGTGGACCGCGACGAGAACCGCCCCATCTGAGGGGCCAGGTGCAAGCAGCATGACCGAATTCAAGAATACCGCGCATGAGCTGAGGCTGTTCCGGATGCGCCTCCTGGCCGCAAGCGTGCTGGTGCTGGTGTGCTTCAGCCTGCTGCTGGCCCGCTTTTTGTGGCTGCAGGTGGTGCGCCACGATGCCTACGCCGCCCAGGCCGAGGAAAACCGCATCTCCGTGGTGCCCATCGTGCCCAACCGCGGCCTGATCCTGGACCGCAACGGCGTGGTGCTGGCACGCAACTATTCGGCCTATACGCTGGAAATCACGCCCTCCAAGATCAAGACCAACATCGATGACCTCATCGATGAGCTCGGTACCATCGTTGAAATCCAGCAGCGCGACCGCCGCCGCTTCCGCCGCCTGCAGGAAGAATCCAAGAACTTCGAAAGCGTGCCCATCCGCACCCGCCTGACCGATGAGGAAGTGGCCAAGTTCACCGCGCAGCGCTACCGCTTCCCCGGCGTGGAAGTGCAGGCCCGCCTGTTCCGCCAGTATCCCTACGGCAAGACCGCCGCGCACGTGATCGGCTACATCGGCCGCATCAGCCAGCGCGATGCCGAGCGCATCGCCGACTCCGACGACGAAGCCAACTACAACGGCACCGACTACATCGGCAAGGAAGGCCTGGAAAAAAGCTACGAAAGCCAGCTGCACGGCACGACCGGCTACGAGGAAGTGGAAATCTCGGCCAGCGGACGTGCCGTGCGCTCGCTCTCGCGCACGCCGGCCACGCCCGGCAAGAACCTGATCCTGTCCATCGACATCGAGCTGCAGAAGGTGGTCGAAGAAGCCTTCGGCGACCAGAAGGGCGCGCTGGTGGCGATCAACCCGGCCACCGGCGACATCCTGGCCTATGTCTCCCAGCCCTCCTATGACCCCAACCTGTTCGTCGAAGGCATCGACCAGCAGAGCTGGGACGAGTTGAACAAGTCGCCCGACCGGCCGCTGCTGAATCGCCCGCTGTCGGGTCTCTATTCGCCCGGCTCGACCTACAAGCCCTTCATGGCGCTGGCCGCCCTGGAACTGGGCAAGCGCCGTCCGCAGGATGCCATCCGCGACCCCGGCTACTTCATCCTTGGCAATCACCGCTTCCGGGACGACAAGGAAGGCGGCCACGGCGTGGTCGACATGTACCGCTCGGTGGTGGTCTCCTGCGACACCTATTACTACATGCTGGCCAATGACATGGGGGTCAATGCCATCCATGACTTCATGAAGCCCTTCGGTTTCGGCCAGATCACCGGTATCGACCTGGAGCACGAGAAGCGCGGCATCCTGCCCTCCACCGAGTGGAAGCGCACCGCCTTCCGCAAACCCGAGCAGAAACGCTGGATCGCCGGTGACACCGTCTCGCTGGGCATCGGCCAGGGCTACAACAGCTTCACCCCGCTGCAACTGGCGCAGGCGACTTCCATCCTGGCCAACAATGGCGTGGTGATGAAGCCGCACCTGGTCAAGATCATCGAGGACGGCGTATCCCACGAGCGCACCGAGACCGTGCCCAAGGAAAGCTACCGCATCCCGCTGAAGCAGGAAAACATCGATTTCATCAAGCGCGCCATGGTGGGCGTGGTCAAGGAAGGGACGGGCGCTGCCGCCTTCCGGGGCGCACCCTACGAGTCGGGCGGCAAGACCGGTACGGCGCAGGTGGTCAACATCGCCAAGAACCAGAAGTATGATTCCAAGAAGCTCTCGCGCATCTACCATGACAACGGCCTCTATATCGGCTTTGCGCCGGCCGATGCGCCGCGCATCGCCATTGCGGCCGTCGTCGAGAACGGTGGCTGGGGCGCCGGCGTAGCTGCCCCGCTGGTGCGCAAGGCCATGGATTACTTCATGCTGGGCAAGCGCCCCAATGAGCCGATCAAGTCGGTCGCGCCCGAGGCGGTGAGCCCGGATACCCCGGTCGAAGGTCCCACTTCCGACGACGCCGGCAGCAGCAATACGCCGACGGTCCAGCCGGATGTGCAGGAATGAGGCCTGACATCGCAACGAGCAGTACGCACAAGGAGCCGGCATGAGCCTGCAACGTCCGCCCCTGTGGCAAATCATCAAGCCGCACCTGACGGTGTTCGACGGCGCGCTGTCGCTGATCGTGTTCCTGATCCTGTCGGTGGGCATCGTCACCCTCTATTCGGCCGGCATGAACTTCCCCGGCCGGGTGGAAGACCAGCTGCGCAACATCCTGGTGGCCTTCATCGTCATGTGGGTGGCCGCCAACGTCTCGCCCCAGCTGCTGCTGCGGCTGGCCGTGCCGGTCTATACGGTGGGGGTGACGCTGCTCATTGCGGTGGCGCTGTTCGGCATCATCAAGAAGGGCTCGCGCCGCTGGCTCAACATCGGCATGGTGGTGCAGCCTTCCGAGATCATGAAGATCGCCATGCCGCTCATGCTGGCCTGGTACTTCCAGAAGCGCGAAGGCATGCTGCGCTGGGATGCCTTCCTGGTGGCGGCGATCCTGCTGCTGATCCCGGGCTTCCTCATCATCCGCCAGCCTGACCTGGGGACCGGTCTGCTGGTGCTGGCCGCCGGCTTCTACGTCATCTTCTTTGCCGGCCTGCCCTGGAAGATCCTGCTGGGGCTCTTCGTGGCCGGTGCGGCCAGCCTGCCGGTGGTGTGGTCCTTCATGCACGATTACCAGCGCCAGCGCGTCATGATGCTCATCGACCCGACCTCCGATCCGCTGGGCAAGGGATTCCACATCATCCAGTCCACCATCGCCATCGGCTCGGGCGGCGTCACCGGCAAGGGCTGGCTGATGGGTACCCAGACGCACCTGGAATTCATCCCCGAACGCACCACCGACTTCATCTTCTCGGTCTATTCGGAAGAGTTCGGGTTGATCGGCAACTGCGTGCTGCTGGTGCTGTACCTGCTGCTGATCGGACGCGGCCTGATGATCACGGCCAACGCGCCCACGCTGTTCACGCGCCTCCTGGGCGGGGCGATCACGATGATCTTCTTTACCTATGCCTTCGTGAACATGGGCATGGTCAGCGGCATCCTGCCGGTGGTGGGCGTTCCTCTTCCCTTCATGAGCTATGGCGGTACCGCCCTGGTCACGCTGGGGCTGGGCGCGGGCATCCTGATGAGCATCCAGCGCCATCGCAAGCTGGTTCAAAGCTGAGTTGAAGCTGATCCGGACACGCACTTTTCTTATTGCACGAATGGCAAGTTTGCGAGGATTCGTGAACTTGCTGTACTGACGAGTTGTCAGCCTCGGTGCATTGCAGTCTGGTATCGTTGCGAACATTCCGGCCGGGACCCGCAAGCGCCAGGCCCCGCGCATCGACTGTTGACCAAGGACAGCCCATGGAAACACCCACTCTAGACCATCACCACCGCCCTGCCCCATTGGGCCGCGCCCTGCGCTGGGGCACGCTGCTGCTGCCCTTGCTGCTGGCCGCCTGCGGCACCACCCAGCAGGCCCCGCGCCAGACCGCCCAGGCACCGGCCACCCCCACCAAGGCGGCCAGCACCCGGCCCTCCAATGTGCCAGCCCTGCCGGCAGCGGGTTCCGGCCGCGGCGGCTACTACAAGGATGACGGCCCGGGCGATCACATCCCCGATGGCCTGCTGGACGTGGCCGATGCCGAACCGCAGGTGGAGCCGGTCTCCAAGGCCGCCAGCCGGCCTTATGCGGTGTTCGGCAAGACCTACGTGCCGATCACGGACACCAACCAGCCCTTCATCCAGCGCGGGGTGGGCAGCTGGTATGGCAAGAAATTCCATGGCCAGAAGACCTCTTCGGGCGAACTCTACGACATGTACAAGATGACGGCCGCGCACCCCACGCTGCCCATCCCTTCCTACGCCCGGGTGACCAACCTGAAGACCGGCAAGCAGGTCATCGTGCGCATCAATGACCGCGGACCCTTCCACTCCAGCCGCATCATCGACCTCTCGTACACGGCCGCGCTCAAGCTCGGCTACCTCGGGACCGGCAGCAGCGAACTGGAAGTCGAGCGCATCCTGCCGGAAGAAGCCCAGCGCATGGCCGATGCACGCCGCAATGGGGGCGGCACCACGCTGGCAGCGGCCGATCCGATCAACCGGGCGGCCGATACCGGGGCCGGTGGCCAGGGTGTCTCCACCGGACAAGTAGAAATCAATACGGTGAGCGCGCAAAGCCTGCCGCCGCAACCCACGGTGGCTGCGGTACAGCCCATCAACGCCAGCACCAGCACCGCCGCCGGTGGCGCGGGCATGGCCGGGGGCGGCGGCATCATCAATGCCGTAGCCAGCGGCTCGGCACCCTCTCCGGCCATGCCGCAGGCGGTGCCGCTGACGGCCGGCTATTACCTGCAGTTCGGGGCCTACTCGCAAGAAGCCAATGCCCTGGTGGCGCGCGACAAGCTGCTGCCCAGCCTCTCGGGCATCGTCGACAACATGCAGGCAGTGCAGGTCAACGGCCTCTATCGCCTCTATGCCGGCCCCTACCCGACCCGTCCGGCAGCGCAGAATGCGGCCATGCTGGTGCGCCAGCGCAGTGCCGGTACACCGTTCATCGTGGAGCGTTGAGCCGGCTTTTGCTGTTGGGAAATTTCTTCACCCGCCCTGCAAAGGCATTTCAACGCAGGGCGGCGTGGCGGCGGCGCAGGAGTGGTCCCGCACAAACCTTCATTTGATCGCCCGAACGGGCTGAACCGGAGGCCTGGGCGGCCTCAGGCGTCCCCATCCTCTTGCGCGCCTTGCCGGATCTGCAGGGCGCGTTCATACAGGGCATTCTTTTTCTGGCCGGTGATCTGCGCGGCCAGTGCGGCCGCCTGCTTGACCGGCAACTCTTCCAGCAGGATGCGCAAGACGCGCTCGCCCTCGGCATCTTCGCCCTCCACCGGCTGCGCTCCTTCCAGCAAGACCACGAATTCCCCGCGCTGGCGGTTGGCATCCTGCTCCAGCCAGGCCACGGCCTCGCCCAGCGGGCAGCGGTGGATGTGTTCGAAGAGCTTGGTCAGCTCGCGCGCCAGCACCACCTGGCGCGCGGGGCCGAAGACCTGCAGCATGGACTGCACGGTCTCGACGATGCGGTGCGGGGCTTCGTAGAACACCAGCGCGGCCTGCAGCGCGACCAGTTCCTGCAAGGCGGTTTCGCGCTGGCGGGTCTTGGCCGGCAGGAAGCCGACGAAGTGGAAGCGGGCATCGGTCAGGCCCGAGGCCGACAAGGCCGTCACCGCCGCCGAGGCACCGGGCAAGGCGATGACCTGGAACCCTGCGGCGCGCACGGCGTCCACTACACGGGCACCGGGGTCGGAAATGGCCGGCGTACCGGCGTCCGAGACCAGGGCCACGCGCTGGCCGGCCTGCAGGCGTTCGATGATCTTGGCGGCGGCTTCGCGCTCGTTGTGTTCGTGGGTCGCCAGCAATTGCTTGGAGAGTCCATAGCGCTGCAGCAACTGGCTGGTATTGCGGGTATCCTCGCAGGCCACCGCGTCGGCAATGGCCAGCACATGCAGGCCGCGCAGGGTGATGTCGCAGACGTTTCCGATGGGCGTGGCCAGCACATATAATGCCGACACCGGATAGCTTTGCTGGGCGGCATCCTGCAGGATGGAGGCGGCGACGCTGGAATTCTGATTCATTGGAGGGGGCGGGATGTTCACAAGTTGGAAGAAAATGACCGCGCAAGCGGCCCTGCTGGCAGGCATGCTGGCACCCTGGATGATGCCGGCCGACGCCGCAGCAGCCGACAGTGTACCTCTGCTGGCCCAGGCTGCCACGCCTGGCACGGCAGCCCCCGCCCCGCTGGCCCTGCCACCGGGGACCTCCCCCGAGATGGAATCGGCGGCCGTGGGCGCACCTGCCGCCCCTCCTCCCCCCGCCACCCCGGCACCGGTGCGCATCGCCCTGCTGCTGCCCTCGCGCAGCGGTGCCTTCGGCGCAGCGGCCGACGCGGTGCGCACGGGCTTCCTGACGGCCTATTCGCGCCAGAAGGAAAACATCCAGCTGGCCATCGTCGAGACCGGCGATTCGGCTCCCGACATGCAGCGCGCCTATGACGAGGCCTCGGCCAAGTTCGACATCCTGGTCGGCCCGCTCTCGCGCACCGCCGTCACCGCCGTGGCGCAGAGCGGCCGCGTGAGCAAACCCACGGTGGCGCTGGCGCAGCCGGACATGAATGGCGAAACCGAATTGCAGTTGCCGCCCCAGATGCTGGCCGTGGGCTTGTCCATCGACGAGGAAGCGCGCCAGGTCGCCAATTGGGTCGAAAAGGAAAAGGCCCCCGGCAAGATCTTCGCCATCTCCACCGGCACCGCCTGGCAAAAGCGTGCCGCCCGTTCCTTCCAGCTGCGCGCGCGCCAGCTTGGCCTGCAGGTGGAAACGCTGGAACTGAGCACGCCCTCCAACGCCCTCTCCGCCCCCGGCCTGGCCCAACTGGCCAAGCGCGTGGAGCAGGAAAAACCGGCCCTGATCTTCGTCGCCCTGGATGCGGCGCAGACCGTGCAACTGCGCAGCGCCGTGGGCAATGACCTGCCGCTGTACGGGACTTCGCAGATCAATCCCTACACCCTCAAGCGCGACAACCCGAACGACAAGCTGCCGGAGCTCGATGGCGTGCGTCTCATCGACATCCCCTGGCAGCTGCAGCCGGACAACGTGGCCGTGGCCCGCTACCCGCGCCCGGCCGTCAATGACAACGAGCGCCCCAATCCCGACCTGGCCCGCCTGTACGCCCTGGGCATCGATGCCTACCGGGTGGCTTACGGCATCGCCCAGAAGCAATCCGGCTTTGACATCGACGGCGTCACCGGGCGGCTGAACGTGAACATGGTCAGCGGCGGCACCACCTTCTTCCAGCGCCAGGAAACCCAGGCCGTCTACCAGGACGGCTGGCCGGTACCGATGGCCGACCAGTACTGAGGCCGGCATGGCGCTGCGCAGCCTGCTGCGGCGCACGGCGCGCCAGCGCACCGGGGACGAGGGCGAGGACCGGGCGCTGGCCTATCTCCAGGCACAGGGCCTGCAGCTGGTCCAGCGCAATTTCCGCTGCAAGGGCGGCGAGATCGACCTGATCCTGCGTGAAGGAAGCACCATCGTCTTCGTCGAAGTGCGCGCCCGCGTCAGCAGCGCCTATGGCGGTGCGGCCGCCAGCGTGACGCCGGCCAAGCAGCGACGGCTGCTGGTGGCCGCCCAGGTCTGGCTGCAAGGGCAATCCGGACTGCCAGCCTGCCGCTTTGACGTGGTGGCGCTTGAAGGCGACCGGCTGCAGTGGCTGCGCAACGCCATCGAGGCCTGAGCAACGGGCGTTTTGGCGCGACCGCTGGCGCCTGGCGTATCATGTGCGACCGGATTCCGGAAACTTCTCTTTACGAATTGCCCGGACTTGGCCGCGTTCAAGTCCTCTATAATCGCAGGCACTATGACAAATCCCCGCATCCTCGCCCATTTCCAGGAAAGCGCCGACCTGAAGATGAAGGCCGCCAGTGTTCTGGCCCAACCGATCGAACAGGCGATTGAACTAATGTTCACTGCACTGTCGAATGGCAACAAGATTCTTGCCTGTGGCAATGGCGGATCGGCCGCCGACAGCCAGCACTTCGCCGCCGAACTGGTCGGCCGCTTCGAACGCGAGCGCCTGCCGCTGCCGGCGCTGGCGCTGACCACCGATACGTCCATCCTCACCGCCGTGGGCAACGACTACAGCTATCAGGAAATCTTCTCGAAGCAAGTCCAGGCCTTCGGCCAGGCCGGCGACATCCTGCTGGCCTTCTCGACCTCGGGCAATTCGGGCAACATCCTGGCGGCCATCGAAGTGGCGCACGAACGCGACATGCGCGTGGTGGCCCTGACCGGCAAGGGTGGCGGCAAGATCGGCAAGATCCTGACCGACGCCGATGTGCATATCTGTGTGCCGCATGAACGCACTGCGCGCATCCAGGAAGTGCATCTGGTGTCGCTGCACTGCATTTGCGACGGTATCGACGTCGCGCTTTTTGGAGATGATGCGAATGAGTGATGCACGATCCTTGTTGACCCGCCTGCGCCGCCCGCTGGCGGCAGTAGCCCTTGGCGGCATGGTGGCCATGAGCCTGCAGGGCTGTTTTGCGGTGTTTGCCGGCGGTGCGCTGGCCACCACCTTTGCCGCCACCGACCGCCGCACCCTGGGCGCGCAGACGGAAGACAAGTCCATCGTGGTCAAGGGCGAAGCCCGCATTCCCGAAGTGGTGGCCGCAGGCTCCCACGTCAACGTGACGGCCTTCAACCGCAAGGTGCTGCTCTCGGGCGAAGTGCCGGACGAAGCCTCCAAGGCCGCCGCCGAGCGTGAAACCAAGGCCATCCAGAACGTCGATACGGTGTACAACGAACTGGAAGTGGGTCCGTCGTCGAGCTTCGGTTCGCGCTCCAGCGACGCGCTCATCACCAGCAAGGTCCTGGCCAGCCTGGTGGACGACAAGACGCTGTACTCCAGCGCCTTCAAGATCACCACCGAACGCGGCATCGTCTACATGCTGGGCCGCGTGACCCAGCGTGAAGGCCAGCGTGCGGCCCAGATCGCCAGCGGCGTCTCGGGTGTGAACAAGGTCGTGACCCTGTTCGAATACATCAGCGAGGAAGAACTGAAGGACTACCAGCGCAAGCCGGCCAGCGAGAACAAGTCCACCAGTTGATGACAGCTGCGTAGCTGATGCAGGTCAAACCGCCGGCGAGTCCGGCGGTTTTCACGTGGAGCGGCCGCCCGCAGGATTCTGCGGCGAGGTCTATAATGCTTCAGTTCAACGAGGCTGCGCATGCAGTGGCAGGCCTCTTTCCCGCAGTCCGGATCCGGAGTTTCCCATGCAAGCACAGGCCAACGCTCCCAAGAGCGGTCTCATGATCAAGCTGGCAGCCGTCCTCGTGGTGGCCGCTGTCGCTGCCTTCGCCTATTTCAAGGTCAATGCCGGCAATGCCGCACCCGATGTCACTTTCACCAAGCTCGATGGCCAGCAGGTGGCATTGAAGGATTTGCGCGGCAAGGTGGTCATGGTCAATTTCTGGGCCACCAGCTGCACCACCTGCGTGGGCGAGATGCCGCAGATGATCGACACCTACAACAAGTTCAAGGACCGTGGCCTGGACTTCGTGGCCGTGGCCATGAGCTATGACCCGCCCAACTACGTGCTGAACTACACCGAAACCCGCAAGCTGCCCTTCAAGGTCGCACTGGACCCGCAAGACACGCTGGCCAAGGCCTTCGGCGACGTCAAGCTGACCCCGACCACCTTCGTCATCGGCAAGGATGGCAACATCATCAAGCGCTATGTCGGTGAGCCGCAGTTCGCCGAACTGCACCAGTTGCTGGAAAAGGCACTGGCGGCCTGAGCCCGAAGCGCTCGCCCCTCCCCGCTTGCAAGCCGGCTTGATGCCGGCTTTTTCATTTCCGATTGCAGGATGACAACTGCACGGAACATCCTCGTGCTTGCCGTAGTCCAAGATATCCATATTGTCGTCATGACAAGCGCTCGCGTGCCTCTGCCGACACCTTCACAACAAAGGAGGCTGACATGAAATTCCGGACCATTTTCCTCATCGTGCTGCTGGCACTGGTCGCCATCTTCGCCGCCGTCAACTGGACGGCCTTCACGGCCACGACCACGCTCTCGCTGATCTACACCGAATTCCAGGCGCCGCTGGGCGCGGTGATGCTGGGCGTGGTGGTGGTGCTGACGGCCTTCTTCCTGCTCTACATCCTGGCCCTGCAGACCAGCGTGATGCTGGAAAGCCGCCGCCTGACCAAGCAGCTGGAAGCCCAGCGCGCCCTGGCCGACCAGGCCGAGCATTCGCGCTTCAATGACCTGCGCGGCTACCTGAAGACCGAGCTGGAGCAGCTGCAACGGCGCCAGACCGAGCAGCAAACCCTGCTGGCGCAGCGCCTGGACGCCTTGCAGCGTAACATCCAGCAGCGCGTGGAACAGACCGAAAACGCCGTCGCGGCCCAGGTCGGCGAGCTCGATGACCGCCTGCAGCGCCAGCGCGTGACTACCCTGCCCCAGAATCTGGCGTAATTCTTCCAACGCGTACGTAAAAAGGGCTGGAACCTCGCGGATCCAGCCCTTTTTGTTCATTTAATGCCTTTTAGCGGCATTTCCAGGGCACTTAGACGCCGTAACGGGTCCGATACGCTGCCACCGCATCCTTGTACTGGCTCAGGCGAGCATCGCCGCCGCTGGAGATGTACTCGAAGAGGTCATTGAGGTTGCCGATGGAGATGACCGGCATGTCGTATTCGCGCGCCACTTCCTGCACGGCCGACAGTTCGGAGAGCGCGCCATCCTTGCCCGAGCGCTCCATGCGGTCCAGCGCGATCAGCACGGCGCAAGGCGTGGCGCCGGCGGCGCGGATCATGTCCACCGATTCGCGCACCGAGGTGCCGGCCGAGATGACGTCATCGATGATGACGACCTTGCCCTGCAGCTTGGCGCCAACGATGGTGCCGCCTTCGCCGTGGTCCTTGGCTTCCTTGCGGTTGAAGGCGAAAGGCACGTTGCGGCCCATGCCGGCCAGCGCCACGGCGGTAGCCGAAGCCAGGGTGATGCCCTTGTAGGCGGGGCCGAACAGCATGTCATATTCCACGCCCGAATCCTGCAGGGTCTGGGCGTAGAAGCGGGCCACCTGGGCCAGGGTCGCGCCCTCGCTGAAGAGGCCGGCGTTGAAGAAGTAAGGCGAGGTACGGCCTGCCTTGGTGACGAATTCGCCAAAGCGCAGCACGCCGGCCGATACCGCGAATTCAATGAATTCCTGTCTCAAGTTGCTCACAATGCATTTCCCGGGAAGAGTCAAAACGGAAGGTGCGGACCACGCCCGCTTGCCGCCAGGCAAGGCAGCGCGGTGGCAAAGCCTTCATCAGGCCGCCATTTTAAATGATTCATCCTATCGGTTATGCTACCGGCCTGATTGAACACACTTCTGCAGCAAGCAAACAGGATATCCATGCCAAAAATCGTCTCCGCCAACCTCAACGGAATCCGTTCAGCCGCCAAGAAGGGCTTCTTCGAGTGGCTGCAAAAGGAAGCGCCGGACTTCGTCTGCGTGCAGGAACTGAAGGCCCAGGCGGCCGACATGACCGAAGACTTCCTGGCCCCGGCCGGCTATGTCGGCCATTTCCACTATGCCCAGAAGAAGGGCTACTCGGGCGTAGGCGTCTACAGCCGCCGCCAGCCGGACTCGGTGCGCATCGGCTTCGGCAATACCGAATTCGATGACGAAGGCCGCTATGTCGAATGCGACTACGGCGACCTGACCGTGATCTCGCTCTATGCGCCCTCGGGTTCCTCCAGCGAGGAACGCCAGGAAGCCAAGTTCCGCTTCATGGAAGCCTTCCTGCCGCACCTGATGGAGTTGGAAAAGAGCGGCCGCGAAGTGGTCATCTGCGGTGACTGGAACATCGCCCACAAGGAAATCGACCTGAAGAACTGGAAGAGCAACCAGAAGAATTCCGGCTTTTTGCCGGAAGAACGCGCCTGGATGACGCGCATCTTTGACCAGTTGGGCCTGGTGGACGTCTATCGCCGCCTGCATCCGGAGACCACCGGCGAAGCCTACACCTGGTGGAGCAATCGCGGCCAGGCCTGGGCCAATAACGTGGGGTGGCGTATCGATTACCACGTCGCCACGCCGGGCATCGCCGCCAGGGCGGTGAGTGCGGCGATCTACAAGGAACAGCGCTTTTCGGATCATGCGCCGTTGACGGTGGTGTACGGCGACTAAACCACACCGGGCTCGCCAACAAAAAGCCCTCGCACCGTGAAGTGCGAGGGCTTTGTCGTTTCCGGCCGGCCGGAAATCAGGCGTCGGGAGCGGCTGCCTTCTTTGGTGTCGCCTTGCGCAAGGCCGGCTTCTTGGCCGCGGCCGCCTTGGTCTTGGTGGCGGTGGTCTTGGCTGCCGTTTTGGTCGCCGTCTTCTTGGCGGCCGGCTTGGCGGCTGCCTCGTCGGCACCATCATCAGCGTCCGCTGCAGCGGCCTTGCCCTTGGCGGGCGCCTTGGCCTTGCGTTCCTCGAACTCGAAGCTGATCTTGCCATCCTTGCCACGCACCAGGAAGGCCTTGAAAGGCCGGCGCGTGCGCTGCGAGATGAAGCCCGGCAGCAGGTCGGTCTTGCCGTCGTTCAGGAGCTTGGCCATCTGCTCAGGCAGGATCTCCTGCTGCAGGATGATGCGGCTGCTGCGGAAGTCACAGGCCTTGGGCTTGGCCACGGTCTTCTCGCACACATAGGCCAGGCCCATTTCGTAGACGCCGCTGCCGCACTTGGGGCAGGCGCCCAGCGGGGTCTGCTCGCTGAAGTCCACCGGCTCGCCGCCCTCGCCCTCGGCCTGGTCTTGGCCGAAGTCGAATTCCAGCTTGAAGTTCTTGATCTCTTCGTCGCGCGAAATCTTCAGGATGGCCGCAAACGGACGGCCCATCTTGGAGCGGAAGCCCTGCAGAGGGCCGATGGTGCGGTTCTGCAGCAGCTCTTCCACTTCGGCGATCTCGAACTGGCGGCCACCGGGCACCTTGCTCATCGAGAATTCGCACTTGGTGCAGGCGAAGCGACGGTAATTTTCCTTCACCACGCCACCGCAGTTGGGGCAAGGCGTCTGCAGGGTCGCATAGTCGCCGGGGATGGTGTCGTTGTCGTATTCCTTGGCGCGCTTGACGATGATCTGGGTCATCTGCGCGATTTCGCGCATGAACTCGTCACGGCTGATCTTGCCGCGTTCCATCTGGGCCAGCTTGTGTTCCCACTCGCCAGTCAGTTCGGGTTCGGTCAGTTCGTCCACACCCAGGCCGTGCAGCAGCGTCATCAGCTGGAAAGCCTTGGCGGTGGGCATCATTTCGCGGCCTTCGCGCAGCAAGTACTTTTCGTTCAGCAGGCCTTCGATGATGGCCGCACGCGTAGCCGGCGTGCCCAGGCCCTTGCCGGCCATGGCTTCGCGCAGTTCATCGGAATCCACCAGCTTGCCCGCACCTTCCATGGCCGACAGCAGCGTGGCTTCGGTGTAGCGGGCGGGCGGCTTGGTGACCAGGCCATTGGCGGTGACCTTGTCGGTCTTGACCTTCTCGCCCGGGGCCACGGCCACCAGGTTGCCGCCGCCTTCCTTGTCCTTGTCGTCGTCCTCGACCTGCTTGCCGTAGATGGCCAGCCAGCCGGGGTTGATCATCACTTTACCTTCGCTCTTGAACTGGTGGCCCGACACTTCCGTGTAGCGGGTGGTCACCTGGAACTCGGCCGGCGGGAAGAACACCGCCATGAAGCGACGCGTCACCAGGTCGTAGAGCTTCTGTTCCGGCTCCGACAGGTTCTTGGGCACCTGGGTGGTCGGGATGATGGCGAAGTGGTCGCTGATCTTGGTGTTGTCGAAGATGCGCTTGTTGGGCTTGACCCAGCCTTGCTTCAGGATCTGCTTGGAGAACTGGTGATAATTGTTGTTCTCCGCCAGCGCCTCCATGGTGTCCTTGACCGTGTTGATGTAGTCCTCGGGCAGGTGGCGCGAATCGGTACGCGGATAGGTCAGCACCTTGTGCTTTTCATACAGCGCCTGGGCCAGGCCCAGGGTGTTCTTGGCCGAGAAGCCGAAGCGCGAGTTGGCCTCGCGCTGCAGGCTGGTCAGGTCGAACAGGCCCGGCGACATCTGCGTGGTCGGCTTGGATTCCTCGGTGACATTGCCCGGCTTGTCGCGGCAGGCGGCCACGATGGAGTCCGCAGCCGCTTTGCTCCACAGGCGCTCGGGGCGCTTCTCGGGATCGGCTTCATCCTTCTTGTGGCCCTTGTCCAGCCAGCGGCCCTTGTAGATGCCGGCGGCGCAGACGAATTCGGCGTGCACTTCCCAATAGTCGCGCGGGACGAACTTCTTGATCTTCTCTTCACGCTCGACCACGATGGACAGGGTCGGCGTCTGCACGCGGCCCACGGTGGTGAGATAGAAGCCGCCTTCCTTGGAATTGAAGGCGGTCATGGCGCGGGTGCCGTTGATGCCGATCAGCCAGTCAGCTTCGCTGCGGCAGCGCGCGGCATTGGCCAGCGGGAGCATTTCTTCATCATCGCGCAGATGGGCAAAGCCCTCGCGGATGGCACCCGGCGTCATCGATTGCAGCCACAAGCGCTTCACCGGCTGCTTGGCCTTGGTGTATTGCGCGATCAGGCGGAAGATCAGTTCACCTTCGCGGCCCGCGTCACATGCGTTGATGAGGGTGGTCACATCCTTGCGCTTGATGAGCTTGGAGAGCACCTTCAGGCGCGACTCGGTCTTGGCGATCGGATTGAGCGCAAAGTGCGGCGGAATCATCGGCAGGTGGGTAAAACTCCACTTGCCGCGCTTGACGTCGTATTCCTCGGGGACTGCGATTTCCAGCAGGTGACCGACGGCCGAGGACAGGATGTACTCGTCGGATTCGAAATACTCATCGTGCTTGGTGAAGCCGCCGAGCGTCTTCGCGATGTCGTTCGCGACAGAGGGCTTCTCGGCAATGATGAGGGTCTTGCTCATAGGTATGGGTCTCGGTGGTGAGAGGTCAGTTGCTGGTGTGCTGCGGCAGTGGCATCAGCCTCACGTGGGGCCGGACTGCTCCGAAACAACACCATGCCATCCCAGGCGGTCAACGATAGGCGGCGGCAAGCTACGCAAGTGGCCGGCGTTTCATTGCCTGTGGACAACGGAATTTTTATATAGTAGCCAATATCAGGCCAATGCGGGGGAATGATAAGCGTGATGCAAATGAAACGGCAAGCACAAGGGCTTGCCGTTTCGGTGATTCATGCGCTTTCGGCGGCTTTTATGTTCATTCATGCCTAAATGGCTTGAAATGAAGCAACAGCGCCGGGGGGCGGCGTCAGCACGTTGTCAGCAAGGCTCCCTCCCAGCCCTGTCGCACGTGCCAGGCCGGTGCGTTCAGTGCAGCAGGCGCGGTTCGGTATCGTCTTCGTCGAGGAACAGCTCCTCGAACATCAGGCCGTCCGGTTCCTTGCCCTGGCTCCACAGCACCATCAGCACGATGACCTTGAGCTTTTCCAGGCCGATCGGCGCTTCACCGGCAGCCAAGGCGCGCTCGATGACGATCTCGCGCTGGATCGCGTCCAGCATCTTGGCCGATTCGAGAAACTGGATGAAACCGATGGCTTCCACGCCCAGAATGTCACTTTCCTGCGTCGCATAGATGCGCGTACCGAAGGAAAAGGCGGTCTGGCGGGGATAGTTGTCGGCGAATTCGTGATTGGCGACTTCAAGATCAGTCAGCCATCCGAGTGCCTGGGAGATTTCATCTTCTTCGAAACCAATCGCGGACAGCTTCTTGACGAGCGCCTCGGGTTCGGGGCAGGCATCAGGGCGATAGTAGGTTTCGTACAGGTAAACGAGGACATCAAACATGTTCGTACTCTATCGCGAAGGTTATGAATGTACAAGTCAGCCAAGGTCAGTATGGCAGGATTTGCGGCGCTGCGGGGATAATTTCTTCACGCCAGACGACGATAACGTGCACCCGGCAGCAGCTCCACCCAACCCTGCAGTTCCAGTGTCAGCAAACTCCCTGCCAGGGCCGCCGGATCAAGGCCGCAGCGCTGGGCAAGGGTGTCGGCATCGACCGGGTCATGGCCCAGGCTCTGCAGTAGCTGCCGGCTTGCAGGATCGACATCTTCAGTGGCGGGAGATGACGTTGCCTGCACGACAGCTTGCTGCTTCGGCAACCCTGGCCAGCCGGGCAATTCATCGAGGATATCCTGCGTGGTCTCCACCAGCTTGGCGCCTTGCCGGATCAGCTGATGGCACCCCTTGGACAGCGGCGCATGGATGGAACCGGGAATGGCAAACACATCGCGCCCCTGTTCAGCCGCCATGCGCGCGGTGATGAGCGACCCCGATTGGGCTGCCGCTTCCACTACCAGCACGGCGCGCGACAAGCCCGAGATCAGGCGGTTGCGGCGTGGGAAGTTGGCCGCCAGCGGCGGCGTGCCCAGCGCATATTCACTGATGATGCAGCCACCCTCGGCGATGCGCTGTGCCAGCGCGCGATTGCGCTGGGGATAATCCAGGTCGATGCCGGTGCCGATGACGGCCACAGTCGAACCCGGCCCGGCCAATCCCCCCGCATGCGCCGCCGCGTCGATGCCCAGCGCCAGCCCGGAGACGATGGTGATGCCCGCACGGCTGAGCTCTTCGGAAAACCGTCCTGCGTGCTGAACGCCCTGGGCCGTGGCATTGCGGCTGCCGACCACGGCCAGCGCATTGCCCGCCAGCAGTGCCGGATTGCCGCGCACGTAGAGCAGCAAGGGGGGATCGGCAATCTGCAGCAAGCCCGGCGGATAGTTTGCATCGGCCAGCGTGATGACGGATTGCCCCGGCACCTGCGCCCAGGCCAGCGTAGCGGCGATACGCTCGCGCTGCTGTACGGTCGGCGTGCTCAACAGGCGGGCTGCCACCCCAGCCGGCGCCACCGCCCGCAAGGCCTCCGGGTCGGCCTGCCAGATGCCCTGCGGCAAGCCGAACACCGCCAGCAACCGGCGCGCCAGCACCGGCCCGATGCCCTCGGTCATGGCCAGGCGCAGCCAGGCAGTCAATTCTGTGGCCGGATCGGCCATATCGTCGTGGATAGGCTCTTGCATGGGGATAAATGAAGTGTTGTACATCGGCCGCCCGCTCAAGGCCGTGCGGCGCGGCTCTCCGGGCGGGCCTGTGGCGGGCTGTGATACACTTTTCCGAAAAACGGGAATCTCCTGGCCGCCGCGCCACGCCGCACAGGCCTGCCAGGACCGGCATTGTGCGGTGGCCGTGCTTGAAGCGTCGCGCTTCGGCCGCATTTACATGACAAATCCCGAAATGAATTTCCCGCACGCTCGCAAAATGACGAGATCCGGCCCGAACCAGGTCCCCCGAGACCGAACCCCAAGCTTACCGAGAACACACGTATGGCCCTGCTGAACATCCTCCGTTATCCCGATCCGCGCCTGCACAAGGTTGCCGTCCCCGTGACCGTCTTCGACGAGCGCATCAAGAAGCTGGTGGCCGACATGGCCGAGACCATGTATGCCGCCCCCGGCGTGGGCCTGGCGGCCAGCCAGGTGGATGTGCATGAACAGGTGGTGGTCATCGACGTTTCCGACGAAGGCAAGAACCTGCAAGTGTTCATCAACCCCGAGATCCTCTGGGCCAGCGAAGAGAAGCGCGTCTATGACGAAGGCTGCCTGTCGGTGCCCGGCATCTACGACGGCGTGGAACGTCCGGCCCGCGTGAAGGTGCGCGCCTTCGATGCCGACGGCAAGGCCTTCGAGGTCGATGCCGATGATCTGCTGGCCGTGTGCATCCAGCATGAGATGGATCACCTGAAGGGCAAGGTCTTCGTCGAGTACCTGTCGCCGTTGAAGCGCAACCGCATCAAGACCAAGCTGCAGAAGGAAGAGCGCGAGATGAAGAAGAAGGCGGGCTAGGACTTGCTAGCACGCCTAATGCAATGCATCGGCGCAGACGCCGGCCGGGTGAATGCCCGGTCGGCGTTTTTTTGCCGGTTGACCAATGAACGAATAAAACCAGGAGTTGGCCATGCTGGCCGGAAGACCACACCATTTCGCATTCTGGTATGACGTAGCAGAGAGCACCGGCAGCTTTTGCTACGGCCCCTTCAATATTTTCATCAACGGGAAGTTATTGCTGAGCGCCAGCGAAAGCAACTTCACGCTCAATGTCATCGCCTCCGACTTGAGGCGCTGCTATGACAGCCTCGGCAAACTCGATGAGCTGCCACCGGACTTTGATCCCTGCGCAGTCTTTGAGCGTGCACTGCACACCAACGGCTATCATTCCTACTCAGATCCCGTGTTTCCATCGCATTGGTTTTCCGAGACCGATGAGAGAATCTCGGCGCTCCTCGATCTGTTTATCGAAATAGAAGATAGTCGCCGGACGATCCCCCCCTACGGAGTAGAGCTATCCATGTATTCGGAAATTAGTGACACAGGCTGGCGATTTTTCCTGTTTTCCCAGGGAGGCAATGACATGCTGCTTTGCTCGAACGATTTGGGGACAACAGTGCTTTGCCATGCGTTTCCCGAGGGCGAGGTGAAAAGGGCGGTCGAGCAATTCCTGACCGTAGAGCATCTTCCTTACGATGTGTCTGCCGAGTGAATTTCACAGGGATGCAACGGCATTGCGAAACGTCGTACTGATTGCTTCAGACAAGTAATCCCCCGGTCCCACTCCAGATCAAGGTGCAATATTGAAAAACACATCAAGAGCGACCGTCTATTTCAATGGCGACTTGTATCAGTTCATCACGATGTCGCAAGGCATGCTCGATTTTGCCGACCCCGACGTCTCACCTCAGATATTGATGCCAACGGCCACCGCTGCCGAGCTCGGCAGCGCGCTGCGACTGGCCTTGTCCAGGAGCAGACACGTCTCGGTGCCTGAATTTCAGGAAATCCTCAAATCAGGCATCGTGCAAAAAAATGCCAAAGAACGGCAAGCATTGCTCATGCAGCAATATGGCTACAAGAATCGCAAGGCCATGATGAGAAAGATGGCGTGCTGCTGGATTACGGCAAACAGTGGCAACATCGAGATCAAACCCACGCACCACAAGAATATCGATGGCTATTCAGGCATCAGCAACGATGGCCCCGAGATCCTCTATGTCGATACCAACAGTATCGATGCAGAACTGGGCGCAGCGTTGATGGAAGGCTTCTCCCGCTGCACCAGTGCTGTGCCTTGAAAAGCTCACACCGCCACAAACCGATACACCCCATCCTCCCCCAACAAGCGCCGCACCGCCCCGTCATACCAGAGCTTGTGCAAGTGCGCGACCGCCTCCCCCAGCGCAAAGGACAGCTGGTGCGTATCCAGCGGCCGCTTGAACATGACCGGCAGGATATCCACGCCCGTCTGCGGTGTGGCACAGGCCTCCAGCACTTCGGCCAGACGCTCGCGGTGATGGTCGTTCAACTGCCGGATACGGGTATGCAAGCCACGGAAGGGCTTGCCATGCGAAGGCAGCACCAGCACATCGCCCGGCAGGTGCGCGTATTTCGCCAGCGAATCCAGATACTGCTGCACCGGATTGCTCTCCGGCTCGATCGCAAACACCGACACATTGGTGGAGATGCGCGGCAAGACCATATCCCCCGAAATGAGCACATTGAGCGCCGCGCAATACAGCGACACGTGCTCCGGCGAATGCCCGAACCCGGTGATGATCTCCCAGTCCCGCCCGCCGATGCGTACCGCGTGGCCATCCTGCATGCGGTGATACGCGTGCGGCACCGACGGCACCAGGTCCTGGTAATACGTATTGCGCCCCTGCAGCGTCGCCACCGTCCCGGGATCGGCCAGGCCATGCCGCTGGAAATGCGGCGTGGCCGCCGTGCCCTCGGCCCCCGGCAAGGCTGCCGACATCACGCGCGCAAAGGCGTAATCCCCGGTACTCATCCACAGCGGCGCCTGCCAGCGCTGGCACAGCCAGTCGGCCAGGCCCACGTGGTCGGGATGGCAATGCGTGACCAGCACGCGCAGGATGGGCAAGCCATCGAGTTCTTCAGTGAAGATGCGCTCCCAGGCCGCGCGCGTATCGTCGGTGGCGATGCCGCAATCGACCACGGTCCAGCCGCGCTGGCGGCCTTGCGGGGTATCGAGCTCGTCTTCCAGCAACCACAGGTTGATGTGATTCAAGGCAAAGGGCAGCCCCATGCGCAGCCAGCGCACGCCCGGTGCCACCTGCATGGTGTGGCCGGTGTCGGGCAGGGTGTCGCCGAAGGCGTAGTCGAGCTGGGATTCAAGTGCATTCATCAGTAAACCTGGCGATCATCAAGAAGGGGGAGCGGCGTCACGGGGCGTCGTGCCAGTCCTGCATTTTTTGCTGGACGACAGGGCACAATATACTTTACGTTAACGTAAAGTGCCAGACCAACCCAATCCATCCCGTCCATGCCTACCTACACCATCACCGAACTGGCGGAAGAATTCGCGATCACGCCGCGCGCGATCCGGTTCTACGAAGACCACGGCATCCTCAATCCCAAGCGCGAAGGGGTGGGCGGGCGGCATCGCGTCTATCCCGCGCGCGAGCGCACGCGCCTGAAGCTCACGCTGCGCGGCAAGCGCCTGGGCTTCACGCTCGCCGAGATCAAGGACCTGATCGACATGTACGAGTCGCCCAAGGATACCCAGCCCCAGCTGCAACGCTTCCTGGGCCTGCTGCAACAGCATCGCGAAAAACTGGAGCAGCAGCGCGAGGACCTCGAACTGACCCTCTCCGAAATCGCCGCCCACGAAGAGGAATGCCGGCAACTGCTGGCCGACGCCAAACCGAAGAGCAAACGCAAGGCGGTGGCGGCCTGACGCATACGGCATCTGCCGCCGCACATCCCGGCCCCGTTGACGTTAACGTCAAGCAACAGCGATCGTTGCACATCACAACAAGAATTCCCCAAACACCCAACGAGGAGACACCCATGATCCACCTGCCCGGCCTCAATTTCGACCATGGCGAAGACATCGCCGCCCTGCGCGAGGCGGTCGCCGCTTTCGCCCAAACGGAGATCGCCCCGCGCGCGGCCGAGATCGACCGCAGCGACCAGTTCCCCATGGACCTGTGGAAGAAGCTGGGCGACCTGGGCGTGCTGGGCATCACCGTCGGTGAGGAGTACGGCGGGGCCGGACTGGGCTACCTGGCGCACATCATCGCGATGGAGGAAATCTCGCGCGCCTCGGCGTCGGTGGGCTTGTCCTACGGCGCCCACTCCAACCTGTGCGTGAACCAGATCAAGCGCAATGGCAATGAAGAGCAGAAGCGCAAATACCTGCCCAAGCTGATCTCGGGCGACTTCATCGGTGCGCTGGCCATGTCCGAGCCCAATGCCGGTTCGGATGTGGTGAGCATGAAATTGCGCGCCGACAAGAAGGGCGACCGCTATGTGCTCAATGGCAGCAAGATGTGGATCACCAATGGCCCCGATGCCGACGTGCTGGTGGTCTATGCCAAGACCGATCTCGACGCCGGTGCGCGCGGCATGACCGCCTTCCTGGTAGAGAAAGGGTATAAAGGATTTTCCGTCGCGCAGAAACTGGACAAGCTCGGCATGCGCGGTTCCCACACCGGCGAACTGGTGTTCCAGGATTGCGAAGTCCCGGAAGAAAACGTGCTGGGCGGCGTCGGCCGTGGCGTCAACGTGCTGATGTCGGGCCTGGACTTCGAGCGCAGCGTGCTCTCCGGCGGCCCGCTGGGCATCATGCAGGCCTGCATGGATGTGGTGGTGCCCTACGTGCATGACCGCAAGCAGTTCGGCCAGGCCATCGGCGAATTCCAGCTGATGCAGGGCAAGCTGGCCGACATGTATTCCACCATGATGGCCTGCAAGGCCTATGTCTATGCGGTCGGCCAGGCCTGTGACCGCGCCGACAGCGCCGACAAGGTGCGCGCCCTGCGCAAGGACGCCGCGGGTGCCATCCTTTATTCGGCCGAGAAAGCCACCTGGATGGCAGGCGAAGCGATCCAGTCGCTGGGCGGCAATGGCTACATCAACGAATATCCCGTAGGCCGCCTGTGGCGCGATGCCAAGCTCTACGAGATCGGTGCCGGCACCAGCGAGATCCGCCGCATGCTGATCGGCCGCGAACTGTTCGCCGATACGCTGTAAGCGCCCTCGCCTCTTTTCAAACTTCAGACACGACGGACATCATGAGTACACCCATCGATTTCTACTTCGACTTCAGCTCGCCCTACGGCTATTTCGCTGCGGTCGAAATCGACAAGCTGGCCGCGAAATACGGCCGCAGCGTCAACTGGCATCCCATCCTGCTGGGTCCCATCTTCAAGGCGCTGGGCACCAATTCGCTGGTCACCATTCCGGTCAAGGGCGATTACTCGCGCCACGACATGGAGCGTACTGCGCGCTTCCACAATATCTTCTACAAGGCGCCGAGCCAGTTCCCCATCGGCACGCAGGTCGCTGCGCGCGCCACGCTGTGGGTGCAGCAGACCCAGCCGGCCAAGGCGGCGGACCTGATCAAGACCTTGTACAGCGCCTACTTCACCGAAGACATCGACATCAGCGTGCCCGAGAACGTGCTGCGCATCGCCGCCGACAACGGCATCGACCGCGCCGCACTGGAAACGGCGCTGGGCACGCCCGAACTGAAGGAGCAGCTGCGCGCAGCCACCGAGGCCGCCGGCAAGGCCGGCGTGTTCGGCTCGCCCTTCATGATCGTCGATGGCGAACCATTCTGGGGCTTCGACCGCTTCACCCAGCTGGAAGCCTTCCTCAAGAACGGAAAGATCTGATGAGCACCAAGAAAGACAAATCCGGCCCCTGCCCCTGCGGCCAGCCCAGCTTCGAAAAATGCTGTGGCCGCTTCATCACCGGCGGCGAAGTGCCGGCCACGGCCGAACTGCTGATGCGCTCGCGCTACAGCGCCTTCGCCCTGCGCGATGAAGCCTACCTGCGCGCGACCTGGTTCCCTGACACGCTGCCGGAAGAAGAACTGACCAGCGAAACCGACGTCAAGTGGATCGGCCTGGACATCAAGAAACACCAGCACGCCAGCGGCAGCGATGAGGCGACCGTCGAATTCGTGGCGCGCTTCAAGGTCGGCGGAAAAGCGCACCGCCTGCACGAGATCAGCAACTTCGTGCGCCAGCCCGACGACAGCGGCCAGGCCCGCTGGTATTACGTGGATGGGCGCTTCCCGGAGGACTGACGTTTTCTGCACCATGCCCCGCCAAGCCAGCACCGGTGCGCCCCGCAGCACAACAAGAAACTGAACAGAGAGACAGAACCATGCCGCAGATTGAAAGCAAGCTCAACCCGCGCAGCGAGGAATTCCAGCACAACCGCGATGCCATGCAGCGCATCGTCGACGACCTGCGCGAAAAGGTAGCCGCCATCGCCGAAGGCGGCGGCCAGGCCGCGCGCGAGAAGCACGTGGCACGCGGCAAGCTGCTGCCGCGCGAGCGCGTGCAGATGTTGCTGGACGCGGGCACGCCCTTCCTGGAATTCTCGCAGCTGGCTGCCTACGGCATGTACCGCGAGAAGGACCGCGAAGGCAACCTGAAAGATGCCGCGCCCTCGGCCGGCATCATCACCGGCATCGGCCGCGTGGCCGGGCAGGAGTGCGTGATCGTCTGCAACGATGCCACCGTCAAGGGCGGCACCTACTATCCGATGACGGCCAAGAAGCACCTGCGCGCCCAGGAGATTGCCGAATTCAATCACCTGCCCTGCATCTACCTGGTCGACAGCGGCGGCGCCAACCTGCCCAACCAGGATGAGGTCTTCCCCGACCGCGACCACTTCGGCCGCATCTTCTACAACCAGGCCAACCTGTCGGCCAAGGGCATTGCGCAGATCGCCGTGGTGATGGGTTCCTGCACGGCAGGCGGTGCCTATGTACCGGCCATGAGCGATGAATCCATCATCGTCAAGGAACAGGCCACCATCTTCCTGGCCGGGCCACCGCTGGTCAAGGCGGCCACCGGTGAAGTGGTGACGGCTGAAGAACTGGGCGGTGGCGACGTCCATACGCGCCTCTCGGGCGTGGCCGATCACCTGGCCCAGGACGACACCCATGCCCTGGCCATCGCGCGCAACATCGTCAGCCACCTCAACCGCCGCAAGCCGCAGCAGCTGGCCCTGCGCGAGAGCGTGGAACCGAAGTATCCGGCGCAGGAACTGTATGGCGTGATCCCCACCGATACGCGCAAGCCCTTCGACGTGCGCGAGGTCATCGCCCGCATCGTCGATGGCAGCGAGTTCGATGAATTCAAGGCGCGCTACGGCACCACGCTGGTGTGCGGCTTCGCGCACCTGCACGGCATGCCGGTGGGCATCATCGCCAACAACGGCATCCTGTTTTCGGAAGCGGCCGAGAAGGGCACGCACTTCATCGAACTGTGCTGCCAGCGCAAGATCCCGCTGATCTTCCTGCAGAACATCACCGGCTTCATGGTCGGCAAGAAGGCCGAGAACGAGGGCATTGCACGCCATGGTGCAAAAATGGTCACGGCCGTCTCCACCGCCAAGGTGCCCAAGCTCACCGTCATCATCGGCGGCAGTTTCGGTGCGGGCAACTATGGCATGTGCGGGCGCGCCTTCTCGCCGCGCTTCCTGTGGATGTGGCCCAATGCGCGCATCTCGGTGATGGGCGGCGAGCAGGCCGCCAGCGTGCTGGCCACCGTCAAGCGCGACGGCATCGAAACGCGCGGCGGCAGCTGGAGCGCAGAAGAGGAAGCCGCCTTCAAGGAGCCCATCCGCGCCCAATATGAAACCCAGGGCCATCCGTATTACGCCTCGGCGCGCCTGTGGGATGACGGCGTGATCGATCCTGCCGATACCCGCCAGGTATTGGCGCTGGGATTGTCCGCTGCCCTGAACGCCCCCATCGAAGAGACCCGATTCGGCGTCTTCCGCATCTGAAGCGCGCCACCGAGGAGACACCATGTTCACCAAGATCCTGATCGCCAATCGCGGCGAAATCGCCTGCCGCGTGGCCGCCACCGCCCGCCGCCTGGGTATCGCCACCGTGGCCGTGTATTCCGATGCCGACGCCCAGGCCAAGCACGTGGCCGCCTGTGACGAGAGCGTGCACCTGGGCCCGGCCCCGGCCAAGGAAAGCTATCTCTGCGCCGACAAGATCATCGCCGCCGCACTCGCCACCGGCGCCCAAGCGATCCACCCCGGCTACGGCTTCCTGTCGGAGAACGCCGGCTTCGCCCAGGCCTGCGCCGATGCCGGCCTGGTCTTCATCGGCCCGCCGGCCTCGGCCATCGAGGCCATGGGTTCCAAATCTGCGGCCAAGGCCTTGATGGAAAAAGCCGCCGTGCCGCTGGTGCCGGGCTATCACGGCCAGCGCCAGGAGAGCGATTTCCTGCGTACCGAAGCCGACCGCATCGGCTACCCGGTGCTGCTCAAGGCCAGCGCTGGTGGCGGTGGCAAGGGCATGCGCGTGGTCGAGCGCAGTGAAGATTTCGAGGTGGCACTGGCCTCCTGCAAGCGCGAGGCGATTTCCAGTTTCGGCGATGACCGCGTGCTGGTGGAGAAATACCTGACCCGTCCGCGCCATATCGAAATCCAGGTCTTTGCTGATGGCCACGGCCATTGCGTCTATCTCTTCGAGCGCGACTGCTCGGTGCAGCGCCGCCACCAGAAGGTGCTGGAAGAAGCCCCGGCCCCCGGCATGAGCTGCGGCCGCCGCGCCGCCATGGGCGAGGCAGCCGTCGCCGCTGCCCGTGCCGTCGGCTACGTCGGTGCCGGCACGGTGGAATTCATCGCCAACCAGGACGGCACTTTCTACTTCATGGAGATGAATACGCGCTTGCAAGTCGAGCACCCCGTCACGGAAATGATTACCGGACTGGACCTGGTGGAGTGGCAATTGCGCGTGGCATCGGGCGAGCCGCTGCCGCTGAAGCAGGAGCAGTTGCGCATCCAGGGCCACGCCATCGAGGCGCGCATCTATGCGGAGAATCCCGAGAAAGGTTTCCTCCCCGCCATCGGCACGCTCACCCGCATGCGCAGCGCCCCTGCGGTGGAATTCGCGCTGGCCGCACCCGGTGCCACGCAACCGGCGGCCGTGCGCATTGATGCCGGTGTGCGCGAGGGCGATGCCATCTCGCCCTTCTATGATCCGATGATCGCCAAGCTCATCGTTTGGGGCGCTGACCGTGACGCCGCCCTGCGCAACATGGCGCGTGCGCTGGCGCAGTACCAGGTGGTCGGGCTGGCAACCAACATCGGCTTCCTGCAGCGGCTGATCGCAGGCCAGGCATTTGCGACGGCCGATCTCGATACCGGCCTGATCGAACGTCACCGCGACACGCTCTTCCCTGCCCCGGTCGCGCCCACAGCCGACACGCTGGCCCTGGCCACCGCAGCCCTGCTGCAACGGGAGCAGCGTAACCAGGACAGCCGCGATCCCTGGGCACAGACCAGTGGCTGGCGTCTCAATACCCGCCTGCAGCGCTGCCTGAATTTCGAACATGACTCAGGCAACAGCGAGGTCCGGATCGACTACGCCGGCGACGGCCGCCAATGGCAATTGCAGATCGGGGGCAATACGCACACGCTGGCCCTGCATGCGGCCAATACCGACAGCGTGCGCATCTCCCTGGACGGCCGCACCCTGCAAGCCGATGTGGCCTGGGAGGGCGAAGGGCTGCACCTCTTCGATGGCCGCAGCCAGCACAGCCTGCGCCTGCCCGACCCGATGGCCCACGCCGGCCACGCCGAGGCCGAGGGCGGCCGCCTGACCGCGCCCATGCCCGGCAAGATCGTCGCGCTGCTGGTGGACCAGGGCGCGAGCGTCACGCAAGGCACGCCGCTGCTGATCATGGAAGCCATGAAGATGGAACACACCATCGCCGCACCCTCGGCCGGCACCGTGGAAGCGCTGCGCTACGCGGTTGGCGACCAGGTGGCCGAAGGAGCGCAGCTGCTGGACTTCAAGGCCGCGTGAGCAGCGCGCCGTGAACACGTCCGCACTGCGCCTGCCACCCTCGCTGCACGTGCTGGAGCGGGGCTGGCTGTCATCCAACAACGTGCTGCTGTTCGGTCGCGATGAAGTCGCCATGATCGACAGCGGCTACGTTGCCCATGCCGAACAGACGCAGACACTGGTGCGCCACGTCCTGCACCAGCGCGGGCGTGAACGGCTCGATGTGCTGCTCAATACCCATCTGCATTCCGACCACTGCGGCGGCAATGCCGCGCTGCACGCCGCCTATAGCTGCCGCATCGCCATCCCCGCAGCCGAGGATGACAAGGTGCGCCGCTGGGACGAAGACGCCCTGAGCTACCGCGCCACCGGCCAGCGTTGCCCGCGCTTTGCGCACGACCAGCTGGTGCGCAGCGGCGATGTGCTGCGCCTGGGAGACCTCGACTGGACCGCCCTGGCCGCACCGGGCCACGACCCGCATGCGCTGCTGCTGTATTGCGCGCAGGAGGGTGTGCTGATCTCGGCCGATGCCTTGTGGCGCAATGGCTTCGGGATCATCTTTCCGGAGCTGGATGGCGAATCCGGTTTCGAGGAGGCGCGCGCCACGCTGGAACTGATCCGCAGCCTCGATGTGCGCACCGTCATCCCCGGCCATGGCGCGCCCTTCAGCGAGGTGGACGATGCATTGGAGAAGGCCTTCTCGCGGCTGGATTATCTGCAGGCCGATCCACTGCGCAATGCGCACAATGGCATCAAGGTCCTGGTGAAATTCCTGCTGCTGGAACGTTGCCGGATTGCGCTGGCGGACTTGCCGGCGATGATGCGGGAGATTCCCTTGCTGCGCATCACCAATGCGCGCTTCTTGCAGATGGAGGATGCGGCCCTGGCCGACTGGTGCGTGGCGCAACTGCAGAAGGCGGGGGCGGCGGCCAGCGATGGCGTGTTCCTGCTGGATCGCTGAATGCGGGCCTGCGCGGCAGAGAGGGCGGGGGTGCTGTTATCATTTCCGGCTTGTCCTGCTGCCGGCCTTGCGCCTACTTGATAATCGCCATGAACGCCATGAACGAACCTGCTGCCGCCCTGCCCTCTTCCGCCCAACGCGTTGCCGACCTGCTGGCCGCAATGGGCCATGACAAACCGGTCACGATGCTGCCCTCGACCGGCCGCACCTCGGCCGAAGCCGCTGCGGCCGTGGGCTGCAGCGTGGCCGAGATTGCCAAGTCCATCATCTTCCGGCGCGTGGCTGACGGTGCGCCGGTGCTGGTCATTGCCAGCGGTGCCAACCGGGTGGACGAAGCCAAGGTCACCGCCCTGACCGGCCCGCTCGGCAAGGCCGATGCCAAGTTCGTGCGCGACACGACCGGTTATGCCATCGGCGGCGTCTGCCCGATTGGCCACGTGGTCAAGCCGGTGATGCTGATCGACCGTGAGCTGTTCAACTTTGACAGCGTCTGGGCGGCGGCCGGCCATCCGCATGCCGTCTTCAACCTCACGGCCGCGCAGCTGGAGAAGATGACCGGCGGCACGGTGGCCGATGTGCGGCTCGATGCCGCGCCGGCGGCCAACTGAACTGTTCGACAGCCATCCACGCATCACAACAACCCCAACGGAGACCCGCATGATGAGCCTGCCCAAGAAAGTGAAGATCGTTGAAGTCGGACCGCGCGACGGTTTGCAGAACGAGAAGGAAACCATTTCCGCCGAGGTCAAGATCGAGCTGGTGAACCGGCTTTCTGCGGCGGGGTTTCCGAATGTGGAGGCGGCATCTTTCGTCTCGCCCAAGTGGGTGCCGCAGATGGCCACTTCCAGCGAGGTGATGCATGGCATCACCCGCAAGCCGGGCGTGGTGTATTCGGCGCTGGTGCCCAACATGAAGGGCTTTGAGGCGGCGCTGGAGGCGGGGGTGGATGAGGTGGTGATTTTCGGCGCGGCCTCGGAGGCGTTCTCGCAGAAGAACATCAATTGCTCCATTGCCGAATCCATCGAACGTTTTGCCGAAGTGGCCAAGGCCGCCAAGGACCATCGCAAGCGCCTGCGTGCGGCGGTGAGTTGTGCGTTCGGTTGTCCGTACCAGGGGGAAGTCCCGCTGGATGCGGTGGCCGACGTGGTGCGGCGTTTCCGTGAGCTGGGCTGTGACGAGATCGACATCGCCGACACCATCGGCGTGGCCACGCCAGGCAAGGTGCGGCCGGTGATGGAAACGGCGATTCGTGAATTCCATATCGAAGGTTTGTCGGGTCACTTCCACGATACTTATGGGCAGGCGCTGGCCAATATCTATGCCAGTCTGCAGACGGGGATCAGCATCTATCACGCGTCAGTGGCGGGGCTGGGGGGATGTCCGTATGCCAAGGGCGCGACCGGCAATGTGGCGACCGAGGATGTGCTGTACATGATGAACGGGCTTGGAATCGAGACCGGGATTGACCTGGATGCGGTGGCCGAGGCGGGGCAGTTCATCTCGCAGCAGCTGGGGCGCAAGTCGGTGAGCAGGGTGGGGAATGCGTTGGCGGCCAAGCGGGTGGGGTGAGGGTTATCTGGGGGCGAGATGGTGTGGGAGGAATGGATGCCTGCTTACGCAGGGTAGTCCGATCCCTCACTTAGACGATGAGAGGAAATTCCTCGGCACCGTCTATTTCGTAGTTCGGCAAGATGAGTACTTCCTCGACCGGGCATTCGGGATAGATCCATTTCGCCCAATTTTCTACGATCCACGGCAGAGAGAGGCCGTGCCCTTCGCTCCATAATGCATCGGGGGGCAGCTTGACCAGTATTCGTCCAGCCTTTCGTCCCGTTGACACCACCAAGGCAAAGGGCCGCTCATCGCCAGGAATGTCGACTACCATGAAGTCCACCAAGGACTCGTAGGGTGAGACGGAATTCATCCTGAAGACAGTGCCACTTCCGATCGCTTCCCACGTAACGTCTAACAGTTTTAACCAATTCATTGGATCACCTTTCCTAAGACTTCTCCTCCAGATAGTCTTCCGGAAACTTATAACCTTCAGGGATATCAGGCCACGTGAATCGCGGATCTCGAAACATCACCTTATCAATTTCAGCTTCTATATTTTCGAATATATTTTTAAGATTGTGAGCAGAAACACCCGCAAAAAGAAGTGCTGCAAAAGCCGTCAACTGGTCGTTATTCTTTCTTGCCTTTCGGTGAATATCGAAATACCTTAGGAGCTTAGATGAGTTGTATTCATACCGTTCGTTTAGTGAATTTTCGTAATCAATAAACCATTCAAATTGCCCATCATCTTTTATCTCCGCGTTCATTTCATCAATGGTCAAGCCGATGCTTGAAGTCAGCTCCAGAAACGCCAACTGAATAGAATCTAATCCGCTAATCTCTTTCATTTCAGCTTTCTCCCTTGTTCTTGGGCCACAGCCAACTTATCGCCATTCACAGTACCGTCCAAGTTAAGCACGGTCCGAAGTTTTCCTGTCGAATCAAATACTTCAAGATGATCCTTATGTAGGCCATCTAAATACAACTTATCGCCTTTCTCAATTTCCTTACCAATAAGCCCTTGTGCGAGATATATACTTTTCCCGTCAAATCCTCTTCTGGTCTTTCAATAGCGATCTTTCTTATCACTCACCTCAAGATAGTCTTCCGGGAACTTATAACCTTCAGGGATCTCAGGCTACTTGAATCGCGGATCTCGAAACATCACCTTGTCAATTTCATTCTCAATATTTTCAAATAGACTTTTAAGATTTTGTGAAGAGGTACCTGCGTGCAATAGCGCGACGAATGCAGTTAATTCGTCGTTATTTTTTCGTGCAGTCCGGAAAATTTCAAAGTACGTCAAGAGCTTAGATAAATCGTAGTTATATTGTTCATCAAGTGAAGTTTCATAATAGATAGCTCACCCCCAAGGCATTGTTTTCTGCCTCCAGTTGGGCTGCGAGCGTGGCCGTCGGATTCGCGGTACTTCCTGCAGCGGTCGCAATCCCCGCCACGACGCTGGTCACCAGATTCGTGCGCGACTCCTTCTCCTGACTGCCCGGCCGGTCCGCCGACTGCAGCAGCGCATTGATGACGGTGCCGGCCGATGCGCCCAGCGCACCTGCACCGCACGCTGCCTCCTTGGCCATGGCACCGGCGCATCCCAGGATGCCCTGCAAGGCGGAGCGAGCGGCTTCGCTCTGCAGGTTGTCAGCGATTCTCTTGACCTGTTCAGCGCCCAGCCCTTGCAGATAATTGACGGCCGCCGCCTGGATGAACTGCGATGAAGATGCACTCAGATTGCCTGTCACCGCACCTGCAATCGCCGTCGCATAGAGTGAACGGTTGAATCTATCGATAGCCTTGTCCAGATTGTGGTAGGACTCAACCGTCGTATCGCGGATCGCTTTCCACTGGCTATGCCGCTGCCGATAATCCGCATCCGGGCAGGATTCAGGATCACTGCAGATTCTGGGAAGTTCAGGCTCGGGTGGTACTTCCGTCGTCGGCCTTGCTACGCGAAAGACATCCCATATACGGTCACCGGGCTGGTAGACGAAGCGTTCCGGTTCTGCCGGAAAGGTGCTGTGCTCGGTACTGACTTCGGGAATCGCTGCAAGATAGGCAGGGCCAACGCCGAAGCTCCGGTACAAGCGGCCACCCCTGCCGACATGGCGGCTATAGTCAAACGGCGGTCCGTAACGCTCAAAGGGATATTCCTCCGACGGCAACAGCAGGCGGAAATTGTCCTCATCGCCCATCGCGCGCCAGTTCTCCGGCGCGATGATCTGGCCGCTATCCTGATGGATCAGCCGCGCAGCATCGCCAGAGACGAAATCCGGCGATCCCACCAGCCGGTAGTGGATGATCCTGCGTCCCGGCTTGCTCTCTTCAGCGATCTCGACATGCGCATTGCGGTTGTTGATCGCATCGGCGGCAATGGTGAGTGCGCCATCCGCATTGACAGTGGCGCTGGTGTTGTTGACTTCGCGCGCACGTCCGGTCGCACGATGGTCGCTGCCGATGGCGCCGCCAATGGACATGTCGCCGACCGAATACAGCAGCGCCTGCTCGCTGTTGTAGAGCAAGCCGGTCCCGATATCCAGGCGCTCACGCGCCGCGATGACCGGGGCCCGTAGTACGCCGTCGAGGCTCTCCGGTGCGTTGTGCAGCACATCGGCAGCAAGCGCGATGCGGTCACCGTAGATGCGTCCGGTACCCAGGTTGTAGAGCGTGCCGGCCTGAATGCGCGTGGTGACGCCGTCGATCAGGCCCCGGTTGATGAAGTCCTGTCCCGCACCGGCAGACAGCGAGACATCGCCGCCCAGGATGGAAGCTCCCGCATGATTCTGGAGTCCCCTGGCAGTCACGCGCAACGCTGCCGCAGCGGCCAGCGTGCCGTAGTTGCTGAAGCGCCCGCCAATGCGCAGATCGAGATTGCCAGCGGCTGCAGTTTCTCCGCGCTGCTCCAGGTCGGCGGTCACATCGATACGCAGATCCTTGTGGCTCAACAGCAGGCCCTTGCCAATCAGGGAGTCGGACGTAAGGCTCAGGTCACCGCCTGCGAGGATGCGTCCGCCTTCGTTGTCGATGACCAGCCTGCGGGTGCTGGCCGGGTCACTGACCGACAGCGTGCCTTGCGAAGACAGGAGCCCGCCGCGATTGTCCACACGCTCACGGGCGGCGATCTGCAATGACTGGCCGGTGCGGATGGCGCCGTTGTTGTTGTGGAGCGCCCCTGTGACAAGACTTACGCTGCGGCCCTCGATGCCCTGGTCATTGCCCTGGGTATCGTCGTTGCGCAGGCTCCGGCTCTGTAGGGTTACGTCTTCATCGGAACGAATCAGGCCACGGCGGTTTTCAATGTCGCCTGCCGACACCTCCACTTGCATCGCGCCCTTCGACTGCAACTGCCCGCCGCGATTGTCCACGCTGCCCGCCTCGATGCGCAGCCCACCACCAGTGGCGATATCGCCACCCTGATTGTCAAGGCTGCTCACTTGCAGACGGGCTTGGCCGCCTGCCACCACGACACCCGCGCCATTGCCCAGCGAGCCGGCCTTGATGTGCAGGTCCGTGCCCGCACGCACGCCTTGGTCCTTGCCCGAATGCAGGTTGTACAGTGCCTGGCCGTGGGTATCGAGGTCGAGGCTCTTGAGGGCCTGCAACAATCCGCCCTCATTGTTGACTTCGCCGCTGGACAGCGTCAGCTTGCCCCGGGCGGCGATGCTGCCGGCACGATTGTCGAGCTCTGCGCTCTCCAGCTTCAGGTCTTGCCGCGCAAAGAGCACGCCGCGCTGATTGTTGAAACGCCGGTTGCGCGCATCAATGACCACCTCGCCGCCGCCCAGCGTGCCGTCGCTGTTATCGATGCCGGTCGCCGTGATCTCCAGCCGGGTAGCGGCGAGGATCTTGCCTTGGTTGCTGGTTTTTCCGTCTGTCGCCAGCACCAGCGAACTCTCGGCCGAGCGGATCCTGCCACTGTTCTCCAGCGTGGCTGCATTGACGGTGAGGGTATCGTTGGCGCCGATCTCTCCGGTGTTGCTCAAGCCCTGCTGCAGCGAGAGCTTCATGGCGCCCTCGGCGGTGAATGTCCCGCAGTTGTTCAGGGTCGCCGCCTTCAGTGAGACCGATTGCTTGGCCTCAACAGTGCCGCTGTTGGTGATGCTCTCTCGAGTCTGTACATCGACACTTTTGTTAAGAGAATAGAGCGCACCGCCATTGGCCAGGGAGGCCGCCCGGAAATCCACCGTGCCATCTGCACCGATCTTGCCGCTGTTGAGCGCAGCAGCGCCGATGCGCATGAACAAGCTGCCATGCGAGAACAGCTTGCCGCTGTTGTCCAGTGCATCGGCATCGACCTGGAGGGTGCTGCCGGCACCGACGTTCTTTTCGTTGGTAAATTGGCCGGTCACTTTCAGGGCAAGCGATTGGACTGCACTGAGCGTGCCGCGATTGTCGAGGCTGGCGGCCTTGAAGTCGGCATCCCCCTTGCTGCCCATGGTGCCGGTATTGGTGAGGGCGGCGCTTGCGCTGGCGTTGAGTACCGCTTCCCCGATGACGCGCCCCTGGTTTTCAATCGCTACCGCGTTGGCATCGAGGGCCCGTTTCGCCTCGATGCTGCCGCTGTTGAAGAGCCGTCCTGCTACCTGCAACTGCGCAGATTCCTGTGCGGAATAAATATCTCCCCGATTTGTGAGTGTCGCGGCGCGAAGCTCAAGCCGGGCGTTGCTGCCAACCTTGCCGCTGTTGTCCAGCGTGTTGCGGATACGCAGTGCGAGCGTGGCGGGGGTGAGCACGCTGCCGGTGTTTTCCAGCGTGACCGCAGCAAGCGTAACGCCGGTATCCCCTAGCAGGCTGCCTGCATTGCGTATCGAACCGCTACTCTGCACGCGGGTGTCGCCTGTACTGCCGATGCGGCCCGTGCCGGTGTTCTCCAGCGTCCCGACTTCAAGGAGGGTGCCGTCCCTGGCGCCCAGGCTGCCCTGGTTGATGAGCGCTCCGGTGGTGCGTATCTGGATCTGTCGGCTGGCCTCAAGCGTGCCGGCATTGTCCAGTGCAGTGGCGTGGATGCGCAGCGTGCTTTCGGAGCCCATCGTGCCGCTGCCGGCGTTGCTCACGGGGCCGGCAGCAGCGATCACGGTGTCGCCCCGTGCCGCCAAGGTGCCGGTATTTTCCAGGCGGCCGGCTGCCGTCACGACCAGCTGTCCTTCGGTGGCCGTGAGCGTGCCGCCGTTGTGCACGCCCACGCCGTGTTCGGTGGCGCTCAGGTAGATGTGACCGGCATACATGCCGCCGAGCGCTGCTACATCAATGGCACGCACCGGCGCACCATCGGTGGCGCTCTGGCCCGGCGTGACCTGCGCGTGATCGGCACTGACCGTATTGAGCCCGGTGGTGAGCCGGATCTGTCTGGCCCGCAGCGCCGCATGCACGCGCACCGCGCGAGCGATGACGTCGGCATACGCGGTGTCACCGGCTTGCAGGCCAAGTCCTTCGAAGCTGATCACCCCGCTGTTGACGCGATAGCTTTCCAGGTTGCCCTGGCGGATGACGGGCGTGCCGGTGGTCATGGTGGCGCGCTGGGCGTTGATGAAACCGCAGCCCGCGCAGGTGATGCCGGCCGGGTTGGCGATGATCACCTGCGCCGGGTTGCCCGCCACCTCGATGAAGCCGCGCAGGTAGCTGGGGTCCGTTGCGTTGACCTGGTTGACGATGACCTGCGCGCCACCGCCGGGCATCCACGGATTGCCAGCGATATAGCCGCCCAGTTCGGACTTGCTGGCGCCACCCGCGTTGTTGAGGATGACGCCCCGCCCATCCACATCAAAACGCCGGTAGCTGTTGACCGACAGGCCCTTGGCGTTGGGCTGCCGGATGTTCACCACGGGCACGCCGTTGGCGGCCTTGAGCACCATCGGCTGCTCTTCGCGCGGTGCGTTGCGATCGACCAAGATTTGCGCATGTGCCACGCTCTGCCACGTCAGTGCGAGGGCCAAGACCAGCGTGCAGAACTTCCACGATGCCGGTGCCACCACACCGACTCCCCCACCTACCGTCGGCAACTTCTGGCCACTGATGGCCGAGGCGGTTTCCGCGACCGCCATCAGCATGCCGCGATGACGATTGAAGACCAACTGATAGCGCTGACGGTTCATGGAACGCCCCTTTTTGCGAGATCGATCCGGGCCGGATGCCTTATCGATTCGAGGCGCAGTCTATTTTTTTAGAGCGGATTAAAAAATCAGAAAAGTCTGATTTATGTGCAGACGATAAAAAGAGAAATTGCGATCTCCCCAATTTTTGAGTGATCGCGACACGCGTGCCCGCTGTTGTTTTGCTCGCTGACCATTTCCTTATGAATCGCTACCACCTCCTTTCTCCGCTGCTGCTCGGCGCGCTCTCCCTCCCGCTCTACAGCGCAGCACAATCTCCCGGCATCCAGCAAGAACAACTGCAGCGCGAACGAGAGCGCGTCTTGCGCGAGACCCTGGAGCAAGCGCCCGATGTGCTCACGCTGGGCCTGCCCCCTGCCGCTTCCACGTCGTTGGACTATCCCGAGGACGAACAACCTTGCAGCCGCATCGACACGATCATCATGGAAGGAGATTCTGCGGAGCGCTTCCGTCCCGCCCTGGGCACGGTGATGAAGGCAGCCGGGGAGGGTGGTGCCGCAGGCCGCTGCCTGGGCAGCCAGGGTCTGCAAATCCTGCTGGCTCGCGTGCAGGCCGACATCATCGCGCGCGGCTACACCACCACGCGCGTGCTGGCACAGCCGCAGGACCTTTCGGCCGGCAGGCTGGTACTGACGGTGATACCGGGCAGGCTGCGCAAGGTGCGCATGGCCGAGGGCGCCGATGCGCGGGGTAACACGTTTTCGGCATTGCCCTTGTCGGAGGGAGATGTCCTCGACTTGCGGGCCATCGAGCAGGGATTGGAAAACCTCAAGCGCGTCCCCACGGCAGAGGCCGACATCGAGATCACGCCCTCGGAAGAAGCCGATGCGCAAGCCGGCGACAGCGATCTGGTAGTGCAGTACCGGCAGGCCTTTCCGTTCCGCTTCTCGGCCTCACTGGACGATGGCGGCGCCCGCACCACCGGCCGCCATCAGGCGGGTGTGACGGTGGCGTATGACAACTGGTGGACACTCAATGACCTGTTTTACGCCAATCTCACGCGCAGCCTGGGCCGCTACGGGGATCGCGGCAGCCGCAGCCACACGCTGCATTATTCACTGCCCTTTGGCTACTGGGTGCTCTCGGCGACGCTCTCCGGCAGCCGCTATCACCAGACGGTGGCGGGCGCCTTCGAGCCGGTGCTCTACAGCGGCCATGCAGAAACCGGCGAGCTGAAGCTGTCGCGGCTGATGCAGCGTGGCGCCACCAGCAAGACGCTGTTCTCGGCCAAGCTGCTGCTGCGCAAGTCCTTCAATTTCATCGACCAGAATCCCCTGGATCCGCAGCAACGCCGGACGAGCGCGTGGGAGGCGGGCTTGCAGCACCGGCACTTCATCGGCAGCGCCGTGGCCGAGGTGAACCTGGGCTACCGGCACGCGTTGGACCGCCAGGGCAAGGCGCCCGAAGATGAGCTGGATCTGCCGCAGATCACTACCCGCTATGGCCTGTGGCTGGCGGATGCGGCGCTGCAGCTGCCCTTCCAGGTCGGCACGGCACGGTTTCGCTATGGCGCGCTGGCACGCGCGCAATGGCATCGCGGCCGCTTGCCGGCCCAGGATCAATTCGCCATCGGTGGCCGCTACACGGTACGCGGCTTCGATGGCGACCTGAGCCTGCAGGGCGAACGCGGCTGGCTGCTGCGCAATGAGCTGGCGTGGGGGTGGGGAGAAAGCGGACAGGAACTCTACGCCGGGCTTGATACCGGGGCGGTAGCGGGTCCGCTCACGCAATTGCTGAGCGGGCGCCGGCTGAGCGGCGCCGTACTGGGCTGGCGCGGCAGTATCGACAAGCTTGGCGTTGAATTTTTCATTGCGACCCCGGTATCAAAGCCGAACGGGTTCCCCACCGCCACCCTGGGCGGCGGGTTCAACCTGCAATGGTCGTACTGAAATGCAATGGCAGCGACGAGGCGCGCGGCGCCTGTCTTCACTGCTGGCGATAACGCCGCAGGCCGCGCACTGGCAGCTTGTCCGACTCGATGAGCGCCTTTTTCAGTGCACGCTTGTGCAGCAGCGCGCCCCCAATCAGTGCGACGGCGGCCAGGACGATGATGAGGACATTGACGAGATCAAAGTGTTGCATGATTCCCCCCTACGGCTAATGACGATAGATAGATGGAACTCGGGCATGGCCCTTCCGGCTGAGCCGGTCCGCAAGACGCCCCCGGTAGCGCCCTGCGTGGCCTGTTTTATTGCAGGCTTGTGGAAAACATAGCACGCATGAAAGGGAGACAGTAAATCATATAAATAATTTCCTGAAAATTTCACCTTCGCGCAACAAAAAGCACGACCGTTATATTTTGTCGCTTTTTGTCCTATAATCGCCGGACAAAAGCGGCATGGGGTCCAGCCCTGTTGCCTTGAGATAACGACAACCCAAGTGAGACGACCATGCCACCAGCCCCTGCTTACCCCAAAGCATTGCAAGATCTGCGCCTGCCCATCATTTGCTCGCCCATGTTCATCGCCAGCGGCCCGGCGCTGGTGGCAGCCCAGTGCAAGGCCGGGCTGGTCGGATCGTTTCCTGCCCTCAACGCGCGCCCGGCCGAGCTGCTCGATACCTGGCTGACCCAGCTGCAGGACGAGCTGGCGCAGTGGCAATCCGGGCATCCGCAACGCAAGGTCGGGCCGATCGCGGTCAACCAGATCGTGCACCAGTCCAACGACCGCCTGGCCCAGGACGTGGCCACCTGCGTAAAGCACCAGGTGCCCATCATCATCTCCAGCCTGCGCGCACCGCCCAAGGAAATGCTGGACGCCGTCCACAGCTACGGCGGCATCGTGCTGCATGACGTGATCTCGCTGCGCCATGCCGAGAAGGCACTGGAAGCCGGTGTGGATGGCCTGATCCTGGTGGCCGCCGGTGCCGGTGGCCACGCCGGTACGCTCTCGCCCTTCGCGCTGGTGGGCGAAGTACGCAAGATGTTCAAGGGGCCACTGGCCCTGTCCGGCTCCATCGCCACGGGCGATGCGGTGCTGGCGGCGCAGGCCATGGGCGCGGACTTCGCCTACATGGGCTCGCGCTGGCTGGCCACGCGCGAATCCAATGTCGACGACGCCTATCGCCAGGCTATTGTCGAGTCGACGGCGGCCGATGTGGTCTACACCAACCTCTTTACCGGCGTGCATGGCAACTACCTGAAGAAGTCCATCGTCAATGCCGGCCTCGATCCGGACAACCTGCCCGAGGCCGACAAGACCAAGATGAACTTCGGTTCCGGCGGCGGCAGCAAGGCCAAGGCCTGGCGCGATATCTGGGGCGCAGGCCAGGGCGTGGGGCTGATGGAAGATGTGCCGACCGTGGCCGAGATGGTGGAGAGGCTGGAAGAGGAATACCGCGCCGCGCGTGCGCGGCTGTCGCTGTGAGGCGACGCTTTTGCAGCAACGGATGAGCTTCAGGCCATCATGAGTGGTTTGAAAAACTAAGTAAAAGGCGGACCGCTACCCGGGTCCGCCTTTGTTTTTTTTGCGGTGCCATTCGCAGCTGATGAGGAACGCAGCCAGTCCTGGCGCGTCCAAGCGTGTAACTGCTCTTCTCTTTCCGCGCGTTGTTCGCCGGCTTGTACGAATTGTCTGTCAGACAAAATCTTATTTTTCATCTCACTTTGTAACTCGCGGCACTTCTCTCAGGAGGTCCGGTCGTACTTGTTCGCTTCGTGCAGACGCAAGGCACCTGATGCGCTGTGGCCACCCTCACACGGCATCGCCCTGCGGCAAAAGAAGAGTCAACCATTCAATTGCGAGGACCACCACCATGACCAGCTTCCTGAGAACCAGAAAAGATCGTCATCCCAAACAAGACAAACCCCGCCTGCCGCATGAGCATGACCAGAATGCGGACCGCCAGGATGCCGCCAACAGCGGCCATGCGGTCGAGCGCCCCGAAATCCGCCAGGCCTACGACGACATCCGCAAGGGCCAGGTCGATACCGACCTGCGCGGTACCGGCGGCCTGGATGAAATGAACAAGCGGCCCAGCAGCCGCTCGTCCGAGGCGCCCCGCAAGCAACTCGACAAGGATTGAGGCAGCACCGATGCCCTGTCGCGCCGGCCCCGGACTGGCCGACGCGCAGGCTTCAGAGGCCTGACTGCACGATCCAGTCGGAGATGATCCTGAACAATTCCTGCGGCTTTTCCATCGGCGTCATGTGACCGCAGTCGCCGATGATCTCCAGGCGCGATTGCGGTATCTGGCGCGCCATCTCTTCCGATTCCTCCACACTGCGCAGCTTGTCTTCGTCACTGCTGACGATGAGCACCGGGCACTGCAGCCGCTGCAGGTCCTCGGCATTGCTGTCGCGCAGGGTCTGCAACTGCCGCAGGAATACCTCCTTGCCGTTGGCCAGGGCCATGGCCTGCAACCGGTCCAGCAAGGCGCGATCGGTGCTGCGTGCCGGATGCAGTGACGAGGCCAGCGCGCGCGATGTCAGTCCCTTGAAGGGCGTGCGCTGGGCCAGCTCGATCTGCGCCAGCGTCCCTGCGGATTCGCGCTCGGTCTGCGGACGCGATGAGGTATTGAGCAAGCCCAGCCCCAGCACACGCTCGGGGGTCTTGAGCGCAATGGCTTGCGCCACGAAGCCGCCCATCGAGAATCCGAACAGCACGAAGCGCTCCGGCGCCTGGCGCAGCACGGCATCGGCCATGGCCTGGATGCCGATATCCTGGCCGAGGTCGCCGAAGTTCAGTGTGCCCAGCGTGGACAGATCGGCCTGCATGTCATCCCACAAGTGGGCATTGAGCATGAAGCCCGGCAGCAGGACCAGATTGCGCATCGTATTTTTTCCTTGCATCAGAGGTTGTAGAAGTAAACAGCGGAGGTCTTACTGCAGCCACTGCGCGCGGCGGCTGGACCCGGCCATGGCCAGGCACAGTATGCCCAGCAAGGCCAGTGCCGCCTGCAATCCCCAGCCATGGGCGAGGAAACCGAACACGGGCGGGCCGATCAGGCTGCCGCTGTAACCCAGTGTGGCCACCGCCGCCAGGGCGCTGGAGCCGTGCCGGCCGGCGGCGCTGAAGACGAACGGGAACACCGCGGCCACACCGGTCCCCGCAATGGCAAAACCCAGGATGGCCAGCGCCATGCCGGGGGCCGCCACGGCCAGGGCGATGCCCAGGCTCGCGACAAGCGTGCCGACCCACACCACGCGGCGCGCGTCATAGCGGGCCTTGAGGCGATCGCCGATCATGCGCATGATGAGCATCATTCCCGCAAACGCGGCATAAGCCAGGGGCGTGGCACCATCGCTGGCACCGATATGGTCTTTCATGTAAATGCCGCTCCAGTCCGCCACCGAGCCTTCGACGATGGCGCCGCAGAAGGCGATCACACCCAGCACCACCAGGTGCCCGTGCGGCAGCGCGAACAGCTTGCGCGCGGGATCGTGCTCGGGGCGGTCGTCTGGCAGCGCCTCGTAGCACGCGTAGAGAGGATAGAGGAACAGCGCGGCCACCAGCAGGAAGTGCCAGATGGGCGCCACGCCCATGCCCGCCACGGCACTGGCGGCCAGCGCACCGGAGAAGGTGCCCACGCAGAACCAGCCGTGCAGCATGGACATGATGGGACGTCCGGCGTCGCGTTCGGCCTGTGCGCCCAGCGCATTGATGGCCACGTCGAAGCAGCTGGAAGCCGCCCCGTAGATCGTGCAGATCAGCATGAGCGAGGCCACGTTCGGTGCCAGCCCCAGCAAGGGCAGCGATACCAGCAGGGCCAGTCCGGCGTAGAGCGTGCTGTGGCGCGCACCGTAGTGGCCGGTGATCCAGGCCGCCAGCGGGAAGGAGCCGACCGCGCCGATGCCGCCACACAGCAGCACCAGCGCCAGCGTGGCTGCATCGAGCTGCAGGTAGTCCCGGATGGCAGGAATGCGGGCCGCCCAGGTGGAAAACACGATGCCCAGCAGCAGGAAGAACAGCGGGATGGCAAACTTGCGCCAGATCAGGCGCAGGGCAGAAGACGGACGGGAAGTGGACAGCTTGGTTGTCATCGATCAGTCAGGAATGTAAACTGCGCAACATCATTTCTTTCCTGAAATGAGTTTCAATATTGCAGACCGCTATTATCCGACAACCGGGAAAACGCATGCACATGCGTCGTCGGACCAGCGGGTCGGGGGCTCCCTTCGCGGGGGCTCATTCAGAGACCAAGGAACCTGCAAAGGTTCACGGCAGGCGCATCGCCTGTCCACTATCCAACGAGCAACACCTCTGAGCGACCGTGCACGCTGCCAGCGGCTGCAATCACGCAGGGACAGGAATGCCAGTTTCAGAACCGAACAAGATCTACCAGGAAGTCATCGATGCATTGATCGCCCTGCATCGGCTCACTGACGGCTATACGCCCAATCACGAGGACCAGACCGCCGAGCTGGCGGTGATGATCGGCCGCCACCTGGGCCTGCCGGCCGAACGCATCGACGTGCTGCACATGGCGGCCCAGGTGCACGACATCGGCAAGGCCCGGATACCGCTGGAGCTGCTGACCAAGCCCGGCCGCATCACCTCCGATGAATACGGCGTGCTCAAGACGCACGTGCAGTTCGGCTATGAAATCCTCAACAAGATCAGCTTCCCCTTCAACCTGGCCGAGATCGTCTGGTGCCACCACGAGTACCTCGATGGCAGCGGCTACCCGCGCGGCATCGGCGGCGATGCGTTGCCGCTGGAGGCGCGCATCCTGACCGTGGCTGACATCGTCGAGTCGATGTCGGCCGACCGCCCCTACCGCAAGTCACTGGGCATGGCGGTAGCGCTGGAAGAAATCCAGCGCCAAAGCGGGTCTCGCCTCGATCCCGTGGTGGTGGATGCCTGTCTGCACGTGGTGCAGCAACACAACTGGCGGCCGGTCACCAACTAGCCCGGCGCAGCGGTTTGACCGCATCGGCTACACTGGCACCACACCACAACAAGACCGCCAGGAGACGCCATTCCATGCCCCCGCACGCCGCGCATGCGCCCTCGCCTTTCATCCTGCGCCATCCCATCCTGACCGCCCTGGCCCTGTCGCTGGGCACGGCCGTGGCGCTGGGCGTGGCGCGTTTCTCCTATGCCCTGCTGCTGGCCCCGATGCGCAGCGACCTCGGCTGGCCTTACCTCATCGCTGGCGGCATGAATACCGGCAATGCCCTGGGCTACCTGCTGGGTGCGCTGCTGACCCCGCGCCTGATGCGCCGCTATCAGGCGCACCGCGTGCTGATCGCGGGCGCGTTCGCCACCGCCCTGCTGTCCTTCCTGCCGGCGCTGACCACGGATACGCTGCTGCAATTGCTGCTGCGGATAGTAACGGGTGTGACCAGTGCGCTCATCTTCGTCTCGGGCGGATTGCTGGTGAGCCGGCTGGCGGCCTTGCATGCGCATCGCGCCGGCCTGCTGCTGGGCTTGTATTACGGCGGCACCGGCATCGGCATCGTGGCCGCCTCGCTGCTGGTGCCACCGGTGATGGAGGCCGCCGCCGCCCAGGGCGCGCCCCATCCTTGGCAATGGGCGTGGATCCTGCTGGGCGCACTGGCGCTGGTGGCAAGCCTGGTCATGACGCTGCCTGCGCGGCTGATGCCGACCTCCCCGGCGCAGGCGGCAGGAGGCGGGACCTGGCGTGCGCGCAGTTTGTTGTTCGGGCTGACCGGTTATTTGTTCTTCGGGCTGGGATATATCGGCTACATGACCTTCGTCATCGCCCTGCTGAAGGAAGAAGGAATGGCACCCGCGCGGATCACGCTGTTCTTTGCGCTGCTGGGGGCGGCGACCTTTGCGTCTTCGCGCATCTGGGCGCGCATGCTGGACCGCTTCCGGGGCGGGCAGTCGCTGGCCATCCTCAACGGCCTGCTGTGCCTGGCCACGCTGCTGCCGGCCATGACGGCCGCGCCGGTGGCGGTGTTTGCCTCAGGGCTGCTGTTTGGCGGCTGCTTCCTCTCGGCCGTGGCGTCGACCACGGCCATGGTGCGTCACAACCTTCCGCCGGCAGATTGGCCGGCCGGCATCAGTGCCTTCACCATCATCTTTGCCGTGGGCCAGATCATCGGCCCGTCCATCGTCGGCTGGATCGCCGATGGTGCCGGCGGCCTGCAACGCGGCTTGACGTTTTCTGCACTGATGCTGCTGGCGGGGGCGCTGGTGGCGTGGCGGCAAAGGCCGCTGGGCACGGGCGAGGGACGCACCGCAGGCACTTGACGTTTTCTGCACATCGGGCCGCGCGGCCAACACCGGCGCGGCCCGCTGGGGTGGTGCTTACTGCTGGCCGAGATGGCGGCGCAATGCCTCCACCAGCGTGCCGCAATCCTCATCGGTGCCGATGGTGATGCGCAGGAACTGCTTGATGCGCTCGCTCTTGAAGTGGCGCACGATGATGCCGTCACTGCGCAAGGCAGCGGCCAGCTCGGCGGCATCGCGCTGTGGATGGCGGGCGAAGACGAAGTTGGCCGCCGAGGGCAGGACCTCGAAACCCAGTGCCTCCAGCTGCGCCACCAGTGCGGTGCGGCTGGCGATGACCATGTCGCAGGTCTTGCGGAAATAGTCCTCGTCCTCGATGGCGGCGGTGGCACCGGCAATGGCGGGGCGGTCCAGCGGATAGGAGTTGAAGCTGTTCTTGACGCGTTCCAGCGCATCGATCAGGTCGGCATGGCCGACCGCAAAACCGACCCGCATGCCGGCCAGCGCACGCGACTTGGAGAAGGTCTGCACCACCAGCAGGTTGGGATAGCGCTGCACCAGCGGGATGGCGCTCTCGCCGCCAAAATCGATGTAGGCCTCATCGACCACCACCACACGCTCCGGATTGCCCTGCAGGATGCGCTCCACTTCGTCCAGTCCCAGCAGGCAGCCGGTCGGCGCATTGGGATTGGGGAAGATGATGCCGCCGATGGCATCGCCATGGCCGAGGTAATCCTCGGTGCGCAGGGTGAAATCCTCGGCCAGCGGCACGGCGCGATAGTCGACCTGGTACAGGCCGGCATAGGTCGGATAGAAGCTGTAGGTGATGTCCGGGAACAGGATGGGCTTGCCATGTTGCAGCAGGGCCTGGAAGGCGTGCGCCAGCACTTCGTCGGAGCCGTTGCCCACGAATACCTCGCGCGCGCTGATGCCGTCGGCGGCATGGCGGCGGGCGATGGCCAGCTTCAGGGGTTCGGCGTCGGGATTGGGGTACAGGCGCAGGCTGTCGCTGACCTCCCGCGCGATGGCCTGCAGGGCCAGCGGCGACGGGCCATACGGGCTCTCGTTGGTATTGAGCTTGACCAGGCGCGCGATCTTGGGTTGTTCGCCGGGGGTGTAGGGCGTCAGGCGGCTGACGATGGGACTCCAGAACTTGCTCATGAGAAATCAGCCCGGGCCGGGCCACACAGAATTGAGGGAAAGCGCAGATGGTAGCAAACTTGCCGCCACCCGGCCGCAGCCGCCTCAGAAATAAGGGCGGTAGCGCGGCTGGCGGGCCTGGTCGTCCTGCGTCGTGGCAGGCGGGCGGGGATGGCTGCTCAGCAGCGACAGGGCGCGGCCGGCGATCCCGGACGGCAGGCCGATCAGGTCCTGGCAGGCGCGCTGCAAGGCCGACAGCGAGGCAAACCCGGCCGCAGCGGGACTGGCGCCGGCATCTTCCATCCGCGCCAGTTGCGCCAGCACCCAGGCCACGCGCTGCTCGCGCACCAGGCTGCGCAGCGATTCGCCCTCGGCAAACAGCAGGGCACGCAGGCGGGCCGTGGAAATCTGCCAGTCGCGCGCGATGCGCTCGGCGCACCAGTCGGCGGCAGGCTGCGCAAAGATCGCGGCGGCAAGGCGGCGGGCGTGGGGCTTGCTGGTGTCGGCGGCGCGTTCCATGTCGGCGCTGGCCTCGGTCTCCAGCGCCAGCGACCAGACTGCGGGGCGCATGCCTTGTGCCGTCACGCGCGGATGCGCGAGGCAGGAAAAACGCACGAAGGGCGGCACCGTGAAGCTTTCGCCCTCCTGCAGCTCGACCGCTACGCCCCCGCTCTTCAAGGTGGCCGCCCCCTTCCAGACCCGCACCCGCGCCGGGGCGGCGAAACGCAGTTCACGCAGCAGCAGGTGATGGTGGGTGATGATGGCCATGGATGAATCGATGTAGTGTCAGAGCCGGAATGCTCGTCCGATCTTAAGCCGGTAGCCTGCGTCAGACTGTCATCGTGGTGACAGGCCGCTCACAGCGAGGCCATGCCGAAGGCACGCAAGCCATCGAGATCGACCACGCGGATGCTCTGGTAGGAAATTTCCACCAGCCCCAGCTCGGCCAGGTGGCGCATGGCCTGGTTCACGCGCTGGCGTGACAATCCGGTCAAGAGGCCAATCTCTTCCTGCGACAGTTCCAGCACCTTGGAGGTACGCGGATACAGCATCGGGTGGAACAGCTGTGCAATGGCCTGGGCCACGCGGGCGTCGACATCAAGCAAGCGCTCGTTCTGGACCGTGGCGATGAACTGGCCCATGCGTTCGTTCAACTGGCCGATGACGAAAGCGTTGAAGGGCAGGCTCTCCGCCATGAGGCGGTGGAAGGTATCGGCCGGCACCAGCAGGATCTGCGAGGCCCGGATGGCGATGACGTCATAGCGGCGCGGCTCGCGCTTGATGACGCTGCCCTCGCCGCACCAGCCGCCCTCGGGCACGCCCGAGAGTGTGCTGCTGCGGCCATCAATGTTGTAGACGGCCAGCTTGATCAAGCCCTCATGGACGCCGATCCAGTATTGCGAGAGTTCGCCGCGCCGGGCCACGAAGGCATCGGCCGAAAAGCGCGTCAACTGGGTGGTGGCGGCGACCAGCGCACGATGCTCGCCGGCCAGCGCGGCGAACCAGTCGTATTGCTGCAGAAGCTGCGCCATCGGGCTGCTCATGGGATAGTCAGAGGGGGAAGAAAACGGCAAACATTGTCGCATGTCAGCCTTGTCGTCGTGATGACAAAGCGCAAGGCTGCTTCGGTGCTACCCTAGGGCCTGTTCACATTAAATCTGCGAGATGCGTTGCCCCCAGAAGGCGGGCTGGCAAGGCGCGCGTCAGGGCTGGTGGTGGTGCCACCAGCCCTGACGTGCAACGCGGCCAGCACGCCTCCTGGGGGCAACCCTCCGGGAGAGGCCGCCAAGCGTCGCCTGCCGTTGTTGCAGCTCCTTGCCGTGGCACCACCACGGCGCGTCGCTGCGCCTAGGCAGTCAACGCTTGGCGACCTCTCGCACTCGCAGATTTAATGTGAACAGGCCCTATGCAGAAAATAACAGGCGGCTGATAAAAAATGCACAGGCCGCGCCCCTCATCCCCGCCGTAAGGAGACAGACATGGCAGATTTCGACACCGGCCTTGGCCGCAACGCCGCCAATTACGCGGCCCTCACCCCCATCGATTTCATCGCGCGCGCCGCCGCCGTCTATGGCCAGCGTCCCGCCATCATCCATGGCGCATTGCGCCAGGACTGGGACCAGACCTATCGCCGCACGCGCCGCCTGGCCAGTGCCCTGCAAGGTCTTGGCATCGGCAAGAACGACACGGTCTCGGCCATGCTGCCCAATACCCCGGCGATGGTGGAGGCGCACTTCGGCGTGCCCATGGCCGGTGCGGTATTGAATGCACTCAACATCCGGCTCGATGCCGAGTCCATCGTCTTCATGCTGCGCCATGGCGAGGCCAAGGTGCTGCTGATCGACAGCGAGTTCGCCGCGCTGGCACAGCAGTTGCGCACGCAATTGCCGGCGCTCAAGATCGTCGAGGTGTTCGACGTGCTCGGTCCGCCACCGGTGCCCGGCGAGCGTTTCGGCCACCTGGAATACGAAGCCCTGCTGGCCGATGGCGATGAAGAATTCGAATGGCAATGGCCCGCCGACGAGTGGGATGCCATTGCGCTCAACTACACCTCCGGCACCACCGGCGACCCCAAGGGCGTGGTCTATCACCATCGCGGCGCGGCCTTGAATGCGGTCTCCAACATCCTCGAATGGGACCTGCCCAAGCATCCGGTCTACCTGTGGACGCTGCCCATGTTCCATTGCAATGGCTGGTGCTTCCCGTGGACCGTGGCGGCCCGCGCGGGCGTGAACGTGTGCCTGCGCAAGTTCGACCCCAAGCTGGTGTTCGACCTGATCGCCGAACATGGCATCACCCATTACTGCGCCGCGCCTATCGTTCATGCGGCGCTGGCCAATGCCCCCGAGGGCTGGCGCGCCGGCATCCGCGGTCCGGTCAAGGCGATGGTGGCCGGTGCGCCGCCGCCAGCGGCCGTGCTGGCCAAGATGGAGGCGATGCAGTTCGAGCTGACCCATGTCTATGGACTCACCGAAGTCTATGGCCCGGCCGCCGTCTGTGCGGAACAGGATGCATGGAGCACGCTGTCGGTGGACCAGCGCGCGGTGCAGAAGTCACGCCAGGGCGTGCGCTATCACCTGCAGAGCGGGGTCACGGTGCTCTCGCCGGACACCATGGAACCGGTCGCCGCCGACGGCGAGGAGATCGGCGAGATCATGTTCCGCGGCAACATCTGCATGAAGGGTTACCTGAAGAACGACAAGGCCACCCATGAAGCCTTTGCCGGGGGCTGGTTCCATACCGGCGACCTCGGTGTGATGAATGCGGACGGCTACATCAAGATCAAGGACCGCAGCAAGGACATCATCATCTCCGGCGGGGAAAACATTTCCAGCGTGGAAGTGGAAGACGTGCTGTATCGCCATCCAGCCGTGCTGGCCGCAGCGGTGGTGGCGCAGCCGGATGAGAAATGGGGAGAGACGCCCTGCGCCTTCGTCGAACTCAAGGAGGGGGCCAACATCGATGCGGCGGAGCTGACCGAATTCTGCCGGGGCCACCTGGCCGGTTTCAAGGTGCCCAAGGCGATCTACTTCGGTCCGCTGCCCAAGACGTCCACCGGCAAGATCCAGAAGTTCGAACTGCGCAAGCGCATGAAATCGGACAGCGCCATCAACGTCTGAGGCGCCGCCCCATCACATCGCCTCAGGCCTTGCGCACGGCGATGTGATACAGGCCCCAGGGGCATTGGCCGAAGCGCTCCGGCAAGGGGCGTGCGCTCATCTCGGGGAAGCTGTCGGCGTCATACACGGCCCACAGCGGGCCGAGTCCGCCCAGCGGGATGGGCTTGCCATCCAGGTGGGTGGCGATGATGAAGCGATACTTGGCGATATCCTCGGCCGAGACCAGCACCGCATAGCCATCCACTGCGCGCAGGGCGCAGTTCTGCACGGTGGCGGGACCACCGACGGCGCGCAAGACCTCCGCGAGCAGCGGACCGCGCAGGCTGTGGCGGCGGCCATCGTATTCCAGCGTGGGACGGATCTCCACCGAAGGCAGCGCGGCGAGCGCGGCAAAATCGAAGGTGTGGGCACGGTCGAAAGCCAGTTTCTGCTTGGCCATCATCTGGTCCAGCGCCGGATCGAGCGGGCCGCGATTGGCTTTGCTGATGTCGCCGGTCACCGTGAGCAATACCGGACCTGCGGCAGCACCAGGTTTCTTGTCGGCGGCCAGTGCCGGCAAGGCGACCGGCGCGGCCAGCAGCGAGGCACCGAGGCCAAGGAACTTGCGTTTTTGCATGAATAACCCTCCTGATGGAGATGGATGGGACGTGCGGTGATGGCGGATTGTAATCAGTTTTTGCGCTGCGCTGCGCACCAAGGAAAACGGCCCGCCTCAAGGCGAGGCGGGCCGCTGGATTCAGCGCTGCATCATTGCAACCGCGCTTCAGTCACGCGGCGGACGGCCGCGCCAGTAGCCGGCCAGCAGCGACCCCGAGAGGTTGTGCCACACCGAGAACAGCGCGCCCGGCAAGGCCGCCACCGGCGTGAAATACAGCTTGCCCAGGGCGGCCGCCAACCCGGAATTCTGCATCCCGACTTCGATGGCCAGCGTGCGGCAGACCGCCTCATCAAAGCCCAGCAGGCGGCCACCCCAGTAGCCGCCCAGCAAACCCAGGCCGTTGTGCAGGATCACGCCCACCAGCACCACCAGGCCGACCGAAGCGATGCTGGCCTGGCTGCCCGCGACCACCGCCGAGATGATCAGCAGGATGGCCACCATCGACACCAGCGACAGGTAAGGCTCAATGCGGCGGATCAGCTTGCCCGCGAAAAGATTCAGCACCAGGCCGACCGCAATGGGGACCACCACAATCTGCACGATCGACATCAGCATGGCGTGGGCGTCGAAGTGGATGGAGGCATCCACGTAGAGTTCGGTGAGCATCGGCGTGGCAAATACCGATACCAGCGCGGAGAGCGTGGAGATCGTGACCGACAGCGCGACATCCCCGCGCGAGAGATAGATCATCACATTGGAGGCGGTGCCGGAGGCCACGCTTCCCACCAGCACCATGCCGGCGGTGAGATCGGGCGGCATGCGCAGCACCTTGGCGATGACCCAGGCGGCCAGCGGCATGACCAGGTAGTGCAGGATGATGCCGGCAGCCACCGGTGCGGGGCGCTTGATGATGCGCTTGAAATCGTCCACGGTGAGGGTGACGCCCATGGTCAGCATGATGAGCGTCAACAACTGGGTGATGTATTTGCCGATGGGCGTGAAGGTCGGCGGCGAGAAATAGGCAGCGGCGGAAAGCAGCAGCGCCCACACGGGAAAGAGGCGGGTAATGGTGGCAAGCATGGCAATGGATGAATGATGAATACAGGCCCGTGCATGAAGACGATCATGCCGGGATGGCGCGTTTTTTATGTTCATTGCGCGGATGACGCACACTGCGGCGGAGAGACTTCGTGCACCGGGTCCGGTGGCGGCCTCTTCTCTATCCTCGATCACGCGCCTTGTGGGCGCGGCAAGGGCGTGATTCTACCCGCGCAGGCCGATTCCTGCCGACTCCCGGGCCGTGGGACGGCCTACTGGCGAACAAGATCACATTTGAAACTAAGCATCACCTTGGGCGGCATCACGCCGATCACGCCCTCCGAACGCTCGCTGCCGATGATGCGCGCACGGCGGCCCTGCTGACGGCACCAGTCATCGGCCTGCTGCAATCCCTGTGCGGCGACGCCGTCATTGCCATGCCAGCGTGAACTGGCCACCAGCAGGTAGGTGTCCTTGTCGATCTGCGTGACCGGTTGCGAGGTGGCACAGCCGGCCAGGGCGGCCACCATCGCAAGGGACAGCGTCGGCATGCAGCGGATTGTCATCGGGACTCCCGTGGTCTGGTGATACCGGGATGGTAGCCAGCGCGATGGGTGACGTCATGCGTCCCTACAACTCTTTACCTCCGCTGACGATCCACGGCACGGACGAAAAAAAACGCCGCTGGAGCCAGCGGCGTTTTCTCGACCATTTCAGTCAAGCCATCAACGCGTAACCGGTTTGTAACGGATACGCTTGGGCTTGGCGGCTTCTTCACCGAGGCGTTTCTTCTTGTCGGCTTCGTATTCCTGATAGTTGCCGTCGAAGAAGGTGACCTGCGAATCGCCCTCGAAGGCGATGATGTGGGTGGCGATACGGTCCAGGAACCAGCGATCGTGGGAGATCACCAGCACGGTGCCGGCGAATTCCAGCAGCGCATCTTCCAGGGCGCGCAGGGTTTCCACGTCGAGGTCGTTGGACGGTTCGTCCAGCAGCAGGACGTTGCCGCCCTGCAGCAGGGTCTTGGCCAGGTGCAGACGGCCGCGCTCACCACCGGAGAGGTTGCCGACGATCTTCTGCTGGTCGCCGCCCTTGAAGTTGAAGCGGCCCAGGTAGGCGCGCGAGGGCATTTCGAAACGGCCCACGGTGAGGATGTCGGCGCCGCCCGAGACATCTTCGAAGACCGTCTTCTTGTTGCCCAGGTCTTCGCGCGACTGGTCCACCAGCGACACCTTGACGGTGGGGCCCAGCACCAGTTCGCCGCTGTCCGGGGTTTCACGGCCGGCCAGCATGCGGAACAGGGTCGATTTACCGGCGCCGTTGGGGCCGATGATGCCGACGATGGCGCCGGCCGGGATCTTGAAGTTCAGGTTGTCGATCAGCAGGCGGTCGCCATAGCCCTTGCTGACGTTCTTGAATTCGATGACTTCATTGCCCAGGCGCTCGGCCACGGGAATGAAGATTTCCTGGGTCTCGTTGCGCTTCTGGTATTCGTATTCGGAGAGCTCGTTGAAGCGGGCCAGACGCGCCTTGCTCTTGGCCTGGCGGCCCTTGGGGTTCTGGCGCACCCATTCCAGTTCCTTGGCGATGGTCTTCTGGCGGGCCGATTCGCTGGCCTCTTCCTGCTTCAGGCGGGCTTCCTTCTGTTCCAGCCAGGAGCTGTAGTTGCCCTTCCAGGGGATGCCGTGGCCGCGGTCCAGTTCGAGGATCCATTCGGCGGCGTTGTCGAGGAAGTAGCGATCGTGGGTGATGGCCACCACGGTGCCGGGGAAGCGTTGCAGGAACTGCTCCAGCCAGTCTACCGATTCGGCATCCAGGTGGTTGGTCGGTTCGTCCAGCAGCAGCATGTCGGGCTTGGAGAGCAGCAGCTTGCACAGCGCCACGCGGCGCTTTTCGCCCCCGGAGAGCACGCCGATCTTGGCGTCCCAGGGCGGCAGGCGCAGCGCGTCGGCGGCCATCTCCAGCTGCTGGTTGAGGCTGTTGCCGTCAGCGGCGGCGATGATGGCTTCCAGGCGGGCCTGCTCGGTGGCGAGGGCGTCGAAGTCGGCATCTTCTTCCGCATAGGCGGCGTAGACCGCGTCCAGCTTGGCCTGGGCTTCGAAGACTTCGCCCAGGGCGCTTTCGACTTCCTGGCGCACGGTCTTCTCGGCATCGAGCTGGGGTTCCTGCGGCAGGTAGCCGATGTTCAGGTTGGGCATCGGGATGGCTTCACCCTCGATTTCCTTGTCGATGCCGGCCATGATCTTGAGCAGGGTGGACTTGCCCGAGCCGTTCAGGCCGAGCACGCCGATCTTGGCGCCGGGGAAGAAGGACAGCGAGATGTCCTTGAGGATCTGCCGCTTCGGCGGCACGATCTTGCCGACGCGGTTCATGGTAAAGACGTATTGGGCCATGGTATGAGTTGCCAGTGAGAGGGAAACGATAAGGCAGCGTTCAGGCGCCGCCGGCGCTGGGCTCTGCCGAGCTTTGCGCGCGGGTGCGCAGGTAGCGCCACAAGCCTTCGGCGGAGTATACCGCGAGCGCCACCCAGATCACGCAAAAGCCGATGGCGCGCGCCCCGGTGAAGGGCTCGCCGTAGATCAGCACGCCCCCCAGCAGCTGGATGGTAGGCGAAATGTATTGCATCAGGCCCAGCATCGACAAGGGGATGCGGCGCGCACCATGGGCAAAGAGCAGCAGCGGCACCGCCGTGATCGGGCCGGACAGGACCAGCAGGATTTTGGCCGAGGTCGATGCATGGGTGAAGGCGTTGCTGTCACGCAAGGTATCGATACCCAAGATGACCAGTACCAGCGGCAGCATCAGCAAGGTTTCCAGCGACAGGCCTTCGAGCGCGCCCAGGTGCGCGGTCTTGCGCAAGAGGCCGTAGAAGGCGAAGCTCAGCGCGATCAGCAGCGAGATCCACGGCAGGCTGCCGTTGGCGAAGGTCAGCCAGATCACGGCACCGAGTGCCAGGAAGACCGCCAGCCATTGCAGCGGACGCATGCGTTCCTTCAGGATCAGGTAGCCCATGAAGACGCTCACGAGCGGGCTCATGAAGTAGCCCAGGCTGGTATCGACGATGCGCCCGGCGTTGACGGCCCAGACATACAGGGTCCAGTTCCCGGAGAGCAGCAGGGCCGAGAGCAGGAAGCCCAGCACCACCATGGGCCGCTTGATGACCTCGCCCACCCAGCGCCATTGCCGCCGCCAGGCCAGCACGGCCACCAGGAACACGCAGGACCAGAAGAGGCGGTGCACGACGATATCGAAGGAGGGGATCTCCTTCAACAGCTTGAAATACAGCGGGAACAGGCCCCACAGGATGGAGGCGCAAACGGCGTGAAGCATGGCAAGGCAATGGAATCGGAAGCCGGACCTGCGCGCGGCGCGGTCACGGCGATGAGAATCCGTCATTATTGCAGGATTCGCCGCCTCCGGCCGGGGATGGGCGCGGCTCAGGCCGCGGGCAACTTCACTTGCGCCTGCGTTGCCATCATGACGACCTCGCAATCAACCTGCGCCGCCGCGCGTTCGATGACCAGCACATCGGCCGCGCCGAGGGTGATCAAGGGATGGTGCCAGACTCCACGCCGCAGCGTGACGCCCTGCCCCGGCCCGATCACGAAGGCGGCGATGGCCGACTCATCCGGCCGCTCGCCATCGCCGGCCAGCACCGCCAGGCAGCGGCTGGCCCCCAGCGGAATGAAGCTCTGGCTGCCCAGGCGATGGCGTTCAAAGGCGCACAGCGGATAGGCTGCAGCATCGCCTTGCGCCTGCGTGCGAAAGATGGCCACGCAGGCGCGGCCACCTTCATCGTCCACATCGAGACTGGCCACGTCGTCATAGCGGCGCGTGGTGCCGAAGTTGATGTCGCGCTCGGACTGGCCCGGTGCGATCAACGCGCCATAGGCCGCAAAGGCCTCGTGCGTCAGCGCTTGCGCCAGGATCACGCGCGGTGCGGCCTCAGGCGCAGGCATGCATCAACCCTGCAGCATACTGGATCAATGAACGGTCACTGCCGGGCGGTGCGATCAGGGACAGTCCGAACGGCGCTCCATCGAGTTGCATCAGGGGCAGCGAGATCTGCGGACATCCCGACAGCCCGGACAGGCAGAGCATGCGCACGGCCTGGTTGCGATAGTCTTCCAGCGACTGCTCCGAATCGGTCAGCAGCGGCGCCACATCCGGCGCGCTGGGCAAGAGCAGTACGCCATCATCGCCCAGCAGATCGATGAATCCGGCGCAGAAGGTCTCGCGCACGGCGCTGTGCTCCTGCATCTGCTGCGCCGTGATGGTGGCCGACCAGGCAAAGCGTTCGGCCACGCCCGGCCCCAGCTGGAAGCCGTAGCGGCCGATGTTTTCGCCATGGGCCTGCCAAGCCTCATAGCCCTGGATATGGCGAAACGCCCAGTACAGCGCATCGAACGAAGGGGTCGCCACCGAGACCGGCTGCGGCGCGCCCAGCACGCCCGCCAGGCGCTCCAGCACCTGTGCGAACTGGGCTTGCACGTGCGGCGCCAGCAGGCCCAGCACGTCGCTGGCGACCAGCACACGCGGCGCCTGCGGCAAGGGTGCGCTGTCCTCGCCCAGCAAGACCGCACCGGCGCGGGCAAATACGTCCATGTCGCGTGCAAACCAGCCGCAGGTATCGAAACTGCGCGCCAGGTCCATCACCCCCGTGAGCGGTACGCGGCCGTGCGTAGGCCGCAAGCCGATCAGGCCGCAATGGCTGGCCGGCACCCGGACCGATCCGCCGGTATCGGTGCCCAGGGCCAGGTCGGCCAGGCCGTTGGACACCGCCGAGGCCGATCCGGAACTGGAACCGCCCGGGATGCGGTCGGGCGCACCGCCATTGCGGGGCGTGCCGAAGTGGGCATTCTTGCCGTTCATCGAGAAGGCCAGCTCATCGGTGACCACCTTGCCGACGAATTGCGCGCCCGCTTGCAGCAGGGACTGCACCGCCGGGGCAGACGCGGCCTTGATGCCGGACAGGGCCAGCATGTGCGGATTGCCGCAGCCGGTGGGGTAGCCCGCCACGTCGAAGATGTCCTTGACCGCCAGGCGCACGCCGGCCAGGGGACCGCTGGCGGCCTGCGGCTGGGGTACGAAGGGATAGGGGATGAAGCAGCGGGCAGTGGAGACATCGGCACTCATGCGGTTTCCTTGTCAGGTCGGTGTGGGTGGAAAAGCGGCGCGGTCATGGATCAGGCAGCAGCCAGCTGCAAAGTTTCGGCACGCAGGCAGCGTACCGTATGTTGCTCGCCCACGGATTGTTCGGCCGGCTGCCGGGTGTGGCAATCGGCTTGCGCATGCGGGCAGCGCTCGGCAAAGGCACAGCCCGGCGGCAGGTTGGCCAGGTCGGGTGGCGCGCCGGGGATGGTCTGCAGGCGCTGGCCCTTTTGCATGGCACCGTGGCTGCGGCTTTGCAGCAGCGACATGGTGTAGGGATGGCGCGGCTGGGCCAGCAGTTGCGAGGCCGGTCCCTGTTCGACGATGCGCCCGGCGTACATCACCGCGATTCGGTCGGCCACCTCGACGGCCGCGCCGATGTCATGGGTGACGAAGATGATCGACAGGCCCAGCTCACGCTGCAGTTCGCGCAGCAGCAGCAGGATCTGGATCTGTACCGTGGCGTCCAGCGCCGTGGTGGGTTCATCGGCCAGCAGGACCTTGGGCGAGCAGGACAGCGCCAGGGCGATCATGGCGCGCTGGCGCATGCCGCCGGACATCTCGTGGGGATAGGCATCGAGCCGCCGCTCCGGGCTGGGAATGCGGACCTTCTCGAACAGCGCCAGCGCCTGCGCGCGGGCCTGGGCGGCCGAGACCTTCTTGTGGCGGCGGATGGTCTCCGCGATCTGCGCCCCCACGGTATAGACCGGATCGAGCGCCAGCAAGGGTTCCTGGAAAATCATCGCGACGCTGTCGCCGCGCAGGGCGGACAGTTCGCGGCCGCTCATCGTGAGGACGTCGCGGCCATCGACTTCCAGCCCGCCTTCGATGCGGGTGCGGGCCTCGGGGTGCAGCCGCATGATGGAACGCAAGGTGACGCTCTTGCCCGAGCCCGATTCGCCGATCAAGGCCACCACCTCGCCCTCGGCCACCTCCAGGTCCACGCCGCTGACGGCGCGGATGGTCTTGCCGGGGGCCTTGAAGGTCACGCGCAGGTCGCGCAGGCGCACCATCGCCTTCTTGGAAGCATCAGCCATGTTGCAGCTCCTTGTTGAGCATGCCGGCTTCGAAGCCGGCGTCGTCATAGCCACTGCCGGCCTCGTAGCGCAGGCAGGCCACGCCGTGTTCCGGTGCGGCCTCGACGAAGGTCGGCGCGCGCTGCTGGCAGACCGGCTGCGCGAACTGGCAGCGGGTATGGAAGCGGCAGCCGGGGGGCGGATTGATGGGGTTGGGCGGATCGCCCGCCAGCGGCGCTTCTTCAGTACGGCGGCTGGGGTCCATGCTGGGCATGGAGCGCAACAGCGCGCGCGTGTAGGGGTGGCGCGGGGCGTCGAATACCTGCTCGGCCGGACCGACCTCGACCACCTGGCCCAGGTACATCACCAGCACGCGGTCGGAGATGAAACGGACCACGTTCAGATCGTGGCTGATGAACAGGTAGGTGAGGCCGAATTCCTGCTTCAGGTCCAGCAGCAGGTTCAGCACCTGCGCTTCCACCGATTTGTCCAGCGCCGAGACGGCTTCATCCAGGATCACCAGGCGCGGCTCCAGCGCCAGGGCGCGGGCAATGTTGACGCGCTGGCGCTGGCCGCCGGAGAGTTCATGCGGATAGCGTCCGGCAAACCGTTCCGGCTGCAGGCCCACACGCGCCAGCAGGCTGCGGGCGCGGGCGATGGCTTCGCGCGCCGGCAGGCCATGCACGGTGGGCGCAAAAGCGATCGAATCCTCGATGGTCATGCGTGGATTGAGCGAGGAATAACTGTCCTGGAACACCATCTGCGCCTGGCGACGGAACTGCCGCAAGGGCATGGCGCGCGAGCCTACGGTCTGGCCGTCGAAGACCAGTTCGCCGCTGTCCTGTTCGATCAGCTGCATCAGCACGCGGGCCGTGGTGGATTTGCCGCAGCCGGATTCACCGACCACGCCCAGGGTTTCGCCTTTCATGATGTCGAAGCTCACGCCATCGACCGCGCGCACCGCATGGGCCGGGCCGCGCAGCAAGGGCAGGCCCTGCTGCTTGAGTGGAAAATGCTTCAGCAGTTGGCGCACGCCCAGGAGCGGCTGGCGCGGGCCACCGACATCACGTGGGTCCTGGTTCAGGAGCGAGGCAGACAAACTCATTGCTTGACCTCCATGGCCGAGCGCAGGCCATCGGACAACAGGTTGAAAGAAATCGAAGTGACGAAGATGAAGGCGCCCGGCAAGGCCGCCACCCAGGGCTGGGTGTAGATGGCCGTGCGCAGGGTATTCAACATCAGGCCCCATTCCGGCTCGGGCGGCTTGACGCCCAGGCCGAGGAAGGACAAGCCCGAGGCCAGGATCATGGAGACCGAAATCAGGCTGGTGGAATAGACGAAGATCGGTCCCAGCACATTGCCCAGCACGTGCGCGCGCACGATGGTGAAGGCGCTGGCCCCGGAGGCGCGCGCCGCATCGACGTAATCGCTGCGGCGCACCTGGGTGGTGACGCTTTCTGCAATGCGCGCGATCTGCGGGACGAAGACGATGGTCAGCGAAGTGAGCGCATTGAAGATGCCCGCACCCAGCGCCCCCGAGAGGGCGATGGCCAGCAGCACCGAAGGAAAGGCGTAAAGGATATCGATGCTGCGCATGATGGCGGTGTTGGTGAAGCCGCCCGCGTAGCCGGCCACGATGCCCAGCGCACTGCCGATGACGAAGGCCAGCAGCACCGGCGTGATGCCCATGAACAGCGACAGCCGGCCGCCCAGCAGCAGGCGCGAGAACATGTCGCGCCCCAGTTCGTCGGTACCCAGCAGGTGGCCGGCAGTGCCGATGGGTTTCAGGCGCGAGAACATCGAGGCGGCAAACGGATCACCGGGCATCACCCAGGGTGCGGCGACGGCGGCCACGATCAGCAGCAGCAGCACCGCAGCAGCGATCATGGCACCGGGATTGCGCACCAGGCGCGCACCGACGTTGGCCCAGTGGCCGCGCGAGCGGCGCATGGCGGTGGCCGGCTCGGCCGCCTTGAGGGCGGGGGCGGAAGTGGAGAGGTTCATGTCAGGCTCGCTCGATACGGGGGTCGAAGATGGTTTGCAGGACATCCACCAGCAGGTTCAGCGCCACGAAGAACATGGCCAGCACCAGGATGCTCCCCTGCAGCAGCGGCAGGTCGCGCTGGAAGATGGCCTGGTTGAGCAGGAAGCCGGTACCGGGCCAGGAAAACACGGTTTCGATCAGGATCGAACCACCCAGCAGGTAGCCCAGTTGCAGGCCCATGACGGCCAGCGCGGTCGGCGCGGCGTTCTTGACCACGTGGCGCAAGACACCGGCGTCGGACAAGCCGCGCGCCTTGAGGCCCACCACGAATTCCTGGGCCAGGATGTCGGCCACCAGGGCGCGCACGGTACGGGCGATGATGCCCATGGGGATGAAGGACATGGTCACGGCCGGCATGAGCAGGTACTTCACGTGTTCCAGGTCCCACACCCAGGCGCCCGAGCCGTCGGGTCCGGCACCGGTGGCGGGCAGCCACATCAGCTTGGAAGAGAACACGATCACCAGCACCATCCCCAGCCAGTAATGCGGCACCGACACGCCCACCACCGAAATGAAGGAAGCCACGCGGTCCACCCAGGAATTGCGGAAGTAGCCGGCCACGAAGCCGAACAGCGAACCGAACACGAAACCGATCAGCGTGGCCACGGCCGCCAGCATGAAGGTATTGCCGACCGCCTTGAACACTTCGGCGGCTACCGGGCGGCCGGTCGCAATCGAGCTGCCGAGGTCGCCGTGCAGGGCACGCCAGACCCAGCTCAGGAATTGCTCCGGATAGCTGCGGTTGAACCCGTAGATCTCCATGAGCTGCTTTTGCAGGTCGGCCGAGGCATCCGGCGGCAGGATCGAGACCAGCGGATCGCCCGGTGCGATGTGGACCAGCATGAAGCAGAGGAAGGCCACGCCCAGCATGATGGGCAGGGCGTAGAGAAAGCGTCGTATCAGGTAGGCGATCATGGCAGTTCCGGCGACGGGTCAGGGGCTGCGGCAGTGCCGCAAAAGGTGCTTGGTGCAGAAAACGTCAAGGTACAAAAAACGTCACGGTGCAGAAAACGTCAAGCCTGGTGCAGGAAACGTCAGCGGCGCCGGCGCACTGCGGCGCCGCTGACGTGCTCCTGCGTCAGGACATCAGTCCATGCTCATGGTGGCGATGTCGATGAACCAGCTCTGCGGCTGCACCACGCCCTTGACCTTGGCGGAGATGGCACGCGGGCCGGTGTCGTGGGCCACCCAGACGAAGGGCGCTTCATCGACGATCTTGGCGTGCAGCTGGGCCAGCAAGGCGTCACGCTGCTTGGGATCGAAGGTGGTGCGCGCCTTGGCGATCAAGGCATCGACGTCGGCGTTGCTGTAGAAACCCCAGTTGTTGGAGGTCGGCGGGGCGGCCTTGGTATCGACGAAACGCACCATGGCAAAGAACGGATCCATGGAGGCGAAGCTGACGTTGATCGCATTGGCACCGTGCGCGCTCGGATCCTTGGCACCGATGCGCCAGTTGGTATAGAGGGTGTTCCATTCGATGACGTCGAACTGCACGTCGAAGAAGCACTCCTTCAGGTTCTGCTGCATGAACTCGTTCATCGGCAGCGGCTGCATCTGGCCGGAACCGGAGGCCGAGATCTGTACCTTCACCGTCAGCGGCTTGGCGGCCGAATAGCCCGCTTCGCTCATCAGCTTCTTGGCGGCGGCCGGATCGTACTTGATCTGGAAGCTGGGGTTGCCGCGCCACGGATGGCCGGGCTCGACGGTACCGGTGGCTTCACCCATGAGTCCGCCCAAGAGCTGCTTCATCGCGGGACGATTCACGCACAGGTTGGCGGCATGGCGCACACGCTTGTCCAGCCAGGGCGAGCCGGGCACGAAGGACAGCTGCCACGGCCACACGTGGGGCTGCGGGTTGGAGTAGATCTTGAAGCCGCGTGCCTTGATCGCGTCCAGTGCATCCGGGGCGGGGGCTTCGATCCAGTCGACCTGGCCCGACATCAGGGCCGCGGTGCGCGAGTTGGCTTCGGGCAGCGGCAGCATCACCACGCGGTCGATCTTGGGGCGGCGGGCGGCATCCCAGTAGCCGTCGTTCTTGACCACTTCCAGCCGCTCGCGCGGGACGAACTTGGCCATCTTGAAGGGGCCGGTGCCGGATGCATCGGCGGCGAAGGCGGCCCAGGCCTGCTTGCTGCGCTCGGCCTTGTCGGTCACCGAGGCCGGCACGGCGGCCAGTTTCTTTTCCCACTGGGCGGGCGAGGCCATGAACAGGTTGGTGAGGTTGATGGGCAGGAAGGAGTCCGGCTCGGCGGTCGTCAGTTCCACGGTGAGATCATCGATCTTGCGCGCCGAGCGCAGGGTCGGCATGCGCGAGGCGGTGGTGCCGACTTGGCTGGGGTCGAATTGCACGGCGTTCTTGTCGAGCACCTTGTTGACGTTCCAGACCACGGCGTCGGCGTTGAAGGCCGAGCCATCATGGAATTTCACGCCGGGACGCAGCTTGAAGACCCACTTGGTCTTGTCCTTGGCATCGACCTGCCACGACACGGCCAGGTCGGGGATCAGTTCGCTGGCCTTGTCGGCCTTGGACAGGTCCCATTGGGTGAGCCCGTCATACATGGGAATGCCGGTGAAGCGGTTGCCCTCGAAGCCCTGGTCGGGCTGGCCCAGCGTGCGCGGGATATCGCCGGCGGTCATGGCGATGCGCAATACTTTTTCTGCGTGGGCCGGCAGGCTGGCCAATGCGCCGAAGGCCAGGGTACAGGCCAGCGTGAGGGGGAGGGTCTTGGATAATTTCATATCGGTGCTTTCCTGGTTGAGGGACGACGATGGAAACTACGGATGCCACTGAAACTGCGCGAAGCCAAGAACACGATCAGGCGCCCTGCCTTCAGGGCGGAGAGAATGAGAGACCGACGCGTTGGGCGGCGTTGACGATGTGCTGCTGCATGGCCTGGCGCGCGCCTTCGATATCACCGGCGGAGATGGCGGCGGCGACCGCGCGATGCTCCACGGCAGGTGCCCAGATGCGTTCGCGGTCGGCGAAGGGCACGCGCAGGCTGTGGCTGATGGGGCGCTCGAACTGGCGCACTACCTGGGAAAAGGCGGGGTTGCCGGACAGTTCGGCCAGCAGTTGGTGGAATTCCAGGTCGGCATGCGAGGCGCTGACCAGGTCGAGATTCTTGAGTGCCTCTTCGAAGCGCGCCTGGATCCCCCACAGGCGCGGCGTGGCATGCGCACTGATATGGCGCGCAGCCAGGGCGGCAGCGGCCGACTCCAGCGCATAGCGCAACTGGAACACGGCTGCCAGGTCCAGTGCCGCAGCGGCGGCCCCTTCTTCACCGGCGGGCGGCTGGGGCGGGGCCTCGCGGCCTTCCTGGCGCTGGCTCACCAGCGTGCCCTTGCCGGGAACCGAACGGATGAAGCCCAGCGCCTCCAGCATCGACAAGGCCTCCCGCAGCGAGGCGCGGCTGATGCCCATGGACTCGGCCAGTTCGCGCTGGCTGGGCAGCATGGCCCCGGGCGCATAGGTGCCGGAGAGTATCTGCCGCTGCAAGGTCTGTGCTGCGATGTTGGGCATGCTCATGGTGGAGTCCTCATTGGCCTGACTGGTCAGACCGCGAAGGACTCTTCAGCAATGAGCGTGCCACCCGACGGCGTTGCGACCGCAATCCCAGCTACGGTGCGGCTTTGCGCGCAAAGGCACACATCGCCGGGACCGCTGTCACGACGTGCCGCCATGTACGTTCCTGAGGCGGCACGCACCCCGGGGGTGAACGCGATCCCGAAAATCGCGCAAGCCTTGCAGGCCGTGCGGGCACAAAAAAGCCCGGCACGTGGCCGGGCTGGAAATTGTCTTGGGCAACCGCCGTGCGGCGCTCAGTGCATGGCCGGCGTCACGGGCTCATGCTTGGCCACGAAGTGATACAGCAGGAAGGCGCTCACGCCGCAGATGGCCATCACCGACACCAGCGGCAAGGCCGTGCCGTCATGCCACAGGCTCATCACCACCCCCGAGAGCACGCCCATGCCGAACTGCAGCGTGCCCATCAGGGCCGCAGCGGTGCCTGCCTGGCGACCTTGGTGCTTGAGCGCAATGGCGGTTGCATTCGGGCCGGTGAAACCATAAGCCGTCAGGAAACCGAAGAAACCGAACAGCAGCAGCGGCAGGCTTTCCAGTCCCGCCAGGACGGCCAGCACCACCGCCAGCGACAGGCCGGCCGGTACCCACAGCACCTTGCCCAGCACGCGTTCGGCCGAGCGCTTGACCACCAGGCGCGCATTGATCTGCGAAGCGGCGATCAAGCCGATGGCGTTGGACGCAAACACGAAACCGAAATACTGCGGCTTGATCCCGTGCAGCTCGATCACCACGAACGGACCACCTGCGATGTAGGCGAACATGCCCGCCTGCACCAGCCCTCCGCACAGCACGAAGGACATGAACTGGCGATGGCGCAACAAACCCCAGTACTGCCGCAAGGTACGCCCCAGGTGCAGCGGTTCGGCGCGGGATACGTCCACCGTTTCGGTGAGATATTTGCGGGTGCCCAGCATGCACAGCAGGCCGAAGATGGTCAGTACCACGAAGATGCCGCGCCAGCTGGCAAAGACCAGCATCAGGCCGCCGATGAAGGGTGCCAGGATCGGTGCCAGCCCGAACACCAGCATCAGCATCGAGAACGCCTTGGCCGATCCCTCGGCCCCCATGCGATCACGCACCATGGCGCGCGGGATAACCATGCCGGCGCTGCCGCCCAAACCCTGGAACAAACGCAGCACGATCAGGGTCTCAATGCTCTGTGCAAAAATGCACAGCAAGGAGCAAACGAAGTAGAGCGCGATCCCGAAGAACAAAGGCGGCTTGCGGCCGAAGCGATCCGACAGCGGACCATAGAACATCTGTCCCACCGCCAGGCCGATGAGGAAAGAAGCGAGCGTGAGCTGGACCAGGTTGGTGCCCACGCCGAGATCCTTGGCGATGGCCGTGAAGCTGGGCAGGTACATGTCGATGGCCAGCGCGCCCAGTGCAGTCAAGGCTGCCAGGACGGCCAGCCATGGGGGGAATTTGCCCATGGAGAGCTGGGTATCTTTGTTGTGCATGTGGAAATCGTGAGACAGCCGCATCCCTCGGCCGAGGGGAAGATGCAAGCGGGTTGATGCAAGATGAACCAGGATTGCCCCTGGCGGCGTGAGGGCATCATTATAAGGGCCTGTTCATTTTCGTTCAGGCGGTACCGCAAACGCCGCTCACTTGCACCGTGGCAAAAGCTGAGCAACGACAAGGAATGCGCGCGCGATTCGTGCAGGAACTTGTAAAAGCTGGCAAACTTGTTGTCATTGTTCTCACATGCCGGGATCGTGCAAAGGGAGCGGCAGCTAGGCGCAGCGCGGGCTCCACCCCGTCACGGGACACCAGTCACCGCGATGCGGCGAAGGCCAGGGCAGCACCATGCGCATTGCTGTAAAACAAGAAAATTTAGCCGCAGGGGAAATCAATGCGTGGCCGATATACGCCATCAGTAACCGGCGTGCCTGATCCGGGTTGCCACTCCAGTTGCGGGCCATCAGGCATGACCGTGCGCGTCATGCGCGGGCTCAGGATATTCATCGCAGGGATGGCAGCAGCCCTCCTGCTGACGGCCTGCGAGCGCAGCGAGGAGCGGACCGACAGCGCAGAGTCGCCAGCCTCGCGCACCACCGCGATGGCCACCGCCGAGCCGGTAGTGCTGACCGCGTTGGTCTGGGCACCCGACTGGGCCGAAGAGATGCATCGCGTGGCCGATGCCTTCATGCGTGCGCATCCGCAGGTGCGCATCAACCTGCAATTCATGATCGGCAATTCGGTCGAAGAAAACCTCAAGCCGCGCGCCGCCACCGACAGCCTGCCCGACATCATCTCGGTCAATGCCAGCCCCTACACGGCCGCCCTGGCCGACCAGGGCCTGCTGGCCGACGTCGGCACCACCCAGGCCTGGGGCCAGTTGCTCGAAGGCCTGCAACGCGAGTGGACTTCACCGGGCGGTCGGCGCTACGGCATTCCCTCGGGTCTGGCGACCACGCTGATCTACTACAACCGCGACATGTTCGAGCGGGCCGGCATCAGTGCGCCGCCGACCGACTTCGACGCTTTCCTTGCCACGGGCGCGGCATTGCGCCGGGCCGGTTTCATTCCGCTGGCCCTCTCCGGTGGCTTCCCCAACATGCTGGGCAATGGCCCCTTCAGCTACGGCTTTGCCAACCTGGTCGCCGCCAAGGTACCGGACTGGCGCGCACGCATTGCCGACGGCTCGCTGCAGCTGGACAACCCCGACGGGGTCGCCATCTTCACGCGCCTGCGCACGCTGGTGGAGCAGAAGATGGTGCAGGCCGACTGCCTGCGCGCCGGCTATGACGCCACCTTGCGCCAGTTCGCCGAAGGCCGCGCAGCCATGACCTTCCAGGGGACCTGGGCGGCGGGCACGCTCATGAACGGGCGCAACATGCGTGTGGGCGTATTCGTGCCACCCTGGAATGACAAGGGACAGCCTCTGGAACCGGTGCTGGGCAGCGAGACCGGTTTTGCCGTGGCCCAGCGCAGCAGCGCGCAGCAACGCGAGGCGGCGGTGCAGTTCCTGGACTTCCTCTATGGTCCCGGGATGTCGATCTGGCAGGCCAAGCGCCAGAACATTCCGCCGTTTCGCGTGATCGCGCCGGACGTGAGCGGTGACCGCGACCTGTTTGCGCTGGTCGAGGACATGAAACGCGATGCCGCCGGGGCCAACGCACCGGGACTGTATTACTCGCTGCTGCCGGTCAATACCATCGATGTCCTGCACCCGCTGTTGCAGGCCGTGCTGTCGGGCCGCCAGTCGCCGGCGCGCGCCGCGCGCGCCTTGCAGGACTCCATCGCCGAGCAGGCGCGGCTGTCGGCCAAGTAGGGAGAGACCATCCATGCCCAGACGGCTCGACTTCCTTTGGCTCGGTTTCCTGCGCAAGATCGAGATCCGCTATCGCCTCATCAACTCCTTCATCCTGGTGTCGCTGGTACCGCTGCTGATCTCGGGCCTGCTGGCCTACCGCGAGACCACCCGCGCCACCCAGGACAAGGTGCGCGCCTACTCGGTGCAGGTGGCCAAGCAGATCTCGCAGAACCTGATGCTGCGCATGGAAAAGATCGAGGACATCAGTGAAGAGCTGGCGCTGTCGGACAAGCTGCAACGCCTGCTGGCCAACTACTACGGCGATGATGATGCCGCCGCTGCCGCCGCCCGCAGCGGCGTGGCGCGGGTGCTGCTCGATACCTTCGGTTCGCTGCCCGATGTGAACCAGAAATACCTGCTGGACCGTCGGCGCCAGGTGATCGATCCGCAGATCTTTGCGCCCCTGGCCAGCAACATCAGCCGCGTGGCCGAGGAAGCGCCGGACCTCTCCGGGCGCGCATGGTGGACGCTCTACAACGGCGGCCATGGCCAGAAGAGCGTGGCCATGCTGCGCGAAATCCGCTTCACCGGCAACAACCGTCCGGCCGGCATGCTCTTCGTGGGCGTGCGGCCGAGCTACTTCTTCAGCATCTTCGAGGGGGTGGACCTGGGCTACGATTCCAGCCTCTTCATCGTCGATGCCAGCGATGGCGCGGTGGTGGTGCAGGGACGCGATACCAGCTTCAGCAGCGCCGATCCGGCCCTGCTCGAAGGCATCACGGCCAGCCTGGGCCAGCGCCGCAACAGCGACTTCATTTCCTATACGCGCGCCGACGGCACGCGTTTTTATGCCGCCATCGCGCAGTTGCCGCATACCTCCTGGTGGGTGGTCAGCGCCACGCCCAGCGACAAGCTCAACGCCGACACGCGCTCGGTGCGCGACAAGATCATCGCCATCGGCTTGCTGTGCTTTGCGGCCTCGCTGGTGCTCTCGGCACTGATCGCGCGCAGCATCAGCGTGCCGCTGCAGCGCCTGGTGGGCGCCATGAAGGAAGCCGGCAGCGGTGATACCACGGTGCGGGTGGAGCAGGCCGGCGGTGACGAGATCGCCGTGCTCTCGCGCAAGTTCAACGAGATGGCCGGCAAGCTGCAGCAGAACAAGGAAGAACTGGAAGAACAGGTAGCCCTGCGCACGCGCGAGCTGGAGCGCGCCAATCGCAAGCTGGAAGCGCTTTCGGCCACCGATGGCCTGACGGGGGTAGCCAACCGGCGCCGCTTCGACGAGGTGCTGGCCAACGAGCTGCGGCGCTCGGTGCGCTCGGGCCATGCGCTGGCCCTGTTGATGCTGGACGTGGATTACTTCAAGAAATACAACGACCGCTATGGCCACCTGGCCGGGGACGAATGCCTGCGCATCGTGGCGCGCGTATTGCAGAAGAGTTCGCGCCGCGCTACCGACCTGGTCGCACGCTATGGCGGCGAGGAATTCAGCGTCATCATCGCCGAGAGCGATACCGCCCACGCCGTGCAGCAGGCCGAGAACATCTGCCAGGCCATCTTCGCGCTCAAGCTGCCGCACGCCGATTCGCCCTTCGGCTACATCACGGCCAGTATCGGCGTGGCCTCGCTGCAGCCGGATGAAGAGACCACCTCCGAACAATTGCTGCGCATCGCCGACCAGGCGCTGTATCACGCCAAATACCAGGGGCGCAATCGCGTGGTGCTGGGCAGTGACGCCACGCAAATGCTGTAGGCGCCCGAGTGTTGCGGCTGACAAAGCACTGACAGGCAGCACCGCCAGGACGCGCCATGTGCAAAGTTAGGTCAAGCTGCACCGTGCGGCCCTGAACCAATGCCCTCGCACTGCATCATATCGCTATGCCAACCGTCACTTGAGAAGAGAGGTATAGCAGATGAACCCGAGTCGCCAAGAAAAAAAACACTGGACCATCGATGACATCGACCTGGACCGTATCGACCGAGAGCGGGTACGGCAGGATGAAGACCTGTTCTACCTGGTGGCCTGCGCCTCCTTCGTCGAAAGCGGTTCGGATCTCTATACCCACAACCTGGTGGAGTTCTACAAGGGCGACGCCGAAGTCGAGACCTGGCTGCGCGAGCAGTGGGAGCAGGAAGAGCTGCAGCATGGCGCGGCCCTGCGCGCCTATGTCGAGCATGTCTGGCCGGAGTTCGACTGGCCGCGCGCCTACCAGGGCTTCCTCGATGAATACTCGCAGTACTGCAAGGTCGAGCTGCTCGAACCCACGCGCGCCCAGGAGCTGGCCGCACGCTGCGTGGTCGAGACCGGGACCTCCACCTACTACCGGGCGCTGGCGCGGGCCACCGACGAGCCGGTACTGAAGCACCTGGCCGGCCTCATCGCCAATGACGAGGTCAATCACTACAAGCACTTCTACCAGTACTTCCGCCGCTATCGCCGCCAGGAAAACATCGGCCGCTCGCGCGTCTTCGGCACCCTCAGCCGACGCACCCTGGAACTGAAGAGCGAAGATGCCGATTGCGCCATCCGCCACGTGGTGATGGTGCACAAACCGGAACTGGCAGCCGATCCCGCACGGGTCAAAGAACTGGCCTCGCGCATGAGCCGCACCGTGCGCGTGAACCTCAAACCCGAGACCACCATCAAGATGATCATGCGTCCGCTGGAGTTGCCGGTGGCCTTGCAGACTCTCATCGAATTCCCGCTGCGGCAGTTCATGCAGCATGTTTTGCTGCGCTAGGCGCCTGGCCAGACCCGCTCCGCCAGACCAGGCACCGTGATGGATCACGCTGCCTGGCCCGGGTTTACTCTCATTGTGAACAATCTGTCCCACGCCCCAAGAAGTCGGAAAACTCCGCGCAAAGCCGCATGGCATGGCGCTTTGGGCGATGCACCAAGATCGCGCAAGAGCAAGCGCCAGCCTGGTGAATATTGCTGCAACGACATGGGACTGTCGACAATGACGCTCGGCTTTGGTGCGCAATCCTGGCGTACCTGACAACATTTCCTCCCCTTCCCGCCCCTCCCCGCCCCGCTTTGATGCAGGCCGCAGGCCCTCGGCCGGGCATTGGCACGCAATCTGCTAAAGCGACTGGGCAGTGAAAAAATTCTTCCAAAACTTTTCTCGAGGGAGCACCACATGTCACGTCGTACCGTACTGAAAGCCACCGCTCTGGGCGCATTCGCACTGGCCGCATCCTCCTGGCTGCCTTCGGCCTTCGCTGCCGACACCATCAAGGTCGGTATCCTGCACTCGCTGTCGGGCACCATGGCCATTTCCGAAACGTCCCTGAAGGACGTGGCCCTGATGACCATCGACGAAATCAACGCCGCCGGCGGCGTGATGGGCAAGAAGCTCGAACCGGTGGTGGTCGACCCCGCCTCGAACTGGCCGCTGTTCGCTGAAAAGGCCCGCCAGCTGATCTCCCAGGACAAGGTCTCGGTGGTCTTCGGCTGCTGGACCTCGGTGTCGCGCAAGTCGGTGCTGCCGGTCTTCAAGGAATTGAACAGCCTGCTGTTCTACCCGGTGCAGTACGAAGGTGAAGAACTGGAGAAGAACGTCTTCTACACCGGTGCTGCCCCCAACCAGCAAGCCATTCCCGCCGTGGAATACCTGATGTCCAAGGAAGGCGGCGGCGCCAAGCGCTTCGTGCTGCTGGGCACCGACTACGTCTACCCGCGCACCACCAACAAGATCCTGCGCGCCTTCCTGCACAGCAAGGGCGTGAAGGATTCCGACATCGACGAGGTCTACACCCCGTTCGGCCACTCCGACTACCAGACCATCGTGGCCAACATCAAGAAGTTCTCCGCCGGTGGCAAGACCGCGGTGATCTCGACCATCAATGGCGACTCCAACGTGCCCTTCTACAAGGAACTGGGCAACGCCGGCCTGAAGGCAACCGACGTGCCGGTGGTGGCATTCTCGGTGGGTGAAGAAGAACTGCGCGGTGTCGATACCAAGCCGCTGGTGGGCCACCTGGCCGCCTGGAACTACTTCGAATCGGTGAAGAATCCGGTCAACACCGCCTTCATCAAGAAGTGGAAGGAATACGCCAAGGCCAAGAACCTGCCCAACGCCGATACCGTCGTGACCAACGACCCGATGGAAGCCACCTACGTCGGCATCCACATGTGGGCACAGGCCGTGGAAAAGGCCAAGTCCACCGACACCGACAAGGTGATCGCCGCCATGGGTGGCCAGACCTACAAGGCACCGTCGGGCTACACGCTGGAAATGGACAAGACCAACCACCACCTGCACAAGCCCGTCATGATTGGCGAAATCAAGGCGGACGGCCAGTTCAACGTGGTCTACAAGACCAAGACCACCATCCGCGCACAACCTTGGAGCCCGTACATCCCGGGCAACGAAAGCAAGCAGAAGAACTAAGCTTGCGGTTGTTGTAGTTCTTGGCGTTCTTCGGAGCGCCTTCCCTACGCCGCAGCGTGGCGTAGGGAAGGCTCCGTCCGCCGCAATGCATTTCCCTCCACAAGAAAACCGCCCGACGACTCGCCCCGGCCACCGCATCGACCGGCCCGCGCTTCGAGGCGTACACCGACCATGAAACCAGCCATCCAGTTCCTACGCGGGCTGCTCGCGACCTGGCTTTGCGTCCACGCCCTGGGGGCGTTCGCAGCCATCGATCCGGCCTTGCTCAAGCCCCTTGGCGGAGACGACCCCGACGCGCGCATCGACGCCGTCAACCAGATTGCCGCGCTGGCCAATGAAGACGCGCTCAAGATCCTCAATGCCTTGAACAGCGACGCGCTCTACGTCACCCCCGCCGGTGACGTGCTCATCGTCGACGACGCGGGCAAGGCGTTCAATCCGGCCAATGACCAGACCGGCCCGGCGCCCGATGACGCCGAAGGCATCACCGTCAACAACCGCCTGCGCGGCGCTGTCGACGGCGCGCTCTCGGGCCTCAAACTGCTCTCGCCGCAGCGCGACCAGCGCCTGGCCGCCGCCGGTGAATTGCTCAAGAATGCCGACCCGGCGCAGATCCCGCTGATCGAAAAAGCGCTCGCCAAGGAAAGCGATCCGCAGATCAAGGACGTGCTGCAGCAGGTGCAAGCCACCGCCAACCTGCATTCGACCGACCCGGCGGCACGCCGCGCCGCCGTCAAGAAGCTGGCCGAGACCACCAATGCCTCGTTGAAGCCGGTGCTGGAAAACATGCTGGCCAAGAATCCCGATGGCTCCTACGTCGAAGCCGATGAGGGCGTGCGCGTGGAAGCGGTGCGCACCCTCTCCGCACTGGACCGCCACCTGGCCATCGTCGACTTCGCCGGCAAGCTGTTCTATGGGGTCTCGCTGGGCAGCGTGCTGCTGCTGGCCGCACTGGGCCTGGCGATCACCTTCGGCCTCATGGGCATCATCAACATGGCCCACGGTGAGCTGCTGATGATCGGTGCCTACACCACCTACGTATGCCAGCTGGTGTTCCGCAAGTTCTTCCCCGGTGCCATCGATGCGTATCTGGTGGTGGCACTGCCGGCCGCCTTCATCGTGGCCGCCGCCGTCGGCATTGCGCTGGAGCGTCTGGTGATCCGCTGGCTCTATGGCCGTCCGCTGGAAACCCTGCTCTGCACCTGGGGGATCAGCCTGATGCTGATGCAAGGTGTGCGCTCCATCTTCGGTGCGCAGAACGTGGAAGTGGCCAACCCGAGCTGGATGTCTGGCGGCGTGACCGTGCTCGGTTCGCTGGTGCTGTCCTACAACCGCATCGTGATCGTGTTCTTTGCGCTCTTCGTGGTGTTCGCGGTGTGGCTGATCTTGAACAAGACCCGCCTGGGCCTGTTCGTGCGCGCCGTCACGCAGAATCGCCGCATGGCCGACTGCGTGGGCGTGTCCACCGGCAAGATCGACATGATGACCTTCGGTCTCGGTTGCGGCATCGCCGGTCTCGGTGGCGTGGCGCTCTCGCAGCTGGGCAACGTCGGTCCCGACCTGGGACAGGGTTACATCGTCGACTCGTTCATGGTGGTGGTGCTGGGCGGCGTGGGCCAGTTGGCCGGTACCGTCATCGCAGCCTTCGGCCTGGGCGAAGTCAACAAATTCCTGGAGCCGATGGCCGGCGCCGTGCTGGCCAAGATCGCCATCCTGGTCTTCATCATCGTATTCATCCAGAAGCGTCCGCAAGGCCTCTTCTCACTCAAGGGAAGGAGCGTGGAATGAGCACCATGATCATGCGCCCCTCGCTGTTCAATCGCCCGTCCTGGACCGGCATCGTCATCTGCACCATCGTGCTGGCGCTGCTGCCGGTCTGCAACCTGCTGTTCCCCGCAGATAGCGCGCTGCACGTGTCCTCCTACACCGTCGCTTTGGTCGGCAAGTTCATGTGCTACGCCATGGCGGCGCTGGCACTGGACCTGGTGTGGGGCTATACGGGCATCCTTTCTCTGGGTCATGGCGTTTTCTTCGCACTGGGCGGATACGCCCACGGCATGTACCTGATGCGCGCCATCGGCCGTGACGGCGTGTACCAGAGCGACCTGCCGGACTTCATGGTGTTCCTGAACTGGAAGGCCTATCCCTGGTACTGGTGGATGACCGACCACTTCTGGTTCTCCATGCTGCTGGTGGTGCTGGTGCCGGGTCTGCTGGCCTTCGTGTTCGGCTATTTCGCATTCCGTTCGCGCATCAAGGGCGTGTATTTCTCCATCATCACGCAAGCGATGACCTTCGCCTTCATGCTGCTGTTCTTCCGCAACGATACCGGCTTCGGCGGCAACAACGGCTTTACCGACTTCAAGCGCATCCTCGGCTTCACCATCACCGCACCGGCCACCAAGGCTGTGCTGTACCTGGTGACGCTGGCGCTGCTGTTCGGTGCCCTGGTCCTGTGCCGCATGATCGTCACCTCCAAGCTGGGCCGCGTGCTGCAGGGCGTGCGCGATTCCGAATCGCGCCTCATGTTCATCGGCTACAACCCGCTGTGGTTCAAGCTGTTCGTCTGGACGCTCTCGGCCGTGATCTGCGGCATCGCCGGTGCGCTGTACGTGCCGCAGGTAGGCATCATCAACCCCTCCGAAATGTCGCCGGCCAATTCCATCGAGATGGTGATCTGGGCCGCCGTCGGTGGACGGGGCACGCTGATCGGCCCCATCATCGGTGCCTTCACGGTCAATGGCTTGAAGAGCTGGTTCACGGCCGCCTTCCCGGACCTGTGGCTGTATGCGCTGGGACTGATCTTCATCCTGGTCACGCTGTTCCTGCCGCAGGGCATCCTGGGCCTGGTGCAGAAATTCAAGAAACGCGATGCCGCGCCCGCCGAGGGCAGCGCATCCAAGGAGGCAGCATGAGTGCCATCGAACCCGGCAAAAGCATGGGAAAAAACGCGGTAGGCATCGGCGGCCTGGGCGGTAACGTCGACACGCCCCGCGCCGACCACGGCGCATCCTACGAACGCATCAAACCCGAGGGTGTCGATACCACCCACGGTGCCATCCTCTACCTGGAAAACATCACGGTGTCCTTCGATGGCTTCAAGGCCATCAACAACCTGAACCTGGATATTTCGGTCGGTGAACTGCGCTGCATCATCGGCCCCAATGGTGCGGGCAAGACCACGATGATGGACGTCATCACCGGCAAGACCCGGCCCACCGCCGGTACCGCCTTCTTCGGCCAGACCATCGACCTGACCAAGATGACCGAATACGAGATCGCGCATGCGGGCATCGGCCGCAAGTTCCAGCGTCCGACGGTGTTCGAGCAGCACACCGTGTTCGAGAACCTGGAACTGGCGATGAAGATGGACAAGCGCGTCAAGACCACGCTCTTTGCGCGCCTGTCCTCGGAGCAGATCGGCAAGATCGAGGAAATCCTCAAGCTGATCCGCCTGAACGGCCAGGAACACCGCGTGGCCGGCCTGCTCTCGCACGGGCAGAAGCAGTGGCTGGAGATCGGCATGCTGTTGATGCAGGAACCGCAATTGCTGTTGCTCGATGAACCGGTGGCCGGCATGTCCGACGCCGAGACCGCGCGCACCGCCGAGCTGTTGAACGAGCTGCGCGGCAAGCATTCCATCATGGTGGTGGAACACGACATGGGCTTCGTCGAGGAGATCGCCCAAGGTGGCAAGGTGACCGTGCTGCACGAAGGATCGGTCCTGGCCGAAGGCAACATGCGCCAGGTGCAATCCAACGAACGCGTCATCGAAGTCTACCTGGGACGATAAGAGCGGAGACCATCATCCATGCTGCAAGTCAATGAACTGAACCAGTACTACGGCGCGGCGCATACCCTGCGCGGCGTCTCGCTCGATGTGCAGAAGGGCAAAGTCTTGTCCCTGCTGGGCCGCAATGGCGTGGGCAAGACCACGCTCCTGAAATGCCTGATGGGCGTGCTGCCGGTGGCCAAGGGCAACGTCAGCTTCGAAGGCCAGGACATCACCCGTCTCAAGCCGCACCAGCGCGCCAAGCTGGGCATCGCCTACGTGCCGCAGGGACGCGAGATCTTCGCGCGCCTGACGGTGGAGGAAAACATGCTCATGGGCATGGCTACGCTGTCGGGCCGCCGTGCCTCCACCATCAAGGGCGAGGTCTATGAACTCTTCCCGGTCTTGAAGGAAATGCTGCATCGTCGCGGCGGCGATCTTTCCGGCGGCCAACAGCAGCAGCTGGCCATTGCCCGGGCGCTGCTGGCCGAGCCCAAGCTGATCATCCTGGATGAACCGACGGAGGGCATCCAGCCTTCCATCATCAAGGACATCGGCCGCGTCATCAGCCTGCTGCGCCAGCGCGGCGACATCGGCATCCTGCTGTGCGAGCAGTATTTCGACTTCGCCCGTGAACTGGCCGATACCTTCGTGGTGATGTCGCGCGGCGAAGTGGTCGCGGCCGGTACCCAGGACCAGATGGATGGCGAAGACGTGAAGAAGCATCTGGCGGTCTGATACCGTCGCAAAGGAAGGCTGCGCGTTTGCAGCGGGTCTGCTATAAAGTCGCATGTTCGCGGCCAGGCAGTCCGCTTGCACACGCCGCCTTCCACGCAATGAAGAACCAGGTATGAAACGACTCCCCGGCCATCCGGAACCCGCCAGCATGCCGGCCCCCGCGACACCAGGTGCGCCCCTGCGGCATGCGCCGGACCAGGCACGCCTGGCGCTGGGCTTTGCCGACGACAAAGGCACCACGCGCCTGATGCGCCGCCAGCACTTCGGACCCCTGCGCGTACAGAAGCCGCTCTATCCCGAAGACCCGTCCATCTGCCACGCCATCATCGTCCACCCGCCGGGCGGCATCGTCGGTGGCGACCAGCTCTCCATCACCGCTGAAGCGGACGAACGCGCCCATGTGCTGCTGACCACGCCCGGTGCGGGCAAGTGGTATCGCGCCAATGGCCAATCCTCGCGCCAGGCCGTCAGGCTCGACGCGGCAGCAGGAGCCACGCTGGAATGGCTGCCGCAGGAAACCATCTTCTTCGATGGGGCCGACGTGCGCATGGAACATGAAGTGACCCTGGCCGCCGATGCGGCGTACCTGGGCGCGGAAATCCTCTGCTTCGGCCGCACCGCGTCGGGCGAAACCTTCAACACCGGTGCCGTCAGCCAGCGCACCAGCATCCGCCGTGGCGGCAAGCTGGTGTGGTTCGAGCAGGGCCGCCTGCAGGCCGAGGCGGGTGCCATGCAAGGCCCGCTGGCGCTGGATGGGCAGAGCATCTGCGGCACCTTGATCGCCGTGGGCGATGGCATGGATGCGGCGCTCCTCGGACGGCTGCGCGAGACCATCGGCGCCCTGCAACTGGAAGGACGCAGCGGTGCCACGCTGATGAAGCAGGTACTGATCGCACGCTACATGGGGCAATCCAGCCTGGTGGCGCGGCAGTGGCTGCATGCGGCCTGGCATGTGCTGCGCCCGGCCGTCACCGGCAAGGACGCGGCCATTCCGCGCATCTGGAATACTTGAACACGACGTAAAACGCTGCATCAGGAAAACTGAATCAAGCCTCTCCGTACGTTATAGAACCTGAAGGCCGCCAAACGGCCAGGAGCCAACATGGAACTGACACCAAGAGAAAAAGACAAGCTGCTCATCTTCACCGCCGCGCTGCTGGCCGAGCGCCGCAAGGCCCGTGGCCTCAAGCTCAACTATCCGGAAGCGGTGGCGCTGATCACCGCCGCCATCATGGAGGGTGCGCGCGATGGCAAGACCGTGGCCGAGCTGATGTCCGAGGGCACCACCATCCTGACCCGCGAGGACGTCATGGAAGGCGTGCCCGAGATGATCCCCGACATCCAGGTCGAAGCCACCTTCCCCGATGGCAGCAAGCTGGTCACCGTCCACCATCCGATTCCTTGAGGAGCGCGTCATGATTCCAGGCGAAATGCTGGTCGAACCCGGCGACATCGAACTCAACGTCGGCCGCCCCACCGTGACGGTGACGGTGGCCAACAGCGGCGACCGTCCTATCCAGGTCGGCTCCCACTTCCATTTCTACGAAACCAATCCGGCACTGCGCTTCGAGCGTGAAGCGGCCTATGGTATGCGCTTGAACATCGCGGCCGGGACCGCAGTGCGCTTCGAGCCCGGTCAGGAACGCACGGTGGAACTGGTGGCGCTGGCGGGGGACCGCCGCGTCTACGGCTTCAATGCGCTGGTGATGGGCAAGCTGAAGGCCCAGCATGGCAACGACAAGAAGGGGCAAACCAAATGAGCAAGATCTCCCGTTCGGCCTATGCCGAAATGTTCGGCCCCACCGTCGGCGACCGCGTGCGCCTGGCCGACACCGAACTGTTCCTGGAAGTGGAGAAGGATTACACGGTCTATGGCGAGGAAGTCAAATTCGGCGGCGGCAAGGTGATCCGCGACGGCATGGGCCAGTCGCAGCGCGCCCATGCCGAGGTGATGGATACCGTCATCACCAACGCGCTCATCGTCGATCACTGGGGCATCGTCAAGGCCGACATCGGCATCAAGTCCGGCAAGATCGCCGGCATCGGCAAGGCCGGCAACCCCGACATCCAGCCCGGTGTGACCATGGCCATCGGCGGGGCGACCGAAATCATCGCCGGTGAAGGCATGATCGTCACCGCCGGCGGCATCGACAGCCACATCCACTTCATCTGTCCGCAGCAGATCGAGGAAGCCCTCATGAGTGGCGTCACCACCATGCTGGGCGGCGGCACCGGTCCTGCCGTCGGCACGGCCGCCACCACCTGCACGCCGGGCCCCTGGCACATCCATTCCATGCTGGCCGCGGCGGACGCCTTCCCGATGAACCTCGGTTTCCTCGGCAAGGGCAACGTCAGCCTGCCGCTACCGCTGGAAGAACAGATCCGCGCCGGTGCCATCGGCTTGAAACTGCACGAAGACTGGGGCTCGACACCTGCCGCCATCGACAACTGCCTGACGGTGGCCGACCGCATGGATATCCAGGTGGCCATCCACACCGATACGCTCAATGAGGGCGGTTTCCTGGAGCACACGCTGGCGGCCTTCAAGGACCGCACCATCCACACCTTCCACACCGAAGGTGCGGGCGGCGGCCACGCACCGGACATCATCGCGGCCGTGGGCGAGGGCAACGTGCTGCCGTCCTCGACCAATCCGACGCGTCCCTTCACGGTCAATACGCTGGACGAACACCTGGACATGCTGATGGTCTGCCATCACCTGGACCCGGCCATCGCCGAAGACATCGCCTTTGCCGAATCGCGCATCCGCCGCGAGACCATTGCCGCCGAAGACATCCTGCATGACATCGGTGCGATCTCGATGATGTCGTCTGACTCGCAGGCCATGGGCCGCGTGGGTGAAGTGATCATGCGCACCTGGCAGACCGCGCACAAGATGAAGGTGCAGCGCGGTTCGCTCAAGGAAGACACGTCGCGCAACGACAACTTCCGCATCAAGCGCTACATCGCCAAGTACACCATCAATCCGGCCATCACCCACGGCATCTCGCACGTGGTCGGCTCGCTGGAAGTGGGCAAGATCGCCGACATCGTGCTGTGGAAGCCGGCCTTCTTCGGGGCCAAACCCTCGATGATCCTGAAGAGCGGCATGATCGCGGCCGCCCAGATGGGTGACCCCAATGCCTCCATCCCGACCCCGCAGCCGGTGCATTACCGGATGATGTTCGGTGCCTATGGCGGTGGACTGAAGACCTCGATGACCTTCGTCTCGCAGGCGGCCTTCGATGCCGGCATCGGTGAACAGCTGAAACTGAACAAGCCGGTGGTGGCCGTGAAGAACATGCGCAACCTGCGCAAGCGCGACATGATCCACAACGGTGCCACGCCGAAGATGGAAGTCGATTCCGAAACCTATGAAGTGCGCGCCGATGGCGAGCTGCTGGTGTGCGAACCGGCGGTCTCGCTGCCGCTGGCACAACGTTATTTCCTGTTCTGATTTTCTTTAGATTTTTTCATGCTCACTCTCAATACCAAGATAGCCCAGGCCGAGCAGATCGACGGCGAACTGGAACTGCCCTATGACCAGCGCGAGAAGAGCCGCCTGCGCGCCACCCTGCGTTCGGGCGAGGACGTGGCGGTGTTCACCGTGCGCGGTACGGTGCTGCGCGATGGCGACCTGCTGCGCGGCGATGATGGCCGCGTGGTCAAGATCATCGCCAAGGCCGAAGCGACCTATCGCGTCGATGCGGCCGATGCGCACCTGCTGCTGCGTTGCGCCTTCCACCTCGGCAATCGTCACACCCAGGCGCATGTGGGCCACGAGGGGGGTGCGGGTTTCCTGCGTATCCGCAAGGATCCGGTGTTGAAGGAAATGCTGGAAGGGCTGGGGGCGCGCGTGACTGAAGAACTGGCGGCTTTCGAGCCGGAAGCGGGCGCCTATGGGGGCGGCCATCACCATCATGGCGATGACCATCACCACAATCCGCTGGCACCGATTCCGCTGCGCCAGAAAATCCATCGTCCCGGCGACAAGAAGGAAGAGGGCTGACCCCATGCAAGCTGCCGCCTTGCTGCATCTGCTGCAACTGAGCAGCCCGTCCTTGCCGATCGGCGCGTACAGCTATTCGCAAGGACTGGAGGCGGCCATCGAGGGTGGACGCGTGAGCAGTGAAGCCACGGCCCGCGCCTGGATCGGCCATGCGCTGCATGAGGTGGTGGCGCGTTTCGAGGCCCCCATCTTTGCGCGGCTGGTGGCGGCCTTCGAGGCCCGTGATGCAGAAAAGGTCACGTTGTGGACCGAACGCTTCATCGCGGCCCGCGATACGTCCGAGTTTCGTGCCGAAACCATTCAGATGGGCTATTCGCTGGGCAAACTGGCGACCGACCTGAAGCTGGGCGATGAGGGCTTGCTGGCCCTCCTGCAGGCGCAGCCGGAACTGCCGCTGCCCACCTCGCTGGCCTTTGCCACCGTGGCCCTGCAGGTGCCGCGCGAGGCGGCGGTGCTGGGCATGCTGTTCGCCTGGGCCGAGAACCAGGTGCTGGCCTGCGTGAAGACCGTGCCACTGGGCCAAGTGGCGGGGCAGCGCATCCTGCTGTCGCTGCAGCCGGAACTGGAAAAGGCCGCGGCCACCGCGCTGACGCTGGAGGATGACGAGCTGTGCAACTGGGCACCGGGGCTGTCGCTGCTGTCGATGCAGCATGAGGTGCAGTACAGCCGCATCTATCGTTCTTAATGATTGAATTACCGAAATCGTTTATATCGTTTTCGTTCCAACACGACCAAGAGATCAAGAGACCAACCATGAGCAACTCCACTTCCAATCCGCTGCGCGTGGGCATCGGCGGCCCGGTCGGTTCCGGCAAGACGGCGCTGTGCGAAATGCTGTGCAAGCGCATGCGCGACCATTACGACATGGCCGTCATCACCAATGACATCTACACCAAGGAAGACATGGAAATCCTGCTGCGCGCCGATGCGTTGCCGGCAGAACGCCTGATGGGTGTGGAAACCGGCGGCTGCCCGCACACCGCCATCCGCGAGGACGCCTCCATCAACCTGGAAGCCATCGCCCGCATGAGCGCCGATTTCCCGGACCTGGACCTGATCCTGGTGGAGTCCGGCGGCGACAACCTGGCCGCTACCTTCAGCCCGGAACTGTCGGACCTGACCATCTACGTGATCGACGTGGCCGGCGGCGAAAAGATCCCGCGCAAGGGCGGCCCCGGCATCACCCGTTCGGACCTGCTCATCATCAACAAGACCGACCTAGCTCCCTATGTGGGCGCAAATCTGGATATCATGGCGGCCGATGCCAAGCGCATGCGCGGTGAACGCCCCTTCGTGTTCACCAACCTGCGCAGTGGCGACGGGGTGGAGAAGGTCATCGAATACATCCGCAAGCAGGGCTTGCTGGACGAGAAGCCGAAGAACTGAACCTGAACCCTGTCATTTCACCGATCAAGAATCTGCCGTATCAGCCCAAGGAGAAAACATGTTGACCCTCTCGACCAAGACCCGTGCCCGCCTGGGCGTTCTGGCCGTCACCGCACTGGCGGCCGGCACTGCCCTGGCGCATCCCGGCCATCCGGGTTCCACCATGGATGCCTCGGCCAGCATGGCGGCCGGCTTCGCCCACCCGTTCTCGGGCATCGACCACCTGCTGGCCATGCTGGCCGTGGGCCTGTGGGCGGCACAGAACAAGCAGCGCGCCCTGTGGGTGCTGCCGCTGGCCTTCCCGCTGATGATGGTGGCAGGTGCGCTGCTGGCCTTCGCCGGCCTGCAGATGCCGGCCGTGGAAACCGGTATCGCCGCCTCGGTGGCCGTGCTGGGTCTGCTGATCGCCTTCGCCGTGCGCCTGCCGCTGTGGGGCAGCACGCTGGTGGTGTCGGTCTTCGCGATGTTCCATGGCTACGCGCACGGCGCTGAACTGCCGCACGGCAGCTCGGCCGCCCTGTACGGTGCCGGCTTCATCGCCGCCACCGCACTGCTGCATGCCGCCGGCCTGGGCATCGGCCTGGTCGCGGGCAAGCAGATGGCTGACCGCGTGGTGCGCATCGGCGGCGTCGGCATCGCCGCCGTGGGTGCTTACCTGCTGGCTGCCTGAAGCAACTCGCCCGCTTCGGCGGGTTGTTCCTGACCTGGAGACTGGCCGCCGCGCGCGGCCAGCCAGGCGTCCAGCACGGCCTCGCTGCCCTTGGGGAAATGCAGGCCGAGCTTGGAACGCCGCCACAGGATGTCGGCCGCATTGGTGGCCCATTCGTGGCGCAACAAGTAGTCCACCTCGGCGGCATAGAGCCCGCCCAGGATTTCTTCTCCCATCTCTTCCAAGGTCTTTCTTCCTTCCAGCAGCGCGTGCGTGCGGCTGCCATAGGCGCGTGCATAGCGTTGCAACAATGTGGCGGGCAGCCACGGATACTGCTGCTGCAAGCCCTGCACGTAGTGATCGAACTGGCGCACCGAGCGGTTCGACGGCTGCGCACCATACAGGTCGCCACCCGGCAGGCAGCCGTGTTCTGTCCAGGCACCGCGCTGGTTGCCCAGCACCGGCGCGATCATGTCCACCGCTTCCTCGGCCAGCTTGCGGAAGGTGGTGATCTTGCCGCCGAAGATGGAGAGCAGCGGGGCGCCTTGCGTGTTCAGGTCGAGCTGGTAGTCGCGCGTGACGGCCGAGGCATCGGCGGCGGCATCTTCCAGCAGCGGGCGTACGCCTGAATAGGACCACACCACGTCGGCCGGCGTAATGGGCTTCTCAAAATAGCGATTGGCGAGCTGGCAGAGATAAGCCGTCTCATCCTCGGAGATGGCCACGTCTTCCACCCGGCCCTGGTACTCGATATCGGTGGTACCGATGAGCGTGAAGTCCTGCTCGTAGGGAATGGCGAAGACGATGCGGCCATCCGGGTTCTGGAAGATGTAGGCGTGATCGTGTTCGAACAGGCGCGGCACCACGATGTGGCTACCCTTGACCAGGCGCACCGACTTGCTCGAATGCACGTGGGCTGCACCGCCCAGGAACTGCGCCACCCACGGGCCGGCGGCGTTGACCACGCAGCGTGCACGCACCTGCATGGCATGGCCGTCCTCGCGGCGCAGCACCGCTTGCCAGCCGTTGTCCTGGCGGGTCAGGGATTCACAGCGGGTGCGGGTCATGATGTGCGCGCCTTTTTCGGCGGCATCCATGGCGTTCAACACCACCAGCCGGGCATCGTCAACCCAGCCATCGGAATAGACGAAGCCACGCGTGAACTGCGCTTTCAATGGCGCACCCGAGGCGTGACGGCGCAGGTCCAGCGCACGCGAACCGGGCAACAGTTCACGCCGCGCCAGGTGATCGTAGAGGAACATGCCCAAACGGATCAGCCAGGCAGGACGCTGCCCCTGGTCATGCGGCATCACGAAGCGCAGCGGCCACATGATGTGCGGGGCGCTGCGCAAGAGTACCTCGCGTTCGATCAATGCCTTGCGCACCAGCCCGAACTCATAATGTTCCAGGTAGCGCAGGCCACCGTGGATGAGCTTGCTGGAGGATGACGAGGTATGCTGCGCCAGATCGTGCTGTTCGCACAGCGCCACCGACAGGCCACGCCCGGCGGCATCGCGCGCGATGCCGGCGCCGTTGATGCCGCCGCCGACTACCAGCACATCGTACTGCGGGGGATAGGTGATGCCTTCCATGCCACGTGCTTTCATGCTGGCTCCCGGTCAGAGTATGCGCTTGCGGATTTGCGTGACCACCACTTCGGTCACGATCACGATGGCGAAGATCGAGACCAGGACCGTCGCCACGCGCGGCCACTGGAACAGGTTCAAGGCGGTATCGAGCACCATGCCCACGCCGCCGGCACCGACGATGCCCAGCACGGCCGATTCACGCACGTTGATGTCCCAGCGCAGCAGCACGATGGACATGAAGGCGGGCTTCAGTTGCGGCCAGTAGCCATACCAGATCTCGGAGAACTTGCTCGCGCCCGACGCCTGCAGGGCTTCGATGGGGCCGCGCGGCATCTGTTCGATGGTCTCGCCGGCCATCTTGCCGACGAAGCCGATGGAGCGGAAGGCGATGGCCAGGGTGCCTGCCAGCGGGCCGGGTCCGAAGATGGCCAGGAACAGCAGTGCCCACACCAGCGAATTGACCGAGCGGCTGGCCACCAGCACGATGCGGGCGAACAGGTTCAGGCCGCGATGGCGGGTCAGGTTGGGCGCCACCAGCAGGCCGAAGGGAATGGCCAGCACGATGGAGAGCAGGGTACCGAGCGTAGCAATGTGCAGGGTCTCGATCAGTCCGGCCTGCACGTCGCTGCTGAAGTAGGCCCAGTCGATGGGCCACATGCGGGCGAGCATGTCGCTCATCTGCTCGGGCGCATCGTAGAGGAACTCGGGGATGATCTCGATGTAGCGCAGCGATTGCACCACGGCCAGGGCGATGACCAGCCACACGGTGAAGCGCAGGATGCGCTGCATGGGCGTATGGCGCTGCCATTCGCGCTCGGCCGGGTTGAGCGCGGCAGCGGGGCGGGGGAGGACGGTATCAGACATTGAAGACCTTCTTGACCGAATTGGCCAGCAATTCGCCGACGACGATGATGGTGATGATGGTGACCAGGATGGTGAGCACGAAGTCGTAGTCGAAGCGCTGGAAGGCGGAGAACAGCACGCCGCCCACGCCGCCCGCACCGACGATGCCGACCATGGTCGAGTTGCGCAGGTTGGAATCGAGCTGGTAGGTCGAGAAACCGACGAAGCGCGACATCACCTGCGGCAGCACACCGAAGAGAATGACGTTCATGAAGGAGGCACCGGTGGCGCGGATCGCCTCGACCTGCTTGATGGAGATCTCTTCAATGGCTTCGGCAAAGAGCTTGCCGATGAAACCGATGGACGCCACGATCAGCGCCAGCACACCGGCCAGTGCGCCAAAGCCCACGGCCTTGACGAACAGGATGGCCACGATCACCGGATGCAGCGAGCGGCACACCGAAACCAGCGCGCGTGCAGGCCAGGAGATCCACGAGGGCATCAGGTTGCGTGCGCCCATGAGGCCGATGGGCAGCGAGAAGAGGATGCCGAACAGCGACGCCAGCACGGCGATCTGCAGGGTCTCCTTGATGCCGCCCCAGAGGATGTCGCCCTTGGACAGGTCGGGCGGGAACATGCGGCCCAGGAACTTGGCGCCGTTTCCGAGACCGGACGAGAAGCGCTCCCAGGAGAAACCCAGTTGCGTGGCGGCATAGATCGCATACAGGGCGATGAGCCAGATCACCACGCGGGTGGCCAGCTGCGGCTTGAAGGCCAGGCTCACGCGGGGCGTGGAGGAAGTCGTCGAAGTCGTCATGCCAGCCAGTCCTCGCCGCCGTAGATCTGTTTGAGGAAGTCATCCGACAGGTTCTCGGCATTGCCGTCGTAGACCACGTGGCCGCCGGACATGCCGATGATGCGGTCGGCATAGCGCTTGGCCAGCTCCACGTCGTGGATGTTGACGATGACCGGGATCTTCTGGGCGCGGCCCTGTTCCTTGAGCAGCGAGATGATCTCGAAGGAGGTCTTGGGATCCAGCGAAGAAGTCGGTTCATCGGCCAGCAGCAGGCGCGGGCGCTGCATCAGGGCGCGGGCGATGCCCACGCGCTGGCGCTGGCCGCCCGACAGCGCATCGGCACGCTGGTTGGCGAAGTTGCCCAGGCCCACGGTGTCCAGCAGCTCGAAGGCGTGCGCGATGTCTTCCTTGGCGAAGTTGCGGCGCCAGGCGGTGAAGGCATTGACGTAACCCAGTCTTCCGCACAACAGGTTCTCCATGACGGAAAGGCGTTCCACCAGGTTGTATTCCTGGAACACCATGCCGATGTGGCGGCGCTGTTCGCGCAGGGCGCGGCCACGCAGTTCGGCCAGGTTCACGCGCTTGCCTTCGCCCTCGAACCAGATCGCACCACGGCTGGGATCGACCAGGCGGTTGATGCAGCGGATCAGGGTGGACTTGCCGGTGCCGGACGGGCCGATGATGGCGATCAGGCCGGCGTCGCCAATCTTCAGGTCGATGCCTTTGAGGATGGGATGACCGGGCTTGTATTCCTTGACCAGGCCCTGGATTTCGATGGCGTGTGACATGGGAGGCGCTTTCTCTGGTGATGTTTCTGGTGTTGCGCGGCAGCTCGCGGGATGCGAAGGGCCGCAACCCCTGCCGTAGAGCAGGGGCCGTGTTGCTGGTGCGTGATTGGATCCTGGTGCGGCATCCGGACCGGGACGGCCGCGGATGCCTGCTGGCGATGCTTACTTCTTGCCGGCGTTCTGCTTGTCGTAGGCGGCGCGGTTGAAGGATTCACCGGCGGACTGGGCGACGAAGCGCACCATCTCGAAGTCCTTCTTGTAGTTGATCGGGTAGAAGCGATCGGAACCGGCGAAGGCCTTCTTGAGCTCATCGGTGAAACGATAGTCGTAGAAGCACTTGAGCATCTTGTCGCGGAAGTTCGGCTCCAGGTCATGCGCATAGGCGAAGTCCTGGGTCGGGAATTTCTCGCTGTGCCAGATGACGCGGAAGTTCTCGGCCTTGATGACGCCACGTTCAACCATGCGGTCAAACACGTCGGAGGCCACGGCGGCAGCATCGTAGTCGCCCGAGTTCACGCCCAGGATGGACTGGTCATGCTTGCCGGAGAAGATGACCTTGTAGTCCTTGTCCGGGGTCACGCCCAGCTTGGGGAACAAGGCCATCGGGGCCATGTGGCCGGAGTTCGACGAAGGCGCGGTGTGGGCGACCTTCTTGCCCTTGAGGTCGGTCATCTTCTGGATCGGGCTATCCTTGCGCACGATCACGTTGAGGGTATAACCCTGATAACCCTTGGCGTCACCGATGACGGCAAACGGCACGGCACCGGCGATGTTGACGGCGAAGTTGGTCGGTCCCGGCGAGAAGCCACCGACGTGCAGGCGGCCCGAGCGCATGGCTTCGATCTCAGCGGCGTTGGATTGGACCTGGAAGAAGACCACCTTCTTGGCGGTACATTGCGACAGGTAGTCGGTGAAGGGCTTGAAGATCTTGTCGTAGACGGCCGGATCTTCCACCGGGGTGAAGGTGAAGACCAGGGTATTGGGGTTCTTCAGCTTCTTGGGATCGGTGGGGGTGTCGGCGGTCAGGTCGTGATTGGCGTCGCAGTATTGCTGGTCGAGGTCGCCGCGATTGCTGCAGGTGTCCTGGGCGAAGGCGATGGCCGGAGCGGCCAGGGCGAGTGCCAACAGGGTCTTGATCAGACGTGGGGTCATGCTGTCTCCTGGAGATGGTTTTGGTCTTGGTGCCGGTCGCGACGGCGGTGTTGTTCGAAGCGTGGCCGGCGATGTGCGGGAGTGTAGGCGAGCGCAGCGCCTTTTGCCATGGGGCGATGCCGCTGATGAGGGGGTTTCCTGTCAGCTGCCTTTCCAGTGGCTTTCAATCTGCTTTCAAGGCGTGGGGAGCCGGGGCTCGCGCCCCGCGTGGATTGGCGGTATAAAGGCGGCTGCACAACGATAACGACACGGGAGATCATGCATATCCTGCTGGTAGAGGATGACATCGACATGTCGCGCGCCCTGGTGCGCGCGCTGGAGCGGCGCGGCTTCCAGGTGACGCATTGCGGCGATGGCATCAGTGCGCTCTCGCACATCAAGGATGGGATCGGCGACCTGGTCGTGCTCGATCTCAATATTCCCGGGCTGGACGGGCTGCACCTGCTGCAGCGCATACGCTCGCAGGACATCGGTACGCCGGTGATCGTGCTGACGGCACGCGGTGCGGTCGGGGATCGGGTCGTGGGGCTGAATGCCGGGGCGGATGACTACCTGGCCAAGCCCTTCGACCTGGATGAGCTCGATGCGCGCATCCGTGCGCTGCTGCGGCGGCGGACCAATGCCGATGATGGCGGTCAGCGCTGCGGGCGCTTGCGCTTTGATCGTGCCTCGGGCGCCTTCTATTGCGATGATGAGCCGCTGGAATTGACGCCGCGCGAGCATACGCTGCTCAAGGCATTGATCGCCAAACCGGGACATGCGGTGACCAAGGAGAAATTGTTCAGGCTGGTTTTCCCGATGGAAGAGAATACGCAACTTGAAGCCATCGAAGTGGTGGTGCACCGGGTGCGCAAGAAACTCATGGAGACCGGTGCGGAAATCATGACCCTGCGCGGACTGGGGTATCTGCTGCGGGATCGGCAGCAGCAGGGTGGCGAGGGCTGAGGACGTGGCACATCTGTTTTCGCGGCGCCGCTCGGTGCGCGCCTATTTGCTGGCGTGGATCATTTCACCGATTGCGCTGTTCATCGTCATCGATTCCTTTTCGCTCTATCGAAATACGCTGGAGTCGGTCAATACCGCTTATGACCGGATGCTGATTGCATCGGTGCACTCGATTGGCGATCTGCTGCGCATCGAGAATGGCGAGCTCAAGGCATCGCTGCCTTATGCTGCGCTGGAAATCTATGAGGCCGATTACTCGAGCCGGATGATCTATCGCATCAACGGCCTGGACGGCAAGTTCTTCGAGGGCGATCAGGATCTCCCTTCCTACAAGGGGAAGGCGGACAAGGAAGCCATCTACCCGGCCTTGGCGCATATCTACGAAGATACCTACAACGGCGTGCCGGTCCGGGTGGCTGCGCTGTTCCAGCCGGTGGTGACCAATGATCCGCGCGGCGCGGCACTGGTGCAGGTGGCCGAGACGATGGAGAACCGCAGTGCGCTGGCACGCAAGATTTTCTGGGAGACGCTGATCCGGCAGGCGGCCCTGCTGGTGGTGATCGTGTCGGTGACCTTGTATGTGGTGCGGCGTGCGCTGCAGCCGGTGGATGCCTTGCGGCGGCAACTTGATGAGCGGCCGGCCGATGATCTCTCGCCGGTGGCACCGCCGATGGCGCCGCGTGAATTGCAGCCGTTCATCGATGCATTGAATCAGTTGATGGCGCGCTTGCGGCGGCTGCTGGATCATCAGCAACGCTTCGTGGCCAATGCCTCGCATCAGTTGCGCACGCCATTGGCCGTGCTGAAAACCCAGTTGCAGTCGGGCTTGCGCGGCGATGCACCGGCACCGGTGATCTGGCAGGAGATGTCAGGCACCGTGGAGCGGGCCACAACGCTGGCCAATCAATTGCTGTCGCTGGCCAAGGTGGAGCAGATACGTGGACGGGGTGCGCAGGAGGTGTGTGACCTGGGGATGCTGGCGCGCGAGACGGCGGTGGACTTGTCACCGCTGATTGCGGAGAAGGACCTGGACTTCGAGCTGGAGGGAGAGAAGATTCTGGTGATGGGTCATCCGTGGATGATCGGGGAGCTCATTTCCAACCTGCTGCATAACGCGATCCGGCATACGCCTGTGCAAGGACGGCTGGGCATTCGCATCAGTACACGGGAGGATGTCGCCGAGCTGCTGATCTGGGATAGCGGAGAGGGAATCGATGACCAGGCGATGGAGAATGTGTTCAAGGCATTTTCTTCCAATGTCTCATCTGCGGGGGGCTTGGGCCTGACCATCTGTGGAGAGATCGTCGATTCGATGCAGGCGACCATCAGCTTGCGCAACCGGATCAGCAAGGAGGGGGCGGTTGAAGGCTTGAATGCGCTGGTGCATTTCAGATCTGTTGCCGGGTGAGCGTTGAGTCGCAGGAATGTGGAGGGTGTGGAAAACTTAGTTTTTGTTTGGCCTGTTCTTCATTCAGCGCAGAATGGAATAGGCTCATGGAATGCCTGTGTATAAGTTTTTGCTGCCTGTTTTCAGTTAGTTCAGGCTGTGGACAAAGTAGCTTGAACCGCATCCCTGGCGGGATTGGGGATAAGTTGCTTAGTTTTCCACCGTGATCTTGTCATCATCCATTGATTAGAAAAGCCGGCTTTGCCGGCTTTTCTTTTGGGTTCATGTTTTTTCTGGATGATTCCACGAACTTAGAAAATGATCCGCTACTTTGTTCTACAAAATGATGAGGTTGACCTGAGAAGGCAGGACTCACTCCTCAGGATTGCTGTGGACAAATCATCCACGGCCAGTCACGTCCAGTTCTGCGGGAGTTGGACCTGTGGAAAACATAAGCCGGCTTTTCTTGTTGATGGACTGTGGAAAAGACAAAGCACGCCCGGTGTTGGGCGGTTCGGAGGCGATATGAAGAAGGGGGGTGGATCGCCCGATACCCGGACGATGCGCTGAGAGCGCTTGTGGAAAAGATGAAGCAGTACGCCGTTTTGTGAGTGCGGGGGACAGAACCGGAGTCACGCCAAGCCATCTTCACGAATATCCTGGCGCGAATCATGGCATCCAGGCCGCGATGACAGCACGCGAACCTCCGGTCACAACGGAATTTACTGCGCCGGCAACCTGATTAAAAACCAAACGCGCAAAGCAAAAACCCTCGCTACTTTCGTAACGAGGGTTCTTGGGAATAACAAGCCTGACGATGACCTACTTTCACACTGGTTGCAGCACT
>NZ_NJGV01000009.1 GCF_002213425.1 Herbaspirillum aquaticum | reverse complement strand
TAACGCTGGTTTGAGGAGGCGTTCAGTCACAGTTATTCCTGGTCGAGAATCGGCCCGAATGCAGGTCCGGTCTTTTTCAAACGCAGGTCACTACAAATAGGAGCAATTCATGCAAAAAATCAAAATGATTCCTGTCGCTACGGCACTGGTGGCAGCGTTCTCGTTTGCAGGGGCAGCGCAAGCACAAGAAGTCATCAAGATCGGTCACGTCGCTCCTCTGACCGGTCCCAATGCACACATCGGCAAGGACAACGAGAACGGCGCCCGCATGGCCGTGGACGAACTCAATGCCAAGGGCTTCGAGATCGGCGGCAAGAAGGTCACCTTCCAGCTGGTCCCGCAGGATGACGCTTCCGATCCGAAGCAAGCCACCACCGTGGCCCAGGCCCTGGTCGATGCCAAGGTCAAGGGCGTGGTTGGCCACATGAACTCCGGTACCACCATCCCGGCCTCCAAGATCTACTACGACGCCGGCATCCCGCAGATCTCGCCCTCGGCGACCAACCCCAAGTACACCCAGCAAGGCTTCAACACCGCCTTCCGCGTGGTGGCCAACGATGGCCAGCTCGGTGGCGTCCTGGGCCGTTATGCCGTCAATGAACTCAAGGGCAAGAACGTGGCCGTCATTGACGACCGCACTGCCTACGGTCAAGGCGTGGCTGAAGAATTCCGCAAGAGCGCCCTGGCTGCCGGTGCCACCATCGTGGCCACCCAGTACACCACCGACAAGGCTACCGACTTCAACGCCATCCTGACCTCGGTCAAGTCCAAGAAGCCTGACCTGGTCTTCTTCGGCGGCATGGATGCCGTGGCCGGCCCGATGCTGCGCCAGATGGATCAGCTGGGTGTGGCTGCCAAGTTCATGGGCGGTGACGGTATCTGCACCACCGAACTGCCGAGCCTGGCCGGTGCTGGCCTGAAGGACAGCGAAGTGGTCTGCGCCGAAGCCGGTGGCGTGACCGAAGCTGGCAAGAAGCCGCTGGAAGACTTCAAGGCTGCCTACAAGAAGAAGTTCAACCAGGACGTCGTGATTTACGCACCGTACACCTACGATGCGCTGATGACCCTGGCTGACGCCATGAAACAAGCCGGCTCGTCCGACCCCAAGGTCTACCTGCCGGTTCTGGCCAAGATCAAGCACAAGGGCGTCACCGGTGAAATCGCCTTCGACGCCAAGGGCGACATCCTGAACGGCACCCTGACCCTGTACACCTACAAGGGCGGCAAGCGTACCCTGCTGAGCGTGGTCAAGTAATTTGACATCAAGCTTCACCTCCGGGACCTTCGCGGTTCCGTAGGGAGCAGCAGTGACAAGCCCCGGCCTTCGTGCCGGGGCTTTTTGTTTCATATCGTCCCCAAACCGCATCGACCCGCCGCGTCATTTCCAGATTATAATGAGACACGTTCTCATTACATCTTGCGGTCATGGCCGACCTCGCTCCTTCCCGTGCTCACGACATTGCTGGCCTCTACACCGGGCATCACCGGTGGCTGCTGGGCTGGCTGCGCCGCCGTACCGACAACGCCGAGCTGGCCGCCGACCTGGCGCAGGATACCTTCGTGCGCATGATGGTCTCGCGCCGCGATTTCTATCTCGATGAAGTGCGCACGCTGCTGGCCACCATCGCGCGCGGCCTGATGATCGACCATTTCCGCCGCTGCGCGCTGGAAGCCGCCTTCCTGGAAATGCTTGCGCAGATGCCGCCCGAGCACCTGCCTTCGCCCGAAGCCCAGTTGCTGGTGCTGGAGACCCTCAACGAAGTCGACGCCATGCTGGCCGGCTTGCCGCCCAAGGTACGCAGTGCCTTCCTGCTGTCCCAGCTCGATGGCCTGGCCTATGCCGAGATCGCGGCGCGGCTGGAGGTGTCGCTCAGTTCGGTGCAGCAATACATGAAGCGCGCCTTCACCGCTTGCTACCGGCTGCACTATGGCAGCTGAGACCGCAGTCCCGGGCGATGACGTGGTCATGGCCGCCATCGACTGGATGGTGCGGCTGCAATCGGGCAGCGCCACCGATCATGACCACGAGGCCTGCCGCCGCTGGCGTGCCGAACAGCCGCAGCACGAGCTGGCGTGGCAGCGCCTGCAGTCGCTCAGCGAACGTGTGGGCAGCTTGCCGCGCGCGCTGGCCCACGGCAGCATCGGCGCCAGCCCCACCCGCGCACGCAACAACCGCCGCTTTGCCATCAAGACCCTGTGCGTGTTGACGGGCACGGGGTTGCTGGCGGCCAGCGCGGCACGATGGACGCCCTGGCAGGCCTGGATGGCCGGCTACTCGACCCGCACCGGCGAGCGGCGCCGGGTGACGCTCGCCGATGGCACCGTGCTGCAACTCAACAGTGCCACTGCGGTGGATGTCAGTCTTGACGGACAGCAGCGCCTGGTCCGCCTGCATCGCGGCGAAGTGCTCATCACCACGGGGCATGAAGAGCGCGTTCCCTCTCGTCCCTTCCTCGTGCAGACCCGGCTGGGCCAGGCGCGCGCACTGGGCACCCGCTTCCGGCTGCGCGATGCGGAGGAGGGAATGCGCCTTGCCGTTTATGAGGGTGCGGTCGAATTTCGTTCGCAAAATGAGAATACGCCGATACGCGTGGATGCCGGGCGTGAGGGTCTGTTCGATGCGCAAGGGCTGGTGGGTCGCCTCTCTGCCGCCAATGAAGAGGCCATCGCCTGGACCGAGGGCGTCATCGTGGCCGACCGCATGCCGCTGGGCCAACTGGTGGCCGAACTGGATCGCTATCTCCCCGGCAAGCTGCGCTGCGATCCGGCGGTGGCCGACCTGACCATCTCGGGCGTGTTCCCGCTCGACCAGCCGGCACGCATCCTGGCGGCCATCGCGCGGACCTTGCCGGTGCGGGTGGATTCCTTCACGGAGTACTGGGTCACCCTGCGGCCGCGGGCCTCCACCTGAGGGTGGCATTGGTCTAAAAATTTTTTAAATATTTTCTGCAGGTTTCGGAATCTCGTTCGGTCTACCAGTAGCAAGCCCTCTGAAGCTCACCACCGAACGACATCCATGACAACCCGAACCCGCTTCCCCTCGCGCCCGACCCTGTCCCGACTGGCCATCCTGGCCGCCTTCGCCAGCCCCATGGCCGCTGTCCAGGCGCAAGCCACCGATGCCCAGCGCCAGGCCTACGACATCCCCGCTGGTCCCCTCGACCAAAGCCTCAACAGCTTTGCCCGCCGTGCCGGCGTGCTGCTCTCCTTCGATCCGGCCATCACGCGCGATCGCCAGAGTGCGGGCCTTGCCGGCCGTTATACGGTAGCCGAAGGATTTGCCGCGCTGCTCAACGGCACCCCATTGCAAGCCATCCGCAATGCCGACGGCGGCTACACGGTGGCCGCACCGGCGGCCGCCACCGGCAGCAATGCCAATGCCGTCCTGCCCACCGTCACCATCACCGAAAGCGCCGATCCGACCGCCCCCTATGCAGGTGGACTGGTCGCACGCGGTGGCAGCCTGGGCGTGCTGGGCACGGCCAGCGTCATGGACACACCCTTCAGCACCACCAACTACACCTCGCAAGGCATCGAGGATGTGCAGGCGCGTGCCATCGGCGACGTCATCGCCAACGATGCCTCGGTGCGCAACACCAACGGCAATGGCGGCTTCGGCGACAGCTACCAGATTCGCGGCTTCACCATGTCGGCCAATGACGTGGCCTTCAATGGCCTCTATGGCATGGTGCCGCTCACGCGCATGCCCATCTCCATGGTCGAGCGCATCGAAGTGCTCAAGGGACCGGGCACGCTGATGTATGGCATGGGCCCGGCCGGCGGCGTGGGCGGGGCGGTCAACCTGATTCCCAAGCGTGCGCATGAAGATCCGATCTCCAGCGTCACGGCCACGTATCTCTCCAATTCACAGTTCGGATTGAAGGCCGACCTGGGCCGCCGTTTTGGTGAACAGCAGGAGTGGGGCATCCGCGTGAACGCGCTCTATGCCGATGGCAACACGGGGCTCTCCGGCAGCAATCAGCAGCAGAGCACGGGCTCGGTCGGACTCGACTACAACGGCGGCCGCGTGCGCTGGAGCCTGGATGCCTACACCCAGCATGAAGATGCCCGCAACTTCCGTCCGCAATTCAGCATCAGCAGCCTGGTGATGCCGGATGCGCCCTCGGGCAAGACCAATCTCTATCCCGGTACCACCCTGCAGTCCGACGACAAGGCCGTGGCCACCCGCCTGGAATACGACATCAACGACCAGCTGACCGCCTATGGTGCCGTGGGCTATCACGTGGCCAGTTCCGCCCAGAGCTGGCCCAGCGCCACCATCCTCAATGCAGCCGGCGATACCGCAGCGCTGTCCAATGGCTACTATGACCAGAAGGTGGTTTCCACGTCGGCCGATGTAGGCATGCGTGCGCGCTTCAACACCGCCGGCATCAAGCACACCGTGATGCTGGGCGTGAACATGCTGGATCAGCAGACGGATTACTTCTTCCTCTCCCAGAGCAGCAACGTCACCTCCAACCTGTATCGTCCGGTCGCCTTGCCTACGGTGACCGGTGCACGCGGCGCGCCCACGCCGCAAAGCCAGATCCGCCTGACCAGCGTGGCGCTGACCGATACCCTGTCGCTGGCCGATGACCGCCTGCGCATCACCGCCGGGCTGCGCCGCCAGCAGGTCTATTCGCACAGCCTGGCCGATGCCACGCAGACCTCCAACAAGACGGCCATCTCGCCGGTGCTGGGCGTGGTCGTCAAGCCGGTGCAGAACGTCTCCCTGTATGCCAACTACACGGCGGCCCTCAGTGCCGGCGGTTTCACTTCGGCCAGCGACGGCAATCCCAACCAGCTCTTCCCGCCCTACAAGTCCAAGCAGGTGGAAACGGGGGCGAAAATCGACTGGGGCCGTATCACCACCACGGCGGCCGTCTTCCAGATCGAGCAGGCCAATTCCAGCACCACGCTGGTCAATGGCGTGAGCACCACCACCCAGGATGGCCGCAATCGCGTACGCGGACTGGAACTGGCGGCCTATGGCGAACTGCAGCGCGGACTGCGCTTCAATGCCAGCGGCACCTTCTTCGATGCCAAGCAATACCACACCGACAATGGCACCAATGACGGCAAGGATGTCGGTGCCATCCCCAACAGCAACTTCAACCTGGGACTGGATTGGGATGCACCCTGGCTGCAGGGCCTGGCCTTGAATACGCGTGTCACCCGCACGGGTTCGATGTGGTACAGCAACGAGAACAAGCTCAAGGTGCCGGGATGGACCCGCGTCGATATCGGTGCGCGCTATATCACCCGGGCGGCAGGGCAGGTCGTGACCTATCGCGCCAACATCGAGAACCTGTTCGACAAGAATTACTGGCTGATGCAGAACGGTTACGTCGGCACCTCATCGGGCCGTACGCTGGTGCTGTCGGCGCAGGTTGATTTCTGATCCGGTCACACAGATCGCGTGCGTAAGCAACGCCCTGCCATTGAAAGGTGGCAGGGCGTTTTTTTGTGTAGAGACGCCTGTTTTATATAAATGATTTAAATGATTTAAAGGATTTTTAAGAATGGGCAAATCAAAACATGACTAATCCGTCATGTTCTGATCAGGCCGCCTTCTTGTCCATCTCGCGCGCACTTTCCAGGAACACGTGCCGCAACCATTCGATGCCCGGATCATTGGTGCGATAGCGATGCCACTGCATCATCTGGTGCATCTCCGCCAGCGGCAGCGGGCTTTCCTTGAGCACGACCGGCAATTGCGTGGCCAGCTTGCGCGCCAGCCGTCCATGCACGGTGGCGATGCGGTCGGTCCCCTGCACCAGCGCCACGCAGGAGGCGAAGCTGAAGCTGGTGATCTCCACCCGCCGCTCAAATCCCAGCTTGTTGGCCATCCACGCTTCCACCGATGAGGCATTGGCACCCGGCGGCACCATGACCACATGGCCGGCCTCCATGTAGCGCTCCAGCGTGAGCTTGCCCTTGGCCAGCGGGCTGTCGCGCCACACCACGCAGACGTGGCGTTCGCGGAAGACTTCCTCCGCAGGATGATCGGGCGTACAGAATTCCTGTGGCAGCACCAGCAAGTCCACTTCCGCGCGATCCAGCGAACGGGTCGGATCCTGCACCTGCGGCATCAGCGCAAAGCGAATCTGCGGCCCCTCGGCGTGGGCCCGTGCGATCACGCGCGGAATCAGTACATTCAGGCTGAAATCCGAGACCGAGATGCGGAACTCCCGCTGCGACTCCTGCGGGACGAAAGCCGGTTTGGCAGCGATCGATCCTTCGATGCGCCGCAGTACGTCATTGACCGCATCGCGTAGTACCTCCGCACGCGGTGTGGCTTCCATGCGGCGGCCGACCTGGATCAGCAATTCGTCATCGAAATAGTCGCGCAGGCGCGCCAGCGCATTGCTCATGGCGGACTGGCTCAGGTGGATCTTCTCGGCGGCGCGGCTGATGTTGAGTTCGGTCAGCAGCGCGTCGAGCGCGACCAGCAGGTTGAGGTCGAGCTTGTTGAAGCGCATGGATGAGTCTCCGTTGTCGGGTGCCGGCCTTTCTTTTGGGCAAGGATTGCGGGGCGCGGTCAGGTATTGATCCCGCCCATATCATGAATCAAAACAATCCATTTGATCAATATCAACCTCGACCTTAACCTTCACACATCCGCTGCACGTCCTCGCAGAAACACCGAAGAAAGGGTCGGCGCGGCAAGCCGGTGGCGCAGTGCGCCATTGTTCAGCCTGGCCCCGACAAGACGCCGCGACGGCGAGACAACAAGCCAGGCAGGGTAGGAGACAAGGAGACAGAAGTGAAGAGAGGAACAGTACCAGCCCGGCGGCTGGGGTATCGTGCCGTCCTGGCCGTTGCAGCCGTACTCGGGAGCGCCAGCATGCAGTCCGCGCAAGCCTTCGAAGGTGGCGTTTCGCCATTCCCCACCGGGTCCACCAGTGAATACATCGCCGCGCTGCCGCCCATCCCGGGCCTGTTCGCGGTAGAGCAGTTCAACTACAGCAGTGCCGACGGCCTGTACGACAACAAGGGCAACAAGCGCCCCATCCCCTTCAAGACCGACGTGTTCTCGGCCACCACGCGCCTCTTGGCTTCCTATGGCGTGGAGTGGATGGGTGCCAAGGTCTATTCGCAACTGGTGTTGCCGGTGGTCTCGCTGCATAGCGAAGTGATGGGCCACGGCGAGAACCACAACGGCCTCTCCAACGTCACCGTCACCCCGCTGCTGCTGCGCTGGGACGTGGCCGCGCATACCAATGTCACGTTCGGCTTCGACTTCGCCCTCAAGAGCGGTTCCTACGATCCCAAGCGCACCAGCGTGGCGGTCGGCTACACCTCCTACCAGCCGGTGCTGGCGATCCGCCACAACGATCCAAACGGGCTGGACCTGGGCATCTCCAACCGTCTGCTCTTCAACGACAAGAACAGCGATACCAATTACCGCTCCGGCACGGCCTACGTGGCGGACTTCATCGGTGGCTGGAACTTCGGCAAGTGGAAAGTCGGCGTCACCGGTTCCTACCTGAACCAGTTCACCGATGACCGCCAGAACGGCACCGACATCACCGGCAACCGTACGCGCAGCTTTGCCATGGGCCCGACCGTGGCCTACAACGCCGGTACCTACAGCATCAACATGAACGTGCAGCGCGGCCTGTACGCCGCCAACACGGCCAAGAGCGATGCCATCTGGATCAACTTCGCCATGCCGCTGTGGATGGGCGGCCGGCACTGAGTCAACGCAGCCGCTCATCCGTATCACTCATCATCAAAGGAGTTACACCATGTTCCGTTATTTCCCGACGAACTATGTCTGGAATCTTTCCGTCGATCTCGCCATCGAGATGGGCGCGCGCATCGGCGAAATCGAAGCCATGTGCGCGCCCCTGCAAGAGGCGGCCAAACAGCCTGACGCCGAAGGCACCGCCGCCTTCCGCGCCACCTGGGCGGACATGGCAGAAAAGCTCTGCAGCCTGGCCGCCGAGGATGAAGCGCGCGGCCGGCTGCTCTCGGCCGGGACCAAGTACAAGCGCGCAGCCAGCTACCTGCTGACCTGCGAACGCCTGCAGGGTCACGGCGCACCGGGCCGCCTGGAGTTGTATCGTCGCTTCCTGGAAGTATTCCAGCGTGGCATCACGCTGGCTGGTGACAACTGCGAGCGCGTCGAAATTCCTTATGAAGGCAAGGTCATCTCGGGCCTTTATACCCGCGCCAACAATGTGCAGGGGCCTGCGCCGATCCTGGTCCAGCTCAATGGCCTGGATTCGACCAAGGAAATGAAATACCTGGTCGGCCTGCCCGGCTGGCTGGCCGAGCGCGGCGTCTCGTCGCTGGTGATCGACCAGCCCGGCACCGGCGAAGCCCTGCGCCTGCATGGCATGACTGCGCGTTTCGATGCCGAGCACTGGGCGCGCCACGTGGTGGATTGGCTGGAACAGCGCGACGACGTCGATGCCAGCCGCATCGGCTGTGAAGGCGTCTCGCTGGGCGGCTACTACTGCCCGCGCGTGGTGGCCATGGAGCCGCGCTTTGCCTGTGGCGTGGTGTGGGGTGCCAATCACGACTGGCGCGACGTACAGAAAAAGCGCCTGGAAAAGGAGGGCGATTTCCCCGTGCCGCATTACTGGCAGCACGTCTGCTGGGTGTGGGGTGCCAAGGATGTCGACGACTTCATGCGCATCGCCGAGGACGTGCACCTGGATGGCGTGGTCGAGAAGATCCGCGTGCCCTTCCTGGTCACCCACGGCGAGAAGGACACGCAGATTCCCCTGAAGTGGGCACACCGTACCTACGAACAACTGGTCAACAGCCCCAAGCGCGAATTGAAGGTCTTCACCGACCGCGAAGGCGGCGCGCAGCATGCCAGCTTCGACAATTCCATCAACGCCGGCCACGTCATCGCCGACTGGGTGGCCGAAACCCTGGGCGGCCGCACCAAGCGCTGAGGCGCATGGCGCCAACGCAATACCGAGTCAATCACAAGGAAACCCGCATGAACATCATTGGACCCGATGCCCTGGTCTTTGGCGTGGAGGACCTGCCCGCCTGCCGCCAGTACCTGCTCGACTATGGCCTCAAGGATGCTGGTAACGATCGTTACGAAGCCCTCGACGGCACCGCCATCGTGCTGCGCGCCAAGGACGACGCCACGCTGCCGGCCGCCATGGGTACCGCCAGCCTGCTGCGCGAAACCGTCTATGGCGTGGCCGACGTGGCCACCCTGGATGCCATCGAAACCGAACTGCGCCGCGACCGCGAAGTCAGCCGCCGCGATGGCGTGGTACGCAGCGTGGACGACATGGGCTTTGCACTGGCCTTCCAGGTCACCGTGCGCCGTGCGCTGGACATGAAATCGGAACGCGTCAACGGTCCCGGCGATGCCCAGCGCGCACCGAACCAGCTGGGCCTGCCGGCAGAGGACCAAGCCCTGCCGCGCACGCTGTCGCACGTGGTGTATTTCGTGCCCGATGCCGCCAAGGCCGAGGCTTTCTACCAGCGCCTGGGCTTCGTCTGCACTGACCGCTTCACCGGTGTGGGCCCCTTCCTGCGTCCGGCCGGGACCCTGGATCACCACACGCTCTTCATGATCCAGACGCCGCCCTTCATGAAAGGCTGCGAACACTTCACCTTCCACATGGGCGGCCCGACCGAGGTGCTGCTGGCCGGCACCCGTTTCGTCGAGAAGGGTTACCAGAGCTTCTGGGGGCCGGGCCGCCATCGCTTCGGCAGCAACTGGTTCTGGTATTTCAATTCGCCGCTTGGCTGCCACGTCGAATACGACGCCGACATGGACCTGCACGACGATCAGTGGGCAGCACGCGAAGTGCCGATGGGAGCCGATGCCTCGCAATTGTTCCTGTTCCAGTACCGCGAGAAGTGGGCGCCGAGCGGCCCGCCGCCACCGGGCGCTGCACACTGAGCCAAGCGGGAGCACACGCCATGTATTTGTGCCATGTCACCCAATTGCCCGACGACGGCGCGCGCGGTTTCGATACCGGTGGGGCAGGGCAGGCCACCATTTTCCTGCTGCGCCGGGGCGACCAGGTGCGGGCCTGGGTTGACAGCTGCCCGCACCACGGCACACCGTTGCCATGGCGGCGCGATGCCTACCTCGATGCCAGCGGGCAGCATGTGGTCTGTGCCGCCCATGGCGCATTGTTCGATCCGCTCACCGGCGTGTGCACGCTCGGGCCTTGCCTGGGCGACTCGCTCACGCCGGTGGCGCTGCGCATCGATGACGACGGCGGCCTGCACCTGGCCGCCGGCGAAGACGATCAACTCATCAAGAAAAAGATTCAGGAGACACCATGACACTCGCAGCCCAACGCATCCTCATCATCGGCGGCGGTTTTTCCGGCGCATCGGCCGCCATCGACCTGCGCCGCCGTGGCGCCCAGGTCGACCTGGTGGAACTCGATCCCCAGTGGCGCAACTATGGTGCCGGCATCAGCCTCGGCCCGGCCACGCTGCGGGCCCTGAAGCAACTCGGGGTGCTCGATGCCTTCCTGCGCGAAGGCGCGGCCGGTGACGGTGTGCGCCTGTGCCTGCCGCACGGCCCGCAGATCGCCGAGCTGCCCACGCCGCGCCTGGCCGCGCCCGACGTACCCGGCGGCGGTGCCATCCTGCGTCCGGTACTGGCCCGTATCCTGGCTGATGCTACCCGCGCATCGGGCACCGATGTGCGCCTGGGTTGCACCTTCACCGCCCTGCGCGAGATCGGCGACGAGGTCGAGGTCGACTTCACCGATGGCCAGACCCGCCGCTACGACCTGGTGATCGGTGCCGATGGCCTCTATTCCAAGCTGCGTGCCCATCTCTTCCCCCATGCGCCCAAGCCGCGCTACAGCGGCCAGGCCGTATGGCGTGCCGTCCTGCCGCGTCCGGCGGAGATCACCACCTGCACCATGTGGATGGGGCCGAAGATCAAGCCCGGCGTCAATCCGGTGTCGAAAGACGAGATGTACCTCTTCGTCACCGAGCCGCGTCCGGTCAACGACCACGTCGATCCGGCCACCTTCGTGGCGCGCCTGCGCGGGCTGCTGGAAGACTTCAGCGCCCCGGTCCTCAAGACCATCCGCGACCAGCTCGGCGACAACGCCCGCATCATCTTCCGCCCGCTGGAAGGCTTGCTGCTGCCGCGTCCGTGGTATCAGGGCCGCGTTGTGCTCATCGGTGATGCCGTGCATGCCACCACGCCGCACCTGGCCTCCGGTGCCTGCATCGGCATCGAGGATGCGCTGGTGCTGGCCGACGAACTGGCCCGCAACGGCAGCGTGCCGCTGGCCTTGTCGGCCTTCGAGGAGCGGCGCTGGGAACGTTGCCGCATGGTGGTGGAGAACTCGGCCCGGCTGGGCGAGATCGAGGTCGAGGGCGGCGACAAGGACGAGCACTCGCGCATCATGCGCGAATCGCACGCGGCACTGGTCCAGCCGATCTGAATTTTTAAACAATATAAAAAATATAAACGATTAACGCTTCTGCAACCTGCAACCTGCACTCTGCATTCTGCATTCTGCATTCTGCGTACGACGCGAGGAGACAAGATGATCACGACCTATTCCAAGCGCGCCCTGGCTGCGCTGATGCTGGCGCACTGCGCCGGCATGATCGACCTGGTCGCGCTGCCGGTCTGGGTTGGCACGCTGGTGGCGCATTACCACTTCGATGCCCGCCAGGCTGGCCTGTTGGCCTCGCTCTTCCTGGGCGGCGCGGTACTGGCCAGCGCCGTGCTGGCACCGCGCTTCGATCCCGAGACGGCACGCTGGAAGGCGGCCATCGGCTTCGGCCTCTCAGCCCTGCTGTTCGCGGTGGCGGCCCAGACCCAGCACTACCTGCTGCTGGCCTTGCTGCATGCGGCCTGCGGCATCACCACCGGGCTTTCGCTCAGTGTCACGCATGGCACCATCGCGCGGGGCAGCAATCCGCATCGCGGCTTTGCGCTGGTCGGCATCGCCTTGGGCGTGTTCGCCATCCTGTTCCTGGGCAGTGCGCCGCCGATCATTGCCAGCGTCGGTGGTCCTGCCTTGTTTTATCTCTTCGCGGGTGTGATGGCCATGGGCGCGCTGGCTTGTGCGCTGGCGTTTCCCCGTGCAGAGACCGACGGCCTGCCGCGCGTGGCTGCGCCGCGCGAACCGGTGCCGCGCCAGGTCTGGTACGGCATCGCCGGTATCGCCTGCATGGGCCTGGTGCAATCGATGACCTTCAGTTTCCTGGAGCGCGTGGGCAGTGATCGCGGCTTCGGGCTGGAAGCGGTCACCGGTGTGCTCATCGCGCTGGGCTTCGTCAACCTGCTGCCCGCGCCGCTGGCCGCATTGCTGGAGAAGCGTCTGCCCGCCCGCAGCGTGCTCATGGCCGGTCCGCTGGTGCAGGCGCTGCTGGTGGTGGTGATCATGAGTTCGTTGCGTTTTGCACCTTATGCGGCAGCGGCCTCCGTCTTTGCTGCCGTGATGATCTTCACGCACACCTTCGCCTTCGGCCTCATGGCACGCCTGGACCGCAGCGGCCGCGCCATGGCCGCCACGCCCGCCATGCTGATGACGGGGGCGGCCATCGGCCCCATCCTCGGCGGCACGCTGGTGCAGGGCTGGGGTTATGGCAGCCTGGGTCCGGTGGCGGTGGCGCTGGGCGTGGGGGCATCGATCTGTTTCTCGCGGCTGCCGCGTGCAGTCGCCGTTCAACCCCAAGAGGCCCTGGCATGACCGCATCCCTGCAGACGCGTCGCCGTCATCGTTTCGTCGACCTGTCCATCTATCTCGAAAACGACGTGCTCTCCGACCCGCCCCCGCTGGCCCCGAAGATCACCTACCAGAAGCACGCCGACACCCTGCCCGAATTCATGGCCATGCTGCCCGGCACCCGGCCCGAGGATTATCCCGATGGCGAAGCCGCAGCGGCCGAATGGGTCACGCTGACCACGCACAACGGCACGCATCTGGATGCACCCTGGCATTTCCATTCCACACAGGATGCCAAGAATGGCGGCGCGCGCCCCTCCATCACCATCGATGAAGTGCCGCTGGAATGGTGCTTCCAGGCCGGCGTGAAACTGGACTTCCGTCATTTCCCCGATGGCTATGTGGCCACCGCTGCCGATGTGGAAGCCGAACTCAAACGCATCGGCCATGTGCTGCAGCCGCTCGACATCGTTGTGGTCAATACCCGCGCCGGCTCCCGCTATGGTCACCGCGACTATCTCGGTGCCGGATGCGGCATGGGTTACGAAGCCACCATGTACCTGCTCGAACGCGGCGTGCGCCTGACCGGCACCGATGCCTGGAGCTGGGATGCACCGTTCTCCTATACCGCGCAACGGGTGGCCGAGACCGGCGACAAGTCCCTGATCTGGGAAGGCCACAAGGCCGGCCGCGACATCGGCTACTGCCACCTGGAGAAACTGCACAACCTCGAAGCCCTGCCGGCGCATGGTTTCACCATCAGCTGCTTCCCGCACAAGATCCGTGGTGCCAGTGCCGGCTGGACACGGGCGGTAGCGATCTTCGACGAAGCCTGATGGCCGCTGCCAGACAGGCAGCCATCAGCAGATTCACGCAATGCAAGCGATTCAATGGAGCCCATGATGTCCTTTCCCCCGATTCACCGCGTCGTCACCGGTCACGATGCGCAAGGCCGATCCATCGTCAGCAGCAACGGTCCGCTGCCGACCGTGGTGGAGGTGGCCGCCATTCCCGGCACGCTCTTCCATGAAGTCTGGAGCACCAGTGCCACGCCCGCGCGCGTGGACAATGGCGTTGATCCCAGCCTGGGCGCACTGGTGCTGTCTCCTCCGGAGCGTGGTACGCGCATGCGCTTCGTGGATATCCCGCCTGATACCGAGGAATTCCTCGCCAGCGCCAACAGCAAGATGCAGGAGGCCTTCAGCCAGATCGGCGAAGCTTCGGCCTCCACCATGCAGGCCGACTCGCCGCATCCGCTGATGCACCGTACCGAATCGGTGGACTACGGGATCGTCATTGAAGGAGAGATGACCCTGGTACTGGACCGCGGTGAAGTCGCCCTGAAGCCTGGCAGTGTGGTCGTGCAGCGTGGCACCAATCACGCCTGGGCCAATCGTTCGGGCAAGCCCTGCCGCATGCTGTTCATCCTGGTCGATGGCGAGTATGACCCGGCCATTGCCGCCCAACTGGCCGAGGGAGCGTAAGCCATGAAATTCGCCACCCTGCGCGACGGCACGCCTGATGGCGCGCTGGTATTGGTCGCGCGCAATGCCACCACTGCCTTGCCGGTGCCGCAGGTTGCGCGCACCCTGATCGATGCGCTGCCACGCTGGGACGAGGTCAAGCCCGCACTGTCCGAACGATATGAGGCCCTCAATGCAGGCCGGGCCGACGGTGCCATCGCCTTCGATGCACAGCTGTGCATGGCGCCGCTGCCGCGCGCCCCGCAATGGCTGGACGCCTCAGCCTTCCTCAATCACGGACGCTTGATGGAAGAAGCCTTCAAGACGCCGCCGATTCCGTATTTCGATACCGTGCCCGTGATGTACCAGGGGGCCAGTGATGATTTCCTCGGACCGCATCAGGACGTGCCGCTGCGGTCGGAAGCCGAAGGCATCGACTTCGAAGGCGAGTTCGGCGTGGTGGTCGGTCCGGTCGCCATGGGTGCGAGCGCGCAAGAGGCCCTGCAGGCCGTGCGCCTGGTAGTGCAGCTCAATGACTGGAGCCTGCGCGCACTTGGCCCGCATGAGATGAAGACCGGTTTCGGCTTCCTGCAAGCCAAGCCCTCCACGGCATTTGCGCCGATTGCCGTCACGCCCGATGAACTGGGCGATGCCTGGCGCGATGGCCGCGTACAGATGCGCCTGCAGGTGCAATGGAATGGCGCGCGCTTTGGCGAGCCGCACGGCGGCGAAATGAATTTTTCCTTTGGCCAGCTCATTGCCCATGCGGCGCACAGCCGCCGTCTCACGGCGGGCTGCATCATTGGCTCGGGTACGGTCTCCAATGTGGCGCGCGCGGCCGGTTCAGCCTGCATCGCCGAGCGGCGCGTGATCGAGAAGATCGACCAGGGCGAGATCCGCACCGGCTTCATGCATTTCGGTGATGAGGTGCGCATGCAGGCGTATTACGAGGATGGCCGTCCCGGCCCCTTCGGCATCGTGCAGCAGCGCGTGGTGCGGGCAGCATGAGGGTCCTGGTCACCGGCGCGGGCGGCTTCATCGGCGCGACCCTGCTGCAGCTGCTGCAGCAGGTGGGGCAGGTCGGCCCGCAACGTATTACGCGGCTGGCGGCGATGGACCGCACATTGCCTGCGCTGCCCGATTCCGTCGAACGCATCGAGGGCGAATTGCAGGACGCGCAGGTGCAGTCGCGCCTGGCGCAGTTCGGTGCCGATCTCTGCTTTCACCTGGCAGCGGTGCCGGGTGGTGCGGCAGAAGCCGATCCGGCCTTGAGTCGCCGCGTCAACCTGGATGCCACGCTCGATCTGTTCAACTTGCTGGCCGAAGGCAGGACAAGGGGCAGTGCGGCCCCGGTGGTGGTGTATGCCAGCACCATCGCCGTGTATGGCACACCTCTGCCGGACCCGGTCACCCCGGGCACGCCCACGCGGCCGGCGCTGATCTATGGCGCGCACAAACGGGCTTGCGAAATCCTGCTGGCCGACGCCACGCGCCGTGGCGTGCTGGACGGCCGTTCGCTGCGCTTGCCGGGCATCGTAGCGCGTCCGCGCGCCGCCTCTGGATTGGTCTCGGCCTTCATGAGCGAGCTGTTGCATGCGCTGGCGGCGGGCGAGTCCGTGACGCTGCCGGTGGGACCGCAGGCCACTGCGTGGTGGATGTCGGCACAACGTTGTGCGGAGAACCTGCTGCATGCGGCCACCATGGATCCGATGCTCGATACGCAAGGCCACATGGAACGCACCTGGGCCTTGCCGGTGTTGCGGCTGTCCATGCAGGAAGTGGTCGACACGCTCTCGGCCTTGTTTGGCGTGGATGGACATGCGCTCGCACGCTATGCCCCGCAAGAGCCGGTGGAAGCGGTGTTTGGACGCTATCCGGTACTCGATGACCGCATCGCGCGCCGGCTTGGCTTGCGTGATGACGGGACGGCGGCGGAACTGGTGCAGAGGGCGCTGGCACCCTACGCCATTCAGGCGGCCAACCCGAACTCCTCCAGCGTATAAGGCTCCCGCTGCTGCAGCACTTCGCTCAATTCCATCGCCTTGCTGAACAGCCATCCCTGCGCATGGATCTGCGGCGCAATGCTGCGAATGAGCTGCAATTGCTCTTCCGTCTCGATGCCCTCGATAACCACCTTCAGCTCCAGCTCGGTGGCCAGGCGCAGCAGGTTGGGGACCACCGAGCGCAGCGGTGATCCGGTGCTCAGGGCGCTGGTGAAGAGCCGGTCGATCTTGATGCCGTCGAACTGCGCATAGGACAGATGCGACAGATTGGCGCTGCCGGTCCCAAAGTCATCGATCCAGATCGCAAAGCCCGCCTTGCGCAACAGCTCGATGTTCTGTGTGAAGGTGGCCGAACGGATGTCGGCGCGCTCGGTGACTTCCAGGTGCAATTGCGGACGCAGGCCCGGCGTGGCCGCCGTCAGGTCCAGCGCGAACTCGATGAAGTCGGTATCCTCGATGTCGGCGACCTCGGTATTGACCGCCAGCATCAGCGCCGGATCGGCCTGCAGCAGATCCTGCATCTCGCGCAGCGCCCGTGCCAGCACCACCTTGGCCAGCGCCGTGCTGAGCCGGTTCTGCGCGGCCAGCGGCACGAAGATGTCCGGGCCGATCTCGGGCTCGTCGGCCGGGCGCCAGCGCGCCAGCGCTTCATAACCCTTCAGGCTCAAGTCGCGTACGCAAACGATGGGCTGGTACAGCAGCACGATCTCGTCATTGGCAATCCCCTCGCGCAGTTTTTCCAGCACGCCCTGGTTGCGGCGCAGGCGCAGGTACAGCAGGTAGGCCAGCGCACCCAGCAAGAAACTGCCCGCCATCAGCGCGAAGAAACTCAAGGGATGGGCCAGCGCAAACCAGTGCAGGTGTGCCGTGGCCTGCGCGCACAGCCCCATGTCGGGGCTGCATTCGGTGATGTCGATGGCCGGCAGCAGTTCGATGGCGCCCGAGGGGTTGTAGCGCAGGCCGGCGCGCTCGGCATAGGTGTGGGTGCCGCTGCCGTTGGTGATGCGCAGGGAGACATCCTGGTAGAAGCGATTGAGATCGAAGGTCGACGGCGAGGCAATGGCCAGGCTGTGATTGAGCGCGACCAGGTTGCTCTGGTAATGCGTCTGCAGGACTTCCTGGTGGCTCCACACGCTGAATCCTCCGCGCGGGCGGTAATGCGGTTCAGGCAGGCGGGTGACCCTGTCCAGCTTGCCCCACAGCGCCGTACAGCGCACCACGCCTTGCTCGATGCGGCCCAGGTCGGCGACATAGCTGTTGGCATAGGTGATGTTGCGCAGGATGGTGAGGTCACCCTCGGAGCACATCTCGAAGGGACTGGCTTCGGCCCGGCGCAGCGCATCGACGGTGGCGCGGCCGGCATCTTCCGCACGCTGCAGCGCCTGCATCGACGAGGCGTCGATATGACGAATCTCCGCCGCGTTCAGCGCAAGCTGTGCCAGGATGACTCCTCCAGCCATGCTGCTGCAGGCCCAGAGAAGAATTTTCCAGGAGGAAACGCGCCGGAAGACTTTGCGGTTCATTGCTCAGAAAGTAATTATTTCGCGCAAGCTTAATTTAAAACCGAGTCTCCTTATTCGGTTTTTTTCGTTGGCCATTGTTTTGCGTCGTGTTTTGCAGCGATTTCCCAGCGCGCGATAGAAGCACCCATCCCAAGTGATGCGCGCCATCCACGAATCTCGCCAGTCCTCGCTTCCCGGTGGATTGGCTCACGTCATGCGCCATCGCGCCGGACTCAGGAAGTCACCTTCACCGCGCGGCCGATGTAGAGGATGGGGCCGGTCGGGCGGCCTGTGGGCGAGCCGGTCCCCGGCTCCAGGGTGATCTCGAAGAGCTGGTCCGGCTGCAGCGGTGGCAGCTTGTCCAGCGGGACTTCCTGGGTCTTGCCGGGCTTGACGATGCCCAGCGACACCGGGCCGTTCCAGTTGGCACCCTTGGTCCAGAATTGCAGCGCCTTCTCCTGCGGCACGGTGGCCACGCCCAGCGGAATCAGGTTGAGGCGGCCGCTGCCACCGGTCTGTACCACCCAGCCGGGCGCCTTGTCCTGCGGCGCGACCAGCACCACCATGTAGGCCGGTGCACGGGCGGGTGGCTCGGCACGCAGCATGAGCACAGCCAGCAGCACCGAGCAGGCCAGCGCCGCGCCGGTACTCCAGCGCCAGAATTGCACGCTCTCCCACCATGCATGCCAGCCGCCACGCCGGCGTACCGGGGCCGGCATGGGCAGGCTGCGCTCGATGCGTTGCCACAGGCTGGCCGATGGCTGTACCGGCTCTGCCAGTGCGGTCAGGGGATGCAGCCTGGTTTCCCATTCATCGACGGCGGCACGCAGTGCGGCGTCCGTGGGCAGGCGCTGCTCCACCGCCTGGCGCTGTGCGTGCGGCAGCGTGCCCAGCACGTACTGGGCCGCCAGCCATTGCAGTTCATCGTGTGATGAATTCATCCGATACACTCCCGCAGCGCGGCCAGGCCGCGCTTGATCCATGCCTTCACCGATCCCAGCGGCGCTTGCAGGCGCTCGGCGATTTCGCCATGGGTGCAGCCGTCGACATAGGCGTAGACGATGCTGGCGCGCTTGGCATCGCTCAACTGGCCCAGGCACTCGTCCAGCCGGCCGAGGTCGGCTTGCCAGTCGGGCGCCTCGACGGCTGGGTCGGGGCGGTCGGCCAGTTCTTCCAGGTCGTCACCGGCGGAGACTTCGTGTTGCATGGCGCGGATGCGATTGAGGGCGGTATGGCGCACCACCGTATAGATCCATCCGCGTGCAGCACCGCGCGCCGGGTCGAAGCTGGCGGCGCGGTTCCAGAGGTTGAGGAAAGCGTCATGCAGGACGTCCTCGGCCAGCGCGCGATCACGCATGATGCGCAAGGCCACCCCCAGCAGATAGCGGCCCTCGTGTTCGTAAAGCGCCTGCAATGCACGGCGCTCGCCGCGCGCGCAGGCCAGCAGGGCGGCTTCATGATCGAAGGAGGCGGGGACGTCAGTCACTCGAAAGCAGGCTCCGGGCGCAGGTTGCCCGGCCGGAACGTCCGGCCGGGGTGACCTGGATTATAGCGAGGGATGCGCCGGCATCAGGAGGCTTTCCAGAAAATATAGTCGGCCTGGTAGCCCACCTTCTGCTTGGCACCCGCCGAACCCATGTCGCAGCGATCGGCCGGCGCCACGCCGCTCTTGGTGGCAACGCGCTGGATATAGGTGGTCTGCGTCATGGCGCCCATGCCGGTGGCCGGATTGGCCTTGACCAGCTGATGCGGGATGTTGCCGGTGCCAGCCGGTGCCACTGCCACCTGCGCACCGGTCACCTTGGAACCGTCGCTGCTCTCCCAGGTGGCCGGCGGGCCGTAGTAGCGGCCGACCTGCATGCCGCTGCGATCCTTGAGCACGGCATCGGGGCCGACGAAGGTCCATTCGAACTGGCCGGGCATGTCCTTCTTGGCGCGGCACTCGTAGAGGATCTCGCCCACGCCCACGGTCTGCAGTACCACCTTGTTGCCGGCCGGGACCTTGACGGCGTCCGGCAGGCTGTCCTGCGAATACATGGTCGACATGGGCGCGCAGGCCACCAGCGTGAGGGCCGCTGCCAGGGGCAGGGCGATACGGAGGGAACGGGAGGACAGGACGGCAGTTTGCATGATGGGCTCCTAGTTTCTTGAAATGGATGGTTGTCTCGTGCAGCCCGTGGCCGCATGCGCGACAACGGGGCTGACATGAGGTACTACCCGCGAGGAGCCGATCTGGATGCAGTGATTTGAAAATATTTTTTAAAAAAGATGGGCGGGAGAATTGGTGAGTATCTTTAACGGGAAATTCTACTTCTCCCGCCGCAGCGCGAACACCGCACCCGCCAGCACGATGAAGCCGCCGATGATGGCTTTCTGCCAGGTACTGGGCACGCCCGCCAGGATCAGCACGTTGTTGATCAGGGTCACCAGCAGCACGCCCAGGAGCGTACCCACCACGCTGCCATGGCCGCCCGTGATGCGCGCACCGCCCAGGACCACGGCGGCGATCACATCCAGCTCGCTGCCCACCAGGTCGAAGGGATTGGCCAGGCGCGTACTGGAGACGTGCACGATGCCCGCCAGTCCGGACAGGAAGCCGGCATAGCCGAACACGAACAGATGCACCGAACGCAATTTGTAGCCCAGGCGTTCGGCGATGGCCAGGCTGCCGCCCACGGCATAGACGGCGCGGCCCATCAGGGTCTTGTTGAGCAGCCACCAGGTCAGCGCACTGGCCAGTACCAGGACCAGCACCGTGGCAGGCAGCACGGCGTGCAGGCCGCTGGCCGTGTCATGCCGGGCCAGGGCCAGCTTGCCGAACTGGTCCATGGCATGCGGCACGTTCATGAAGAACACCGTCCCGACGAAGGTCAGCAGGATGCCGCGATAAAGATATTGCGTGCCGATGGTGACGATCAGCGAGGGTGCCTTGAGCCAGTCCACCAGCAGTCCGTTGAGCACACCCAGCGCGGTGCCGCCGGCCGCACCGGCCAGCAGGATGACGGCAATGTGCGTCTCGGGGAAATACGTCATCACCACCTTGGTGATGGAATACATGGTGAGCGCTGCGATGGCCGCGAAGGAGACGTCGATGCCGCCGGCGGCCAGCACGATCATCACGCCCAGCGCAAACAGGCCCAGGGTGGTGCAGGCGCGCACGATGTCGAACAGCACCGCCAGCTGGAAGAAGGCGGGATTGATGAGGGCCACCGTCACCACCACCAGCAGGATCAGGACGAAAGTAAACAGCGAAGGGTTTTTCTTGAGCAGCACGCCCAGGCTGGCTGCCGCACTGCGCGGGGGCAGGGCGGGGCTGGTGTCGGCGCTGGCGTTCTGGCGGGTCAAAGTGCTTGCATCCATGCTCGGTTCTCAATGTTCGTGGCTTTGTTCGGAGACCAGGTCGTGCGAGAGGTCGCTCTCGGACAAGCCCTCCACCTCGAAGCGGCGCACGATGCGTCCGCGCTTCATCAGCAGCAGGTTGTCGCAGTTCTGCAGCAGCTCGGGCAGGTCGTCGCTGATGAGGATGACGCCCATGCCCTGTTTTGCCAGGTCCTGGATGATGCGGTAGATGATGTCCTTGGAACCCACATCCACGCCCACCGTCGGCCCGTGCAGGATCAGCACGCGCGGATTGATGGCCAGCCAGCGGCCGATCAGCACGCGCTGCTGGTTGCCGCCGGAGAGCGACTGCACCGGACGATCCACGTCCGGAGTGGCGATCTGCAATTGCCTGACCGTGTCCACCGAGAAGCGCTGGCAGGCCGCCGCATCAAGTGCGCCGAACTTGCCGCGCATCTTGCGCAGGATGGTGGTGATGATGTTGTCGCGAATCGATTTGTCCAGGAACAGGCCTTCGCTGATGCGATCCTCGGGCACGTAGCCGATGCCGTGGGTGATGGCATCGCCGGGCGCGCGCAGCGATAGCGGCTGTCCGTCCAGCACAATCTGTCCGGCATGCGCCGGTTCCACCCCGGCCAGCGCCAGGGCCAGTTCATTGCGGCCCGAATCGAGCAGGCCGGTGATGCCCAGGATCTCGCCTTCATGCAGCGTGAAGCTGACGTCCTCGAAGGCAGCGCGGCGCGTGAGGGCCGTGACTTCCAGGCGGGTCTTCTGCAATTGGGCGTCGACGCGATAGCGTTCCTGGCTCAACTGCTTGCCCGTCATCAGCTGGCCCAGCTGGGCCTTGGTGAAGCCCTGGATCGGACCTTGCGCGACTTTTTCGCCATCGCGGAAAACGATGGCCTGGCCGCCGATGGCAAAGCATTCATCGAGCTTGTGGCTCACGAACAGCACCGCCACACCATTGGCGCGCAGGCCGTTGATGACCTTGACCAGCGCATCGACTTCTTTCTGGGTGAGCGAGGTGGTCGGTTCATCCATGATCACCATGCGCGCACTGGTGGCAATCGCGCGCGCGATGGCGATGAGCTGGCGGGTGGCGATGGGCAGCTCGTCCACGCGCGTATCGAGAAACTCCGCCGTGGCCGGCAGGTTGACCGCGCGCAGTGCGCGCGCCGCCGTGTCGTTGAGGGCGCGGCGATCGAACAGGCGTGCCAGCCGCCCCTGGTGGTGCACCAGCTGGGCGCTCAGGGCGACGTTTTCGGCCACGCTCATGTTGGGCAGCAGCGAGAGATCCTGATACACCGTCTCGATGCCCAACGACAGTGAGGCCAGTGGCGTGAGTCCGGCCACGCGTTCGCCCTGGATGAAGATCTCGCCTTCGCTGGGCGGCTGGGCCCCGGCGATGATCTTGATCATGGTGCTCTTGCCGCAGCCGTTCTCGCCCAGCAGGTGATAGATCTCGCCGGCATGGATGGTGAGATCGATGCCGCGCAGGGCGTGCACCCCGGCAAAGCGCTTGTGGATACCCTGCAGCCGCAGGAATTCCCGGGCTGGCGTTCCATGGGGGCTGGAAGTGTCTTGAGTGCTCATAGTCCAACGCGATGACGAAGGACATCCGCCGTGGCCGGGTTGATGACGCGGGCGCGCGGCGGATGTCCGGTGGGTCTGATCAGGCCGCGATCAGAACGCGTACTGCTTGTAGTTCTTCTTGTCCACTTCCACCCAGGCCTGGCCGGTGACGATCACGCCCACGCCCGGGCCCTTCTTGACGCTGACCTTGTTGTAGCCCGGAATGCCCAGGTCCATGCCGTCGGTGATCTTCTTGCCCTGCACCAGCATCATGGCCGCCTTGTTCATGGCCAGGCCGGCATCCTTCGGATCCCAGAAGGCGATACCGCCCACTGCGCCCGACTCCAGGAACTTGGCCGCTTCGCTGGGCAGGCCGGTGCCATAGACACAGACCTTGCCCTGCAGGCCGGCTTCTTCCACGGCGCGGCCGATACCCAGCACGTCCAGCGAGGACGAACCCTGGAAGCCCTTGATGTCGGGATGCTTGCGCAGGATTTCCTTGGCCTTGGCATAGGCCTTCTCGGCATCGTTGGCCGATTCGTTCTTGGCATCCACCAGGGTCATCTTGGGGTACTTCTTGGCGGCATTGGAGGCGCCGCCATCGGCCCATTGCACCTGCGACTGGCTGCCCAGCGAACCGACCAGCGACGACCACTTGCCGGTCTCGCCCATGCACGCTGCCAGGCGGTCATTGAGGCGGGCGCCATAAGCGGTGTTGTCGAAGGCTTCGATATCGACCAGGGTGTTCTTCTGGTTGTCGGCTTCATGGGTGACCACCTTGATGCCGCGATCGAGGGCGCGCTTCAAGACCGGCTCCAGGGTCGGCGGATCCATCGACACCACGGCGATGGCGTCGACCTTCTTGGCCACCAGGTCTTCCACCAGGCGTTGCTGCTGGGCGGCATCCGATTGGGCCGGGCCGATCTGGCGCGTGGTCACGCCGGGATTGGCGGCAGCGAATTCCTTGACGCCCACTTCCATGCGGTTGAACCAGCTGATGCCGGTGATCTTGACCACGGTGACGATATCGATGGGTTTGTTCTGCGCCTGCAGTGCGCTGGCAAAGCCGATGGCTGCCAGAGCCGAACCCAGTACGCAAGCCGATTTCTTGTTCATCATGTCTCCAGTTTCCCCACTATGTGGATGGATCTTGACAGGCGGGGTGCTGTTCAAGACTTGCGCAATTGCGCCTTTGAATTCGGGAAAAAATCACGCCAGCTGACCCGCGCCGAGGCCAGGAAGCACAGCAGCAGCAGGCCCCAGGCGCAGTCGCGGAAGAAGTTGGAAATCTCCAGCAGGTTGAAGGTCGAGGACAGCAACTGCAGCGCCAGCGCCGAGAAGAACAGGCAGACCATGCGGCCGTAGCCTCCCTGCGGACGGATGCCGGCCATCACCGCGATCAGGATGGCGATGAGCAGGTAGGAGTTGCCATAGTCCGCCTTCACGCTGGCAGTGCGGGCGGCGATGATGATGCCGGCCACCGCGGCCAGCACGCCGCTCAAGGTGTAGGTGGCAAAGCGCAGGCGGTTCTGCGAGATGCCCGCATAGCGTGCCGCGCGCGCGTTGGTGCCGAGCAGGTAGAGCTTGATGCCGAAGAGGCTGTAGCGCATCAGCCAGCCCACGCCCAGCAGCAGCGCGACGAAGATGATGAAGGGGATGGGCACGCCCAGCACCGATTCATTGCCGATGGCCGAGATCGGATCGACCACGCTGATGCGCAGGCTGGAGCCATTGGTCAGCACCACGGCCAGTCCGGTGAAGATCATCTGCGTGCCCAGCGTGCAGAGGATGGGCGTGAGGTTGCCGCGCGAGATCAGCCAGCCGTTGAGCGCACCGCCGACCAGGCCGGTGACCAGTGCCACCGCCACGAAGCCCAGCGTATAAGTCCACGGTGCCGCATCGGGCGCAGCGACCAGCAGCGGCATGGCAGCCGCAGCCACCACGCCGGACAGGTTGGCCAGGCCGATGCCGGAGAGATCGATGCCGCCATTGCCCGAGATCATCGCCAGCGCCACGCCGATCGCCAGCAGGCCCAGTTCAGGCAGCTGGCTGGCCATGGACTGGAAGTTGTAGACGTCCAGGAAGTCGCCGCGCGAGAACACGGTGGCCACCAGCAGGATGGCCAGGTTGATGACCAGCAGGAACAGCAGTTGCGGGTCGGAGATCTTCAGTTTCATGGTGGGGTTACCTCGCGGGGAATGTCATTGCGCCTGCGCCAGCGCACCGGCGTTGGCCTGCAGCAGCGCCAGCGCCTCCTGGCGGCTGGGCATGGACGGGGCGGTGCCGGCGCGGGTGACCGAAATGGCCGCCACCGCCGTGGCCAGCCGCGCGGCTTGTTCGGCGCTCATGCCCTCGGCCAGTCCGGCCGCGAAGGCGCCGTTGAAGGCGTCGCCGGCACCGGCGGTCTCCACGACGGTGCCCGCGCACAGGGCCGGCAAATGCAGCGATTGCGCGCGGCTGTGCAGCAGCGCACCCTGTGCGCCCAGCGTAATGAGGGCGCAGCCGACGCCGCGTTCCAGCAGCACGTCGGCAGCGCGGCGGGCATCGTCAACGGTATGGATTTCGATCCCGGTCAGCAGGGCCGCTTCGTGTTCATTGGGGGTGATGAAATCGCACAGGCCATAGATCTGCGGCGGGAAGTCCAGTGCCGGTGCCGGGTTGAAGACCGTGGTGGTGCCCGCCGCCCGGGCGATCTGCAAGCCGGTGAGGGCGGCTTCCGGAGGCTGCTCCAGCTGGGTCACGAAGACGCTGGCTGCTTCGATGGCCTGGTGTTCGCGTTCCACATCCTGGGTGGAAAGTTGCGAGGCGGCGCCCGGCACCACGATGATGGCGTTGTCACCGCTGGCGTCGTTGACGTAGATGAAGGCGGCACCCGTGGGCGCATCCTCGATCACGCGCACGTGGGGGGCGATGGTTTCCTGACGCCACAGCGAGAGCGCGAAGTCACCGAAGGAATCCTTGCCGATGGCCGAGATGAAGCGTACCGGCGCACCGACGCGCGCAGCGGCCACGGCCTGGTTGGAGCCCTTGCCGCCGGGACCCATGGCAAAGCCGGTGCCGGCGATGGTCTGGCCCAGGCCAGGCATGCCCGGTGCGCGGAAAGCGAGGTCGGCCACGTAGATGCCCAGCACGGCTACGCCGGTCTTGTGCGAGAGGGAAGTCATGCTCACGCCTCCGGTGGCAACACACCTTTTTTGAGCAGGAAGCAGCCGTAGAAGCGGCGCTCGCCGGTGGCGATCACGCAATACGCTTTCTTGGCCGCTTCATAGAAGGCGAAGCGCTCGATCGACCCGAGCGGGCGTTCGCGGCCTTCAGCCTGGTTCACTTCGTGTTGCAGTTCCTGCTGTACCGGCGGGATGGTGGCGGGTTCGCCCATGATCTCCATGCGGCGCACCGGTTGTTCCACCGCATTGTCCAGCGGCAGCACCGAGAGGATGGCGCGCGCAGCTTCGGTGGTGCCCACGCCGTCGATGCGCAGCACCTTGCCCAGTACCGTCTGGCGGGCCACCGAGTCGGCCGGGAAGTTGGCGTCGCACAAGACCAGTTCGTCACCGTGGCCCATCGCACGCAGGGCGTAGAGCACATCGGCGTTCAGTAAAGGATGCAGATTCTTAAGCATGTCGTCTCCTGTGGATTTTATAAGTATGCTTATAGGATAAATCTAAATCTTGTTGCTTGGGAGTCCTTGTTCAGCTTGATCGTTCGCCGTAAAAAACTAATATTTTCAATCTCAAGAATTTTCGATTTATTAGTCAGTATTCCGTCAGGACTTCGTCAGCCATTGTCAGCCATTGTCAGCCATTGTCAGTCATGTTCAGCCATGACCAGGAAAAGCGCGTTGCGCTCAAGCGCAGCATTTTCATTCGCCATAAGGAATCCAGATGTTCTTGACGTGCGTGGCCTGGCGCAGGTATTCGCCACCTTCGCCCTGCGCAGCATCGTGCCAGTCGGTGAGCTCGCCGTGATCCACGAAGCAGCGCTTGAGGTTGCCGACGGATAGCCGCTCGGCCGTCGCCGAGAACTCAGCCGGTCCGCGTACCCACAGGGCATCGACTTCGTCATGCTCGGCCAGTACGGTGAGCAGTTCGGCACTCTTGCCGGTGACGATGTTGATGACGCCGCCGGGCAGGTCCGAGGTGTCTAGCACCTGGTAGAGATCGGTCGCCACCAGCGCTGCCTGCTGGCCGGGGACGACCACTACGCGATTGCCCATGGCGACGAGCGGTGCCACCAGGCTGATGAAGGACAGCAGCGGTTGCTCTTCCGGACAGACCACGCCAACTACGCCAATGGCTTCCGGCATGGCCAGGGCCACGCCGCGCAGCGGCGGCTGGTGCACGGCACCGTCGTACTTGTCGGCCCAGGCGCCATAGCTGAAGAGGCGCTTGATCGCGGCATCCACTTCGGCCCGCGCGGCCTCGGCGGAGACGCCGGTGGTGAGGGCAATGCGGCGCGCGAATTCATCGGCGCGCGCTGACAGGTTTTCCGCGATGTAATACAGCCCCTGGGCGCGGCGATGGGCAGTCGCGTTGCTCCAGCCGCCTGCCTTGACTGCCGCGGCGACGGCGTTGCGGATATCCTTGCGGTTGCCCAGGCCCACATCTTCCAGCCGCTCGCCACTGGCCGCGTAGCAAGCCATGGACACTTCGCCATCCGGACGGACCTGCTTGCCGCCGATGTAGAGCTTTGCAGTGCGGTCGACCAGGCCGCCTTGCAGCGGAGAGTCCTTGTGTGCGCCGGCCGGCGTGGCCGATGCAGTATTGCGTTGCGCACGGTTCAGGCGATGGCGCGGCTTGAGGTATTCGTAGCAGCCTTCGCGTCCACCCTCGCGGCCATAGCCGGATTCGCGTACGCCGCCAAAGCCGACCGCCGCATCGAACTGGTTGGTGCTGTTGATCCACACCACGCCGGCCTTCAGCTGCGGGGCCACGCCCAGGGCCAGGCCGATGGTTTCGCTCCAGATGCTGGCGGCCAATCCGTAGCGGCTGTTGTTGGCCAGTTGCACGGCTTCGTCAGGGGTGCGGAAACTCATGGCGACCAGCACCGGGCCAAAGATTTCTTCGGTGGCCACGGTGGCAGCGGGATGTACGCCGGTCAGCAGCGTGGGCGGATAGAAGCAGCCGCCGGGCGGCGTATCGAGCGCCACCTGGTGGCACTGCGCACCTTCACGCACGCCCTGTTCGACCAGGCGCCGCACGCGCTCCAGCTGCACCGGGGAAACCAGCGCGCCCATGTCGCTGCACTTGTCCAGCGGTGCGCCGACCTTGAGCTTTTCCATGCGCTTTTTCAGCCGCGCGATGAAGAGATCGTGGATGCCCTCCTGTACCAGCAAGCGGCTGCCGGCGCAGCAGACCTGACCTTGGTTGAACCAGATCGCATCGACCACGCCTTCGATGGCGGCATCGATATCGGCATCATCGAAGACGATGAACGGCGACTTGCCGCCCAGCTCCAGGGTCAGCGACTTGCCGCTGCCGGCGGTTTGCGCCCGGATCAGGCGGCCCACTTCAGTGGAACCGGTGAAAGCGATTTTCTGGATGCCGGGATGCGCGACGATGGCCGCTCCCGTACTGCCGTCGCCGGTGACGATATTGAGCACGCCCGCTGGCAGGCCGGCCTGCTGTGCCAGTTCGGCAAAGAGCAGGGCGGTCAGCGAAGTGTCTTCGGCGGGCTTGAGGACGACCGTATTGCCCAGTGCCAGTGCCGGGGCGATCTTCCAGGCCAGCATCAGCAGCGGGAAATTCCACGGCACGATCTGGCCGACCACGCCCACCGGGACATGATCGGGGAATTCGCTTTCCTGCAGCTGCGCCCAGCCGGCGTAGTGATAGAAGTGGCGCGCTACCAGCGGGACATCCACGTCGCGCGACTCGCGCAGGGGCTTGCCGTTGTCCATGGTCTCCAGCACTGCCAGCAGGCGTGCGTGGCGTTGGACGGCGCGGGCCAGTGCATACAGGTGACGCGCACGGCCATGGCCGCCCAGCGCCTGCCAGCTGGCCAGCGCGGCCTGGGCGGCGTTGACGGCGGCATCCACGTCAGCTGCAGAGCCTTGCGTGAGATGCGCCAGCCGCTTGCCGCTGGCCGGATCGAGATCTTCCAGCTGGCCGCCGGGCTGGGTGAAACGTCCCGCGATGAAGTGGCCGAACGAGGCCTCGTGGCTGGCCAGCCAGGCGCGGGCATCCTTGTCACTCTCGGGGGCGGGGCCGTAATCCATGGTGTCGAAATAGGTGGAAATGCTCATTGTGCTTGTCCGTGCAGGGTGGCTTAGCCGATGGCATGCCGGTTGAAGGCGGAGTAACGGCCGGTGACGTGGTGTTCCAGCTGGCGCTCGATGTCGGCCAGCAGGCTGGAAGCCCCCACGCGGAACAGATCGGGTTGCAGCCAGTCGTCACCCAGTTCCTCCTTCATCAGCACCTGGTATTCGAGGACATCCTTGGCCGTGGCCACACCGCCTGCGGGCTTGTAGCCGACCTTGATGCCGGTCATCTCCTGGTACTGGCGGATCATGCGCAGCATCACCAGCGAGACCAGCGGCGTGGCGTTGACGCTTTCCTTGCCGGTGGAGGTCTTGATGAAATCCGCCCCGGCCATCATGCAGACCATCGACGCCTTGGCGACGTTGCGCAGGGTCTTCAGTTCGCCGGTGGCGAGGATGGCCTTGACGTGGGCTTCGCCACAGGCCTGGCGGAAGTCGCGCATCTCGCGATGGAGCGCCTCCCAGTTGCCGGTGAGCACGTGTTCGCGGGTGATGACGATGTCGATTTCGGCAGCACCGTCGCGCACCGAGGCTTCGATTTCCTTGAGCTTCAGTGCGTGCGGATTGAGACCTGCCGGAAATCCCGTCGATACCGCCGCCACCGGAATATTCTTTCCCTCCAGCGCTTCCACCGCCGTCTTCACGAAGCGGTGATAGACGCACACCGCACCCGTGGTCAGCCCGCGTGCCTGCATGCCCAGCGCTTCCAGCAGATCGGCGCGTACCGGATTGGCGGCCTTGGCGCACAGGCGGCGCACCCGTTGCGGGGTATCGTCGCCGGAGAGCGTGGTCAGATCGATGCAGGTGATGGCCTTGAGCAGCCAGGCAGCCTGCGCATCCTTCTTGACCGAGCGGCGGCCCTTCAAGGTGGTCACGCGCTTTTCAGCGGCGCTCAGGTTGATGCGCAAATGTTCGAAGGCGGCAGCGTCATAGGGCTGCACGCTGTTGCGCGGATGGCCGGCGCTCGCGCTATCCTCACGCACGATGTCGGCCTCGCCCTGCGCGCGGCGCAGGGAAGGGGTCTTGCTGGTCATGTTCATGGCTGCGTAACTTTTAGTTAATTACCGTTGGCTGGTGCCGACGGGCAGGTCTCTTCCATGTGCTGCTTGCGCTGGGTCAGGCTTGGCTCTTGCATGCATCGACGCCGTCCGCCGGCCTCGCTACAATGTGGCCCAACGCGCTAAATGTTTTGCAAATAACATTTAATGGCTGTAACGTTACATCCATAACTTTTAATGCGCAACCTTTTTTTATCTGCAACATTTCCCGATCAGGAAAACGCCTCATGGCTTCGATGACCCCGACTTCGCCCGGAAAGCCGGCCCCTCAACCCACGCTGGGCGAACGCGCACGTGCCCAGCGGCTCTCGCGCATGCAGGACATGATCCGTGAGCAGGGCCCGACGCCGCTGGCGCGCATTGCGGAGGTGCTGGGGGTGACGGTGATGACGGTGCGGCGCGACCTGGCCGCTGACGATTCGCCGCTGATCTGCCTTGGCGGCCACGTGCTGGAAAGCAGCCCCGGCGCTGGCGAGAACCGCTACTCGATCGACCGCGAAGCCGACCAGCACGCGCAGCGCAAGCGCCTGGCCTGCCAGCGCGCGGCGCAGCGGGTGCAGGAGGGGGACAGCATCTTCATCGACTGCGGCACCACCATGACGCATCTGGCGGAGGCCTTGCCGGTCGATATCGGCCTGAGCGTGATTTGTTATTCCCTGAACATTGCCAACATCGTCAGCCAGCGTCCCAATACGCAGGTGATCCTGCTGGGCGGGCTGTATCACCCGTCATCGGCCTCGTTTGCCTCCGAAGAGGGCGTGGCCTATCTGAGGCGGCTGGGCGTGAACAAGGCCTTCCTGTCGGCGGGCGGGGTGGACGCGCGGCGCGGCGTGAGCTGTTCCAACTTCCATGAAGTGCCGATCAAGCAGGCCGCCATCGCCAGCGCGGCGCAGTGCTACGTGGTGATCGACCAGAGCAAGCTGGGCCGGTTTCGTCCGGCCTTCTACAGCACGCTGGAAGTATTTTCGGGGATCGTGGTGGGGGGGACGCCGGAACAGGATCAGCTGGACCTGTTCTCGGACTTTCCCATCGAGGTGGTGGCAGGCTGAGAGCCGCCACCGGATTGATACGCAGGTCAGTTGCGGGTGGCGATGGAAGGATAGTCGCCGCAGCCTTCCGGCCAGGGCGTGAGGATTTCATAGCCCTTGGCGGTGACCACCACCATGTGTTCCCACTGGGCCGACAGCGAGCCGTCGGCAGTCAATACGGTCCAGCCGTCGTCGAGCTGGCGGGTGTGCCGCTTGCCGGCGTTCAACATCGGTTCGATGGTGAAGATCATGCCTTCCTTGAGCGGCAGGCCGCTGTTGCGCTGGCCGTAGTGCAGCACCTGCGGTTCATCGTGATAGATGGTGCCGATGCCGTGGCCGCAGTATTCGCGCACCACCGAGAAGCCGTCGCGCTGGGCCACGGTCTGGATGGCGTGGCCGACGTCGCCCAGGGTCGCACCCGGGCGCACCGCGCGGATGCCCGCGCACATGGCCTCATAGGTGGTGTTGACCAGCTTGCGCGCGGTGGCGTTGGGGGAGCCTACGAAGTACATGCGGCTGCAGTCGCCGTACCAGCCATCCTTGATGACGGCCACGTCGATGTTGATGATGTCGCCATCCTTGAGCACCTGGCCGCCGGGGATGCCGTGACAGATCACGTCGTTGACGGAACTGCAGATGGTCTTGGGGAAGCCGTGGTAGCCGATGTTGGCCGGGGTAGCCTGCTGCACCTTGACGATGTGGTCATGGCAGATGCGGTCCAGTTCGTCGGTGGTGACGCCGGCCTTGACGTGCTCGGCCACGACGTGCAGCACTTCGGCCGCCAGTTGCCCGGCCACGCGGGCCTGGGCGATTTCTGCGGCGTTGCGCAGCTTCACTTTTCTCATGCTTGTCTGTTCGGTGGGTGCCGCGCGGTGCGCGGCGGTCGTTCGGGCGACTATTTTAGCCGGGCTGGCAGACGGCTGCCGTATCGGTCCCCGGTAATGGCGATTTTTCGAGGAAGTACGCAGAGTTTTTTCCACAGCCGTGCTGGCGCGCACTTGTCAGTAAAATCGATGCCAACAGCCTGATTCATTCATGGCATCGATCAATCCAACGGCATCACCAACCCACACGGACCCCATGGAACTGAGGCAACTGCGCCAATTCATCGCACTGGCAGAAGAAAAAAGTTTTACCCGGGCGGCCACGCGCTGCCATGTGGTGCAGTCGGCGCTGTCCTCCTCGATCCGCTTGCTGGAAGAAGAGCTGGCGGCAGCGTTGTTCGTGCGCACCACGCGCCGGGTGGAGCTGACGGCGGCCGGCGAGGCTTTCCTGGAGAGCGCACGCCGTTCGCTGGCGGCGCTGGAGCAGGGCGCTACCGACGTGGCCGATGTCAATGCCATGCGGCGCGGCCGGCTTTCCATCGGCACGGTACAGAGCCTGCCGTCCTTCGTCGATCTGCCCGCGTTGCTGGCGCGTTTCCACCGTCGGCATCCGGCGGTGGAGGTGCGGCTGTGCCAGGGCGCGGCGGGCGAACTGAACGAGAAGATCGACGCCCGCCAGCTGGACCTGGCCATCCTCCCCATCGAAGAAAGCGGGGAGGGCTTGCAGCAACACATCATCGCCTGCGATGAGCTGGTACTGGCCTGCCATCCCAGCCATCGCCTGGGCAAGGCGCGTTCGGTGACATTGGAACAACTGGCCGGCGAGGGCTTCGTCGATTTCGAAACCGGGCTGGGCACGCGTGCCCTGGTCGATCGCGGCTTTGCCGAAGCAGGCCTGCGGCGTCGCGTGGCCTTCGAGGTCAGCGACCTGGTGACCTTGCTTGACCTGGTGGGCCACGGGCTGGGCGTGGCCCTGCTGCCGCGCGACCTGGTCCACGCGCGGCGCGGCAAGCTGGCCAGCGTCAAGCTGCGCGGGGTGGAGCTGTGCTGGGAGCTGGTGGTCACGCACAAGGCCGCCGCCCGCAATGGCATGCTGGTGCTGGATGCGGCACCGGCGGCGTTTCTGGAGTTGTTGATGGAGCAGGCGCGGGCGCAGGAATCGGCCTGAATCAGCGAGCGGGCAGGAGCGCCCGCTCGGCCTGTGCAACGATGTCATCAGCCGATGAACCGTCCCGCATTGAGCGGGCGATGCGCTGGCAGGTCTGCACCACTGCCGACGCCTGCAGCAGCGGCTTGAGCTTGTGCTGCAAGCGACTGGCCGACATGTGCCGGGCCGGCAGGACATCACCCGTTCCCAGCCGCTGTACCCGATAGCCGTTGTCAAACTGATCGTAGGCAAACGGTACCACCAGCTGCGGCACGCCTGCCCGCAAGGCAGCAGCAGTGGTGCCGATGCCGCCGTGATGGACGATGGCCGCCACCCCCGGCAACAGCGCATCGAAGCTCACGTAGGACTGCCACAGCACGCCCTCGGGCAAGACCGCCGGTACCTGTTCACGATGCCGTGTTACCAGCAGTGCGCGGTGGCCAAGAGCCTGCGCGGCCTCTACGGCGCTGGCGAAGAACTGCGCGGCATGCTGGTGGCCGGAGCCTGGCGTAAAGACGACGGGTGCCGGACCAGCGTCGAGAAACTGCCGCAGGGCCGGTGTCCAGTCCGATGGCGACGGCGCCGCAGGGGGCGGAAATTGTCCGCTCACGAAAGGCTGCGGCCAGTCCGGCTGGACCGCGCCGAACCAGTCCGGAAACAAGCCCAGCGATGCATCCGGTGCCTGCATCACGTGCGCAAAGAAATGCGCCACCGGCGCCAGTCCATGGTTGGCCCGTGCGGCATTGAGTGCCGGCAGGCTGGGCGGATCGATCATCCAGCGGTGCGCCAGTGACCACAAGGTCTTGCGCCAGGACAGCGGTACCCAGCCAGGAATGCGCAGCGATCCCATGGCCAGCAGGTCGTGGCTGCTGCACAGGTTGGAGGGCGCGAGACAGGTGGCCACGATGCGCAGCCCGGGGCGCACGGCACGCGCGATGTCCGCCGCCGGGACCAGCAAGGGATGGCTGAGGATGACGCACTGCTCCTCGGCAGGCAATTGCGTGACCAGCTGGTGCAGGCAATCGATATAGGGGGCGGCGGCGCGGCAGATGACCTGCCAGCCCTTGCGTTCATCCCACAGGTCCGGATTGGCCAGCACGGCCTGGAATTCTTCCACGCTGCCCAAGGGATGGCAGGATAGTCCCGCCTGCTCGAACAAGGCCGCATGAAATCGCGGCACCACCATCAGCACCCGATGTCCCCGCGCTTGCAGGCCGAGACCGAGCGAGAGGAAGGGCAGCATGTCACCGGTGGTGCCGGTGGTGGCGAGGATCAACAGGGGAGCACGGGGGACAGGTGCTGGCATGGGGTGGCTAGGGGGGCGAAATGAAGAAGGCTGCAGGTGCGCGCCACTGTAGCCGATTTCCGTCGCCCTCGCCGTCGTCAGATGAAGCGTTTGACCGCCCGTGGCCCGAACAGCGCCACCACCATCATCACCAGCGCCACCCCCACGAAGCTCACGCGCAGCCCCAGGTGCTCGGCCACGCCCCCGATGCATACCGGCCCCAGCAGCATGCCGACGTAGGCGAAGCGTGCCACGGCAGCGATGCTCTCGGCGGCCGGCATGCCCGGCACGCGCGCAGCGGCCAGGAAAAAGATCGGCATCAGGTTGGCAATGCCCAGCCCGGCCAGCAGCAGGCCGGCCATGGTCGCCAGGGGGGTGGGCAAGGCCGCCGCCAGGGCGATGCCGGCAGCACCCGCCACCCCGCTCCAGAGCAGCGTGCGCAGGCCACCGATGCGTGCACGGATGCGGTCGCCCGTCAGCCGTCCGGCCGCCATGCCGGTAGAAAACGCGGCGTAGCTGTAGCTGACCCAGGCCGCAGGCGATTGCGCGATGTCGCGCATGTACACGGCAGCCCAGTCATACATGCCGCCTTCGCACATGAGCGCCAGGAAGGAGATCACGCCCAGCACCAGCACCATGCGGCGGGCGGATTTGTCAGCCCCGGGTGTGCTTGCGGTTTCATCATGGGCATCGTCGGGCAAGGCGAAGGGGCCGATGGACAAGGCCACCGAGAGCGTCACCACCGCCACCAGCGCGGCGTGGGCCAGGGGCGACAGGCCGGGCAGGGCGCCCAGTGCCGAGCCGGCGATGCCGCCGATACTGAACATGGCATGCAGGGTCGACATGATGGGGCGGCTGCGGCCGTTTTCCACCAGCGCGGCCTGGACCGACATGGCCACGTCGAAGGCAGCCATGGCGCTGCCGAACACCAGCAGCAGCGCCACCAGCATCCAGAACTGCGGTGCCAGCGGGATCAGCAGCAGCGTGGCCGCATAAAGGATGCCGGCCTGGCGCAAGGCGCGCGCGCTGCCCACCCGCGCGATCCACTTGCCGGACTGGCCCATGGTCAGCAGGGCACCCCCAGCCACGGCCAGCATGGCCAGCGACAGCACGGCATCGGACAGGGCGAAGCGATCCTTCACCGAAGGAATCAGGATGCCCCAGGTGGCGAAGGTGGCCCCGTTGACGAAGAACTGCGCCATGGTGGCACGTGTGGCGTTGCGGATGCGGTGCGGGTGGAAAGCGGGTACTGATGAGCTGCCTGGATGCATGGGGAGGTCTGGCGAATGGCAAAGATCGTCACTGTGCCAGTTTTTGATTCATTCGTTAAATGGATTATTCAGATCAGCTTGATCGATTCCACAGATGAATTACGCTGGCCCTCTGATGCCGAGCGCTCTCAGCCAGGCATCGATCTGCCCATACGCATCTTGTTGCCATTGGTCAGGTGTGCGTTGGCCAAGGACCTGCGATTGCTCGACGAAGCGGCGCACACACGTAGGTCCGAAGCCGTCGACGCTGTCGAATTTGCGGTCAATGAAACCGTAACCGGCTGCCGCGCCGGGATGATGCAACAGGGCGCGGCATTCTTCGGCAAGCACATCCGCACCGCCCGGATAGTTGCGGACGCAATAGTAGATATCGTAGGCATCCTTCTGCTTGTAGCGTCCTTCGATGGCGTGCCCTTTCATGGCCAGCAGGGCGGGGATCGAGCACACTGCGATCTCGACCCGATTGGTCCCGCCCGCCGGCATGGGTCCGCTGATGGCAACCCATTGATAAAAACGCAGGGCAAGATCGGCACCATCGGCGCGCTGCACGGCGAAGTCGCTGATGAGCGGCGGGACGTTCTTGACGATCTCCGCATCGCGCGGCATGAGGAAGTCGACAATAATGTCGATGGGCGCGCCTTCGTCTTCGGTGGGGACCTGCCGTAGCAACTGGAAACGGCGCAGGTCCCGGCGCTGCTGATACCCATGTTCCTGCAAGGCTTCCACCAGGGTGGCGTATTGGCCGTCACCCAGCGCTTCGGCGTCAAGACTCAGGTCAACATCCACCGTACCCACGTGCGGCATATCGTCATTGCCCAGCAGCAGCCACGGAACCGCACCGCCGACGATGGCGAATTTGCCTTTGAAACTTCCCAGGATCTGACCGATTTCGATCAGGACTTTCTTGACTGCGCTACTTGTACGGTCATCGTAATCGGTGGCGGATTGCGGTTCGCCGGGCGTCAGCTTTTCCATGTGAGCAATGTCTTTCTGAGATGGTCTGCGGCCTCCCGTCCGCGTTCGCCTGCGTGGTACAGGTCTAGATAGGTTTGAATGGGACTGGTGCAGACCGCGCCGGGCGCGGGTTCCTGCGTGTCACGAAGAAGATCGGCGTCGTCAAGCAGGCTCAGCATGACGTTCTCGCCTTTGGCCGCAGAGGAGAGCTTCAGGGCGGACTGCAGTGCTTCCAGCCCGGCTTCGGTCGCCTGGAAATAATGGGTTCCGGTCCTGGCGTAGGGGGCCAGCCATTGCGCCGCCGAGAACGAGGAAAATGCGGCTGCGGGGAGTTCGTCCTCCTGATGGCGGCGCATGGCATGCCGTGCCGCCTGTTCAAAGGCGCTCCCGTGCAGGGGACTGTAGAAAGCCAGACGCTCGCCCGACGGCCGCTCGTAGACCTCCCGCCATTCATCCAGCAATGCATCCGGTTCTGACAGCAACAGGCCGCCCTCTGCCACCTGGGCCCACTCACGCTCCAGCAAGGCCGTTCGTACATTGCTGACGTGACCGAGGCTGACCGCCGCTGCTTGAGCCAATTCCGTGACGCGCCAGGCGCGCTGCGGGTCGCGCAGCAACACCCGCAACACTTGTGCTGATTTCGGTTTGAACAAGGAGCGCAGTGCCCGTCGATCGGCAACGGGTTTGCTGGCCACCTGCCGTTCGATGAAGATGCCGTCGAAGACCAGGCGGGCATTGCCTTCCAGATCCAGGAAACCGGCTTCATGTTCACGGCACAGCGCCTGGGCATCGGGAGACAGGTAAGGAGCGATCAGGACGGGTGTGGCGTCCTCTGCGTGGTGCGACATGTAGTCGCGCAGGGCCAGCAAGGCATGGCGCACATGGCGCGGTTGCCCCGAGGAATTGGCTTCGCACACCAATGCATGGCGTTTGCCTGCGACCTTCAGCCGCGCCGTGAAATCGACGCCTGAATCCGCCATGGCGGTCTCGCGCTCGATGTCCAGCAACTTGAGCGCAGGCACCTGCAGCAGCAACGAGCGCAGGGCATGGGCTGCTTGGGTCTCAAAAGATTTCATTGAATGGCGTGTTTTCAGCATATGCTGAAAATAGCACTAACGATGAAATTGTCAACCTATATTTTCACTAAAAAAGCATATTTCAACATTTGTTGAAATATGTGCTTAGGGTGAAATATCCGCTGCTTATGTCGGGGCAGGATGATTGTTGGGCGTCTCGCCACACGCAAAAAAACCCGGCCAGCTTGCGCCGGACCGGGTTGAGGGACTACCGAGGAGGAGGTTTCGGCTTATCGCTTTACCATTCGGCAAAGCTGCCATCCTTGTGGCGCCAGATCGGGTTGCGCCAGCGGTGGCCGACTTCGGCGCGCTGGCGGACATACTCTTCGTTGATCTCGATGCCCAGGCCAGGGCCTTGCGGGATCTTGACGTAGCCGTCCTCATACGCGAACACGTTCTTGTCGCGGATATAGTCCAGCAGGTCATTGCTTTCGTTGTAGTGAATGCCCAGGCTCTGCTCCTGGATGAAGGCGTTGTAGCTGCCGGCATCGACCTGCAGGCAGGAGGCCAGCGCGATCGGGCCCAGCGGGCAGTGCAGCGCCAGCGCCACGTCGTAGGCTTCGGCCATCATGGCGATCTTGCGGGTCTCGGTGATGCCGCCGGCGTGCGAGACGTCCGGCTGGATGATGTCCACATAGCCCTCGGAGAGGATGCGCTTGAAGTCCCAGCGCGAATACAGGCGCTCGCCCAGGGCGATCGGGGTCGAGGTCAGGTGGGCGATTTCCTTCAGGGCCTCCGAGTTTTCCGACAGCACCGGTTCTTCGATGAACATCAGCTTGTACGGCTCCAGTTCCTTGATCAGGACCTTGGCCATGGGCTTGTGCACGCGGCCGTGGAAGTCCACGCCGATGCCCACGTTCGGGCCCACGGCTTCACGCACGGCTTGCACGTTGGCCAGGGTCAGTTCGATCTTGTCGTGGCTGTCGATGAATTGCAGTTCTTCGGTGCCGTTCATCTTCACGGCGGTGAAACCACGGGCCACGGCATTCTTGGCCGCCGCTGCAGTATCGGCCGGGCGGTCGCCGCCGATCCAGGAATAGACGCGAATGGAGTTGCGCACCGCGCCACCGAGCAGCTGGTGCACCGGTACGCCCAGGGCCTTGCCCTTGATGTCCCACAGGGCCTGGTCGATGCCGGCCAGGGCGCTCATGTGGATGGCGCCGCCACGGTAGAAGCCGCCGCGATAGAGCACGGTCCAGTGGTCTTCGATGTTGCGCGGGTCCTTGCCGACCAGGTAGTCGGCCAGCTCGTCCACGGCCGCCGCCACGCTGTGGGCGCGGCCTTCCACGATGGGCTCACCCCAGCCGACGATGCCCTCGTCGGTCTCGATCTTGAGGAAGCACCAGCGCGGGGGCACGATGAAGGTGGAGATCTTGGTGATTTTCATTGTTCGGTCCGGTTATGCGTTTAATCTGTCTACTCTATTAATCTGCCTGGCAGATGAATGATCGCTGTGCGATCGGTTACAACGGCGAATCTCTGTTGACGGGAAATCAGCCCAGCGCCTTCCAGGCCGCCACGAAGGCGTCGGCACGCTGGCGCACCGCATCGGCGGACAGGCCCGGCGTGTACAGTGCCGACCCCAGGCCGAAGCCGGAGGCACCGGCCGCGCGGAATACGGCCATGCCTTCGGGCGTGATGCCGCCGACCGGCAGCAGGGCGATGTCGCGGGCGATCACGGCACGCCAGGCCTTGACCACCTGCGGTCCCAGCTGTTCGGCCGGGAACATCTTGAGGACGTCGGCACCGTTTTCCAGCGCCGCAAAGGCTTCGGTCACCGTGGCCACGCCCGGGGCGCTGTAGAGGCCCGCATCACGCGCGGCGCGAATCACGGCGCCATCGCTGTGGGGCATGACGATCAGTTCGCCACCGGCGTTCTTGACGTCCTGCACCAGGGCAGGCTTCAAGACCGTGCCTGCACCGACGATGCAATCGGCCGGCAGGCTCTTGCGCAGGATGCTGATGCTGGCCAGCGGTTCGGGCGAATTGAGGGGGACTTCGATGATGCGAAAGCCACTTTCATAGAGGGCCGCGCCGATGGCTTGGGCCTCGTCGTTGCGCACGCCGCGCAGGATGGCGATCATGCCGGTGCTGCGCAGGGCGTCGTGGAATCGTTGGGCTTGGGTGGTCATGGTGTTTTCCGTGGTGCTGGTGCGTAGTGCGTTGTTGGTCAGGCGGATCAGGCCAGCAGGCCGGCGTGTTGCGCCAGGTTCCACAGGCCCGCCTCGGTGGCGCCCTCGGCCTCGACGGCCGGGCCCAGTCCGTAAAGGTCCAGCGCCAGCCGGTAGCGGCGGCACAGCCCGGCGTCGCCGATGAGGACGATGGCGGGCGTGGTCGGATGGAGATTCTTCAGGGCGGCGATCTCGTGGCCGATCAGCAGGCCCGAGAGATAGTCCGGCTGGGCGTCGGCCGCCAGTTCGCCGGTCAGGCCCAGGGTGCGGCTGCTGAAGATGTTGGAGAGCACGCCGGCCTTGCCCTGCGCGCTCTTTGCCACGCCGGCGCCGCGCAGGAAGGCGGCGTCATCGGCCACCTCCGGTTTTTGCATGGTGCGGCCCAGGATGGTGTGGCCGCACAGGGCAGCATAGACTTCGCCGGTCATGAAGGTATCGAAATGTTCGATGCGCCCGTCGACCACGCGCACCCATTTGGAGTGCGTACCCGGCAGGCCGATCAGCAGTTCGCGCTCGGTGCGTGTCTGCAGGGCGCCGATGACCTGGGTCTCTTCGCCGCGCATGACGTTGGGCAACGCGCCGGGTTCCAGCAGGCCAGGCACGATCCACAGCGCACGGCCCAGGCCGGTATCGACTTCGGTCAGCTGGCTGCCGATCAGGGATGGTGCCAGCGGCACGTTCAGGTAGGCGGCTTCACGCCAGCCCTGCTTGCTGCCGACCATGCCGGCCGCGATCAGGGGCGCGGCGGGCGCGGCCTTGAGCCAGTCGCCGCACGCCGCTTCCAGCGCGGCACGGTAGGGCGCGTGGGCATCGTCGCCATGGCCCACGGCGGGCAGGTTCATGATGCCCCAGGGATGGGCGCGGCGCTCCACCACCTGGCCACGGCCATCAAAGCGATAGCAGCGCAGCGAGGAGGTCCCCCAGTCGAGGGCGATCAGGGCGCAGTCTTGATTCGTTTCTTGAGTCATCGTCATCGGTTGCCGGCGTCAGCGCGCCAGGCTTGTCTGTTGGGTGGTGGCCCGGACTGGCTCCTGGGCGATATCGCAGACCGTGAAGCGGGTCAGCAGCACCATGTCCTCGCCCGGCGCCAGCGCGATCAGGCCGGGCTGCTTGGGCTGGTGGAAGGCATCGATGGGATGCGTGACCGGCTCCAGGCAGAAAAACGGCAGGCCGTTGGGGCGGTACATCAGCACATAGCCGCTGCGGTCCGTGGTGTGCATCTGCAGCCGCAGGCCGCGCGTGGGATCTTCGATCATGGCCAGGCCATCCCAGCCCTCGAAGCAGTTGTCGATCAGGCCGCCCTGCAGCGGGGCTGCGCGGTTGTAATCCCAGCCGGCCGGCAGCTCGCGCGAGAAGCCGGTAGGGATGCGATCCGGTCCGGACAACCACACGCCGCGCGAGCGGAATTGCAGGCGGGTTTGCACGTCATGCAGGAAATACGGATGCAGGCCCAGGCCGTAGGGCAGGGTTTCTTCGCCCGTGTTGGTCACGCGCAGCTCGATCTCCAGTGCGTTCTCGCGCAGGGTCAGGACCTGCCGCGCACGATAGATGTAAGGGTTGCCGTCGCAGCGCACCGAGTCCAGTTCCAGCGTCATGCGGTCCTCGGCCTGGGACACGATGGTCCAGGCCTGGCGCCAGCTGTCGCCGTGGATGGGATAGGGCTCGCCGGCGCGGTTGGGGGCCAGCGGGTAATGCTTGCCATTGAAATCGAAGCCGCCGCCGGTGATGCGATTGGACCAGGGCAGCAGCGGGAAGCACGCGGTCGCGTACAGCTTGGCCGGGTCAGCACTCCACGGGCGCAGCAGCGGCAGCCACTTGCGTTCACGCTGCCATTCCCAGCCGGCCAGTGCGCCGCCCAGCGCCGGCAGCACGTGCAGACGCTGGCGCCCTGATTGCAGGGTATGGATTTCCGGCAGCCCCTGGGCGCCTGCGGATTGGGCATCGCTTGCTCGGGATGGCATGGTGTCTCGTGTCTTGTTATGGAGTGCTGCGTGCATCGTTGGCACAGGAACGCGTTGTCCATCGCGTCGTCCCCAATGGGGCTGTCTGAAGGCGTCGGCAGGAAGAAGGAGTTGGCTCACGTAGGGTCGCGCCCGGTCTTCATGCAGTGCGCTTCAAAAAAATCTGGCTGATCCTATCACCGCACTCCGATAGGGAATAATGAAAAAAACATCGCAAACGATATCAAAAATGCGCGCCGCATGCCGGCAAGCAAAACGACCGGCCTGCGTGCCCCGGTACGCCTCACGAAGAGACAGGTCGGTCCCAACGATGCGCGAAACGATATCGAAAAACATTAAAAATTCATTGGATGCGAATTGGTCGCTTGCCTAATATGGAGCGCGAATCAAGGACGATCAGGGCTGTCCGCGATTCCAACCGCACCGCGCCGCTTCCAACGCATACCTACAAGTCAAACTCACCCCGGCGCAGCGCACCCCACGCATAGAACAAAGGGAAGTCCACAATTCCCTGTCAACGGAGACTGACAATGAACTCGAAGAGAAGAGCGCTTCTGGGCGCAGCCATTTGCATGAGCCTGGGCAGCGCCGTGAGCTTCCCCGCCTTTGCCGCCGACAAACCACTGACCATGGGCTTCTCGCAGGTGGGTGCCGAAAGTGAATGGCGCACCGCCAATACCGTATCGATCAAGGATGCCGCCAAGCAGGCCGGCGTCAACCTGAAATTCGCCGACGCCCAGCAGAAGCAGGAAAACCAGGTCAAGGCGATCCGCTCCTTCATCGCGCAAAAGGTCGACGTGATCGCCTTCTCGCCGGTGGTGGAATCGGGCTGGGAAACCGTGCTGCGTGAAGCCAAGGCCGCCAAGATCCCGGTCATCCTGACCGACCGCGCCGTCAACGTGAGCGACAAGTCGCTCTACGTCACCTTCATCGGTTCGGACTTCGTGGAAGAAGGCCGCCGGGCCGGCCGCTGGCTGCTCGACAAGGCCAAGTCCATGCCTGCTGGCGACATCAACATCGTCGAACTGCAAGGCACCGTGGGCTCGGCGCCTGCCATCGACCGCAAGGCCGGTTTCGAGGAAGTCATCAAGAGCGAGCCGCGCCTGAAGATCATCCGCTCGCAGACCGGCGACTTCACCCGTGCCAAGGGCAAGGAAGTGATGGAGGCCTTCCTCAAGGCCGAGGGCAAAAAGATCAACGTGCTCTACGCGCACAATGACGACATGGCCATCGGCGCCATCCAGGCCATCGAAGAAGCGGGCCTCAAGCCGGGCAAGGACATCACCATCATCTCCATCGACGGCGTCAAGGGTGCCTTCGAAGCCATGATGGCCGGCAAGCTCAATGTCACCGTCGAATGCAGCCCGCTGCTGGGCCCGCAACTGATGCAGATCGCCAAGGACATCAAGGCAGGCAAGGAAGTCCCCAAGCGCATCACCACCGAGGAAGGCATCTTCCCGGCGGAAGTGGCGGCCAAGGAATTCCCGAACCGCAAGTATTGATGCCGGCATGACGGCAGCGCGCGCGCACTGGATTGTCCAGGGCGCGCGCGTCGCTGGGTTGGCCTGATGGGCGCGCCGGCGGTCGCTTGCGCATGCCCCCCAGGATTCCGATGCTTCTGATGGAGTTGCGATGACGATGTCTGTCGGGACGCAGGCGCGTCCCATGCTGGAATTGAGCGGTATCCACAAGGCATTCGCGGGCGTGAAGGCGCTCACCGATGTCGGCCTGCGGCTGTTCCCGGGGGAAGTGCATACCCTGATGGGACAGAATGGCGCAGGCAAGTCCACGCTGATCAAGGTCTTGACCGGCGTGCATGAACCCGATGCAGGCAAGATCGAACTGGATGGCCGCGCCATTGCGCCGGCCTCTACCCTGGAGGCGCAGTCGCTGGGCATCAGCACGGTCTACCAGGAGGTCAACCTGTGTCCCAATCTCTCCGTGGCCGAGAACATCTTCGTCGGCCGCTATCCTCGCCGCTTCGGCCGCATCGACTGGAAGAGCGTGCACGCGCAGTCCAGGCAACTGCTGCAGCAGCTGCAGATCGATATCGATGTCGGCGCGCTGCTGTCGTCCTATCCGCTGGCGATCCAGCAAATGGTGGCGATCTCGCGTGCGCTCTCGGTGTCGGCCAAGGTGCTCATTCTCGACGAGCCGACCTCCAGCCTGGATGAAGCCGAGGTCCAGCAACTCTTCAAGGTGCTGCGCCGCTTGCGCGAGCAGGGCATGGCGATTCTCTTCGTCACCCACTTCCTGGACCAGACTTACGACATCTCGGATCGCATCACCGTGCTGCGCAATGGCGTGCGCGAAGGCGAATACCTGGTCGGTGACCTGTCGCGCCTGGACCTGGTCAACAAGATGGTCGGTGTGACTGCGGTGGATCATCGCAAGGTCGAGGCCGGTGCCGACGCACTGGCCGCCGGATTGTCGGCCGATGAATCCGGCGCGGGCGAGGTCTTCCTGCAGGCTGATGGCTTTGGCCAGCGCGGTGTGCTGTCCCCGCAGGACCTGGAATTGTGCCGCGGTGAAGTCTTCGGTTTGTGCGGTTTGCTCGGTTCCGGTCGGACCGAGATGGCGCGCCTGCTGTTCGGTGCCGACCGCGCCGATTGCGGACAATTGCGCATCGAAGGCCGCAGCGTGAAGCTCGATAATCCGCGTGATGCGATTGCGGCCGGTATCGGTTTCTGTTCGGAGGATCGAAAGAAGGAAGGCGCCATCCTCGAATTGTCCGTGCGCGAGAACATCATCCTGGCGCTGCAGGCGCGCCAGGGATTGTTCCGAGTGCTGCCGCGCAAGCGCCAGAACCAGATCGCTGCCGATTACGTCAAGTGGCTCGGCATCAAGACCGCCGACCTGGAAACGCCGATCGGCCTGCTCTCCGGAGGCAACCAGCAGAAGGCCTTGCTGGCGCGCTGGCTGGCCACCGATCCGGGCATGCTGATCCTGGATGAACCCACACGCGGCATCGACGTGCGGGCCAAGCAGGAGATCATGGATTTCGTCATCGCCATGTGCCGCAAGGGCATGTCGATTCTTTTCATTTCCTCGGAGATTCCCGAGGTCCTGCGCTGCAGCGACCGCATGCTGGTGCTGCGCGACCGGCGCGCCTGCGGCGAGTACCGTCGCGGCGAGCTCGATGAGCAATCGGTCTTGCAGGTGATCGCGGGAGAGGCCGCATGAGTGCATCCATGGATTCCAAACTGATTCCCGACAGTGCCGCCACTGGCGGCGCGCCGGCGTTGACAGCGCTGCTGCATCATCCGCTGGTGCGTCCGCTGGCAGCGCTGGCCTTGCTGCTGCTGATCGATTTCCTGCTGGTGCCGGGCTTCTTCAAGCTGGAGATCAAGGACGGCCACTTGTATGGCGCGCTGATCGACATCATCAACCGTGCCGCACCGCTCATGCTGGCAGCACTCGGCATGACGCTGGTCATCGCCACGCGCGGTGTGGACATCTCGGTCGGCGCGGTGGTGGCCATCTCGGGTGCCGTCGCGTCCATCTTGATCGGCGGCAAGATGGTGGTGGTCGATGGCGTCTCGCAATACGTCAGCAATGTGCCGATGGTGTGGGCACTGTGCGCGGCGATGGGCGCGGCACTCCTGTGCGGTGCCTGGAACGGCTTGCTGGTGGCCGGTCTCGGGCTGCAGCCCATCATCGCCACGCTGATCCTGATGGTAGCCGGACGCGGGCTGGCGCAGCTGCTGACCGATGGACAGATCGTGACGGTGTATTACAAGCCCTTCTTCTTCCTGGGGGGCGGCTACCTGTTCGGATTGCCGTTCTCGCTCTACATCGCCGGGGGCATGTTCCTGCTGCTGGCGCTGTTGATGAGGAAGACCGCGCTGGGCTTGTTCATCCAGTCGGTCGGCATCAATCCGGTGGCGTCCCGCCTGGCCGGCATCCGTACGGCCGCGCTGATCTTTTTCGTCTACATGTTCTGCAGCGCCTGCGCTGGTCTGGCGGGACTGATGATCGCTTCCAACATCAAGAGTGCCGACGCCAACAATGCCGGCCTGTTGCTGGAGCTGGACGCGATCCTGGCCGTGACCCTGGGCGGCACCTCGCTGGCCGGGGGCAAGTTCAGCCTGGTAGGCAGCGTCATCGGTGCGCTCATCATCCAGACGCTGACCTATACGATCTATTCGCTGGGCGTGCCGCCTGAAGTCAATATGGTGGTCAAGTCCATCGTGGTGTTCCTGGTCTGCCTGTCGCAGTCGCCGGAATTCCGCCGCATGTTGAGGATGTCCAAATCATGATGCTTGCTTCTTCCTTGCGGCGCGCTTCGCACGCGCCGTGGTTCACGTCCATGGTCACGGTGGCGCTGCTGGTGCTGATGCTGGTCATTGGTGCGTTTGGTTACGATGGCTTCCTCTCGCCCCAGGTGATGCTGAACCTGCTGATCGACAATGCCTTCCTGCTGGTGGTGGCCGTCGGCATGACCTTCGTCATCCTCTCCGGCGGCATCGACCTCTCGGTCGGTTCGGTGCTGGCGCTGACCACCATGGTGGCGGCCTTCCTGCTGCAGAACTGGCACTGGCCGCCGCTGCTGGTGATCGCCACCGTGCTGCTGATGGGCGCAGGCTTCGGTGCGGCGATGGGCGCGATGATCCATTACTTCAAGCTGCAGGCCTTCATCGTCACGCTGGCCGGGATGTTCTTGGCGCGCGGGCTGTGCTACCTCATCAGCATCAATTCCATCACCATTGATGAGCCGCTGTTCGTGGAACTGTCGCAGTCGCGGCTGGAGTTCGGCGGACTGTTCATCTCGCCCAGCGTGGTCATCGCCCTGATCGTGCTGGCGGTGGCGATCTGGATGGCGCATGGCACGCGCTTCGGACGGGCCGTCTACGCCATCGGTGGCAGCGAGAGTTCGGCGCTGCTGATGGGCTTGCCGGTGGGACGGACCAAAGTCCTGGTGTATGCCTTCAGCGGTTTCTGTGCATCGGTGGGCGGCGTGCTGTTTTCCTTTTATATGCTCTCGGGGTATGGACTGCATGCGCAGGGCGTGGAGCTGGACGCGATTGCGGCCGTGGTCATCGGCGGCACCTTGCTCACCGGCGGCTATGGTTACGTGGCCGGAACACTGACCGGCGTGCTCATCCTTGGCGTGATCCAGACCCTCATTGCCTTCGATGGCAGCCTCAGTTCCTGGTGGACCAAGATCTTCATTGGGGCGCTGCTGTTCGTCTTTTGCGTGGCGCAGCGAGTGATTTCTTTGGGAGCCCTGCGCGGCAAAACGGCCGGATCGGCGAAAGCCGCGCCAGCCGTGGCTTAGGCGGGATTTTTTAAGCTTAATTAAGATAACTTTACATAGAGGGAGTTATACCGAAAAACATATCCATTACGCTCAAAAAATCATTAGAAATGTATTGGTAAAGCAATTAATATAGAGCCCGCAAAACAGTTGCTCTGCATGACATTCATCAGAACTAGAGGCGCTGTTTTAGAAATAACTACAACACGCCATTCCATAAATAGAGACTGGAGACTCGAAGCATGAAAATCAAATCCGTATTGAGCGGTATTGCCCTCGGCCTGGGCGTCACCCTGATGTCCATCAGCGCCCAAGTGAGCGCGCAGAGCAAGCAGCTGGTCGGCGTGGCCATGCCCACCAAGTCCTCGGCCCGCTGGATCGCCGACGGCAACAACATGGTCAAGGTCCTCAAGGAAAAGGGTTACCAGACCGACCTGCAATACGCGGAAGACGACATCCCCAACCAGCTGTCCCAGATCGAGAACATGCTGACCAAGGGCGCCAAGGTGCTGGTGATCGCCGCCATCGACGGCACCACCCTGACCGACGTGCTGCAGAAGGCCGCCGACAAGGGCGTCAAGGTCATCGCCTATGACCGCCTGATCCGTGGTTCCAAGAACGTCGACTACTACGCCACCTTCGACAACTTCCAGGTCGGCGTGCTGCAGGCACAATCGCTGGAAAAGGCGCTGGGCCTGAAGGAAGGCAAGGGTCCGTTCAACATCGAACTGTTCGGCGGCTCCTCGGACGACAACAACGCCTTCTTCTTCTACAACGGCGCCATGTCGGTGCTGAAGCCCTACATCGACAGCGGCAAGCTGGTGGTGCGTTCCAAGCAGATGGGCATGGACAAGGTCGCGACCCTGCGCTGGGATCCGGCTACCGCCCAAGCCCGTATGGACAACCTGCTGTCGGCCTTCTACACCAACGCCAAGGTCAACGCCGTGCTGTCCCCGTATGACGGCCTGTCCATCGGTATCCTGTCCTCGCTGCGCGGCGTCGGCTACGGCACCCCGCAACAGCCGTTCCCGTATGTCTCGGGCCAGGATGCGGAAGTGCCTTCGGTCAAGTCCATCATCCGTGGCGAGCAGTACTCCACCATCTTCAAGGACACCCGCGAACTGGCAAAGGTTACCGTCGGCATGGTTGACGCCGTCTTGGGTGGCAAGCAGCCCCAGATCAACGACACCAAGACCTACAACAACGGCGTGAAGGTCGTGCCGTCCTACCTGTTGAAGCCGGTCGTGGTCGACAAGTCGAACTGGAAGGAAGTCCTGGTTGGCAGCGGCTACTACACCGAAGCTCAACTGAAGTAAGCATCATCGTGTAATACGCAGGCGGCCGGCATCCTCGATGTCGGCGCCGCCTGCGGCAGTACCGCAAGACCCAACAAGAACAAAAATCACCGTAAGCAGAACAGCATGGTCCCGCTCTGTGCGGGACTAATTCTTTCAGCAGGTTGCGCTTGCCCCAATGCAACGCGCAAGAGACAAATAAGTCCGGCTACGTCATCCACGCAAGACCGGCAAAAGAGAGGTCAGCATCATGAGCAACATTCTGGAAATGCGCGGCATCGAGAAGAGCTTCCCGGGTGTGAAGGCGTTGAACAACGTCAACCTGGCAGTGCGCGAAGGCGAGATCCACGCGATCGTCGGCGAAAACGGCGCCGGCAAATCCACGCTGATGAAGGTGCTCTCGGGCGTCTATCCGCACGGCAGCTATTCCGGCGACATCGTCTACAAGGGTGAGGTCCGTGCCTTCAAGGATATCCGCGACAGCGAACACCTGGGCATCATCATCATCCACCAGGAACTGGCCCTGGTGCCGCTGCTGTCCGTGATGGAAAACCTCTTCCTGGGCAACGAGCAAGCTCGTGGCGGCGTGATCGACTGGGAACAATCCTACGTGCGCGCCAAGGAACTGCTGGCCAAGGTCGGACTGAAGGAATCCCCGCTGACCAAGGTCGGTGACCTCGGTGTAGGCAAGCAGCAGCTGATCGAGATCGCCAAGGCGCTCTCCAAGGAAGTCAAGCTGCTGATCCTCGATGAACCGACCGCCAGCCTCAATGAAAGCGACTCCGATGCGCTGCTGGAACTGCTGCTCGAACTGAAGCGCCAGGGCATCGCCTCGATCCTGATCTCGCACAAGCTCAACGAAATTTCCAAGGTGGCCGATTCCATCACCGTGCTGCGCGACGGCACCACGGTCGATACCTTCGACTGCCGCGCTGAACCGATCAGCGAAGACCGCATCATCCAGCACATGGTGGGCCGCGAAATGGCCGACCGCTATCCGCAGCGCGATCCGCAGATTGGCGACGTGATCTTCGAAGTGCGCGACTGGCGTGTACACCACCCGCTGCACTCGGACCGCCTGGCCATCAAGGACGTCAACATGACGGTGCGCGCCGGCGAGATCGTCGGCATCGCCGGCCTCATGGGCGCGGGCCGTACCGAGCTGGCCAAGAGCATCTTCGGCCGCGCCTACGGCAAGAAGATCACCGGCCAGGCTTTCCTGCACGGCAAGGAAGTGGACCTTTCCACCATCGAGAAAGCGATCGACAAGGGCATCGCCTACGTCACCGAAGACCGCAAGGGCGATGGCCTGGTGCTGGAAGAAGACATCAAGAAGAACATCTCGCTGGCCAACCTGGGCGGCGTCTCCGAGCGTACCGTCATCGATGAGGCGCGCGAGTACAAGATCGCTGCAGATTTCAAGCAGCAGATGCGCATCCGCTGTTCCAGCGTGCTGCAGAAGGTGGTCAACCTCTCCGGCGGCAATCAGCAGAAAGTGGTGCTGTCGAAGTGGCTGTTCTCCCAGCCGGAAGTGCTGATCCTGGATGAACCCACGCGCGGCATCGACGTCGGCGCCAAGTTCGAGATCTACAACATCATCAGCAAGCTGGCCGCCGAGGGCAAGTGCATCATCATGATCTCCTCGGAAATGCCGGAGCTGCTGGGCATGTGCGACCGCATCTACGTGATGAACGAAGGCCAGTTCGTGGGCCACCTGCCCAAGGCCGAAGCGACCCAGGAAAGCATCATGCGCGCCATCATGCGCAACAAGCGCATCAATGACCCGGGCCTGTCGCAGGCTGCCTGAGACCCATTACCAAGCCGGAGCCAAACCGGCAGCATCACCCATAAAGTCCATCAAGACCAGAGAGCACCCGAGGAGCAAGACAATGGAGAGCATTGACATGAGCAAGAAACCGGCTGCGGCCGCCGCCAGCGGCGCCGTCGAGAAGAAGGACTACGGCAGCTTCCTGAAGAACAACATGCGCGAATACGGCATGCTGATGTCGCTGGTGGCCATCATGGCCTTCTTCCAGATCATGACCGACGGTACGCTGATGCGTCCGCTGAACCTGACCAACCTGGTCCTGCAGAACAGCTACATCGTCATCATGGCGCTGGGCATGCTGATGGTGATCGTGGCCGGCCACATCGACCTGTCGGTGGGCTCGGTGGTGGGCCTCATCGGCGCGCTGGCCGCGGTGCTGATGGTGGACTATGGCTGGGGCTTCGTGCCGGCCTCCATCGTCTGCCTGATCGCCGGTGCCTTGATCGGCGCGGCGCAGGGCTACTGGATCGCCTACTTCAAGATCCCGTCCTTCATCGTCACCCTGGCCGGCATGCTGGTCTTCAAGGGCATGGCGCTGGCGCTGCTGCAAGGCCAGTCCCTGGGCCCCTTCCCGCAGACTTTCCAGATGCTGTCCTCGGGCTTCATCCCCGAACTGACCGACAACATCACCTTCCGCACCACCTCGCTGATCGTGGGCATCATCGCGGCCGTCGTGCTGATCCTGGTCAAGCTGCACGGTCTTCGCAAGCAGACCAAGCACGGCATGGAAGATGAACCGGCCATGTTCTTCCTGCTCAAGAACGGCGTCTTCGCCATCGCCATCATCGCCTTCAGCTACCTGCTGTCGACCTATCGCGGCATGCCCAACGTGCTCATCATCATGTTTGCGCTGATGGTGCTCTACACCTTCATCACCAGCCGTACCACCCTGGGCCGTCGCGTCTACGCCGTGGGCGGCAATGAAAAGGCGGCCAAGCTGTCGGGCATCAAGACCGAGCGCGTGTCCTTCTTCACCTTCGTCAACATGGGCGTGCTGGCGGCACTGGCTGGCCTGATCTTCGCGGCCCGCCTGAACACCGCCACCCCCAAGGCTGGCCTGGGCTTCGAGCTTGACGTGATCGCAGCCTGCTTCATCGGCGGCGCATCGGCTTCGGGCGGCGTGGGCAAGGTCATGGGTGCGGTCATCGGCGCCTTCATCATGGGCGTGATGAACAACGGCATGTCCATCATGGGCATCGGCATCGACTACCAGCAGATGATCAAGGGCCTGGTCCTGCTGATGGCTGTCTGCTTCGACGTCTACAACAAGAACAAGTAATCCGGATCAAGCAAGGCGGGCCTGGCGCCCGCCTTTTGCATTCGGGTGCAAGCGTTTTTCGAGATCCTTCGTTTTCTGTCATTCGGGAATTCAACAATGAGTAGCGACAAAAAAGACAAGAGCCGCACCCTGCGCTCGGCCGGCTGGTTCGGTACCGCCGACAAGAACGGTTTCATGTACCGCAGCTGGATGAAGAACCAGGGCATCCCCGACCACGAGTTCCAGGGCAAGCCGGTCATCGGCATCTGCAACACCTGGTCGGAACTGACGCCCTGCAATGCCCACTTCCGCAAGATCGCCGAACACGTGCGTCGCGGCATCATCGAAGCCGGTGGCTTCCCGGTGGAGTTCCCGGTGTTCTCCAACGGCGAGTCCAACCTGCGCCCGACCGCCATGCTGACCCGCAACCTGGCCAGCATGGACGTGGAAGAATCGATCCGCGGCAATCCGATCGATGGCGTGGTGCTCTTGACCGGCTGCGACAAGACCACCCCGGCCCTGCTGATGGGCGCGGCCAGCTGCGACGTGCCGGCCATCGTCGTGACCGGCGGTCCGATGTTGAACGGCAAGCACCAGGGCCGCGATATCGGTTCCGGTACCGTGGTGTGGCAATTGTCCGAACAGGTCAAGGCCGGTGAAATCACCATCCACGACTTCATGGCGGCCGAAGCCGGCATGTCGCGTTCGGCCGGTACCTGCAACACCATGGGCACCGCTTCCACCATGGCCTGCATGGCCGAGTCGCTGGGCGTGTCGCTGCCGCACAATGCAGCCATTCCCGCCGTGGATGCGCGCCGCTATGTTCTCGCGCACTTGTCCGGCATGCGTATCGTCGACATGGTCTGGGAAGGCCTGACCCTGTCCAAGATCCTGACCCGCAAGGCCTTCGAGAATGCCATCCGCACCAATGCCGCCATCGGTGGTTCCACCAATGCCGTGATCCACCTGAAGGCCATCGCCGGCCGCATCGGCGTGGACCTGGAACTGGAAGACTGGACCCGCATCGGCCGTGGCACCCCGACCATCGTCGACCTGCAGCCCTCGGGCCGCTACCTGATGGAAGAGTTCTACTACGCCGGTGGCCTGCCGGCCGTACTGCGCCGCCTGGGCGAAGCAGACCTGCTGCCGCACAAGGATGCGCTGACCGTCAACGGCCAGACCATGTGGGACAACGTCAAGGATGCGCCGATCTACAATGATGAAGTGGTGCGCCCGCTGGCCAAGCCGCTGATCGAAGATGGCGGCATCTGCATCCTGCGTGGCAACCTGGCGCCGCGCGGTGCGGTCCTGAAGCCCTCGGCCGCTACTCCCGAGCTGATGAAGCATCGCGGCCGCGCCGTGGTCTTCGAAGACTTCAACCACTACAAGGAACGTATCAACGATCCTGACCTGGATGTCGATGCCAGCTGCGTGCTGGTGATGAAGAATGTCGGCCCCAAGGGTTATCCGGGCATGGCCGAAGTGGGCAATATGGGCTTGCCGCCCAAGGTGCTGGCGACCGGTGTGAAGGACATGGTCCGCATTTCGGATGCGCGCATGAGCGGTACCGCCTACGGCACCGTGATCCTGCACGTGGCTCCGGAAGCCGCTGCTGGCGGTCCGCTGGGCATCGTCCAGGATGGCGACTTCATCGAGCTTGACGCCTATGCCGGCAAGCTGCAGCTGGATATCAGCGAAGAAGAGATGCAACGCCGCCTGGCCGAACGCGCCAAGGTGCTGGCCGAGCGCAAGCCGGAGATGGCCGGCGGCTACCAGTCCCTGTATGTGGACCGCGTGCTGCAGGCTGACGAAGGCTGCGACTTCGACTTCCTGGTCGGCTGCCGTGGCGCGGCCGTGCCCAAGCACTCGCACTGATCTTCTTCCCGTCATCATGATGCCGGTGCCGCGCCTGGCGCGCGCACCGGCCTGCAAGGAAACCCCATGAGCAATACCCCCCAGAACGTGCAACTGGCGAACTTCCCCAGCCTCAAGGGCAAGCGCGTCTTCATCACCGGCGGCGGCACCGGCATCGGTGCGGCCATTGTCGAAGCCTTTGCGCAACAGGGCGCGCATGTCGCTTTCGTCGATATCGCCACCGAGGCCAGCGAGGCGCTGTGCAATGAAGTGGCCGCTGCCGGCTACCCCAAGCCGCTGTTCCGCCATTGCGACCTGCGCGACATCCCCGCTTTCCAGGCCACCATCGCCGAGCTGCAAGCGCAGCTGGGCGACTTCGACGTGCTGGTCAACAATGCCGCCAACGACCAGCGCCACAAGCTCGAAGAAGTGACGCTGGACTACTGGAACGACCGCATCGCCATCAACCAGCGTCCGTCCTTCTTCGCCGTGCAGTCGGTGGTGGAAGGCATGAAGCGCCGTGGCGGCGGTTCCATCATCAACTTCAGTTCGATCAGCTGGCACCAGTCCGGTGGCGGCTTCCCGGTCTACACCACAGCCAAGGCCTCGACCCTGGGCCTCACGCGTGGCCTGGCGCGCGACCTCGGTCCGCACAAGATCCGCGTCAATACCGTGACACCGGGCTGGGTCATGACCGAACGCCAGATCCAGCTGTGGCTGGACGAAGAAGGCAAGAAGTCGATCGCCCGCAACCAGTGCCTGCAGGGCGACCTGCTGCCCTGGCACCTGGCGCGCATGGTGCTGTTCCTGGCCGCAGACGATAGCGCGATGTGCACCGCGCAGGAATTCATCGTCGACGCTGGCTGGGTGTGACAGTCTTTACGGCGCGCACTTGCGCAACGGAGCAGAAAGAGTCGCCAAATGGCGACTCTTTTTTTGCGCAAATTTTGCGCAAACGCCAAAAGGGCTTGGAGACGGGAAGGGAAATGCGGCAGTTTTAGAAAAAAGCTGTATGACAGCTTGGAAAAACTTAGATTTTTACGCGTTTGAAGTGTTGTTTTTTAGCCGCGTTTTTTTAAAGTTTCGGGGTGCGTGATTTCTGTTTTGATGCCGCGTCGGAAGGCGATTTCAGAGTGTCTTACGTTACCTTACATTTCTTAATAAAACTCGGCGCAGCAAACCGACCCCGGCATGGTCCTGGCCGGGCTGCCGGGGTGGATCAGTAGATCATTTTGGCCACTTCACGGATGGCTTGCAGTACCAGGTTGGCCCCTGGCGAGAGCAGGTTGTCCTGGCGCGTGATGATGCCAAAGCCGGCCATGCGGCAGGGCAGCTCGATGGGCAGGATGTCCATCAGGCGGGCCTGGGTGTAATAGCGCGCCACCTCGGTGGGCATGGCGTAGATGAAATCGGTCTGCTGCAACAGGCTGGTGATGAACAGGATGGCGGTCGTGTCGACCACGTTGGAGGGCGGTGCCAGGCCTTGCTCACGGAACATCTGGTCGCAGCGTGCGCGCAGGATGCTGCCCTTGGGGGCCATGATCCAGGCCTCGCTGGCCAGGTCGGCCAGGCTCAGGTCGGTACGGGTGTGGAAGGGGTGGCCCACGCGCGCCACGGCGCACACCGGCTCGTCAGCCAGCTCCTCATAGAGCAGTCCGCCGCGGGCTTCCTCGTCCAGGATGCGGCCGATGATGAAGTCCAGCTCGCCGTGCAGCAGGCGTGAGAGCAGGATGTTGCTGCTTTCCATCTCCACGCCGATGCGCAGCATCGGGGCCTGTTCCTTGACCCGCGCGATGGCTGGCGGCAACAGGGCCATGCCGGGCGAGAGGATCACGCCCACATCGACCTGGCCGGACAGGCCGGACTTCAGGGCCACGATGTCCTCATGGGCCTTGGACAGGCTGGTCAGGGCCATGCGCGCATGGCGGATCATGGCCTCGCCATAGATGGTGGGCCGCATGCCGCGCGGCAGGCGCTCGAACAGCGACACGCCCAGCATGTCTTCGAGGTCCTTGAGTTGCTTGGAAGCAGCCGGCTGCGTCATGTTCAGCTCGCTGGCAGCGCGGTGGATGTTGCGGGTGTCGTCGAGAGCGATCAGCAGAAGGAGTTGGCGGGTCTTCAATCGCGCCCGCAGAAACCAGTTCGGGTCACTGTTTTTCATAAGTCTCCGGGGACGGTTTTTAGAACCCATTTCGTAAATAGGCACTCACACCTATTTACGAAATGGATTCTAAATTTTTTCAATCGTTTTTTTATTAGGAATTGATGATATCAAATCGCATATCGGAATTGCTAAAGATTTCATTGGAAAGACATGAACTGAATACTTAGTATCTAGCCACATTCCGGGCTGTACAGGAGACAACCAGCGCAGCAGCGGGATGAAAGAAGAGAAGGTCGGGCAGCATCAAAAACAACAAGTTGGGAGACTGTCAGGAGTCCGTCAGGATCCAGGGGTCTGAAGTGCAACGCTGCACGGCCAAGCCCACCGACGAAAAAAATTTTAAACGGCAATATCCACGGAGACTATTCATGAAGCAAGTGAAGCCATCCTTTATTGGAGCAAAGACCCTGTGCGCGCTCGCGCTGATGGGTGCGTTCTCGGCACAGGCGCAGGCGCAAAGCAGTGTCACCATCTACGGCCGCGTGGTCGCCGGTGTGGACATCATGACCAACGTTCCCAAGAATGACGGCTCCGGTACCACTGGTACTCGCGTTCGTTCGGCCAGCAACCAGTGGGGCACCAGCATGATCGGCTTCAAGGGTACGGAAGATCTGGGCGGCGGTACCAATGCCTTCTTCCTGCTGGAGTCCGGTTTTGGCTCCACCACCGGCGGCCTGAACGGTACCGACATCAACGGTACCTCACTGTTCAACCGTCGTTCCTACGTCGGTCTGTCGTCGGCTAACGCCGGTACCCTGAAGCTGGGTAAGAACCTGTTCATCAACAATGACGTCTGGTTCCTCGATCCGACCGGCCAGCAATGGATCGGCACCGCCAACCTGGTGCGCGGTCGTAACTGGCCCGGCGCCAGCAACGTGATCGAGTACACCACCCCGACTTTCGGTGGTTTCGGCGCTACCCTGCAGACCAGCCTGGGTGAAGCAGCGGGCTCGTTCAGCAAGGGTGGTACCAGCACCAAGTACGGTCGCAAGGACGGTCTGTCCCTGGTCTACCAGAACAATGGCCTGGAGCTGCGCGGTATCTATGACGTGGTGCGTGACCCCAACGGTCGCTACACCGACGTGTATGACACCTCCAAAGAGTTGATCCTGGGCGGTACCTACAAGATCGACAAGCTCAAGCTGTTCCTGGGCTATGAGAACCTGCGTGCGCCCGATGTCAACGTCGCCAGCGGCGCACCGGATCGCGTTAACCATTACTGGCTGGGTGCGAACTACGACGTGACCTCGCAACTGCAACTGGTCGGCTCGGTGTTCCACGTCAATGCGAACAATGGTAACGGTAGCGCCAACCTGTTCATGGCCGGCGTGAACTACTTCCTGTCCAAGCGCACCCTGCTGTACGTGGGCGCTGGCACCATGCGCAATGGCAACAACGCCAACTATTCGCTGGAAGCAGACAGCTCCACCGGCGGTGGCAAGGGCACCAATCAGACCGGCGGTTACTTCGGTATCGCCCACTCGTTCTGATGCAACGAACAGCAGTAATGTAATCCTTCCTGAGGTGGTCTTGATGTAGTTGAGGGTGGGCGCAAGCCCACCCTTTTTTGTCGTTGTGACGGACGTTTCATGGCGTCCTTCAAACAATTTATATCGTTTGTTTCATTGACTTGATTGGTAGGCGGAATCCCGATGAATGCGCAATTGCTGGTCGACGGACATCATGAACTGGGCGAAGGCGTGCTGTGGTGCGAGCGCTCGCAGACGGTCTTCTGGACCGATATCCATGCTTCCCGCCTGTGGAACCATGATCCCGCCAGCGGTGCCACCCGCAGCTGGGCCATGCCGGAACGCCTGTGCTGCTTTGCCTTCACGGCCGATCCGCAGCGCCTGCTGATCGGACTGGCCTCGCGCCTGGCCTTCTTCGAGCTGGATAGCGGGAAAATCAGCCCGATCTGCCGCATCGAAGATGACCTGCCGAGCACGCGCCTGAACGATGGTCGCTGCGATCGCCAGGGCCGCTTCGTCTTCGGTACGCTCAATGAAGATGCGGGCCGCGCCCCCATCGCCAGCTTCTATCGCCTCAATGCCGACCTGAGCCTGGAGCGCCTGGCGCTGCCGGGCATCGCCATTTCCAACAGCATCTGCTTCAGCCTCGATGGCAAGCTGATGTATCACTGCGACTCCATGGCCGGCAAGATCATGGTGTGTGATTACGACACCGCCAGCGGTGCGGTGGGCCATCAGCGCCTCTTCGCCGACCTGGCGCAGCAGCCGGGCGGCCCCGATGGGTCGACCGTCGATGCGGACGGCTACCTGTGGAATGCCCAGTGGGGTGGTGCGCGCGTGGTGCGTTTCGCGCCGGATGGCCGCATTGACCGCATCATCGACATGCCCACGGCGCAGCCTTCCTGCGTGGCTTTCGGCGGTGCGGCCTTGGATACCTTGTTCGTGACCACCGCCTACGAGGGCATGAGCGCCGAACAGCGCGCCGAGGATGCGCTCGCCGGAGGCCTCTTCAGCGTGCCGGGACTGGATGTGCGCGGCTTGCCCGAAGTGCGCTTCGCCGGCTGAGGCCGCCACGCGCGTGCGGCCTCCCCGCACGCAACTCTTCCACCGGGTCCGGATTCAGGACCCGAAACTCGAATCCCCCATCAGCCGCGACAGCCGCGCCGAGACTTCCTGGACGATGCCTTGCACCTCATCCAGGCTGGGGTTGACCTTCTTGTCGATGCGTTCGATGTAGGGCACGTTCAAAGCCGCCAGCATGCGGTTGTTGGCCCCCATCACCGGGTAGGACAGGTTGATGACGCCGCGGATCTGCCGGCTTTCCATGCGCGAGTGGCCGCGTTTGCGCGTGTCCTCGATCTGGCGCATCAGTTGCGCCGTCTCGATTTCCTGTTCGCCATCCATGCGCACGTGCGCAGCCAGCATGCCGGCGCGTTCGGCCTCGTCGCGGAAGGCCAGCAGCACGTGGCCCGAGGCCGTATCGGTCAGGCTCACCAGCGCACCGACCTTCAGTCCGAAGGCCCAGCGTTCGGGGCTGTCGACTTGCGCCACCACGATCACCCGTCCCGCCTCATAGACCGTCAGGTGCGTGGACTGCATGGCGCGGTTGGCCAGCTCGCGCATGTGGGGCAGGGCGGTGCTGACCAGTGAGCGGATCGGCTGGTGATGGTGCGCCAGTTCGAACAGCTTCAGCGACAGGCGGTAATGATCGTTGTCGGCCACCAGGTAGCCGCGCTGTTCGAGCGTGACCACCATGCGAAAGATTTCAGTGACGCTGCGCCCCAGCTGTCGCGAGATCTGGTTCAGGGTCAGCATCTGTTCCGAGCGGCTCAACAACTCCAGGATATCCAGTCCCTTGTCCAGCGCCGGCGCGGCATAGCGGGTCTTGCCGCTGGCGCTTTCCTCTTCATGGTCGGCGGCCGTCTGTATGGCAGGGGCCTCGGCAGGATTGATTTTGCGGGTTCTGGGCATGGCGTTTCGGGGCGCAATAGGGAGCGGGATCGCAAAAACGGTGCGTTTCTGGGGCCGGATTGTAGGTGATTTTGATGAAAAATCCATTTTATTCATGAAATATTTTTTCATGAATGATTCCATCGCCCCAGCTCGTCATTCCGAAAATGATATCAATCAGAGCGGAAACTTCATCGGGCTGGCGCTGCAGTGGGAGGATAATCGAGGTTATGCTCTGCAACTCACAGATGAAATGATATTTTATTTGTGAGTAAATACAAAAGAGGGGCCCCGCCCCGGAGACGATCATCCCGGCTTTCCGTGACGGAGGGCCCCGCCGGCCGCGGCTCGCCACCGCAGCGGCATCCACGCTAGAGACCGATGACCAAGATTACTGCCCTGCGCGTGCTGGACGTACGCTTCCCCACTTCGCAATCGCTGGATGGTTCGGACGCCATGAATCCGGACCCGGATTATTCCGCCGCCTACGTCATCCTCGATACCGACAATGAGCAACTGAAGGGCCACGGCCTGACCTTCACCATCGGCCGTGGCAACGAGATCTGCTGTGCCGCCATCCGCGCCATGGAGCACCTGGTGGTGGGCCTGGAGCTGGACTGGATTGCCGCCGACATGGGCCGCTTCTGGCGCCACGTCACCTCCGACAGCCAGCTGCGCTGGATCGGCCCGGACAAGGGCGCCATCCACCTGGCCACCGGCGCGGTGGTCAATGCCGCCTGGGACCTGTGGGCCAAGGCTGCGGGCAAGCCGGTGTGGAAACTGGTGGCCGAGATGTCGCCCGAGGAACTGGTGCGTACCATCGACTTCCGCTACATCACCGATTGCATCACCCCGGACGAAGCGCTGGCCCTGCTGCGCGAAAAGGAGGCCGGCAAGGCCGAACGCCTGCGGATCCTGGAGCAGGAAGGCTATCCCTGCTACACCACCTCGGCCGGCTGGCTGGGCTATGACGATGCCAAGCTGCGCCGCCTGTGCCAGGAAGCCATCGACCAGGGCTTCAACTACGTCAAGCTCAAGGTCGGCCGCGACCTCGAAGACGACAAGCGCCGCGTGCGCATCGCCCGCGAAGTGCTGGGCCCTGGCCGCAACCTGATGATCGATGCCAACCAGGTATGGGAAGTGGACCAGGCCATCGACTGGGTCAACGAGCTGGCCTTCGCGCAACCCTGGTTCATTGAGGAGCCGACCAGTCCGGATGACGTGGAAGGCCACCGCAAGATCCGCGCAGGCATCGGCGCGGTCAAGGTCGCCACCGGCGAGATGTGCCAGAACCGCGTGCTGTTCAAGCAGTTCATTATGCGCGATGCCATCGACGTGGTGCAGATCGATTCCTGCCGCCTCGGTGGCGTCAATGAGATCCTGGCCGTCATGCTGATGGCCGCCAAATACGGCAAGGTGGTCTGCCCGCATGCCGGTGGCGTGGGCCTGTGCGAGTATGTGCAGCACCTGTCGATGATCGACTACCTGTGCATTTCCGGCAGCAAGGAAGGGCGCGTGACCGAATACGTGGATCACCTGCACGAACACTTCGTGGATCCCTGCGTGATCCGCAATGCCGCCTACATGCCGCCTGCCTTGCCGGGATTTTCGATCGAAATGAAGCCCGCTTCCCTGGAGCAGTACCGCTTCCGGGGCTGAGGCCGGCTCCCCCATCACAAGATGAACGAAAACGGAGACTGATGTGGATTTGAACCTGCAAGACAAGGTCGTCATCGTGACCGGCGGCGCCTCCGGCATCGGTGGCGCGATCAGCCTGCAACTGGCTGCCGAAGGCGCGATACCGGTGGTGTTTGCGCGCAGCGAACCGGACCCGCAGTTCTGGGCCCGCCTGACCGGCGTGCAGCCGCGCGCCGCCCTGTTCCAGCTGGAATTGCAGGACGAAGCGCGCTGTGGCGAGGCGGTCGCCGAGACGGTGCGCCGCTTCGGGCGGCTCGATGGCCTGGTCAACAATGCCGGCGTCAATGACAGCGTGGGCCTGGAGGCCGGCCGCAATGAATTCGTGGCGTCGCTGGAGCGCAATCTCATCCATTACTACGTGATGGCGCATTACTGCGTGCCGCACCTGAAGGCCACGCGCGGTTCCATCCTCAATGTCTCTTCCAAGACCGCCCTGACCGGCCAGGGCAATACCAGCGGCTATTGCGCCTCCAAGGGGGCGCAACTGTCGCTCACGCGCGAATGGGCTGCGGCCTTGCGCGAGGATGGCGTGCGCGTCAACGCCCTGATTCCCGCCGAAGTGATGACCCCGCTCTACGAGAAATGGATCGCCACCTTCGAGAATCCGCAGGAGAAGCTCGATGCCATCACCAGCAAGATCCCGCTGGGCAAGCGCTTCACCACCTCCGAAGAAATGGCGGACATGGCGGTATTCCTGCTCTCGGGCCGCTCCTCCCATACCACCGGGCAATGGGTCTTCGTCGATGGCGGCTATACCCATCTCGACCGCGCGCTGACCTGAGGCCGCCATGCGTACCGTACTGGCCCTCGACCTCAAGGATGATCCGGCCCTCATCGCCGAGTATGAGCGGCATCACCAGCGCATCTGGCCCGAGATTGCGGATCACCTGCGCCGCCAGGGCGTGACCGGCATGGAGATCTACCGCCTGGGCACGCGCATGATGATGGTGATGGAAACCGATGACAGCGTCTTCGACGCCGCTGCCATGGCGGCCGCAAGCGAAAGCGACCCCAAGGTGCGGGCGTGGGAAGAGCTGATGTGGCGCTTCCAGGCGCCCACGCCGTGGACCCCGGCCGGACAGAAGTGGGTGCCGATGACGCGCATCTTCGATCTGGGCGCGCAGGAAGATTAAGTTTTCAGTGTCGCAAAGTTTAGACTTTGCAAATCGCTTTCTAAGTTTTTCGCAAGGCGGTACAGTAGGAAGCAGGCAGTCAACGCAGTCCCCCAACAGCAGCGAACGAAGAGTCGCGCAGACGATGGCCATGGTCCCGCCCAGGCCGGCAATGCATCCGCATCCGAGGTGAGCATGCAACAAGAACACGAGACAACAGCCCGCGCAGGAGCGACGGCAGCGGCTACACCGCTGATTCTCCTGCGCAATGTCAGCAAGCGCTTTCCCGGCGTGCTGGCGCTGGACAATTGCCAGTTCGAACTGGTGGCCGGTGAAGTCCACGCCCTGATGGGCGAGAACGGCGCCGGCAAATCCACGCTGATGAAGATCCTCTCCGGCGTCTACCAGCGCGACAGCGGCGACATCCTGCTCGACGGCAAGCCGGTGGAAATCGCCGAGCCGCGCCAGGCGCAGGCGCTGGGCATCGGCATCATCCATCAGGAATTGAACCTGATGAACCACCTGTCAGCGGCGCAGAACATCTTCATCGGCCGCGAGCCGCGCAAGGGCTTCGGCCTCATCATCGACGAAGAACAACTGAATCGCCAGGCTGCGGCCATCTTCGCGCGCATGCGGCTGGACATGGATCCGCGCACGCCGGTGGGCGAGCTCACCGTGGCGCGCCAGCAGATGGTGGAGATCGCCAAGGCGCTCTCCTTCGATTCGCGCGTACTGATCATGGATGAGCCGACCGCGGCCCTGAACAACGCCGAAATCGCCGAGCTGTTCCGCATCATCCGCGACCTGCAGGCCGAGGGCGTGGGCATCGTCTACATCTCCCACAAGATGGACGAGCTGCGCCAGATCGCCGATCGCGTCAGCGTCATGCGCGATGGCAAGTACATCGCTACCGTCCCCATGCAGGGCACCTCCATGGACACCATCATCTCCATGATGGTGGGCCGCGCGCTCGATGGCGAGCAACGCATGCCGCCCGATACATCCGGCAACGAGGTCGTGCTGGAGGTGCGCGGGCTCAATCGCGGCCGCGCCATCCGTGACGTCAGCTTCCAATTGCGGCGGGGCGAAATCCTCGGTTTTGCCGGCCTCATGGGCGCGGGTCGCACCGAGGTGGCGCGCGCCATCTTCGGTGCCGATCCGCTGGAGTCGGGCGAGATCATCATCCACGGCGGCAAGGCCGTGATCCGCCAGCCGGCCGATGCAGTGGCGCATGGCATCGGCTACCTGTCGGAAGACCGCAAGCATTTCGGGTTGGCCGTGGGCATGGACGTGCAGGCCAACATCGCGCTCTCCAGCATGGGCCGCTTCACCAAGGCCGGCTTCATGGACCAGCGCGCCATCCGCGAAGTGGCACAGGGCTACGTGCGCCAGCTGGCCATCAAGACCCCCTCGGTGGAGCAGCAGGCGCGCCTGCTCTCGGGCGGCAACCAGCAGAAGATCGTGATTGCCAAGTGGCTGCTGCGCGACTGCGACATCCTGTTCTTCGATGAGCCCACGCGCGGCATCGACATCGGTGCCAAGAGCGAGATCTACAAGCTGCTCGATGCCCTGGCCGAACAGGGCAAGGCCATCGTGATGATTTCCTCCGAGCTGCCCGAGGTGCTGCGCATGAGCCACCGCATCCTGGTCATGTGCGAGGGCCGCGTCACGGGTGAACTGGCACGTGCCGACGCCACCCAGGAAAACATCATGCAACTGGCCACGCAGCGCGAATCGGCCGTGGCGCAATAAGCCGCAAGCCACAGGCCACAAGTCACAAGCAACACCGGGCCCCAAGACCTGACAAGAGAGACACACCGATCATGGCAAACCAAATCCACTCCGCCCCTTCCGCATCCACCATGGCCAATACCGCTTCCCCCTCGGGCCTACGCGCCCGCTTCTTCAATCCGGCGGCGCGCCAGAAGCTGCTGGCCTTTGCCAGCCTGCTGCTGATGATCCTGTTCTTCAGCTTCGCCTCGCCCAACTTCATGGAGGTGGACAACCTGGTCAGCATCCTGCAGTCCACCGCCGTCAACGGCGTGCTGGCCATTGCCTGCACCTACGTCATCATCACGTCCGGCATCGACCTGTCGGTGGGCACCATGATGACCTTCTGTGCCGTCATGGCCGGTGTGGTGCTGACCAACTGGGGCATGCCGCTGCCGCTGGGCATTGCGGCGGCGATCTTCTTCGGCGCGCTCTCAGGCTGGATCTCCGGCATGGTGATCGCCAAGCTGAAGGTGCCGCCCTTCATTGCCACGCTGGGCATGATGATGCTGTTGAAGGGCCTGTCGCTGGTGATCTCCGGTACGCGCCCGATCTACTTCAACGATACCGAGGGCTTCTCGGCCATCGCCCAGGATTCGTTGATCGGCGAGCTCATTCCCTCGCTGCCCATTCCCAATGCGGTGCTGATCCTGTTCATCGTCGCCATCGCGGCCTCGGTCATCCTCAACAAGACGGTGTTCGGACGCTATACCTTTGCCCTGGGCAGCAACGAGGAAGCGCTGCGCCTGTCGGGCGTGAAGGTGGATTTCTGGAAGGTCGCGGTCTATACCTTCTCGGGCGCCATCTGCGGCATCGCCGGTCTCATCATCGCCTCCCGCCTCAATTCGGCCCAGCCCGCGCTGGGGCAGGGCTACGAGCTCGATGCGATTGCCGCCGTAGTGATCGGCGGGACCTCGCTCTCGGGCGGCACCGGCACCATCCTGGGGACCATCATCGGTGCTTTCATCATGAGCGTGCTGGTCAATGGCCTGCGCATCATGTCGGTGGCGCAGGAGTGGCAGACGGTGGTGACCGGCGTCATCATCATCCTGGCCGTGTACCTGGACATCCTGCGCCGCCGCCGCCGTGCATGACATGATTTCCCTGTAGTAATGCAAGCCCCGCCGGAAGCGCCATTTCCGGCACTCCATCATCGATAACAAAAGGAGACGTACCGTGTTCAAGAACAAGTTACTGGCCGCTGCCCTGGGCCTGGCCTTCGCTGTCGGCACTTCGGCTGCGCACGCGCAGGAAGTGTATGTGCCGCTCATTTCCAAGGGCTTCCAGCACCAGTTCTGGCAGGCAGTCAAAGCCGGTGCCGACCAGGCCGGCCGCGATCTGAAGGTGAAGGTCACCTTCGAAGGTCCGGAAACCGAGGCCATGGTCGACAAGCAGATCGACATGCTCTCTGCCGCCCTGGCCAAGAAGCCGCAAGCCATCGGTTTTGCCGCCCTGGACAGCAAGGCCGCCATCCCCCTGCTGAAGAAGGCGCAAGCCGCCAAGATTCCGGTGGTCGCTTTTGACTCGGGCGTGGACAGCGACATCCCCGTGACCACCGCCACGACCGACAACCGTGCCGCTGCGGCGCTGGCCGCCGACAAGATGGCCGAACTGATCGGCAAGGAAGGCGAAGTGGCCGTGGTGGCCCACGACCAGACCAGCCGTACCGGTGTGGATCGCCGCGATGGCTTCCTGGAGCGCATCAAGGCCAACTATCCCAAGATCAAGGTGGTCAGCGTGCAATATGGCGCGGGTGACCAGTTGAAGTCGACCGAAGTCACCAAGTCCATCCTGCAGGCCTATCCCAAGATCAAGGGTGTCTTCGGCACCAACGAAGGTTCGGCCATCGGTGTGGTCAATGGCGTCAAGGAGATGAAGCGCAAGATCATCATCATCGGCTATGACTCCGGCAAGCAGCAGAAGGATGCCATCCGTGAAGGCGTGATGGCGGGTGCCATCACCCAGAACCCGGTGGGCATCGGCTACAAGACCGTGGAAGCGGCGGTCAAGGCGATCAAGGGCGAGAAGTTGCCCAAGGTCATCGATACCGGCTTCTACTGGTACGACAAGAGCAACATCGACGATCCCAAGATCAAGGAAGTGCTGTACGACTGATCCCGTCTGGCATCCTGCGGTTTCCCCGGCACGGTCCGGGGAAATCCTTAAGTTTTTCGTTTCCCGTTTCTAAGTTTTCGTCCAGAAAAAACTAAGGGATGCGGAAACGCTTCATTCTCCTCCTCCCTCCCGAGACTGCGCCATGAAACCCCTCCGTATCGACGCCCATCAGCACTTTTGGCGCTATCGCGCCGACGACTATCCCTGGATCGGAAAGGGCATGGAATTGCTGGCCTGTGATCGCCTGCCGGGACAGCTGCATCCGGTGCTCGATGCTGAAGGGCTGCATGCGTCGATCGCCGTGCAGGCCCGCGCCGGGCGCGAGGAGACCGGTTTCCTGCTGGACCTGGCCCGGGCCGATCGCCGCATTGCCGGGGTGGTGGGCTGGGAAGACCTGTCCTCGCCGCACCTGGCGGCCAATGTGGCCCAATGGGGACGCGACAAGCTGGTGGGCTTTCGCCACCAGGTCCAGGACGAAGCCGACGTCACCGCCTTCCTGGAGGCGCCGGCCTTCAATGCCGGCATCAAGTGGCTGCAGCAGCAGGGGCTGGTCTATGACGTGCTGGTCCATGCCAGGCAGATGGCCGAGGTGCAGGCCTTCTGTGCCCGCCATGACGCCCACTGGCTGGTGCTGGATCACCTGGGCAAGCCGGCCCTGGCTGACTTCGGGCGCAGTGAAGCTTCTTTCAATGAATGGAAACGCCAGTTGCGCGCCTTGGCCGCCATGCCGCATGTGGCCTGCAAGCTGTCGGGACTGGTCACCGAGGCGGACTGGTTGCGCGGATTGCGGCAGAAGGATTACGACAATATCGCCCTGTGCCTGGACACGGCGCTGGAAGCCTTCGGCCCGCAACGCCTGATGTTTGGATCGGACTGGCCGGTATGCCTGCTGGCCGCTTCCTATGCCAAGGTGGCGGGCGTGGTCCGCGAGTGGGCGGCCACGCGGCTGTCGGCGGCCGAGCAGGAGCAGCTGTGGGGGACGACTGCGGTGCGCTGCTACGGTCTGTAAGTCATGCGGGGCAGGCGCCGCCGTTGAGCGGGCGGCACCCTGCCTTACTTCGTGAAGCCGTTGAAGGCCACGTGCAACATGTGTTTCACGATTTCTTCATTGTTCATCTTGCTGAACTTCTGCAGGTAATCCACCGCCGGGTCACAGGTGCGTGCGTAGTAGCTGTACAACACCACATCACTGGGCAGGGCGGCATCGAGCTCGCCATTCTTCTGCGCCTCCTTCACCAGCTTTTCCAGTTGCCCGTTGAGCTTGAGCACACGCATGACGTATTTCACGTTGCGCATGAGCATCTCGCGCACATGCGCGCTGGTGGAGGGCAGGAAGGGCAGACCTCCTTCCAGGCGCACCCGCAGCGCCCATTCCAGCATCGCTTCGAGCTTGCCGCGCGGGCTGGCGATGTCCTCCAGCTGCGCCAGCTGGTCAATGGCGCCATCGATGAGACGCAGCATGGTCTCGCCAACCAGCTCTTCCTTGGACTTGAAATGCTTGTACAGGCTGGGTTTGGAGATGCCCACTGCACCGGCCACGTCGTCCATGGTCATCAGGTCATAGCCCTTGCTGCCCAGGACGGTCGTGGCGGCATCCAGGATGGCGTTCTCCCGTAATTTGAAGGCTTGGTCCTTGAAGCTCAGTTTGCCGAAAATACTCATTGGTAGTTTAAGTTACTAATTAGTAGATTTTATTTTTATTTGGTAGTAATCTTAGCACCTAAATCAAGGATGAGAAGCAAATAAGCGGCGCCGGTGGCCAAAAAGCCCCACAGCAAGCGCCGCCCCGGGTCACCAAACGCAGCACGGGCCAGCAGGGCGGGAGAACATTCCCAAGGACTGGCAACGGCAGAACTTCAATAACAAAGACAGAGGCGGGCAAGTTTTCATGAATCCAAACGCAGCAGCCAACGGGCAGGGCAGCCAACAGCGCATCGCCGTCATCGGCGCCGGCATTTCCGGGCTGGCCAGCGCCTACCTGCTGGCACGCAAGCACCAGGTGGTGCTGTTCGAGTCTGCGCCCACGCTGGGCGGCCATGCCAATACGGTGGACATCGCGCCGGAGGGCGTGCCGTTTCCGGTCGATACCGGTTTCCTGGTCTTCAACGACTGGACCTATCCCAACCTGATTGCGCTGTTCGAGGAACTGAAGGTCGATACCTACGATACCGACATGTCTTTCGGGGTGTCGATGGATGAAGGCAGCTTCGAATGGGCCGGCACCAACCTCGATACCGTTTTCGCCCAGCGCAAGCGCTTGCTGCAACCCGCCTTCCTGGGGATGCTGCGCGACATCCTGCGTTTCAACCGTGCGGCCCATGCCAACCTGGCGGCCTGTGAGGGGCGCCCGATCAGCTTGCGCCATTTGCTGGAGGAGGGCGGCTATGGCGTCCTCTTCGGGGATGCCTACCTGATCCCGATGGCGGCGGCGATCTGGTCCAGTTCGCCCTCGGACATCCTCGATTTCCCGGCAGCGACCTTCCTGCGCTTCTGCATCAACCACGGCCTGCTGCAGGTCAACAACCGGCCGCGCTGGCGCACGGTGCGCGGCGGTTCGCGTGAGTACGTGCGCCGCATCGCCGCCACCCTCGACGATGTCCGCCTGGGCAGCCGCCTCACCAGTGTCACCCGCAACGAGCAGGGAGTGCTGGTGCGCAGCGGCGGCGCCGAGCCGCGCGAAGAACAGTTCGATGCCGTGGTCTTCGCCACCCACGCACCGCAGACCCTGGCCCTGCTGCAAGACGCCACCATCGAAGAACATCAGGTGCTCTCGGCCGTGCGTTACCAGGCCAATACCGCCTGGCTGCACAGCGATGTTTCGCTCATGCCGCACCTGGACAAGGTCTGGTCGGCCTGGAATTACCTCGGTTCGCGCCACAGCGACGGCAGCCGCGCCGTGTGCGTGAGCTATTGGCTCAACCGCCTGCAGGACTTGCCCTGCAAGACCGACATCGTCCTCACCTTGAATCCGCCGCAGTCGCCCAATCCGGCTACCGTGATGGGACGTTTCGACTACGAGCATCCGGTGTTTGACCAGCCCGCCATCGACGCCCAGCGCCGCCTGCCGGAGATCCAGGGCAAGCACCGTGCATGGTTCGCCGGTGCGTGGACCGGTTACGGTTTCCATGAAGATGGCCTGAAGTCGGCCTTGCGTGTCATCCAGGACTTCGGCGTGACGCCGCATTGGGCCGCGCTATGAACACGTCGCCGACCGCCCGCACCGACGCGCCCGCGCTGTTGTTGAGCGGGCAGGTGATGCACCAGCGCCTGCGTCCGGTGCTGCACAAGTTCGTCTATCCGGTGTTCTGCGTGCGCCTCGATCTTGCGCGCCTCCATCAAGCCGGCAACGCCTGGTTCGGGGTGGATCGCCGCCGCCTGATGTGCGTGCGTACACGCGACTATGGTCCGCGCGATGGCAGCGACCTGGCTGCCTGGGTACGTGGCCACCTGCAACAGGCGGGCCTGCCGCATGACGGTGCCATCTGGCTGCAGACCTTTCCGCGCCTGTTCGGCTTCGTCTTCAATCCGGTCAGTTTCTTCCTGTGCCATGACGGCGCGGGCCAGCTGCGTGCGGTACTGGCGGAGGTCAACAACACCTTTGGCGAGACCCAGCACTATTTGCTCTCGGCGCCGGATGAGGGCGCCATCGACGAGCACACGCGGCTGGTGTGCAACAAGCTGATGCACGTCTCGCCCTTCTGCGAAGTACGCGGTTTCTATCGTTTCCGCTTCCGCGACCAGGCACGGCGTGCGGAGGCTGGCGGCAACACCGCCTTCGTCGGCATCGATTATTACGACCACGGCCACCCGTCGGAAGTCGCGCAGGGCTTGCAACCCCTGATGCGCACCTCGGTGGGCGGCCACCTGCATCCCCTGACCGCGGCCACGGCCTTCGGCGCGCTGTGTGCCCAGCCGCTGCTGACCCTGGGTGTGGTCGCCCGTATCCACTGGCAGGCCTTGCTGTTGTGGCGCAAGCGCGTGCCCTGGTTCAGCAAGCCCGAGCGCGTCGCCGCCACAGGACCTTCTTCTGGAAAGGAAACCCTATCGTGAACAACAGCCCCGCACTGCAGACTACCGGCCGCCGTGCCGGCCCGATTTCGGCCCGCCTGTTCCTGGCGATGCTGGAACGCCTCAATCACGGCCATCTTGAACTGATCACGCCGCATGGCACCACGCTGACCTTCGGCGACCTGCGCCAGCCGCCCAGCGCGCAACTGCGCATCCTCGACTGGCGTGCCTGCGGTGCCATCCTGCGTGCCGGCGACATCGGCTTCGGTGAAGCCTACGGCAATGGCTGGGTGGAGACGCCCGACCTGGCCGCGCTGCTGCGCCTGGCCATGCGCAACCGCGCGATGCTCTCCAGCGCGGTCGAAGGCGGACGCCTGGCCTCGCTGTGGTATCGCCTGCGCCACCTGCTGCGCTCCAACACGCGCAGCGGCAGCCGCCGCAATATCCATGCGCACTACGACCTGGGCAACGATTTCTATCGCCTGTGGCTGGACCCGACGATGACCTATTCGTCGGCCATTTTCACCGAACCCTGCCAGAGCCTGGCCTCGGCACAGGCCGCCAAGTACCAGCGCATCGTCGACCAGCTCGGCCTGCGTGCCGGCGACCGCGTGCTGGAAATCGGCTGCGGCTGGGGCGGCTTTGCCGAACATGCGGCGCGCCTGGGCATCCGCGTGCATGGCGTGACGATCTCGCCGGCGCAACTGGCCTTCGGCCAGGAGCGCATGCGCCACCAGCAGCTCGATCATCTGGCCCATCTGGAACTGTGCGACTACCGCGATCTGGACGGGCAATACGATGCCATCGTGTCCATCGAGATGTTCGAAGCCGTCGGCGAGCGCTTCTGGCAAACGTATTTCGATACGGTCTCGGCGCGCCTGAAACCCGGTGGCCACGCCCTGATCCAGTCGATCACCATCGATGAAGCCGTGTTCGAACGCTATCGCGACAGTGCCGACTTCATTCGTGAATTCATTTTCCCCGGCGGCATGCTGCCCAGCCATGAGCGCTTCTCGCGCTGCGCCCAGCGTGCCGGGCTGGCCACGCGCGACCGTTTCCATTTCGGCCGTGATTACGCCGAAACCCTGCGCCGCTGGAATGACGCTTTCCTGGCCCAGCGCGAGACCATCGCCGCGCAAGGTTTCGATGAGCGCTTCCGCCGCCTGTGGCAGCTGTATTACGTGTTCTGCGAAGTGGGCTTCGATGAAGGCCAGACCGATGTCGTGCAATTCCTCTTGCACAAGGAGTGAGTCATGGATGCCAAACTGATGCGTACGGGCCTGCCCGCGCGCCTGTGGAAGGGAATCGTGCTGGCGCTGCTGGCGCTGGCACTGGGCGGCTGTGCCTCGCAGAAATTGTCGGACTACGCCAGCAAGACGCCGGTGTTCGATCCGGCGGTGTTCTTCAAGGGGCGCACCGAAGCCTGGGGCATGTTCCAGAAGCGCGGTGGCGAAGTGGCACGACGCTTCCATGTGGTCGTGACCGGTACCGTGGAGGGCAATACGCTGACCCTGGACGAACGATTCCGCTATGACGATGGCGAAACCCAGACACGCGTCTGGACCCTGGTACGCCAGGGCGACAACAGCTGGCGCGGCCGTGCCGGCGATGTCATCGGCGAGGCCATCGGCCAGACCGCCGGCAATGCGCTGCACTGGAATTACACGCTGCTGCTGCCGGTCAATGACAAGCAATACGAAGTCCAGATGGATGACTGGATGTACCAGATGGATGAACGTACCCTCATCAACCGCACCAGCATGAGCAAGTTCGGTGTGGAAGTGGGCCAGGTCACGCTGTTCTTCCGCAAGGAGGGCGTATGAATACCCAGTCCAAGCCCCTGGCCAAGGAGGCCGCCGGCACCGCCGACGAGCGCGTCCCGATTTCTCGCCCGGCCGTGTTGTTTGGTCCGATGAACCAACCGGTCAGTGACCTGCGTGGCCTGCGCATCTGGCTGGTCGGTGCCTCCAGCGGCATCGGTGCCGAGCTGGCGCGCCAGGCGCTGCAGGCGGGTGCCCGCGTGGCCTTGTCGGCGCGCCGTGCCGACGTGCTGCAAGAGGTGGCGGCGGCCCACAAGAATGCCTTCATCGCACCACTGGATGTGCTCTGCCACGATGCCTGGCGCGACCAGCATGCCCGCATCGTGGAAGCCTTCGGCGGCATCGACCTGCTGGTGTTCTGTGCGGCCAAGTATCGCCCCGAGCGCACCTGGGAAGTCCAGGAAGACGAAGCCGAACATACCTTGCGCACCAACGTCGCCAGCGTCTATTCGGCACTCGGTGCGGCGCTGCCCGACATGCTGGCGCGTGGCAGCGGCGGCATTGCGCTGGTGGCCAGCGTGGCCGGTTATGTGGGGCTGCCGGGGGCGACCGTGTATGGTCCCGGCAAGGCGGCATTGATCAATCTTGCGGAAATTCTTTATAGCGATTTGCGGCCCAAGGGATTGAACGTGTACCTGATCAATCCGGGCTTCGTGAAGACCGACCTGACCGACAAGAACGACTTTCCCATGCCGGCCATCCAGACGCCGCAGCAGGCGGCCACCGCGATCTGGCGCGGGATCTCCGAAGGCCGCTTCGAGATCCACTTCCCGCGGCGCTTCACGGCTTGGTTGAAGATCCTGCGGCTGCTGCCGTTCCGGCTACGCTTCATGCTGTTCCAGCGCTTCATGCTGAGCTGACCATGCAGCATCTTGACCGCTTGCTGGACTGGTATGGCGCGCTGGACCCTGGCAGCCTGGAACGGATTGGTGAATTTTATTCACAAGAGGCCCTGTTCAAGGATCCCTTCAACGACATCAAGGGCCTGCGTTCCATCCGCGCCATCTTTGCGCACATGTTCGAGACCACCGAAGATCCGCGCTTCGTGATCCTGGAGCGCATGGGGCAGGGGCAGCAGGCCTTCGCTACCTGGCGTTTCGAGTTTCGTCTCAAGGGACGTTTCTACACCGTGCTCGGGGCCACGCATTTCCGCTTCGATGCAGCGGGGCTGGTCACCGAGCATCGCGATTACTGGGATGCGGCTGAAGAGCTGTGGCAGAAGTTGCCGGTCATTGGTGCGCCGGTGAAGTGGTTGCGGGGGAAGTTCAGGGCCACCCCCTACTGATCCGGTCGGACATCAATCAATCATCAATCGGTCGTGCTCGGCGTCCAGAATGCCTGCTTCACCGCCGGCAAGGCCAGCAAGCGTTCCACCAGGGCATCGAGTTCATCGCCATCCACGGAGGTCGCCGCCAGGGTGGCTTCCATCTCGACTTCATCTTCCGTAAAGGGCCGCACGTTCAGTCCATGCGTAGGATGGCGGCTCTGCTCCAGCATGTCGGTGACGGCGGTCAGCACGCGCTTCTGGTGTGCACTCTCCACGATCAGGTGGATGGTGTTGGTCACTTCCACCGAAGGCACATCCAGCGGCTTGCGGTTGATGGTGTTGACCACCGGGCGCAGCAGGGTGTTGGCGGCCAGCACGAAGAGGGTGGCCAGGATCGCTTCCAGGATCAGGTCCGCCCCCGCCGCTGCTCCCACTGCGGCCGAGCCCCACAAGGTGGCGGCGGTATTGATGCCGCGCACGTTGCCTTCTTCGCGCATGATCGCGCCCGCGCCCAGGAAGCCCACGCCCGACACCACATAAGCCACCACATGCACCGCCCCTTCGTGACCGCCCATGCGATTGGCCATGTCGACGAAGACCGCCGCGCCCAGGGCCACCAGCACATTGGTGCGCAGGCCGGCGGTACGTTGCCGGTACTGGCGTTCCAGCCCGATCAGGCCACCCAGGATGAAGGCGGCGGTCAGGCTGATGGAGGTATCGAGCAGGGATTCGAGATTGATGTTGGCGATGATTTGCATGGGACTTCCGCTACGTTCATGGGGCCGCACGAGGGCCGGGCTGCGCAATGGTGCGCGATGATGCCCCAGAAATGCAACAGGGACATGACAAATTCCGGATCACCCATTGTGCTTCTCGTCCCCTGCACGCGGCATCGACACGCACTACAATCGCCAATCCCGCGCAGGACGTCATGATTTCCCGTGCGGCAAGATCACTTATCCACAAGGAGTTTCCATGAGCAGCAAAGTAGCCCTGATCACCGCCGCCGGCAGCGGCATGGGTGCCGCCGCCGCGCGCCGCCTGGCGGCCGATGGCTTCCAGGTCGGCATCCTGTCTTCCTCCGGCCGTGGCGAGGCGCTGGCCGCCGAGCTGGGCGGCATCGGCGTGACCGGCTCGAACCAGTCAGTGGAGGACCTGCAGAAGCTGGTCGACCAGGCCGTGGCCCGCTGGGGCCGCGTGGACGTGCTGGTCAACAGCGCCGGCCATGGTCCGCGTGCGCCCATCCTCGACATCACCGACGAAGACTGGCACCGCGGCATGGATACCTACCTGCTCAACGTCATCCGTCCCACACGCCTGGTGACGCCGCTGATGCAGTCGCAGGGTGGCGGCTCCATCATCAACATCTCCTCGGCCTGGGCTTTCGAGCCCTCCGACATGTTCCCGACCTCAGCCGTATTTCGTGCCGGGCTGGCCGCGTTCACCAAGCTCTTCGCCGACAAGTACGCACCGGAAAACATCCGCATCAACAACGTCCTGCCCGGCTGGATCGACAGCCTGCCGCAGCGTGAGGAACGCCGCGCCGGCGTGCCCATGCAGCGCTATGGCACCAGCGAGGAAGTGGCCGCGACCATCGCCTTCCTCGCTTCCACCGGTGCGGGCTACATCACCGGACAGAACATCAAGGTCGATGGCGGACTGATGCGTTCGGTGTAATACAGCCAACCTGACCCCGTACGACGGCCCTGCCTTGCAGGGCCGTTTTGCTGCCGTGCAGTGTATTTCATTCTCCGAGCCTTTTTGCGCAAAAAAGTATCAGTCCTGCTTCGCTGGTGATGTAGAAGCCGCAGCCAGAGGGGCACTAAGATGCAGTACATGAAGAAAACTGACAACAGCGATTTGTCAGTTTCAATAAGGAAAATGCTCTCGATTGAGAGGAGACACGATGCAGCCCGACCTGGAACTGGTCCATATCCGCAAGGGCGAATCCTTTGCGGCATGGATGCACGGCTACCCCTTCCGTACCGTGCGCTGGCACTACCATCCGGAGTACGAGATCCACCTCGTGGTGGCGACTTCGGGACGTTTCTACGTCGGTGACCACATCGGCGACTTCGCGCCGGGCCAGCTGGTGATGACCGGCCCCAATCTTCCGCAGAACTGGATCTCCGACATCGGCCGCGATGAGGTGGTCCCAGTGCGCTCGCTGGTGATCCAGTTCCCCGAGCAGCTGGTGGATCAATGCGCCGCCAGCATTCCCGAGATGGAAGCCATCATGCCGCTGCTCGAACGCAGCCATCGCGGACTGCTGTTCGATGCCGCCACCAGCGACACGGTACGCCCGCTGATGCAGCGCCTGATCGACCAGCGCGGCCTGAAGCGGCTCGCCCTGTTCTGGGAAATCCTCGACGTGCTGGCCAATTCGCCCGAGCCGGAAGTGCTGGCCAGCCTCTCCTACAAGCTGGACCTGTCGGGCGTGAACAGCAGCGGTCTCAACCGCGCCATCGCCTACCTGCGCGAACACCTCACCGATGACATCGGCGAACAGGACCTGGCCGACATGGTGGGGCAGAACCTGAGCACCTTCTCGCGCGCCTTCAAGCGCCACACCGGGACTACGCTGGTGCGCTACAAGAACCAGCTGCGCGTGGACCTGGCCTGCCTGGCGCTGCTCAACAACCCGGAAGCGCGCATCACCGACATCTGCTACGAGACCGGGTTTTCCAATCTCTCCAACTTCAACCGGCACTTCCAGAAGATCAAGGGCATGTCGCCTTCGGAGTTCCGCAATACCTTCGCCAGCAATGGCCTCTTTGCCGCGACCGGATAGCGTCGGCCGCTTGCCGTAAATAATTTAAATCATTTAAATCATTTCCTTGTCAGGGAAACCGCATTCAGGAAAGCCCCCGCTTTCCGGAACAGGACAGGTGTTGCCTGTCACTTCGCAACGAGCATGCCGGGCAATCCCGTCATCAAGCACACGACCAACAACAATGGAGACTGCAATGAAGAAAGCACTGACCGCACTGGCCCTGTCCACCGCCACGCTGGTGGCGTTCACCGCGCCGGCAGGCGCCCAGGAACTGTCCAAGCTCAAGATCGGCATGAGCTTCCAGGAAATGAACAACCCGTATTTCGTCTCGATGAAAAAGGCCCTGGATGATGCGGCCAAGTCCTTCGGTGCCAAGGTCATCGTCACCGATGCCGCCCACAACGTGGCCAAGCAGATCGCCGACATCGAAGACATGCTGCAGCAGAACATCGACATCCTGCTCATCAACCCGACCGACTCCGCTGGCGTGGAAGCGGCAGTGAAAGCGGCCAAGGCGCGCAACGTGATCGTGGTGGCGGTCGATGCCAATGCCTCCGGTCCGGTGGACATGTTCGTCGGTTCCAAGAACAAGGACGCCGGTTACCAATCCTGCCGTGCGCTGGCTGATGCCATCGGCGGCAAGGGTGAAGTGGCGATCCTCGACGGCATCCCCGTGGTGCCCATCCTGCAGCGCGTGGAAGGCTGCAAGCAGGCCCTGGGCGAATACAAGGACATCAAGCTGGTGGCCACCCAGAACGGCCGTCAGGACCGCTCGGTGGCGCTGGGCGTGGTGGAGAACATGATCCAGTCGCGTCCCAACCTCAAGGGCATCTTCTCCGTCAATGACGGCGGTGCGATGGGCGCGCTGGCCGCCATCCAGGGCAGCGGCAAGGACATCAAGCTGACCTCGGTGGATGGTGCTCCGGAAGCCGTCAAAGCCATTGCCGATGGCGGCCCCTTCATCGAAACCACCGCGCAATTCCCGCGCGACCAGGTGCGCGTGGGCCTGGCCATGGCGCTGGCCAAGAAGTGGGGCGCACGCGTGGTGCCCAAGGAAGTGCCCATCGACGTCATGCCGGTGACCAAGAAGAACGCGGCCGGCTTCAGCTGGTAAGCCGCTGGCGCGGCAGCCCTGGGTTGCCGCGCCTCCCTTTCCCTTGATGGAGGCAGCCATGCTCCAACTGACTGGTATCAAGAAGAACTTCGGCCCGGTGACGGTGCTGCGCGGCGTGGACCTGCAGGTGCGCGCCGGTGAGGTGCACGCGCTGTTGGGCGAGAACGGCGCGGGCAAGTCCACCCTGATGAAGATCCTGTGCGGCATCGTCACGCCCGATGGCGGCGAAATCCGCATCGATGGCCAGGCCTGCCGTTTTGCCAGCTATCACGAGGCCATCGCCGCCGGTGTCGGTGTGGTGTTCCAGGAATTCTCGCTGATTCCTTACCTGGATGCGGTGGACAACATGTTCCTGGCACGCGAGCTGCGCAGCTCCTTCGGCCTGCTGCAGCGTGCGGCCATGAAGCGCCGCGCGGCGCAGATCATCGCGCAGCTGGGTGTGGAGATTCCGCTGGATGTGCCGGTGTGCAAGCTCTCGGTGGCGCAGCAGCAGTTCGTCGAGATTGCCAAGGCACTGGCGCTCGATGCCCGCCTGCTGGTGCTGGATGAGCCGACCGCGACCCTCACGCCCGGTGAGGTCGAGCACCTGTTCAAGGTGATGCGCGGCCTGCGTGAGCAGGGCGTGGCGATCATCTTCATCTCGCACCATCTGGAAGAAATCTTCGAGATCTGTGACCGCATCACCGTCCTGCGCGATGGCGCCTACATCGGCACCTGTGCTGTCAGCGAAGTGGACCAGTCGCGCCTGGTGGAGATGATGGTGGGGCGGCGCATCGAGAACTGCTTCCCGCCCAAGGCCGCGGCCGCCCCCGAAAGCGATGTGGTGCTGGAGGTGGAGGCCTTGCAGCTCAAGCGCAATGGCCCGGTATCGCGCTTCCGGTTGCGGCGCGGCGAAATCCTGGGCTTTGCCGGCCTGGTCGGCTCGGGCCGCACCGAGACCGTGCTGGCCATGCTGGGCGCGCATCCGGCGGTGCAATGCAAGCTCTCCATGCGCGGTGTGCCGTTGCGCTTTACCGATCCGGCACAAGCCCTGCAAGCGGGGATCGGCCTGCTCCCGGAAAGCCGCAAGGAGCAGGGGCTCATTACAAGCTTTCCGATCCTGCACAACATCTCGCTGAACAATTACGGCAAGTATCGCGCGGCGGGCCTGTTCCTGGATCGCCGCCGTGAAGCCGAAGCGACGCGCATCGCCATGCAGCGCGTACGCGTGAAGGCGCCTGATGCCCAGGCGCGGGTCGATACCCTGTCCGGCGGCAACCAGCAGAAGGTGGTGATCGCGCGCTGGATCAATCACAACATGCAGGTGCTGATCTTCGATGAACCGACACGCGGCATCGATGTGGGCGCCAAGGCCGAGATTTACCAGCTCATGCGCGAATTCACCGCGCAGGGCTATTCCATCATCATGATTTCTTCCGAGTTGCCGGAGGTGGTCGGCATGTCCGACCGGGTCTGCGTCTTCAAGGGCGGCGGCATCGTGGCCACCGTCGAAGGCGATGCCGTCACCGCCGAAGAGATCATGACCCATGCCACCACCGGGAGACTCCACCATGCAGCATGACGCAAATACCCTGGGCAACGCCCCCGTGCGCGCCTCTTCGCAGGCGCGCTGGCGCGCCCTGATCCATTCACCGCTGGCACTGCCGCTGGCCGGGCTGGTCGTGGTCTCGCTCCTGATGGGGCTGGCTTCGGACAATTTCTTCACCGTCTCCAACTGGCTCAACGTGCTGCGCCAGGTGTCCATCGTCGGCATCCTCGCTGTGGGCATGACTTTCGTCATCCTCACGGGCGGCATCGATCTGTCGGTGGGTGCGGCCATGGCATTGGCCGGCACCTTGTCGGCCGGGCTGATCGTCAACAGCGGCCTGCCTGCACCGCTGGCATTGCTGGCCGGGGTGGCGCTGGCGGTAGGCATCGGCCTGCTCAACGGCGCGCTGGTGGCGTGGGGGCGCATGCCGGCCATCATCGTCACGCTGGCCACCATGGGCGTGGCGCGCGGGGTCGGGCTGATCTACTCGGGAGGCTATCCGATCTCGGGCCTGCCCGGCTGGATCTCGTGGTTCGGCGTGGGCCGCATCGGCATGATCCCGGTGCCGGTGATCCTGATGCTGGTGGTCTACGCACTGGCCTGGGTGCTGCTGCAGCGCACGCCCTTTGGTCGCCACGTCTATGCCATCGGCGGCAATGAGATGGCGGCGCGGTTGTCGGGCGTAAAGACCACGCGCATCAAGCTGGCGGTGTATGCGATTTCCGGTTTCACCTCGGGCCTGGCCGCCATCATCCTCACGGGCCGCCTGATGTCGGGCCAGCCCAATGCGGGCGTGGGCTTTGAGCTCGATGCGATTGCCGCCGTGGTGCTCGGCGGTACCGCCATCGCCGGTGGACGCGGGCTGGTGGTCGGTACGCTCATTGGTGCGGTGCTGCTGGGCATCCTCAACAATGGCCTGAACCTGATGGGCATCAATCCCTACCTGCAGGACATCATTCGCGGCGTGATCATCCTGCTGGCCATCTATATCGCCCGGGAATGGCGCTGAGCTTTTCCATTCCTTTTTTTCATACTCAATTTCATTCACAAGGAGACAGAACATGACCCAATCTCTCGATGGCAAGATCGCCGTCATCACCGGTGCCGCCTCCGGCATCGGCCTGGCCACCACCGAAAAGCTGCTGGCCAATGGCGTGACCGTGGTGATGGTGGACTGGAACGCCAAGGCCCTGGACGAACTGGCCGCACGGCTGGGTCCGCAAGCGATCCCCCAGGTGACCAACCTGCTGGACGCCGACAACTGCGCGGCGATGGTGCCGGAGATCCTGGCCAAGGTCGACCACATCGACATCCTCTACTGCAATGCCGGTACCTACATCGGCGGCGAGCTGGTCGATACCACGCCCGAGGCCATCGACAAGATGCTCAACCTCAACGTCAATGCGGTGATGAAGAACGTGCATGCCGTGGCGCCGCACATGATCGCGCGCAAGACCGGCGACATCATCGTCACCTGCTCGGTGGCCGGGCATTTCCCGACTTACTGGGAGCCGGTCTATGCGGGTTCCAAATGGGCCATCACCTGCTTCGTGCAGACCATGCGACGCCAGATGATTCCCCATGGCGTGCGCGTCGGCCAGGTCTCGCCCGGCCCGGTGATCTCGGCACTGCTGGCCGACTGGCCGGAAGAGAACCTGCGCCTGGCCAAGGAATCGGGCAGCCTGATCGAGCCCTCGGAAGTGGCCGATGCGGTCGAGTACATGCTGACCCGCAACCGCAACGTGACCATCCGCGATATGCTCGTGCTCCCCACCAATTTCGATCGCGTGTGAGTCAGTCAACGCGGCAGGTGGCCCATTTCCAAACCAGCGAGGAAAGATGGAGACCTATCTGATCGGCATCGATGTCGGTACCGGCTCGGCCCGGGCCGGCGTATTTGATCGCAGCGGCAAGCTGTGTGGCAGCGCCAAACATGACATCGATCTCTTCCGCGACGAGCGCCGCGCGCGCGTCGAACAATCCAGTGCCCAGATCTGGGACGCGGTATGCCACGCGGTGCGGGGTGCCGTTGCCAAGGCCGGCATTGATCCGCAGAGCGTCACCGGCATCGGCGTGGATGCCACCTGTTCGCTGGTCGTGCAAGGCGCGCCGGCCGGCGTGGGCGATGCCGACCATCCCGAGCGCGATGTGATCGTGTGGATGGATCACCGTGCGCTGGAGCAGGCGCAGCGCATCAATGCGGGCGGGCATGCGGTGCTGTCCTATGTGGGTGGCGTGATCTCGCCGGAGATGGAGACGCCCAAGCTGCTGTGGTTGAAGGAGCACTTGCCGGAGGTGTATTTCGGCGCTGCTCAGTTCTTCGATCTCACCGACTTCCTGACCTGGAAGGCGACGGGTTCGCTGCAGCGCTCGTCCTGTACCGTGACCTGCAAGTGGACTTATCTGGCGCATGAAGGACGATGGGATGCCGATTACTTCCGCCGCATCGGCCTGGGCGATCTGGCCGAGGAAGGCTTTGCGCGCATTGGCCAGGAAGTGGTGTGGCCCGGTACCGCTTTGAATGGCGGCTTGTCGCCCGAGGCTGCGCAGCAATTGCAGTTGCGGCCCGGCATCGCGGTGGCGGCCGGACTGATCGATGCGCATGCGGGCGGCGTCGGCACGGTCGCTGCGCGCGGTGGTGCGGAGGATGCAGCAGCTTGCATGGCCTATGTGTTCGGTACGTCTTCCTGCACCATGACCAGCAATGCCGAAGCCGTCTTCGTGCCCGGGGTGTGGGGTCCGTATTACAACGCCATGGCGCCCGGCATGTGGCTCAACGAAGGCGGGCAGTCTGCGGCGGGCGCGGCCATCGATCATCTGCTCACGCTGCATCCGGCCACGCCGCAAGCGCGCCAGCTGGCCGCCGCTGAAGGGATGGAATTGCCGCAGTGGCTGGCCGCGCGCGCGCTGGCGTCGGTGGCGCAACCGGCGCAGGCGGTGTGGCTGGCCGGACAGCTCAACGTGGTGCCGGAATTCCTCGGCAACCGTTCGCCGCTGGCCGATCCGCAGGCCCGTGCGGTGCTGCTGGGGCTGGGCATGGAGCACGACATCGACAGCCTGGTGGCGCTCTATGTGGCGGGACTGTGCAGCCTGGGCTACGGCCTGCGCCAGATCATCGAAGCGCAGGCGGCATGCGGGGTGCGCATCGCCAGCATTTCGGTCTCGGGCGGTGCCGGTACGCATCCGCTGACGCGCCAGTTGCTGGCCGATGCCACCGGCCTGCCGGTGGAAATCACCGCCTGCCCGGAGCCGGTGCTGCTGGGATCGGCCATGCTGGCGGCGGTCGCGGCCGGCACGCATGCCGACCTGCAGACCGCGATGGCATCCATGTCCAGCGTGGCCGGGCGCAATGCGCCAGTGGGGGAGGCCATCGGCCGCCTGCATGAGGTGCGTTATCAGGCCTTTCTCAAGAGCCAGCAACTGGCGCGCGAGGTACGCGACAGCCTGGCCCCGCTGTTGGCGGCGCAGTCCGCGCCCGCCGCAGCGTCTCACTGAATGGAGACAAGCAGATGGAATTTTCAGGAACGTCGGTCATCATCACCGGCGCCGGCAAAGGCATAGGCCGCGCCTGTGCCAGGTTGATGGCGCAGCGCGGCGCCGAGGTGATCGCTTTGTCACGCACGGCCAGCGACCTGGCGAGCTTGCGGGAGGAAATCGGCGGCCGTTCGGTACAGGTCGACCTGGCCGATCCGGCGGCCGCCCGGCGCGCCATGGCACAGGCCGGCACCGCGGACTTCCTCATCAACAGCGCCGGCATCAACGTGCTGCAATCCAGTACGGAAATGACCGATGCAGGCTATGAGGCCGTGCTGGGCGTCAACCTGCGCGCCGCCCTCATCACCTGCCAGGCCTTCGCCCTGGCCCGTATCGCGGCTGGTGGCGGGGGTGCCATCGTCAACATCACCTCCATTGCCGGCCATCGCGGCTTCGCCGAGCATCTCTGCTATGCCGCTTCCAAGGCCGGCCTGGAAGGCGCGACGCGGGTACTGGCCAAGGAACTGGGCGTGCATGGTATCCGCGTCAATGCGGTGGCGCCGACCATCACCCTGACCGAACTGGCCGAGGCAGCCTGGAGCGATCCGGCCAAGTCGGCACCGATGATGGTGCGCCATCCTTTGCAGCGCTTCGCTTCCGCCGAGGACGTGGCGCGCAGCATCGCCATGCTGCTCTCAAGGGATGCGGCCATGCTCACGGGGGCGGTGGTGCCGGTGGACGGCGGCTTCCTGGCCGTCTAGCGGTGCCCGCCATGGCCCTCTCCAGACGCGACAAGGGCGGCCCGAAGACCGCCCTGGCGATGCTGCGCGCGGCATTCGCCGCGCAAATTTGACGAAACTTGACGAAACTTGACGGGGATCAGCGGCCGATCTGGTGACCGATCACGCCGCCCACGGCCGCACCGCCGGCGGTACCGATGCCGCTGCCGCCGGTGAGGATGGCGCCGCCCACGGCACCGACGGTGGCCCCGATGGCGGTGTTCTTGTCGCGGGTGCTCATGTTGCTGCAGCCGGTCATGGCGGTGAGCGCAATGGCAGTGATGGAAATGGCAGCGATCTTGTGCAGTGTTTTCATGATTTTTTCCTGATCGAAAGTTGGGCTGGTTCCCGACGTTTTTTGAATGAGGGTCCGGCTCGCGCATGCTGCCCTATGGAGGTCTTCACACGGGAGCGGGTATGGCAATAGACCAGCTTGACCTCGAAAAGATTCGAGTTGCAACACGTTCTCTTACAGTTGTTACATACTTTGGCCTGCGCCGTACCAGCCCTTGGGAAAAGGGGCGGTGCGTCGACTATTTTTGACAATAAACAGACCAGAGAGACCTCATGAACCTGACCTCAAGCCTGCGCCGGGCGGCCCGCCTGTTGCTCACCTCTGCCAGCCTGCTGCTGGCTGCTGCGCCGCTTTGCGCTGCCGAACCGGCCAAGCCGGTGGAAGGCAGCTGGGTGGCGCCGCACTTCCAGTTCCATACCGGCCAGACCTTGGAGAACCTGCGCCTGCACTACGTCACCCTGGGCGAGCGCAGCAATCCGGCGGTGCTGGTGCTGCACGGCACCTACCAGAGCGCCGGTGCGATGCTGTCCAAGGACTTCGGCGGCCAGCTCTTTGGTCCCGGCCAGCCACTGGATGCCAGCAAGTACTTCATCATCATTCCGGACGGCATCGGCGTGGGCAAGTCCACCAAGCCCTCCGACGGCCTGCGCGCGGCTTTCCCGCAATACAACTATGACGACATGGTACTGGCGCAATACCGCATGCTGACCGAGGGCATGGGCATTTCGCACCTGCGCCTGATCATCGGCAATTCCATGGGCGGCATGCAGACCTGGATCTGGGGCGGTACCTATCCCGGCTTCGCCGATGGCCTGGTACCGATGGCCTCGCAGCCGACCGAAATGGCCAGCCGCAACTGGATGATGCGGCGCATGCTGGTGGAGTCGATCAAGCAGGACCCGGCCTGGAACAACGGCAACTACACCACCCAGCCGCCGTCGCTGCGCCTGGCCAACAACATGTTCGTCTTCGCCACCAATGGCGGCACGCTGGCCTACCAGGCCATGGCCGGCACCCATGCCCAGGCCGACAAGCTGGTCGACGAGCGCCTGGCCGCGCCGGTGACGGCGGATGCCAATGACTTCATCTACCAGTGGGGTTCCTCGGCCGACTACAACGCCGCGCCGGGTCTGTCGAAGATCAAGGTGCCGGTGCTGGCCATCAATTCCGCCGACGATGAACGCAACCCGCCCGAGACCGGCATCATGCAGGCCGCGCTGAAGGAAGTGCCGGGCGCACAGCTGCTGCTGATCCCGGCCAGCGCCGAGACGCGTGGCCATGGCACCACCGGCATGGCGCGCTTCTACGTGCGCGAGCTGACGCAGTTCATCCAGGGCCTGCCCGCCCGCTGACTCCGGAGCCAGTGATGCACAAGCGCAACGGGCGTGCCGGCCTGGTGCTGGCCGTGCTGCTGCTGGCCGCCGGGGTGCGGCCGGCGCAGGCCGGCACCGGCTACTACCTGGTCAGCGTCTATTCCGACCCCGGCCAGTGGACGCTGGATTACAAGTATTGGAACGCCAAGGCCAGCGTCGGCCCGCCGATCGGCTCGCCCGAGCTGGGGATCGCTTATGGCGTCAATTCGCGCTGGTACACCGAGCTGTATGGCGTGACCCAGCAGGATGCCGTGCAGGGCACGCAGATGCTGAGCATGAACTGGCAGAACGATGTCCTGCTCACGCAAGGGGAATATCCCTTCGACCTGGCCATCCACACTGATGTCGGCCAGTATCGCAACAGCCAGCGCGACGGCTATTCACTGGAGTGGGGACCGGCGCTGCAAACCGAATGGTGGCGCACGCAGTTCAACGCCAACCTGTTCCTGCAGCGGGACTACCGCAGCCAGCGCGACGGACCGACACAACTGGTCTATCAATGGCAGGTGCGTCAGCACTGGCGGCCCTGGTTCAACTTCGGGCTGCAGGGCTTCGGCGAGCTGGGACGATGGGATCACTGGGCCACGCGCGATCAGCAGTCGCATCGCGCCGGACCGGCGCTGTTCGGTACGCTGCGCATGGGGCATCAGTTCGTGAAATACGAGGCCGCCTACCTGTTCGGCAGCAATGCCACCCTCAGTGCGCGTACCTTCACCATGCGGCTGCAAGTGGGCTTCTGACAGGCGCGCTGCGCCTTATCCTGCGGTGTAAAGTTCATATCCGCTCTTTCCCCGGTGCTTGACGTGATACATGGCCGCATCGGCCTGCTCCAGCAGCCGCGACAGGTCTTGTCCATGGCTGGGATACAGGCTGATGCCGATGCTGGCGCCCAGGACGAATTGCTGGTGTCCGACCTCGATGGGGGCGGCCAGCTTGGCCAGCAGCTTCTTGGCGATTTCCGGGGCCTGGTCCTGGCGCTCCAGCTGGGTGGCGATCACGGTGAATTCATCCCCGCCCAGCCGGGCGCAGATGTCGGTGCTGCGCACGGCCTCCTTCAAGCGCTGCGCCACGCACATCAAGACCTTGTCACCGACCGCATGCCCGGCCTGGTCATTGACGGGTTTGAAGTTGTCCAGGTCGATGTAATACACGGCCACCAGGTGATGCGGACGCGTGGCCAGCAGCAGCGCCTGGTCGAACAGGTTGTTCATGAAATGCTTGTTGTAGAGGCCCGTGAGCGGATCCTTGAATGCCAGTTTGAGGGCCTTGGCCTCGGCCTGCAGCAGGCGCCGGTGGAACAGTGCCAGGATGGCCGTGAGCAGGCTCATGTACTGCAGCGCCACCAGCGCCGTGCCCAGCAGGAAGCCATAGCGCAGCCAGGGCGGATAGAAGTGCCCGACCAGGCCACCGCTGGCCCAGTGCACCGTCAGCGCAATGCAGGCAGTGGCCATGCAGCGGCGGATGAGGCGCGGGCAATCGATGTCGTCGCGCAGCAGCATCCAGCTCAGGCTGGCCAGCACGAAGACGTTGAAGAGGGCATAGCTGGTGCTCTTGATGAGCGGCAGGGCCAGCTGGTTGTTGGACCACAGCATCCACAGTTCGGCAACGGCGGCGCTCACGCAGATGGCGCGTACCAGCATGGTGCGATGTTGCAGCTCGAAGAAGCGCACGAAGCCCATCACCAGCAGCACCTTCTCCAAGATCAGGAAACTGCCATACACCGGATTGGCCAGTGCCAGTTCACCCAGCGGCGTGAGATAGAGCACCGCCAGCCGGCCCAGCAAGGCACAGCTGATGGCAGCGGCAAACCAGTTGGCACCGGGCGGCGTGCGCGGGATGCGCGCGGCCAGCAGGAACAGCGCGATGAAGACGCAATACACTCCGGCCCCGAAGGCGTGCACGATCTGATAATGCATAGCGTCCCCTTGCGCTTTGCCATCCGCCTGTCCCGGCAGGCTAGTCCCCGCTAGCGATCATAGCCAAGCGCAATGGGCGAGTACAGGGGAAATGAAGGCTTCTTCACACATCCCTTCCGGCAATATTTCCGATGCGCAAAACCAGGGCGCAAACGCACGCCCTGCAAGGCTCTCAGGACAGGCGCGCGGCGCTGGGCGGATGTCCGATGATGCGCTTGAAAGCGCGACTGAACGATGCTTCCGAATCGTAGCCCAGGCGGTTGGCCACCACCGCCACCCGCAAGCCGTCGCGGGCGATCCAGTGGCGCGCCTGGAACATCTTGACGCGGGCCACGTACTTGGCCGGGGTCTCGCCCACGGTGGCCGAGAACTTCTCGATGAAGCTGGAACGCGAGGCTCCCATCAAGGCCGCCAGTTCATTGACTGACCAGTCGCGTTCCGGATGCTGGTGCACCGCCGCCAGCACCCGTCCGACCAAGGGGCAGCGCACGGCTGCGATCCAGCCGCTGGCATCGCTGCAGGCGCATTCCACCCAGCCACGGATGATGCTGGCGGCCAGCACGTCGGCCAGGCGCGCCAGGATGCCGCAGGCACCGATGCGATTGAGGGCCACTTCGCGCTCCATCGCATCGAGCAGGGCCAGCACCGCCGGATCGCGCTGGGCCAGGTCACAGGCACGCATGGCCTCGGGCATCATCATCAAGAGCGGGTGCAGCGGGTCGAGGTTGAAGCGCAGCGTACCGGAGAACACCACATGCGTAGGCGGCGTGGCCATGCCGGTATCGGATTGGGCATGCGCACTGTCATCGACCAGGAACAGATTGTCCGCCACCGCCTTGCGTGCCAGCTTGCCGATCGCCACCGTCGGCAGGGCAGGCGCACTGGCTAGCGCATGCGCCGAGCCGCGCGGCAGCAGTACCGCATCGCCTGCATTGAGCTGCAGCCAGTCTTGCTGGCCGACCTGTATCCAGCAACTGCCCTGGGCGATGAAGTGGAAGGTCGCCTCGCGCCGCGCCGGGAAGGCCACTGCCCAGGGCTCGTGCAGCACATAGCGGGCGTACTCGACGCCATCGAGCCGCAGGCCCAGCAGGATCTCGGTCAGGGGATCGACGCCATCGGCGGGACGGTCCTTGGGGGCGCACTCCGTGATTTCCGGGAGATTTGGACGAATAGTCATATCTTTGCGAAATATCGGCATGGAAAGTCCAGACATTTAACCATAGACTGCGCTACCCAGTCATAAAACGTCACAAGAAAGGTTTTCCCATGTCCAACCCCGGCATCATCGAGGCCCCGCTGACCGAGACGGCGGCCCCGGCCAGCGGCCCTGCGGCGCCTGCCCACAAGGCAGCGCAAGACATCCCGGCCAACTGGAGCGGCATTGCCAGCCTGGCATTGGGCGTGTTCAGCCTGGTCACTGCTGAATTCCTGCCCGCCAGCCTGTTGACGGCCATCGCCACCGACCTGCACGTCTCCGACGGCGCGGCCGGCCAGGCCGTCACTGCCACGGCCATCGTCGGTGCCGTGGCCGCCCCCAGCATCCCGCTGCTGACCCGCAACATCGACCGCAAGCGCGTGGTGCTGATGCTGACCCTGCTGCTGCTGGTGTCCAATGTCCTGGCCGTGACCGCGCCCAGCCTGCCGGTCCTGCTGGTAGCGCGCGTGCTGCTGGGCGTGGCGCTGGGCGGCTTCTGGTCGATGGCGGCGGCGCTGGCCATGCGCCTGGTACCGGACCATCTCTTCGCACGCGCCATGTCGCTGATCCTCACCGGGGTCTCGGTGGCTACCGTGTGTGCTGCGCCCATCGGCGCCTACATGGGCAACCTGTGGGGCTGGCGCAGCGCCTTTGTGGCAGCCGGCGTGGTGAGCCTGGTGGCCTTTGCGATCCAGTGGATCGCCATTCCGCGCCTGCCGCCCAAGGACCATCCCAGCCTCAAGGTGCTGGCCGAACTACTGGGCCGCAAGGATGTGCGGGTGGCGCTGCTGGCGGTGCTGCTGGTGGTCTCCGGCCACTTTGCCGGGTTCACCTACATCCGCCCCCTGATGGAGCAGATCACCCACATGTCGGTGGCGACGATCTCGGCCGTGCTGCTGGGCTATGGCGTGGGCGGTTTCTTCGGCAACTTTGCCGGGGGCTTCATCGCTGAACGCAGCGAACGCTATGCCATCGTCAGCGGCGGCACGCTCATCGCGCTGCTGGCCGCTTCCCTGTGGGTGGCAGGCAGCTCGCCGCTGGTGGCGGCCATCGCCATCACGCTGTGGGGCTTCGCCTTCGGGGCCTTCCCGGTCGGCTTCCAGACCTGGATCGTGCGGGCTGCGCCGGACCACGCAGAAGGTGCGGGTGGCTTGCTGGTGGCCGCCTTCCAGGTGGCCATCGCCAGTGGCGCCATCGGCGGCGGCGTATTGGTGGACCATGTGGGCGCGCTGGGCGGACCGATCTTCGCCCTCATCGCCATTACGCTCGGCACCTTGCTGACGCTGCGCTATGGACCGCGCGGCGGCGGTGCGCCGGTCGGGGGCAATGCGCATTTCTGAACGGATACGCCGGGTCCCGTGCTGGCCCGGTGTGAGCGCCTGACGGCTTCCGGCTTGTCACCGGAAGCCGTTTTCATTTCCGCTGCATTATTCCTGCCTGTGCAATAAAGAAGTGCCGATGGCACGGATTCTCTTCATCTGCGCTTGGCTCCACACTGGCGTCACGGTCAAGGAACAACTCCCTGACCGACCCAACCCACCAGGAGCCCTCCCATGAAGATCCATCATTTCTCCCTCTCCGGCCACGCTCATCGCGCCGTCCTGTTCGCTTCGCTGCTGGGCCTGGAGGCCGAGCTGGTTCACGTGGACCTGGCCGGTGGCGCCCACAAGCAGCCGGCCTTCCTCGCCTTGAATCCCTTCGGCCAGGTGCCGGTGCTGGAAGATGGGGAAGTCGTCATCGCCGACTCCAACGCCATCCTGGTCTACCTGGCCAAGAAGGCCGGCCGCACCGACTGGCTGCCCGAGGATGCCAAGGGCGCCGCCGCCGTGCAGCGCTGGCTGTCGGTGGCCGCCGGTGAGCTGGCCTATGGCCCGGCCGCCGCACGCCTCATTACCGTCTTCGGCGCCCGTTTCAATCCGGAAGAAGTGATCCAGCGCGCGCACCTGCTGCTGGGCCGCATGGAGCAGCATCTGGCAACGCGCCAGTGGCTGGCCGCCGATCACCCGACCATCGCCGATGTGGCCGTCTACAGCTACCTGGCCGGCGCACCCGAGGGCAACGTCGACCTGAGCGCCTATCCGGCCGTGCTGGGCTTGCTGGAGCGCATCGAGGCCCTGCCGGGCTTCGTACCCTTCCCGCGCACGGCCGCTGGCCTGCGGGCTACCCAGGCCTGATTGTCCGGGCCCATTTCCCTGGCCGTCGTCACGGCGATTGCTTGCACTGTCTTTTCGAGAGGTCCGTCATGAGCACTTTCCCCAAGCTACCGACCTGGCATGCCGGTGAGAAACAACTGCAAGCGCAACTCGGCGTGGCCGACAAGATGGAGTCCGTGGGGCAGCGCGTGGTCCGCGACTTCATGCCCGAGCAGCACCGTGATTTCTACGGCCAGCTGCCCTTCATCGTAGTGGGCAGCGTCGATGCGTCGGGCGATGCATGGGCCACCTTCCTCGAAGGCCATCCGGGTTTCCTGGCCTCGCCTGCGCCGACCCAGCTGGACATGCACGCCCGTCCCGCCGCCTGCGACCCGGCCGCCGCCGGCATGGCCGCAGGCGCGCCGGTCGGCCTGCTGGGCATCGAGATGCACACGCGGCGCCGCAACCGGATGAATGGCGTGCTCGCGCCGCTGGCCGACGGATGGCGCGTGCAGGTGGACCAGAGCTTCGGCAATTGCCCGCGCTACATCCAGCTGCGCGACTATTCCTTTGCCCGCGAGCCGGGCGAGGCGCGCACCGACCAGGTCGAGAGGCTGGCCACACTGGACGAAGCAGCCCGTGCCTTGATCGCCGGCGCCGATGCCTTCTTCGTGGCCACCTATGCCGACCTGGAAGGACGGCGCCAGGTGGATGTCTCGCATCGGGGCGGCAAGCCGGGGTTCGTCCGGGTCGATGAAGAGGGCGTGCTGACCGTGCCGGACTTCAACGGCAACCTGTTCTTTTCCACCCTGGGCAACATCGTGCTCAATGGCCGTGCGGGTTTGCTCTTTGTGGACTATGCCTCGGGCGATGTCTTGCAGATGAGCGGGCAGGCCGAGGTGATCCTCGATTCCCCCGAGATCGCCGCCTTCGAGGGGGCCGAGCGGCTGTGGACCTTCCGCCCGCAGCGTATCGTGCGCCGTCCTGCAGCACTGGCCTTGCGCTGGGCGTTCCAGGAGCACGCCTTTTCGCCGTATGCGGTCATGACGGGCGACTGGCAGCTAGCCGCCGAGCGCCTGCGCGCCCAGGCCCTGGCGGGCCAGTGGCGCAGCCTGAAGGTGGCGCGCATCGTGCAGGAAAGCGACACCATCCGTTCCTTCCACCTGGTGGCCGATGATGGCGCCGGGCTGCTGCCGGCGCTGCCGGGCCAGCACCTGCCGATTCGGGTGCAGACCGAGGCCGGGACCGCGCCGTTGATCCGCACTTACACCTTGTCCTCGGCGCCGCACGAGGGGCACTACCGCATCAGCGTCAAGCGCGAGGGCGTGGTGTCGCAGTACCTGCATGCGCAGCTGCGCGAGGGCGACCGCATCGAGGCGCGCGCCCCGGCGGGCGACTTCATCCTCGATACCGCCTCGGACCGGCCGGTAGTGCTGCTGGCCGCAGGCGTGGGCATTACGCCGATGATGGCCATGCTGCGCCACCTCGTCCAGGAAGGACTGCGCCGCCAGCGCATGCGCCCGGCCATCTTGTTTTATGCCGCCCGTACGCTGGGCGAGCGCGCTTTCGACACTGAGCTGGCCGAGCTGGTGGCGGCCTCACGCGGTGCGGTCCAGCTGGTACGGGTGCTCAGTGACACCACCGACGCCCGCGAGGGCGACGCGTTCGACGCCGCCGGCCGTATCGACATGAACCTGCTCTCGCGCAGCCTGCCGTTTGGCGATTACGAGTTTTACCTGTGCGGTCCGGGCGGCTTCATGCAGGGGCTCTATGACGGCTTGCGCGGATTCGGCATCGATGACGAGCGCATCCATGCCGAAGCCTTTGGTCCAGCCTCGCTCACCCGCACGGGAAACACCGTCACGGCGGCCGTGCCGCTGCCACCGGTGGCGGACACGGCCGTGCCCGTGATCTTCATGGAAAGCCTCAAGGAAGCCCGCTGGACACCTGATTCCGGCAGCTTGCTGGAGCTGGCCGAAGCACGCGGCCTCTCGCCCGAGTTCAGTTGCCGCGAAGGCCACTGCGGTACTTGCCGCACCCGTTTGCTGGGTGGCGAAGTGACTTACCTCAAGCCGCCGCAGGCCAGCGTGGGCGAAGGCGAGGTGCTGCTGTGCTGTGCGCGTCCGGCCAAGCCATCTGGCACGGATGCGCGGCGCCTGGAGCTGGCGCTGTGAGGGCGAGATGAAGGCTTTGGAAAGTCCCGCTCCGGATGCCGCTGAAGAGGGCATAATGCGACCTTCTCCGACAGGCAGGCAAGGAAGGCACATGGACCGATGGCTGGCAATGCGAATCTTCGTGCAAGTGGCCGAGACCGCCAGTTTTGCCAAGGCGGCGCGGCAGATGCAGTTGAGTGCGCCGGTGATCACCCGCACCGTGGCGGGGCTGGAAGAGCTGGTCGGTGCGCGGCTGCTGGTGCGCACCACGCGCTCGGTCAAGACCACCGAAGCCGGGGCCCGCTATCTGGAAGACTGCCGCCGCATCCTGGCCGAAATCGCTGAAGCCGAAGCGGCCGCGGCCGGTCATTACGACCAGCCCTCGGGCACGCTGTCGGTGACGGCGGCCCTGCTGTTCGGGCAGTTGCATGTGCTGCCCATCGTCACGGAATATCTCGATCTCTATCCGGGCATGCGGGCGCGCACGTTCTTCGTGGATCGCCCGGTCAACATCGTGGAAGAGGGGATGGATGTGGCGGTGCGCATCGGCCATCTGCCGGATTCGGGATTCACGGCCATCCAGGTCGGTTCGGTCAGCCGCGTGATCTGTGCCTCACCCGACTATCTGCGCCAGCATGGCACGCCGACCTCGCCCGCCGATCTGAAGCAGCATCGCATCGTCACGTCCACCAGCGCCTGGGCTTCGCCGGAATGGCGCTTTGCCGATGGCCAGCGTGTGGTGATCGACGCGGCCCTGCAGACCAATACCAATGAAGCCGCCATCAGCACTGCCCGCCAGGGCTGGGGCTTGACGCGCGTGCTGGCCTACCAGGTGGCGGCCGACCTGCAGGCCGGGCGCCTGCAGCGGGTCATGCGCGAGTTCGAAGAGCCGCCCCTGCCTATCCACGTGCTCTATCCGGAAGGACGGCGCTCGCCGGCCAAGGTGCGCGCCTTCATCGATCTGGCCGTGAGCCGCTTGCGGGCGCATCCTGCATTCCTCTGAGCGCTGCCGGGCTCATCCGTAATACGCGGGTGCCCGCACTGAAATGCGCAGGGGGCGGTCCAGCTGGCGTGTCCAGGCCGCGTAGGCCTGGTCGGCGACCAGGCGCAGGGCGGCGATGCGCTCCGGCAACTGGTCAAGGATCTGTGTTTGGCTCTGTGCAGCCGGGCCGCATGCACGCAGCAGTTCGCCGCGACCGGCGGCACACCAGCTGCGCACGCTCTCTTCGGTCACTTCGAGATGCCCCTGGAAACCCCATTGCCTGCCGCGCATGAATCCCTTGTTGAGGCAGTGGCTGCCATACATGGTGCGCACGGCGCCGACGGGAATTTCAAAGGTGTCGTAATGCCAGTTGAAGATGGTGACCTGGCGAGCCAGTCCCATGTGCTGCTGCGCGGGCGGCGTGACCCAGACCGGGCTCCAGCCGATGTTGGCGCAGAGGTTGCGGCTGACCTGCGCGCCCATGGCGCGGGCCAGCAATTGGGCCCCGAAGCAGTGGCCCAGCACCGGAACGTCGCGGGCCAGGGCATCTTGCAGGAGAGCGTGTTCGGCGTGGATCCAGGGCAGGTCTTCATTGACGCTGCGGTCGCTGCCCAGCGTGACGATGCCGGAAAACTGGCTGGCATCGCGCGGGGCATCGCCTCCTGCGGCGGGATGGAACAGGCGATAGGGCAGGGCGTGTTGTTCCAGATGATCGAGCAGGACACCGGGACCCTGCGTGCTTTCATGCTGGAGGATGGCGATCGGTCTCATGAACGGGGGACGGGCTTGGGCCGGTCCGTAGTGGAGGAGACGTCAATGTAGGATGGGGGACGTAAAAATCTGGTTGTATTTTTGGTTGAATGTGTAAACGCCGGGTAAAGCGCTTGGCGCTTGGCGACGAACAATCGGCCACTGCTGTGTTGAGATGTTTTTAGTTAAAAGAGCAAAATTGCTCTGTTAAAGAAATAATCGACTCAAACACGATGAAAAGAGCAATTTCGCTCTTTTAGCTTGAATGCCAAGGTGTCAGCAAGCGCAAGCCAACGTGCTCCTGAGCAGGCTCATCGTCATCCGTTCACGCCGTCCTGACCTCCAGCGGCACCCGCTGGAGGAATCGCTCGAAGGACGACAGAAATGCTTGTTCCGGCGCAGACAGCTTGCGCCCTCCATGCCAGGTCAGGAAGACGTCGATCTCGGCCACCGGCCCGCCCAGTGGCAGTTCCTTCAACTGGCCATCGGCCACGTCCGGTCCGATCAGGTGCTCGGGCAGGAAACTCAGGCCGACGCCTGCGATCACCAGGCGACGGATCTCTTCCACGTGCGGCGAGGTGGCCACAATATGGCCGGTGAACCCCTGCTGATCCCGAAAGACTGTCAATGGCGAGAGCGTATCGCCCAGCTGGTCGCTGGCAAAACAGACGAAATTCTGCACCAGCAGTTCGGCCATGCTGACACTGCGTTGGGCAAACAGCGGATGATGCCGTCCGCACACCAGCACATAGCGATGCCGCAGGAACAGCCGCCGTTCCAGTTTATCCACTGGCTTGCGGCACAGACACAAGCCCAGCCCGCTGCTGCCCTTGGCCAGGGTGTCGAGAATGGCGGCGCTCTGCATGACATCGATACGGAATTCCACGCGCGGATAGCGACGATGGAATCGCGCCAGGAAATCGTCATACGCCGTGCTCTGCACCCGGCTCATCAGCAGCAGGCGCAGCGTGCCCGCCACGTCCTCGCCAGCATGGCCGGCAGCGACCTCGATGCGCGCCACCATGCCATACATCTCGCGCGCCACGGCATAGATTTCCTCGCCCAACGGGGTCAGGCGGAATTCGCCATGGCGCCGGTGCAGCAGCACGCCCCCCAGGTTGTCTTCCAGCCGCCGCAGCGCCTGGCTGACCGCCGGCTGGCTCAGGCAGAGTGTGCTGGCGGCGCGGCCAACGCCGCGCTCCTGCACCACGAACATGAAGGTGCGCAACAGATTCCAGTCCATGCGCTCGGAGGAGAACGCGGGCAGGGGCGGGCGCAGGCTGGCGGGATCGTGGCGCATGAGGGGCTCGGCGAAGGAAGATCGTAATGATTCAAGCGGACTCCAGTCCGGCAAAGAAGCGTGCCGCGTTGTCCTGCAATCCGGCTAGATAGTAACCGCCTTCCTGCACTACCAGCGTGGGCAAGCCCAATGCGCCGACCTCGCGCCCCAGCCGCTCGAACCCGGCGCTGCTCACGCCCACCACGGCCTGCGGGTCTTTCTCGAAGATGTCGAAGCCCAGCGCGAGTACCAGTACCTCCGGCTGATACAGCGCAATGGCGCGGCAAGCCTGCGCCAGCCGCGCAAAGAACACCGCTTCGGGCGAGCCGTGCGGCATGGGCAGATTGAGGTTGTAGCCCAGCCCCTCGCCGCTGCCGCGTTCCTCTTCGAAACCCGCCACTGCGGGATAGAAATTTTCCGGGTCGCCGTGGATGGAGATGTACATCACGTCACGCCGTGCGTAAAAGATTTCCTGGATGCCCTGGCCGTGATGCATGTCGGTATCGAGGATCAGGACGCGGCGGTGCTTTTCACTGAGCATCTGGGCGGCGATGGCGGCATTGTTCAGGTAGCAGAACCCGCCAGCCGCATCGCGCCGCGCGTGGTGGCCGGGCGGGCGGCACAGCGCATAGGCACGCCGTTCGCCCTCCAGCAGCGCCTGCGCGCCGGCCATGGCGCATTGCGCCGACCAGTAAGCCGATTGCCAGGTATGCGGCCCGACCGGACAACTGCCATCGGCCAGGTAGCGTGCCGCCTTGGCCAGCACGCCACGCAGTGGATTGGGTTCGCGCACGAAGACGTTGGAGACCACTTCCTGGCCCCAGTCATCAGGCAAGGCCATCCACTGCGCATGCGCCTCCTGCAGGAATTGCAGATAGTCCAGCGCGTGTACGGCGCTGATGGCGGCTGCTCCCGCATCCGGTGGTGCCTGTACCGCAAAGCCAAGATGCGTGGCTTGGGCGGCCAGTTCGTCCAGCCGTTCCGGCACTTCCTGCGGTATGCGCATCTTGCCGCGCGAGAAGTAGCTCTGGGGGTGGTGCAGCTTTTGTGCGGGATGGTAAAAAGTTTTCATCAGCTCTCCTGCACGTGCAGACGTTCAGACATGGAGATGGCGCGATCCCGGCCCAGCCGCGCCACGCACAGCATCGACAGCAGCGAGATACATGAGAACAGCAGCGCCAGCGGCCACCACTGGCCCCGGAACTGCTCGGCCAGGACCGTACCCAAGAGCGGTGTGAGGCCGCCGAAGATGGCCCCCGAGACCTGGTAGGCCATGGAGATGCCGGTATAGCGGATCCGCGTCGGGAAGGCTTCGCTGACGAAGCCGGCGATGACCGCGTAATACGCACCGATGAAGAGGATGGCGATGGCGACCCCGGCCGTGACGCTGGCCAGCGAACCGAGGTCGACCAGCGAGAACATGGCATAGGGCGAGACGACCGAGAGCGCCGCCATCGTCACCAGAAAACGGTGATTGCCCGACAGCCGCGCCAGATGGGCGGCTACAGGCGTGATGAAGAATTGCATCACCGACACCAGCAGCAAGCCGTTCAATACCAGGGCTCGCTCCAGATGCAGGTATTGGGTGGTATAGACCAACATGAAGGTATTGGTAAAGTAGAAGCCGGCGATTCCGAGTACGTTTGCACCGATGGCCAGCATCAGCAGTCCGGGCGCACCGTGCAGCACTTCGGCCAGGGGGGCGCTTTCTGCTTTGGCGGCAGCGGGTGCGCCGGCGCGGCGCCGCTGTTCATCCAGGAAATCCGGCGACTCCTGCACCGAGAGCCGGATCGCAAAACCGACCGCCAGCAGCAGCGCGCTCATCAGGAAGGGAAGGCGCCAGCCCCAGTCGAGGAAGGCGGCATTGTCCAAGCTGCTTACCAGCTTGAACATGAGCGTGGCCAGGATCAGCCCGGCCGGACTGCCCAACTGCGCGAAGGAGGCCAGGAAGGTGCGGCGGCTTTGGTCCGGCGAATGTTCACTGGCCATGAGTACGGCACCGCCCCATTCGCCGCCCACCGCGATGCCCTGGATGAAGCGCAGGGCGACCAGGGCGATGGGGGCCCAGATGCCGATGCTGGCATAGGTCGGCAGCAGTCCGATGAGGACCGTGACCGTGCCCATCATCAGGAGCGTGATGACCAGCGATTTCTTGCGGCCTGCGCGGTCGCCGATATAGCCGAACACAGCACCGCCCAGCGGCCGCGCCAGGAAGCCCACGGCGAAGGTGCCGAAGGAAGCCAGCGTTCCGTAGAAGCCGCTGGTCGTGGGAAAGAACAATTTGCCGAACACCAGGGCGGAGGCCGTGGCATAGATGTAGAAGTCGTACCATTCGATCATGGTGCCGACGAAGGCCGCCAGCGAGGCGCGTACGGGCTGGTGACGTGATGCTGCGGTAGGCATGGTTCAGTCTCCCGAGGGGTTGTCGAGGTGAGGGGGAACTGAAGTTATACGACTGCCGCGCTCATAAGAAAAATTAGCTTTTTGAATCCTTTATATTCGGAATTCTTATCTATTGTTTTGACCGCCAATTTTTTTTATTTCACCCGCATGGATGATTTGGGCATATTTGATTCTGAAGCGAATAGTGACGATTCGATGATGAGGAAAAAATGCATCCCCAAGACGAGACCAAATCCAAGCCGAAAGCCGATGTGCCCATCGGAGAAGCCTGCTCCGCGAGCACGGAGGAATCATGCTCTCCAGGCGTGCGTACGAAAAACCAGCGCCGTCCTACACCGTTGGAGATGCTCGAAGGGAGTGTGTTGCGCTATGAGGACCCGTTCAGTTCCTTGTTTGGCAACTAGCGGCCGTTCGCATTCAACCCAAAAAAATCCGGCCGCTTTCGCGGCCGGATTGACTTCGTTGATCAGTACCACAACGGGAGAATCAAATCCCTCCCATGCACAAATACTTCACCACCAGATAATCATCAATCCCGAAGTGCGACCCTTCACGCCCCAGTCCCGATTGCTTCACGCCGCCAAACGGCGCGACTTCATTGGAGATGAGCCCGGTATTGATCCCCACCATGCCCGACTCCAGCCCTTCTGCCACACGCCAGATGCGGCCGATATCGCGTGAGTAGAAATAGCTGGCCAGCCCGAATTCGGTATCGTTGGCCAGCGCCACCGCTTCGTCATCGGTCTTGAAACGGAACAGCGGTGCCATCGGACCAAAGGTCTCTTCGCGGGCCACCTGCATGGCCGGCGTCACATCGGCCAGCACGGTGGGTTCGAAGAAGCTGTGGCCCAGCGCATGGCGCTTGCCGCCCAGCAGCACGCGGGCACCCTTGCCGACGGCATCGGCGATGTGCTGCTCGACCTTCTTGACGGCCTGCTCGTTGATCAGCGGGCCTTGCGTCACGCCGTTCTCCATGCCATCGCCGACCTTCAGTTTCTTGACCGCTTCCACCAGCTTGGCAGCGAAGGCGTCATACACCCCGTCCTGCACGTAAATCCGGTTGGCGCAGACGCAGGTCTGGCCGGCATTGCGGTACTTGGAGGCAATCGCTCCTTCCACCGCAGCGTCCAGGTCGGCATCGTCAAAGACGATGAAGGGCGCATTGCCACCCAGTTCCAGCGAGAGCTTCTTGATGCTCGATGCACTCTGTTCCATCAGCAGCTTGCCCACGCCGGTGGAGCCGGTGAAGCTGATCTTGCGCACGATGGGGTTGGAGGTCATCTCGCCGCCGATGTCCTTGGCGCTGCCGGTGACCACGCTGAACACCCCGGCCGGAATGCCGGCGCGCTCGGCCAGCACCGCCAGGGCCAGTGCCGAAAAGGGGGTGGCTTCCGCGGGCTTCAAGACCATCGGGCAGCCGGCGGCCAGTGCGGGACCGGCCTTGCGGGTAATCATTGCAGCAGGGAAATTCCACGGCGTGATCGCAGCGCAGACACCGATGGCTTCCTTGATGACCACGATACGGTTCGACGGCGAGGGCGACGGAATGGTATCGCCATAGGTGCGCTTGCCTTCTTCGGCAAACCACTCGATGAACGAAGCGGCGTAGCCAATCTCGCCCTTGGCCTCGGCCAGCGGCTTGCCTTGCTCGGCCGTCATGATCAGCGCCAGGTCGTCGGCATTGGCCATCATCAGTTCATACCAGCGGCGCAGGATGACGCTGCGTTCCTTGGCGGTTTTCTTCTTCCACGCCGGCCAGGCGGCGTTGGCGGCTTCGATGGCGCGGCGGGTTTCGGCCGCGCCCATCATGGGCACGCTGCCCAGCAGGCTGCCGTTGGCCGGATTGTGGACCTCGTGCTTGCCACCTTGGTCGGCATCGCACCACTGGCCGTTGAGGTAAGCCTGCTGGCGCAGCAGGGAAGGATCTTTGAGTTGTTGCAGCATGTCGGTTCTCCGTAAAAGAAGGGGCCGGCTCAGAAGCGCGCGGCCGCCTTGTTGCGCCCGCGCAGCCATTCCAGGGCCAGCAGCAGGCAGGTCGAAAACAGAATCAGGATCGTCGCCAGGGCGGCGATGGTCGGGCTGATGTTGTCCTTGATGCCGGCAAACATCTGGCGTGGCAAGGTGGCTTGCTCAGGCCCGGCCACGAACAAGGTCAGAACCACTTCGTCGAAAGAAGTTGCAAAAGCGAACAAAGCCCCCGAGATCAGGCCCGGCGCAATCACCGGCAAGGTGATGCGGAAGAAAGTGCGCAGCGGACTGGCCCCCAGGCTCAGGCTGGCGCGCACCAGGTTGTGGTTGAAGCCCTGCAGTGTGGCCAGTACCGTCGTGACCACGAAGGGCGCACCCAGTGCGGCATGCGCCAGGATCAGGCCGAGATAGCTGTCGGAGAGGCCGATGCGCGCAAAGAACAGATAGACACCCACGCCCACCACCACCACCGGCACGATCATGGGCGAGATCAGGATCGCCATCAGGATGCCCTTGCCGCGAAAGTCCGACTTGTTCAGGCCGACCGCCGCCAGCGTGCCCAGTACGGTGGCGATGACGGTCGCGGCTGGAGCCACGATGAAACTGTTCTTGGCGGCTCGCACCCATTCGTCGGAACTGAACAGGTTCTCGTACCAGCGCAGCGAGAAGCCCTTGATGGGATACATCAGGAAACTGCTGTCGGAGAACGACAGCGGGATCATCACCAGGATGGGCGAGAGCAGGAATAGCAGCACCAGCAGGTTGAAGCCGCGCGAGGCGAAGAACCAGGCGCGTTCCACCAGCGAGGTGTAGGGCGGGAAGAGGGGCGGTTTGTTCATGGCGTACTCCTTGGATTCTTCAATGGTTCAGCTGACACGGACTGGCATCAGCTGATGCCCACATCGACCTTGGCAAAGCGGCGGTAGACGCCATAGAGCAGCAGGGTCGCCGCCAGCAGCAGGGCACCCAGGGCGCAGGCCATGCCCCAGTTGATGGTGGTGTTGATGAAGTAGGCGATGAAGTAGCTCACCATCTGTTCGTTCGGTCCGCCCAAGAGCGCCGGGGTGATGTAGTAGCCGCCGGCCATGATGAAGACCAGCAGCACGCCCGCACCGATGCCCGGATAAGTCTGCGGCACATACACGCGCCAGAAGGCCGCAAAGGGATGGCTGCCCAGCGACACGGCAGCCTTCAGGTAGGTCGGCGGCACCGATTTCATGACGCTGTACAGCGGCAGGATCATGAAGGGCAAGAGGATGTGCGTCATCGAGATGTAGACGCCGACGCGATTGAACACCAGCTCCAGCGGCGACTGCGTGAGACCGGCCAGCATCAGCGCCTTGTTGACCAGACCTTCTGATTGCAGCAGCACGATCCATGCGGCCACGCGCACCAGGATCGAGGTCCAGAAAGGAATCAGTACCAGGATCATCAACAGGTTGGCGCGGCGCTCCGGCATGGTGGAAAGCCAGTAGGCCAACGGATAGGCCAGCAGCAGCGTGATGAGGGTGACCACTGCGCTCATCCACAGCGTGCGGCCGAAGATGGTGCGGTAGATCGCCGATTCAGGGGCGGCCGCTTCGATGTCGCCGAAGACGTTCTGGCGCAGGTCCAGCGATGCCAGCAGATAGTAGGGCGAATAGACCGAGCCGTTCTGGGCGATCACGCGCCACACCTCCGGCTGGCCCCATTGTGCATTGAGGGCGATGATGGCCTCGCGCGCGGCGGCGGGGCTCAGGGCTTTGCCATCGGCATCGCGCAGCGGCATGGCACGCGCCGTGCCCATCACCAGCGAGCGCGCACCGGACAATTCGATATTGAGACGGCGTGCCAGGTTGCCGGCAGTCGTGTCTTCCTTGGCACGGGCCAGGTCTTCCGCCAGCGCTGAAAAGGCCTGGTCCGGCAGGGCCGACTTGCGATCCCACTTCGAGAGCACCGCCACGGTCTGCGGCAGGGTGGTGGCCACTTCCGGATTCTCGATGGCGCGCTGCAGGAGGGCTACGATGGGGGCCACGAAGGTCAGCAGCAGGAAGATCGCCAGCGGCGCGATCAGGGCCAGCGCACCCAGGCGCTTGCGGGTCTGGGCGGCGCGCAGTTCGCGCTTGAGTTGCTGCGGATCAGGTTCGGCCAGGGGCATGGCGGCGGCGGAGCGGGTGGCGATGGTGGTCATGTCTCGGGTGTCCGGTGGCAGCGGAATTGAAGGCAGCGATCCCGCCTGTCGGGGGCGGGATCGCTGTCAGTACGGCGTGCAGGCTTACTTGGCGATCCAGGCAGCGAAGCGCTGTTCCAGCTCTTCACCGTGGTCGGTCCAGAACTGCAGGCTCAGCTGCACCGCATCCTTGGCATTGGCCGGCGAGGTCGGCAGATTGCCCAGGGTCTTGGCATCCAGCATCTTCAAGGCACCCTTGTTGACCGGGCCGTAGGCGATGTTGTTGGCGTAGACCTTCTGGTTTTCCGGCTGGCTGACGAAGTTGATGAACTTCTCGGCCAGTGCCTTGTTCGGCGAACCCTTCGGGATCACCCAGTAATCCAGGGTGTAGACGCTGCCGGCCCACACCACCTTCAGGTTCTTGCCTTCGCGCTGGGCGGCATCGATGCGGCCGTTGTAGGCATTGGCCATGACCACGTCACCCGAGGCCAGGAACTGCGCCGGCAGGGCACCGGCATCCCACCACTGGATGTTGGGTTTCAATTGATCCAGCTTCTTGAAGGCGCGATCCACGCCTTCCTTGGTGGCCAGGACCTTGTAGACATCCTTGGTCGGCACGCCATCGGCCATGAGTGCGAACTCCAGGTTGTACTGCGCGCTCTTCTTCATGCCGCGCTTGCCGGGGTACTTCTTGGTGTCCCAGAAATCGGCCCAGCCGGTCGGTGCGGTCTTGAGCTTGTCGGCGTTGTAGGCCAGCACGGTGGACCAGACGAAAGCACCCATGCCGCATTCGCTCACCGTCGCTTCGGGGATGTAGTCATCCTTCTTGATGGTCTTGGCCAGGTCGAGCTTTTCGATCAGGCCATCATCACAGGCGCGGGTCAGGTCGCCGCCGTCGATTTCCACCACGTCCCAGCTGACCTTCTTGGCCTCGACCATGGCCTTGACCTTGGCCAGTTCGCCGTTGAATTCAGCCGTCACGACCTTGGTGCCGGTGCTCTTCTGGAAGGGCTCTACGTAAGCGACCTTCTGGGCGTTACCGTTGGCGCCGCCGAAGTTGACCAGGGTCAGTTCTGCGGCAGAGGCCGCGCCGGAAAAGAGCAGGCCCAGGAAGAGCGGGGACAGCAGGGCGGGTGTCAGGCGTTTCATTGTTGTTCCTCGTTGGTTATCGTGCGTGTTGACTGTGTTGAACTAAGGTAGAGCCGAGCGGCAATCTAAGTTGCCTCACTCATCGAGCGGTACTGCAGACCATCAGGTGCGACTAAAGAACAAAAACGGAATAACTCAAAAACTAAGTAAACGGGAGTGTTAGAAAAATCAGAGGAAGCAGCGCAGGCGATCCTGCGCCACATGCAGGACCACGCTGCTGCCCTCGCTCAGTCCTGCCAGTGCCGGGTCGGACAGGGAGAGCTTGACGAAGCAGTCTTCCTGCCCCTTCACCGTGCAGCGCACGCGCACGTGATCCCCAAAATAGATCAACCCGGCGATGGTGGCGCGGATGCTGTTGGGTTCGGCGCTGCCGCCTGCGGCCAGGCGGATGCGTTCGGGGCGTACGCAGGCGGTGATGCTTTGTCCCGCATGGGCGCGATGCAGGTTCAGGCCGGTGACCACGGTGCCATCGGCCAGGCGCACCGTACAGTGTTCGCCCTGTACCGATTCCACGCTGCCCTTGAGACGGTTGTTGTCGCCGATGAAGTTGGCGACGAATTGATTGTCGGGATATTCGTACAACTCGGTGACCGGGGCCAGTTGCTGGATCACGCCCTGGTCAAAGACGGCCACGCGGTCCGACATCGTGAGCGCTTCGCTCTGGTCGTGGGTGACGTAGACGAAGGTCACGCCCAGGCGCTTGTGCAGGGCCTTCAGTTCGAGCTGCATGTGTTCGCGCAACTGCTTGTCGAGTGCGCCCAGTGGTTCATCCATCAACACCAGTTGCGGATCGAACACCAGCGTGCGGGCCAGCGCCACGCGCTGCTGCTGGCCACCGGAGAGCTGGGTCGGATAGCGGTCGCCGAATTTGCCCATCTGCACCATGTCCAGCGCCTGCTTGACCTTGGCTTCGCGGGTGGCGCGATCCATCTTGCGTACCGACAGCGGATAGGCCACGTTCTGCGCGATGGTCATGTGCGGGAACAGCGCATAGTTCTGGAACACCATGCCGATGTTGCGCTTGTGCGGCGGCACGCGATTGAGCAGCTGGCCATCGAGGCGGATCTCGCCGCCGGTCGGGAATTCGAAACCGGCCAGCATCATCAGGCAGGTGGTCTTGCCGGAGCCGGACGGACCCAGCAGGGTCAGGAATTCACCGCGACGAATGTCGAGATCCAGGTTCTTGACGATCAGGTTTTCGCCGTCGTAAGTTTTCTTCACGCCACAGAACTGCACCAGCACGTCAGTGCCGCTGCCGGCGGCCGGCGCGGGTGCTTGCGCCGATTGCTTCATTGCATGAGCTGCCATCATCGATCCTCTCTTCTACGCAGGCCGGAGTCTTGGTCCGGCCCGTCTACCCTGTTCTGAAAGCTGCCTTGCAATGCAAGACTCAGGCCAGCTTGATCGCCTTGGCCAGGATGCCCAGCGCCTCGTCCATGACGGTATCGGGAATCGTCAGCGGGAACAAGAAGCGGATCACGTTGCCGTAGCTGCCGCAGGTCAGCAGCAGCAGGCCGTTGTTCAACGCATGCTGTTGGACCTTCTTGGTGTACTCGGCATCGGGCTTGCCGGTGGCCGGATCGGCAAACTCCACCGCCACCATCGCGCCCACGCCGCGCACTTCGGCGATCTGCGGCACGGCCGAGCGCCATTCGTTCAGGTGTTCCTGCAGCTTGTCACCCAGGCGCTGGCCACGGGCCGGCAGCTTTTCTTCTTCCATCACCTCCAGTACCGCCAGCGCCGACGCCACGGCCAGCGGGTTGCCGGCATAAGTGCCGCCCAGGCCGCCGGGGGCGGGCGCGTCCATGATCTCGGCGCGGCCGTTGACGGCCGACAGCGGCATGCCGCCGGCCAGGCTCTTGGCCATGGTAATCAGGTCGGGCAGGACATCGTAATGTTCCATCGCAAACAATTTGCCGGTACGGCCATAACCGGACTGCACTTCGTCGGCGATCAAGAGGATGCCGTGCTCGTCACAGATGGCGCGCAGCCCGCGCATGAAGTCGGCCGGGGCGGCATAGAAACCGCCTTCGCCCTGTACCGGTTCCAGGATGATGGCGGCCACGCGCTTGGCTTCGATGTCGTTCTTGAAGAGGGCTTTGACCGCATCCAGCGCTTGCTCGGTGGTGATGCCGTGCAAGGCGCTGGGGAAGGGCGCATGGAACACTTCGCCGGGGAAGGGACCGAAGCCCAGCTTGTAGGGCGCGACCTTGCCGGTGAGCGCCATGCCCATCATGGTCCGGCCATGGAAAGCGCCGCCGAAGGCGATCACGCCTGGACGACCGGTGTAGGCGCGGGCGATCTTGATGGCGTTTTCGACCGCTTCGGCGCCGGTGGAGAAGAAGGCGGTCTTCTTGGGATAGTTGCCGGGGGTGACCGCATTGATGCGCTCGGCCAGTTCCACGTAGCTGGCGTAGGGCACGATCTGGTAGGCGGTGTGGGTGAACTTGTCGAGCTGGGCGCGCATGGCGTCGAGCAGCTTGGGATGGCGGTGGCCGGTGTTGAGCACCGCAATGCCGGCGGCGAAGTCGATGAAGCGGCGGCCTTCCACATCCCACAGTTCGGCGTTCGACGCGCGCTCGGCATAGAAGTCGCACATCACTCCCACGCCGCGCGGGGTGGCGGCGTTCTTTCGTTGTTGCAGCTCTTGGTTGGTGGCCTTGCTGGTCATGGCTTGCTCCGATCTTGCTTCGTTGATGCGCCGCAGGGCGCGGAAATGTGCAGCAAATTGCTGAATCGGGAAACAATATAAAACTCCAGTGGCACTGTAATATAGAGCCAATTTCAATTATTTGATGGTGCCACTTGAAACTCGCCTCCTTGTCCGACTATCTGCTGCTGCGCATCAATCGCAGCTCCGCCAAGGCCGCGCCGGGCAAGGGCAAGGCGGCAGCCAGCCGCGAAAGCGGCGCAGCGAAGGCCCCCAAAAACGCCAAGCCTGGCAGCGAGCGCATGCCCGTCAACCGCCAGATTTACCAGTTGATCCGCGAAGCCATCCTGGCCCACACGCTGCCGGCAGGAATGCAATTGCCGTCCTCGCGCGACCTGGCCCTGGAGCTGGGCACCTCGCGCAATACGGTGACCTATGCCTATGAACAATTGCTGGCCGAGGGTTATCTGGAGAGCCGCACCGGTGCCGGGACCTTCGTGGCCGACACGGCGCCGGACCAGATCCCCGAGGCGGTCGAACGCAAGGAGCCGCTGACCGATCCTTCCGGCAAATCCGAACTGTCGGCGCGCGGCGCATTGCTCACACGCCAAGCCGGCGTGGGCGAGCGCCAATGGGGGGCCTTCATGCCGGGCGTGCCCGACGTGACCTGCGTGCCGCACAAGATCTGGGGACGCCTGCAGAACAAGCATTGGCGCCGTTCCAATTCGGACCTGCTGACCTACGGGCCGGGTGCCGGTTATGCCGGCCTGCGCGAGCAGATCGCCGAGTACCTGCGGGTGGCGCGCTCGGTCAATTGCACGCCCTCGCAGGTGCTCATCACCACCGGCATCCACCAGTCCATCGACATCGTGGTCAAGCTGCTGGGCGAACATGGCGATACCGCCTGGGTGGAAGACCCGTGCTACTGGGGCACACGCAGCGTGCTCAATTCGCTGGGCATCCAGTCGGTGCCGATTGCGGTGGACCAGGAAGGCATGCGCATGCGCCTGGCCAACCTGCGCCGGCCACCGCGCTTCATCTGCACCACGCCCTCGCACCAGTATCCGCTGGGCATGGTGATGAGCCTGTCGCGGCGGCGCATGCTGCTGGAGTACGCGGCCACCCACAAGGTGTGGATCATCGAGGATGACTACGACAGCGAATTCCGCTACGGTGGCCGTCCGCTGGCGTCGCTGCAGGGCATGGATACGCAGGACCGGGTGCTGTACATGGGCACCTTCAGCAAGATCATGTTTCCAGGATTGCGCATCGGCTTCCTGGTGGTGCCGGAGTCACTGGCCAAGGCCTTTGCTACCGGCATCGCCGAGCTCTATCGCAACGGCCAGGTGTTCCTGCAAGCCACGCTGGCCGACTTCATGGCCGAGGGCCACTTTGCTTCGCACATCCGCAAGATGCGCGTGCTCTATGCCGAGCGGCTACGATTGCTGCAGCAGTCCATCAATCGCCACTTCGGCGAGAAGATGACCATCACCGGCGGCGAAGCCGGCTTGCACCTGGTGCTGGGCCTGCCGCAGGAATGCGACGACGTGCTCATCTGCGAAGAGGCGCTGGCGGCCGGCATCGTGGTGCGGCCGCTGTCGCGTTACTACATGCATGCGCGCGGCGCACGGCGCGGCCTGCTGCTGGGCTATGCGAGCGTGCCCAATGAGGAGATCGCACGTGCCTTCGACAAGCTGGCTGCGGTGATCAAGCCGCATCTGGCCTGAAGCCGCGGCCGGTGCTGGATGGGGCCGGATTTTCGCTTGTATGAAGAAACTCTTTCGCGGGTCCGGGAGTGGTTGTCGGGTGGGCGCTGTCCTAAGATGCCTGCATCCATTGATCTTCAACGTGAAGGATTTAGCCATGAAAGCCATCATCACCAACCCGCAAGCCCAGGCCATCGACAATGCGGCCTCCCTGACCGAGACCACTTTGCCCGATCCGGTTCCCGGCGAGCATGACCTGCTGGTCGAAGTCAACGCCATCTCCGTCAATCCGGTCGATACCAAGATCCGCGCCAGCGCCAGCGAAGCCCGCGTACTGGGCTGGGATGTGAGCGGTGTGGTACGTGCCGTCGGTGCGGCCGTCACGCTCTTTGCCCCGGGCGACGAAGTGTTCTACGCCGGTGCCATCGATCGTCCCGGCGCCAACAGTGAACTGCACGTGGTGGATGAGCGCATCGTCGGCCGCAAGCCCGCCAGCCTGGGCCACGCTGATGCCGCAGCGATCCCCCTGACCGCGATTACTGCGTGGGAACTGCTGTTCGACCGCGTTGGTGTGAAAGAGGGAGAGGGACAGGGCAAGCGTCTGCTGATCATCGGTGCCGCCGGTGGTGTGGGGTCGATCCTGACCCAGCTGGCGCGCAAGCTGACGCAGCTGACCGTCATCGGCACCGCCTCACGCAAAGAAACGGCGCAATGGGTGAGCGAGTTGGGCGCGCATCACGTGATCGACCACAGCCAGCCCTTCAAGCCGCAGCTGGAGCAGCTGGGTTTTCCGGAAGTGGATATCGTCATCAGCCTGACCCATACCGACCAGCACTATGTGCAGATCATCGACGCACTGGCGCCGCAAGGGCAGCTGGCCCTCATCGATGACCCGGCCACGCTGGACGCGGTGCCGCTCAAGCGCAAGAGCATTTCGCTGCATTGGGAATTGATGTTTACGCGCTCGCTGTTCCAGACCGCTGACATGATCCGTCAACATGAGCTGCTGCAACGGGTGGCGCAACTGCTCGACGAAGGCATGCTGCGCACTACCACGGGCGAGCATTACGGCCGCATCAGTGCCGAGAACCTGCGCCGCGCGCATGCGCTGCTGGAGTCGGGCAAGGCCAAGGGGAAGATCGTGCTGGAAGGGTTTGCCGGCTAAGCCGGGCGGACCGCGGAGCGGCAGGTCCGTCACGGGCAGCCCGCTCCGCCAGTTGGCTTGCCAGTCCGGGCAAGGCCACATTCATGCAGACTTTGCATAAGTTTCTTTTTTGATAACGAATCGGGTTCCATGCCCCATGCATGGTAAATTACGGAGTCCGGACCGGCTCATGGTGTCCGGGCCCTTTGACAACCCCGATAGGAACCCTCGTTGGAAAACATATTGCTGATCGTCGCAGCCTTCTTCCTGGTTGCGTTGAACGGTTTTTTCGTTGCAGCAGAATTCAGTCTGGTCAAGTTGCGTCAAACGCGCATCCGGGCCATCGCAAAGACACAAGGCATGCGCGGCCGCATCCTGGCCGTGGTCCACAACCAGCTGGACGCCTACCTCTCCGCCTGCCAATTGGGCATCACCCTGGCCTCGCTGGGCCTGGGCTGGATCGGTGAACCTGCTTTCGCCCGCTTGCTGGAGCCGCTCTTCTCGCTGGTTGGCGTGACCAACCAGGAGCTGATTCACGGCGTGTCGTTCGTATTCGCCTTCTTCGTCATTTCCTTCCTGCACATCGTGGCCGGTGAACTGGCTCCCAAGTCGATGGCCATCCGCAGTCCCGAGAAGCTGGGCCTGTGGTGTGCCGTGCCGCTGTATGGTTTCTATTGGGGCATGTATCCGCTGATCTGGGTGCTCAATGCCAGCTCCAACTGGCTGCTGCGCGTGGCCGGCCTGGGTGCGGGCCACGGCCACGATGCGCATTATTCCTCGGACGAACTCAAGTTGATCCTGCGCGCAGGCGGTAAGAGCGGCAAGAGTGGCAAGTTCACCCGCGACGAGTGGAACGTGCTGGCGCAGAGCCTGAACTTTGCCGAGCTGGACGTGGCCGACATCATGCGTCCGGCCAGCGAGATCGTCTCCCTGGGCGATGACAAGAGCCTGGAAGAAAACCTCGACATCATTTACCGCAACCGCTATTCGCGCTATCCCTATTTCGATGCCGAGCGCCAGCAGGTGTTGGGCCTGGTGCACCTGAAGGATGTCTTCCTGGCGCAGCAGGATGGTCGCGCCATCAGCAACCTGAAGGATTACCTGCGTCCCGTGCAGTTCATCTCGCCGGCCTTGCCGGCACTGGACCTGCTGCGGCGCTTCCGTACCGGCATGCCGCACTTTGCCATCATCGGCAAGAAGGGCCAGCCGCCGCAGGGCTTCATCACGCTGGACAACATGTTGAGCTTCCTGGTGGGTGAGATCCGCGACGAATTCCGCCACAACACCGGCGAGTGGAGCCGTCAGGACGACGGTACCTTGCTGGGCAAGGGCAGCCTGCCCATCGTGACGCTGGAACACATGCTGGGCATCGACATCGAGTATGACGACAGCATCGACTCGGTCGGCGGCCTGGTGATGGAGAAGCTGGGCGACTTGCCCAAGGAAGGACAGAAGATCGAGTTCGCGGCCTTTGATGTGGTCATCAAGCGCATGTCGGGGCCGAAGATCGTGTTGGTGAAGGTTTACCCGAAGGGTGGCGACGCGCGTGAGTGAATCTCGGGTGGGGCTGGCGGTCTCTTGAAGTTCGCCAGTGGCATCGGTCGAGGCAAGCTGGTTTGTCCGGCCAGCCGTTGACAAGGTCAGTGAATGCGAACAGGCAGGTGGTGGCGAGAGGCCATCACCTGCCTGTTTTTTTTGTGGGGATCGTTCCTGGCTTTTGTTCCTTGCCTTCGGCCAGGAAGCTCGCCGTATAGATCAGGAAGGCTTTGCCGTTGGCATCGGCGCGGTCGTAGTCGGCCACCAACGCAGCGATTTCGCGCTTGAGCAGGCTGCTGGTGGTGCTCGCGCTGTGGCCGCTGAGCAGCCAGGTGATGTCGATCCCGACCAGTATCCGGAGGTAGGTGTCCGCATCGGACAGCTTCAGGACGGTAACGGTCATGGTGGTACTCCCTATAAGGTGACAAGTCGATATCTGCGTCACGCACGGCTGCATCGCACAACGCAAGTCCCCAACCGGACAAAGGATGTGCCGGATGATCAGGCGCCAGACCGGCGCGCAAAGCATGGAGACTTGGTAGGGCGAAAGCCGTGTTCAGTGACAAACGCATGCCATAGTGATGGCGCGCATTTGTCCTGATAAGGGGATCAAGGGAATAAAGCGCAAAAACAAAAAAATATCGAAATGACCTTCTTCGGATTTCGATATTTGCCTCGAACAATTTCTTTTGGTGTCTCGAATATGTTCAAGTGCCGGCGCGAAAATAAAGTGGCATGATCCGCAGAGCCGCCATGGGAGCGGATTTTCAGATGGAGGGTGAATCAATCAAACCGGAAATGAATGAGTAAAGAGAAAATCCGGAAGAACTCGAATAATTTTATTGTGCCGGATTGAAAATAAGTTTTTACGGAGGGGGCTCACGTTCATTCCGGCAATTCCGAAAGTGAAGGGAAACTTGGCTGGAATTGGCCAATGACCGTGAATCGAGGGTCGTCACATTCCGCGTTTCCATAAAAAATGGCTCCCGAACATGCATCCGGGAGCCATCTTCAAGCGAAGGGAAGCAAACGCTTCAGCGCTTCAGCGCATCAGAACCCCATCGTTCGTCCATCCGGATTGCGCGGGTCCGAGAAGCCATCGAAGCCATCCTGGCGGATCTGGATGGTATGGGTGCGGCCCATGGAAGGCTGCACGCTGATCTTCTGGCCCTTGTCCTGCAGGATCTTGAGCGTATCGGCCGACAAGCCCTTTTCAACGCGCAGCTGGTCCGGTGCCCACTGGTGGTGGATACGCGGCGTGATGGTGGCTTCGGCCACGTTCATGTCGTGGTCGATCACGTTGAGGATGGTCTGCAAGGTGGTGGTGATGATGCGGCTGCCACCCGGGCTGCCGGTGACCAGGAAGGGCTTGCCATCCTTGAGCACGAAGGTCGGCGACATCGACGACAGCGGACGCTTGTAGGGGCCGACCGCGTTGGCGTCCCCACCGATGAGGCCGAACGCATTGGGCACGCCCGGCTTGGCGGCGAAGTCATCCATCTCGTTGTTCAAGGTGATGCCGGTGCCAGTGGCGACGATACCGCTGCCGAAGTTCAGGTTCAGCGTGTAGGTGGTGGCGACCAGGTTGCCGTCCTTGTCGGCCACCGAGTAGTGGGTGGTCTGGTCGCTTTCATACGGCTGCGGCTGGCCCGGCTTGATCTCGGTGGAGGGCGTGGCGCGGTCCGGGTTGATCTTCTTGGCCAGTTCGTCGGCATAGGCGCGCGAGGTCAGGCCCTTGACCGGAACCTTGGTGAAATCCGGATCGCCCAGGTATTCGGAGCGGTCGGCATAGGCCAGCTTCATGGTTTCGGCCATCAGGTGGATGGTCTGGGCGCTGTCGGCACCGTATTGCTTCAGGGGGTAGCGTTCCAGGATGTTCATCATCTGGATGATGTGCACGCCGCCCGAGCTCGGCGGCGGCATCGACATGACCTGGTAGCCGCGATAGTTGCCGGAGACCGGCACGCGTTCGACGACCTTGTAGTTCTTCAGGTCCTCGGCGGTGATGAGGCCGCCGTGCTTGTCCATCTCGGCCACGATCTTCTTGGCGATGGCGCCGTCATAGAAGGCCTTCGGACCTTCCTTGGCGATCAGGCGCAGCGACTTGGCCAGGTCCTTCTGGACCAGCATTTCGCCTTCCTTGAGCGGACGGCCTTCCTTGAAGAAGATCGCCTTGGACGAATCCCACTGGCCCAGGTGTTCGCGCTCGGCCGAGAGGATCAGCGCCAGGCTGCGGCTGACCGGATAACCCTTTTCGGCCAGTTCGATGGCCGGCTGGATCACCTGCGACAGCTTCATCGTGCCGTACTTGGAGAGCGCATGCGACAGGCCCGCCACGGTGCCGGGTACGCCCACGGCCAGGTGGGTGTAGAGCGAACGGCCGGGCACCACGTTGCCCTTGTCGTCCAGGTACATGTTGCGGGTGGCGCGCTGCGGGGCCATCTCGCGGAAGTCCAGTGCCACGTTCTTGCCGGTCTTGGCGTCGTGGATCATCATGAAACCGCCGCCGCCGATGTTGCCCGCATTGGGCAGCACCACGGCCAGCGCGAAGCCTACGGCTACGCCGGCGTCGACGGCATTGCCGCCCTTCTTGAGGATGTCCACGCCGACCTTGGTGGCCAGCTCCTGCTCGGTGGCCACCATGCCGTGCTGGCTGTGGACCGGGCTGATGATGTCATAGGTCAGGTCGTACTTGACCACGGGGGCCGACGGCGCGGCCGTCTGGGCCGAGGCCGGCAAGAAGGCCAGCGCGCCGCACAGCGGCAGCAGGGCCATGGCGGCGGGTTTGCAAAGACCGGTGAATGTCTGCATGAGGGTTGCTCCTGGTGATCTGGACTTGGAAATGTACATATTATTTATATGGATGTCGTCTGCGGGGCTGCATCCCTGCATCAGCGGACTGCTGTGCTGCTGCATTCTTGCAGAGCAGAACGACACCGGGAGATTGTAGAGAATGGCGATTTTCTGTCCAGAGCCAGGAGCCGGCGATGGGTGGATTATTGACGCCGATTCGTCCACGGATGTGGGGGATGCAGGTGCGAGCGTGAATGCGAACGGTCTCAGGTACTCTCGCGTACCGCCAGCTCGAAGCCGAGATCGAGCCGCCCCTTGGGAATGTCTTCGCCCTTGAGCTGGCGCACCAGCATCTCGGCCGACTTGTAGCCGATGTCATAACGCGGCGTGACCACGGTAGTGATGGAGGGCGTGGCGCAAGCTGCCCAGGAGAGATCGTTGAAGCCTGCAATGGCCATTTCGCGCGGCACGCTGATGCCCTGGCGCTGGCATTCAAACAGCGCGCCCAGGGCCAGGTCATCATTGCAGCAGAACACGGAGTCGCACTCCGGGTGCTGCTGCAGCACGCGCCGCAGCAACTGTGCGCCCATGTCGACCGTGGTCGGCTCGGGCAGCAGTACTTCAATCTCGGGCGTGATCCCGGCTTCCAGCAAACCTTTGCGGAAACCCTCGCGGCGCTTCATCATGCGCGGGTCGAGCTGGGCCGCCAGGAACGCCGGGCGCCGGTAGCCGCGCTCCACCAGGTGCCGGGCCACCGCGTGCCCGGCGCGCGTCTGCGAGAACCCCACCGAGAAATCATGCTGGCTGCGCCCCAGGTCTAACATGCGTACCGCCGGGATGTCGCGGCTGCCCGGGCGCGCCTGCAGGATGTCGTGCTGCTCGCTGCTGGAGAGCAGGAAACCGGCTGGTGCATGGGCCAGGTAGGTGGCGATGAGCTGCTCTTCCTTGGCCCGCACGTAGCCGGTCTCGCCGATCAGGAACTGGTAGCCGGCGCCGGCCAGGTAGTCACGGATGCCGGACAGCGTCTCGATGAAGACCGCATTGGTCAGCGACGGCACCAGCACCGCGATCACCTGCGAACGTGCAGAAGCCAGCGTCGAGGCGGCCTGGTTGGGCACATAGCCCAGGCGATCGATGGCTTCCAGGATGCGCTGGCGCGACTGTTCCTGCACCAGGCCGGGATTTTTCAGCGCCCGGGAGACCGTCATCGGGCTCACCCCGGCCTCGGCCGCCACGTCGATGATGGTGACGCGCCCGGTAGCGCGGCTGCCGCGCACGGCGGGTAGGGACTTCGGCTTGGACTTGGGTGCTGCGCGCTGGGTCATGGATGCGGGGGAGGGCGGTCATTCAGGGTGGCGACATGATACCTGCTTGCGGGGGCCTCTTGGCGTCCGGGAAGTCCCTTCCGGTGTTTCTGCAAAACAATTTATCTCCCTGCGACGCCCCGTCAGGCCACGCTTCTGACGCACCGCAACACAACAAGTGTTTGACCCGTGCAAAATGTTAGCGTTATCATCGCGCCCCATGTTAACGCTAACATCCGTACCTCCGGGCACACGGCGGCGGAGCTGGCGGCGGCATACCACACTCAGGAACGGAACTCAGTGCAGCCCTCGTGGGTTCCTCAATAAAACACTACGCAGATAGTGCAGATGTCCGTGCCTTCCCCAGGAGAGGCCGCAGGAGACGCTCGCCCTACCGCCATGCGCGGGGCCGCGCCGCTGCGGTGAACCGGGGATCGTGCGCCATCGGCTATCGGCAATCGGAGATCCCATGCTGGGCATGAGCCACGACGCCACCTTGCTGTTCAATGCAGTCATTGCGATCCTCGCGCTGATCCTCATGATCACGCGCCTGCGCATCCATCCCTTCATCGCCCTGACCATCACCTCGGGCTTCCTTGGGCTGATCTCCGGCATGCCGCTGCCCAAGATCGTCAAGTCTTTCCAGGACGGCTTCGGCGGCGTGCTGGGTTTCGTCGGCATCGTGCTGGGCCTGGGTACCATGCTGGGCAAGCTGATGGCCGAGTCCGGCGGCGCTGACCAGATTTCCCAGACGCTGGTGCGCGCCTTCGGCCGCGAGCGCGTGCACTGGGCCATGATGATGGGCGCCTTCCTGGTCGGCATTCCGCTGTTCTTCGAGATCGGCTTCGTGCTGCTGATCCCGCTGGTGTTCATCGTGGCGCGCCGCTCGGGCGTGCCGCTGTTCAAGATCGGCATGCCCATGCTGGCCAGCCTGTCGGTGATGCACGGCCTGGTGCCGCCGCATCCGGGCCCGCTCTTGGCCATCGGCATCTTCGGCGCCGACATCGGCAAGACCATCTTCTACGGTCTGCTGGTGGGCCTGCCGACCGTCATCATCGCCGGCCCGCTGTTCGGTGCCTTCATCTCGCGCTACGTCGACATCAAGCCCTCCGAGGAACTGATGGCGCAACTGGCGCGTGAGCCGCAGACCACCAACCTGCCGGGCTTCACCACCACCCTGGTGACGGTGCTGCTGCCGGTGTTCCTGATGCTGCTCAAGACCTTCGTCGACGTCACCCTGCCGGAAGGCCACGCCGTGCGCGACCTGATGGACTTCATCGGCAACCCCATCGTGGCCCTGCTGGCCGCACTGCTGCTGGCGATCTGGACCTTCGGCATCGCCCGTGGCTTCACCCGCCAGCAAGTGCTGAAATTCGTGGACCAGAGCCTGGCCCCGACTGCGGCCATCGTGCTCATCATCGGTGCCGGCGGCGGCTTCAAGCAGATGCTGGTGAACTCCGGCGTGGGCACTGCCATCGGCCAGCTGGCCGTGCATGCGCAAATCTCGCCCCTGCTGCTGGCCTGGTTCGTGGCTGGCGTGATCCGCGTGGCCACCGGTTCGGCCACCGTCGCCACCATCACCGGTGCCGGCATCGTCGCGCCGCTGGTGGCCCTGATCCCCGGCACCAACAAGGAACTGCTGGTGCTGGCCACCGGCGCCGGTTCGCTGATCCTGTCGCACGTCAACGATGCGGGCTTCTGGCTGGTCAAGGAATACTTCAACATGAGCGTCGGTGAAACCTTCAAGACCTGGACGGTGATGGAAACGCTGATCTCGGTTGTTGCTATCATCTTCATCATGTTGCTCAACCTGGTCGTCTAAGACTGAATGCAACGCCCGGCTGGTCCGGGCGTCTTGCTTTGTTTCTCAAGGAAAATTCACATGTCCTCTTCCGCACCCTACATGCTCGGCGTCGATATCGGCACCACCAGCACCAAGACCGTGGTCTTCACGCTCGATGGCAAGGTGGTGGCCCAGCATGCAGAGGAATACCCGGTCCTCTGTACCGAACCGGGCATGGCGGAACAGGACCCGGAGCAGATTGTCGCCGCCGCGCTGGCCTCCATCGCAGGCGCCGTCAAGGCCGCCAAGGCCGCACCGCAGGAGATCGCGCTGCTATCCTTCAGCGCGGCCATGCACAGCGTCATCGCGCTGGACGCCGACAATCGCCTGCTCTCCAACAGCATCACCTGGGGCGATATCCGCGCCTCGGTCTGGGCTGAACGCATCAAGCACGAGCACGACGGCAATGCCATCTACCGCCGTACCGGTACGCCCATCCACCCCATGTCGCCCCTGTGCAAGCTGATGTGGATGCGCCATGAAAAGCCTGAAGTCTTCAACCGGGCCGCGCGCTTCGTCGGCATCAAGGAATACCTGCTGTACCAGCTCTTCGGCCAGTGGGTGGTGGACCACTCCATCGCCTCGGCCACCGGCATGTTCAACCTGCGCGAGCTGGCCTGGGACCAGGGGGCGCTGGAATTGCTGGGTGTACGTCCCGAACAATTGCCCACCCCGGTCCCGACCACGCACCGCCTGCCGGCGCTTTCGCCGGAGATGGCGCAGCGCCTGGGGCTGTCGGTGGACACTCCCTTCATCATCGGCGCCAATGACGGCGTGCTTTCCAACCTGGGCGTGAACGCCATCGAGATCGGCCATGTGGCCGTGACCATTGGTACCTCCGGCGCCATGCGTACCGTGATCGATGAGCCGCTCACCGATCCGCATGGCCGCCTGTTCTGTTATGCACTGACCGAAAAACACTGGGTGGTCGGTGGCCCCGTCAACAATGGCGGCAACATCTTCCGCTGGGTGCGCGATGAACTGGCTACCGCCGAAGCGGCGGCGGCGCGTGAAGAGGGCGTCGATCCCTATGAGGCCCTGACCCGCATCGCCGAGAAGGTGCGCCCCGGTGCCGAAGGATTGCTGTTCCATCCCTTCATGGCCGGCGAGCGTGCCCCGCTGTGGAATGCCGACCTGCGCGGCTCCTTCTTCGGCCTGGCCCTGCATCACGGCAAGCACCACATGATCCGCGCCGCCCTGGAAGGGGTGATCTTCAACCTCTACAGCATCCTGCCCGCGCTGGAAGAACTGGTCGGCCCGACCAAGCGCATGATGGCCACCGGCGGCTTTGCCCGCTCGGCCCTGTGGCGGCAGATGATGGCCGACATCTTCAACCGCGAGGTGGTGGTGCCCGAGAGCGTGGAATCGTCCTGCCTGGGCGCGGCCGTGCTGGGCGCCTGGGCACTGGGCCTGCTGCCGTCGCTGTCGGTGATCTCCGGCATGGTCGGCTCCACCAACCATCACGCTCCCGAGGCCGAGGCGGTCGCCGTCTATGGCCGCCTGCAACCCATCTTTGCAGCCATTCCGGCCAAACTGGAGGCGGAATATCACGCTATCGCCGCCTTCCAGCGCGAGACTGGAAAGCAGCACTGAGTCCTGTTTTGCGCCATCAAGGGCAAGGCAGGTGTTGACACTGAAATTTCCGACAAGAAGAAAGAGACATCATGACCATCAAGACCACCCCCTTGCCCGCAGGGTTGCAGGGCTTTTCGCTGGAAGGCAAGCTGGCGCTGATCACCGGTTCCTCCGGTGGCATCGGCCTGGCGCTGGCACGCGGCATGGCCCAGGCTGGCGCGGCCATCGTGCTCAACGGACGCGATGCCGGCAAGCTCGCCACCGTCGCGGCGCAATTGCGTGCCGAGGGCCACACCATTCATGAAGCCAGCTTCGATGCCACCGTCAATGACGAAGTCAAGGCGGCGGTACAGAAGATCGAAAGCGAGATCGGTGCCATCGGCATCCTGGTCAACAACGCCGGCATCCAGCGCCGCAATCCGCTGGAGGAGTTCAAGGAATCGGACTGGCACGACCTGATCAACACCAACCTGAACAGCGTCTTCTATGCCGCCCAGGCGGTAGCGCGCCACATGATCCCGCGCGGCGCGGGCAAGATCATCAATATCTGCTCGGTGCAGAGCGAACTGGGCCGTCCCGGCATCGCCCCCTATACCGCCACCAAGGGCGCGGTGAAGATGTTCACCAAGGGCATGGCCATCGACTGGGGCAAGTACGGCATCCAGGTCAACGGCCTGGGTCCCGGCTACTTCAAGACCGAGATGAACATGGCCCTGGTCAACGATGCCAAGTTCACCGACTGGCTGGTGGGCCGCACCCCTTCGCGCCGCTGGGGCGATGTGGAAGACCTGGTGGGCGCGGCCGTGTTCCTGGGCAGCGATGCCTCGCGCTTCGTCAACGGCCACATCCTCTACGTGGATGGCGGCGTGACCGCTACCTTGTAAATCATTGAGATCATTTCGGAGACAAACATGCAACAAGGCCTCGTCATCCATGCACCGCACGACCTGCGCATCCAGCCGCTGGAGTCCGCCCCCCTGCAACCGCAGCAACTGAAGGTCAAGGTCAAGGCCGGCGGTATCTGCGGCTCGGACCTGCACTACTATCATCACGGCGGTTTCGGCGTGGTGCGCATCAAGGAACCGATGGTGCTGGGCCATGAAGTCTCGGGCCAGATCGCCGAAGTGGGTTCGGCCATCACCGACATCGCACCCGGCACGCGCATCGCCATCTCGCCCAGCCGCCCCTGCGGCGTTTGCAAGTACTGCCAGGAAGGCAAGCAGAATCATTGCCTGGACATGCGCTTCTACGGCAGTGCCATGCGCACCCCGCACGTACAGGGTGCGTTCCGCCAGGAAATCATCATCGAACGTGCGCAGGCCCACATCGTGGCCGACCATGTCACCGATGGCGAAGCGGCCATGGCCGAGCCGCTGTCGGTGGCGCTGCACGCGGTGCGCCGTGCCGGTCCGCTGGTGGGCAAGCGGGTGCTGGTGACCGGCTGCGGTCCCATCGGCGCCCTGGTGGTGGTGGCGGCACGCCGCGCCGGTGCGCTGGAAGTGGTGGTCACCGATGTGGCCAGCATGCCCTTGCAAGCGGCCCTGCAGGTGGGTGCCGACCGCGCCATCAACATGGCCGAGACGCCCGATGCCTTGAAGGCCTTTGCCGCCGACAAGGGGACTTTCGATGTCCTCTTCGAAGCCAGCGGCAATGAACGTGCGCTGGTGGGCGCGCTGGAAGCGCTGCGTCCGCAAGCCGTCATCGTGCAGGTCGGGCTGGGGGGCGACATCCAGTTCCCCGCCAACCTGCTGGTGGGCAAGGAACTGGATTGGCGCGGTGCCTTCCGTTTCCATGAGGAGTTTGCCATGGCGGTGGAACTGATGAACCGCAAGCTGGTGGACGTGAAGCCCCTGATCACCGCGACCTATCCCATCGCCCAGGCGGTGGAGGCCTTCGAGATCGCTGGTGACCGGTCGAAGATGATGAAGGTGCAGATCAGTTTTGACTGAGCCCGCATGGTGGCTTCCTTGCGGGGCTGCCGTCAGGGAAAGTGAGAACGCCATCGCGCAGTGTTGCGCGGTGGCATTTTTGTTTTTCCCGCCCTGCAGGGTGGATGCCGGCCTTGATTGACAAGCCTGGCTGCGCGCTATAAGTTCGTTGCCAAAACGGCAGCGCGCGGCTCGGAGGGGGGCGCGCTCTGGCATACCGCCATCGCCACACCTCTGGGGGGAGGAAATCATGTCCAGGCCAGGACTTCGCACCTTGACCGTCGGCCAGCGCCTGTCGGTGCTGATCCTGCTGGCCTTGCTGGGGCTGGTCGCCACGGCCGCCGTCAGCTTGCGCCAGATCGAGAATGTCTACCAGGCGGCCAGTTACGCCCAGGTCAATACGGTGCCCAGCGTGACCACGCTTGATGATGCACAGGCCGCCTTCAATGCCATCCAGGGACGCATTTACCAATACCTGTTCAATCACGATCCGCACGACCGCGCCCGCTTGCTGCAGGAGATCGAAGTGCAGCGCACGCGGTTGAACCGGCATCTCAAACTGTACGCGGAGGCTTACATCACCGATGAGACCGATGGCGCGATGCTGGCCGATGTCCAGGCCCGCATCGTCGCCTTCGAGGAAGTGGTGCGACGGCTTTTGGCGGTGGCTGATGCAGACCGCATCGAGGACAGCCTGTCGCAAGCGATGCTGGAGTTCCGGGCGGGCGTTGATGGCGTCCAGGTGACCTTTGGGCGACATCGTTCCTACAACATCGCCTTGGGGGAAGCCGGTGCCCTCAGCGCACGGGAGATCATCCGCGACGCCCTGGAGAACGTGCTGCAGGTGGCCGGCGGCGTGCTGCTGGCCATGCTGTTGGCGGGATGGGTGCTCACCCGCACCCTGCTGCGCCAGATGGGCGGCGAGCCCGGCGACGTGGTGACGGTGATGCAGCGCCTGTCCGATGGTGATCTGGTCCAGAAGGTCAGCCTGAAGTCCCGCTGCAGCGACAGCATGATGCATGCGATCCAGAAAACGATGACGCGCCTGGCCCAGGTCGTGACCGAGGTGCGCGACAACGCCGAAGGGCTGGTCAGCACGGCCGAAGAGGTGAGTGCGACGGCGCAAGCGCTCTCGCGCGCCTCCAGCGAGCAGGCCATCGGTGTGGAACAGACCAGCGAAGCGCTGGCCCGGATCCATGCCTCCATCCTCAGCACCGCCCGGAACGCCCGCCAGACCGACCAGATCGCTGCGGCCGCAGCGCTGGAAGCACGTCAATGTGCAGAAACGGTCAGGCAGATGGTAGTAGCCATCCAGCAGATTGCCGGCAAGATCGAAGTCATCGATGACATCGCTTACCAGACCAACCTGCTGGCCTTGAATGCCACCATCGAGGCCGCCCATGCGGGCGAGCACGGCAGCGGCTTTGCGGTGGTGGCGGCCGAAGTGCGGCGGCTGGCCGAGCGCAGCCAGTCAGCGGCCCAGGAGATCGATGCGGTAGCGCGCGAGAACGTGGCCCTGGCCTGCGCGGCCGAACGGCAATTGGATGACATGGTGCCGACCATTGCCCGCACCTCGGCCCTGGTGCAGGACATCGTGCAGACAGCGGATCAACAATCAGACGCCGTCAGCCAGATCAGTGCCGCCGCCAGCGAGCTGGCCCAGGTGATCCAGCAGAATTCGCTGAGTTCGGAAGAACTGGCGGTGACCTCGGAAGAACTCAACCGGCGTGCCATCCACTTGCAGACGACGGTGGGTTTTTTCCAATGCCAGCTGGTGCGGGGAATGCGGGCCAGCCTGGCGTAGATGGCAACAAGGCGAGCACGCAGGTGCTCGCCTTGTGATGGGGGCCGGCTGGCGGGCTGTGCGTTAGTTCAACGCAGGCCGTCCACGATCTGTTCCAGCTTCACTGCATCGGCCGCGAACTGGCGGATGCCTTCGGCCAGTTTTTCGGTGGCCATCGCGTCGCCGTTCAAGGCCAGGCGGAAAGCCTTTTCGTCCAGCGAGATGCGCTCGATATCGGCGGCATCGGCCGCTTCCTTGCTCAGCTTGCGCTCGACCGGTGCGTCGGACTCGGCCAGCTTCTGCAGCAGGTCCGGGCTGATGGTCAGCAGGTCGCAACCGGCCAGTTCCACGATCTGCGAGGTATTGCGGAAGCTTGCGCCCATCACTTCGGTGGTGTAGCCGAACTTGCGGTAGTAGTTGTAGACCGACTTGACCGACTGTACGCCCGGATCATCGCTGCCGGTGTAGTCCTGGCCGGTGGACTTCTTGTACCAGTCATAGATGCGGCCGACGAAGGGCGAGATCAGCTGGACACCGGCTTCGGCGCAGGCGATGGCTTGCGGCAGCGAGAACAGCAGCGTCAGGTTGCAGCGGATGCCATCCTTTTCCAGGATCTCGGCGGCACGGATGCCTTCCCAGGTGGAGGCGATCTTGATCAACACGCGCTCGCGGGCAATGCCGGCTTCTTCGTACAGGCGGATCAGTTCGCGTCCCTTGGCCACCGTGCCTTCGGTATCGAAGGACAGGCGCGCATCGGTCTCGGTGGAGACGCGGCCCGGGATCAGCTTCAGGATTTCCAGGCCGAAGGCAATCAGCAGGCGGTCGATGATTTCATCGGTGCTCTTGCCGGCATGCGCCTTGACGACCGACTCCAGCAGCGGCTTGTACTCCGCCTTCTGCACGGCTTTGAGGATCAGCGAGGGATTGGTGGTGGCATCCTGCGGGGCGAAGGCCTTCATCGCCTGGAAGTCGCCGGTATCGGCCACGATGGTGGTGTACTGCTTCAACTGGTCAAGCTGGCTCATGGAAAGTCCTGTTGCTAAAGAGAATGAAGGGGACAACGGCATTGTACGCATTGGCGCTGCGCTGTCTGTCGGTCAATGACTGATCCTTGATCCGTCGCAGTCCTCTCAACGGAAGAAGGAATCGAATTGCATGTCGAATTTCTGCAGCGATTTCTGGGCGTTCTGCATCTTCTTGCGGAATTCCGGTCCGCGCCGCAGGGCCAGGCCCACGGCGAGGATGTCGATCACCACCAGGTGCGCCAGGCGCGCCGAGATGGGGGTATAGGGATCGATATTGAAGGACAGGTCGATGGGCACCAATACGGTGGCCAGTTCGGCCAGCGGGGTGCCGGACGGGCCCAGCACGATGATGTCGGCACCGCCCTTGCGCGCCAGCTGGATCGAGCGCAGCAGGGCGGCATTGCCACCACGCTGCGAGATCGCCACCACGCAGTCGCCGGCCTTGAGCAGCGAGGCTGCGATGCTGTGGATGTGCGGGTCGGAGTAAGCCACCGTGGGCACGCCCGAGCGGAAGAACTTGTGCTGCGCGTCGTTGGCCACGATGCCGGAGGTCCCCTGGCCGTAGAACTCGATCTTGTTGGCCCGCGCCAGCACGTCCAGCGCCAGCTGGATCGCATCCGGGTTCAGGTGGTTGCGCAGATCCAGCAGCGTGTTGATGGAGCGGCTGCAGATCTTGTTGACCAGGTCGGCCGCCAGGTCATCCTGCGCCAGCGTCTCATCGGCACCGGGCAGGGCCAGCGCCAGGCTCTGCGCGAGTTTCAACTTGAAGTCGTGCCAGCCCTCGTAGCCGATGGCGCGGCAGAAGCGGATCACGGTGGGTTCCGAGACCTCGGCATTCTTGGCCAGCGCCGTCAGGTTCTCCGCCAAGGCCAGCTGCGGGTTGGCGAGGATGGTCGCCGCCACTTTCTTCTCCGACTTGGAGAGGGAGTTGATGTGGGTGCGAATGGAATCGAGCAGCATGGACATGGCAGTGGCCTGGTGACACTAAGCCTGTGGCCTCAGACCTCGGGCAGCGCTTCTTCGCGCCACTGCAGGCCATCGCGGCCGATCAGTGCGCTCGCAGCCGCCGGACCCCAGGTGCCGGCGTTGTAGGGCACGGGATCGGCTTCCTGCTGGTCCCAGTAAGTGAGGATGGGTTCCACCCATTCCCAGGCGGCTTCCAGTTCGTCGCTGCGCATGAACAGGGTCAGGTGACCGCGCAGCACATCCAGCAGCAGGCGCTCGTAGGCATCCATGCGCGGGGTCTTGAACTTCTCGCGGAAGTCCAGTTCCAGCTCCACCGGGCGCAGGCGCATGCCGTCGCCGGGCTGCTTGGCCATCAGGTTCATGTGCAGGCCTTCGTCCGGTTGCAGGCGGATGACCAGGCAGTTGGGGGTGTCGTTCTGGTGCGCGAAGATGGAGTGCGGCACGCTCTTGAAGCGCACCACGATCTCGGCCAGCGAATCGGCCATGCGCTTGCCGGTGCGCAGGTAGAAGGGCACGCCGGCCCAGCGCCAGGTATCGATCTCGGCCTTGACCGCCACATAGGTCTCGGTACGCGAATCGGGATTGGCGTCGGCTTCCTTGCGGTAGCCGGGCACGGCCACGCCATCGACGTGACCGGCGCGGTACTGGCCGCGCACGACATTCATGGCCAGCGTGGTCGGGGTAAAGCGCTTGAGCGAGCGCAGCACCTTCAGTTTCTCATCGCGCACGGCGTCGGCCGAGTTCGATACCGGCGGCTCCATGGCCACGATACAGAGCAATTGCAGCAGGTGGTTCTGCAGCATGTCGCGCAGGGCACCGGAGGTGTCGTAGTAATCGAAGCGGCCACCGACACCGAGTTCTTCGGCGATGGTGATCTGCACGTCGGAAATCCATTCACGGCGCCACAGCGGCTCGAACAGCACGTTGCCGAAGCGCAGCGCCAGCAGGTTCTGCACCGCCTCTTTACCGAGGTAGTGGTCGATACGGAAGATCTGCGATTCCTGGAAATAGCGGCCCACTTGCGCATTGATGTTGCGCGCGCTTTCGAGGTCGCGGCCCAGCGGTTTTTCCAGCACCACGCGCGAGGTCGGGGTGACCAGGCCAGCCTTGGACAGGTTCTCGCAGATGGAGGCGAACAGGCTGGGCGGCGTGGCCAGGTAGAACACGCGGGCCAGGCCGTCGACTTCGCGCAGGGCTTCTTTCAGGTGGCTGAAGCTGTCGGCTTCCTTGGCATTGACCGAGGCGTATTGCAGGCGATTGGTGAAGCGGTCCCAGACGGTGGCGTCCATGTTGGCCGCCGGCACGTGGGGTTTGGAATCCTTTTCCACCAGCTTGAGGAAATCCTCACGCGACTTTTCATCGCGGCCCAGGCAGATGATGCGGGCATCGGCCGGCAGGTCGCGCGCGCGTTCGCGGGCGTACAGCGCCGGCAGCAGCTTGCGCATCGAGAGGTCGCCGGTGCCGCCGAATAAAACCAGATCGAAATCAGAAGTAGCCATGGTGTGTGTTGTCTCTTTGTGCGTGAAGTAGCTGGTCGCAGCTACGTGGTTGCTAGCCTTGTTGCGCAGCGCGGGCTGCTTCGCGCGCCAGTGCGATCAGGGCGCTGGTGGAGGCATCGTGGCGCGAGGCATCCGGTGCGGTATCGGACTTCAGTTCGGCCAGGATGGTCTTGGCCAGGACCTTGCCCAGTTCCACGCCCCATTGGTCGAAGCTGTTGATGCCCCAGATCGCGCCCTGCACGAAGGTCTTGTGCTCGTAGAGCGCAATCATCGCGCCCAGCGCATGCGGGCTCAGTTCGGGCAGCAGCAGGGTATTGCTGGGACGATTGCCATCAAAGGTTTTGTGCGGGATCAAGGCCGCAAGTTCCGCTTCGGGCAAGCCCTGCGCTTGCAGGTCGGCGCGCACTTCGTCGGCATCCTTGCCGCGCATGAAGGCTTCGGACTGCGCGAAGCAGTTCGCCAGCAGGGCTTCCTGATGCTCGGCAATGGCGTGCGAAGGCTTGAGTACGGCGATGAAATCGATGGGCGTGATGTCCGTGCCCTGGTGCAGCAGCTGGAAATAGGCGTGCTGGCCATTGGTCCCCACATCGCCCCAGATGGCCGGACAGGTCTCTACCGAGACGGGTGTACCGTCACGGGTGATGCGCTTGCCGTTGCTCTCCATGTCCAGCTGTTGCAGGTAGGCCGGGAAGAAGCGCAGCCATTGGTGATACGGGGCGATGGTGAGCGAGGCGCTGTCGAGGAAGTTGCGGTTCCAGATCCCGACCAACGCCTGGATCACCGGCATGTTCGATTCCAGCGGGGCTTCGCGGAAATGGCGGTCCATCGCGTGGGCGCCGGCCAGGAACTGCGCGAAGTGGTCGTAGCCGATCAGCAGCGCGATCGGCAGACCGATGGCCGACCACACCGAGTAACGGCCACCGACCCAGTCCCAGAAGGGGAACATGTTCTCGGTATCGATGCCGAAGGCCGAGACTTCCTTGGCATTGGTGGAGACGGCCACGAAGTGCTTGGCCAGGTCTTCGGACTTGCCATGCTGCAAGAACCACGCACGCGCCGACTTGGCGTTGAGCATGGTTTCCTGCGTGGTGAAGGTCTTGGAGGCGACGATGAACAGCGTGGTCTCGGGATCGATGCGCGCGAGCACCTCATCCAGATCATGGCCATCGACGTTGGAAACGAAATGCGCCGTCAGGCGAGCGTGGCGATAATCGCGCAGGGCCGTGCAGACCATCTGCGGGCCGAGGAAGGAGCCGCCGATGCCGATGTTGACGATGTCGGTGATCTCGCGTCCGGTGTAGCCGCGCCATTGGCCGCCGCGCACGCGCTCGGAAAACTCGCGGATGTGCTCCAAGACCGCATGAACCTCCGCTGCGACAGGCTGTCCGTCCACTTGGGCGTCGCAGGCATCGGCCGGTGCGCGCAGGGCAGTGTGCAGGACGGCGCGTTGTTCAGTAAAGTTGATCTTCTCGCCGCTGAACATGGCGTCGCGCAGGGCCTCGACGCCGCGCTCACGGGCCAGGCTCATCAGCAGGGAGAGCGTGTCGGCGTTGAGCCGGTTCTTGGAGTAATCCAGCAGCAGTCCGGCGGCACGCACGTGCATGCGCTCGAAACGGTCGGGCTGTCGGGCGAACAGGTCGCGCAGGTGCCATTGAGCTGCCGTGGCGTGATGAGCTTGCAATGCCTGGAAGGCGGCCGTGTCGGTCAGGGCGGTGGTATGCATGAGTTGGGTGTCGGTTGGCTGTCTTGACCTGACAGGCAGCGCGGCCGGCCGGGGTCATGTGATCGGGACAACGCCGATGACTATACATCAAATGTCGTCAAAGTGGTAGTTTCACTACAGTTTATGACGGCCCCGTTACATTGCCGTGAAGCATCGGCGCTGTGGGCTGCAAAGTGCGAAGTGATAAGGGTTTTGAAGCGCAATGATGATTACCAATGAAAAGACGGGCAGGACTGGCCTGCTGCAGTGCTCTAAGTGTATGATTTCATTCGGTCAAAATTATGTAGTAAAATTACAGTGTTAACGCTAACAGGAAACCGACAATGTCTCTCAACGCTACCTTAGCCAGCGTCACCCAACGCATCGCCGAACGTAGCCGTCCTTACCGGACCGCTTATCTCGAACGCCTGGAAGCCGCTCGCCGCAAGGGCGCGCAGCGTGGCGCGCTGGGCTGTACGAACCTGGCCCACGGCTTCGCCGCCTTCCCCGCCAATGACAAGCTGAAGTTGAAGGAAGACAAGGCACCGTCGCTGGCCATCGTCTCGGCCTACAACGACATGCTGTCGGCGCACCAGCCCTTCGAGCGTTTCCCCCAGATTTTGAAAGAAGCCGCGCGTGAAGCGGGCGCCGTGGCGCAGTTCGCCGGCGGCACCCCGGCCATGTGTGACGGCGTGACCCAGGGCCAGGCCGGCATGGAGATGTCGCTGTTCTCGCGCGACGCCATTGCCATGGCGACTGCCATCGCGCTGTCGCACAACATGTTCGATGCGGCGCTGTACCTGGGCGTGTGCGACAAGATCGTGCCGGGCCTGTTGATCGGTGCACTGCATTTCGGCCACCTGCCGGCCGTGTTCGTGCCCGCCGGTCCGATGACCAGCGGCATGAGCAACAGCGACAAGGTCAAGATCCGCCAGCTCTACACGGCCGGCAAGATCGGCCGGGCCGAGCTGCTGGAAGCCGAGTCCAAGTCCTACCATGGTGCCGGTACCTGCACCTTCTATGGCACCGCCAACAGCAACCAGATGCTGATGGAAGCCATGGGCCTGCACCTGCCGGGCGCCGCCTTCATCACCCCCAACACGCCGCTGCGCGATGCGCTCACCGCTGCCGCGGCCAAGCAGGCGGCCAAGATCACTGACCTCGGTACGCAATACACGCCGGTGGGCCGCATGATCGACGAGAAGTCCATCGTCAATGCCATCGTCGCGCTGCATGCCACCGGTGGCTCCACCAATCACACCCTGCACCTGGTGGCCATCGCCAAGGCAGCCGGCATCGTGATCGACTGGGACGACTTCGACAAGCTCTCCGCCGTGGTGCCGCTGATCACCAAGATCTACCCGAACGGTACAGCTGACGTGAACCACTTCCATGCAGCAGGGGGCACCGGCTTCGTGCTGCGCGAACTGATCGACGCCGGCCTGATGCATGACGACGTCACCACCATCCTGGGCCAGGGCCTGCGCCAGCACTGCAAGGAGCCGATGCTGGCGGCCGAAGGCGAGAACGGCCGTCCCGGCATCGTCACCTGGCACGACGCCCCCGCCAAGAGCGGCGATGAAGGCGTGCTGGGCACCGTGGCCAAGCCGTTCGCGGCCGATGGTGGCCTGAAGCTGCTGCAGGGCAACCTCGGCCGTGCGGTCATCAAGATTTCCGCCGTCAAGCCCGAGCACCGCGTGGTGGAAGCGCCTGCCGTGGTCTTCCACTCGCAGGAAGCTTTCATGGCCGCCTTCAAGGCCGGCGAGCTCGACCGCGACTTCGTGGCCGTGATCACCTTCCAGGGTCCGCGTGCCAATGGCATGCCGGAGCTGCACTCGCTGACCCCGGCGCTGGGCATCCTGCAGGACAAGGGCCGTCATGTGGCGCTGGTGACCGATGGCCGCATGTCGGGCGCATCGGGTAAAGTACCGGCCGCGATCCACGTCACGCCGGAAGTGCTGGGCGGTGGTCCGCTGGGACGCGTTCGCACGGGTGACGTCATCCGCCTGGATGCCGATGCGGGTACCCTGCAAGCCAAGGTGGATGCGGCCGAGTGGGAAGCCCGTGGCCAGGACAGCAGCGACCTCTCGGGCAACCAGCACGGCATGGGCCGCGAATTGTTCAGCATGTTCCGCAACGCGGTGGGAACCGCAGAAGAGGGCGGCGCCACCTTCGGCCTGCCGCCGATTTTTGAGAAAGAGAAAGTCACGGTATGAAGACCACACTGGAAATCATGCGCGCCTCGCCGGTCATCCCGGTGATCGCCATCGACAAGTTTGAACACGCCGTGCCGCTGGCACGCGCCCTGGTCGCAGGCGGGATCCGCGTGCTGGAAATCACCCTGCGCACCGAACACGGCCTGCCGGCCATCCGCGCCATTGCCGAGTCGGTGCCCGACGCCATCGTCGGCGTGGGTACGCTGACTTCGCCGGAAGAGTTCACGGCCTCGCGCGATGCGGGTGCGGTCTTTGGTGTCTCGCCGGGCCTGACCCCGGCGCTGATCGAAGCGGCCAAGCGCAGCGGCCTGCCGCTGCTGCCGGGCGTGATGACGCCTTCTGAAGTGATGGCGGCGCGCGAAGCGGGCTTCCGTCAGTTGAAGCTGTTCCCGGCCGTGCCGGCGGGCGGCGTGGGCATGCTCAACGGTATCGCCGGCCCCTTGTCCGACGTGTCGTTCTGCCCGACGGGCGGTATCACGCAAGAGACGGCACCGCAGTTCCTGGCGTGCAAGAACGTCGTGTGCGTGGGCGGCTCCTGGCTGACCCCGAAGGCGGCCATCGAGGCCGGTGACTGGGACAAGATCACCGAGATCGCCAAGGCGGCGGCTGCGTTGAAGAAGGCTTGAGTTTTCCACAGCCTCACGCGCTCGCGCGTCGATGAAAAAAGGGCGGTACCGAATCACCGGTACCGCCCTTCTTCTTTCCTGCTCAGCTGTCAGCTCTTGGACGCGGCTACCGGCTCCACCGGCGCTTGCGCCTGCTGCTTGAGCTTGTAAGCCAGCACCAGCAAGATGATCCCCAGCACGATCATCGGCACCGACAGCATCTGCCCCGCCGAGATGGTGATGCCACCGAAATGCACCTCGTAATCCGGCACGCGGAAATACTCGGTGAAGAAGCGCGCGCAGCCATACAGCAGCGAGAACATGCCCGCCACCGCCATGCGCGGACGCGAATGGCGCGCGAAGATCCACAGGATGATGAACAGCAGGATGCCATCGACCAGCATCTGGTAGATCGGCGAAGGATGGCGCGGGATGTTGTCCACATTGGGCCAGATCATCGCCCAGGGCAACGAAGGATCGGCCGGACGCCCCGGCAGTTCGGCATTGATGAAGTTGCCCAGGCGGCCGGCCGCGTAGCCCAGCGGCACCATGGGCGCAATGAAGTCCATGATGTCCATCAGGTTGCGGCCGCGCTTGCGGCCCCACAGGTACATCGCCAGCATCACGCCCAGGAAGCCGCCGTGGAAGGACATGCCGCCCTTCCAGACCGCGATCATGTCGGCCGGATGCGCAAAGTAATACGCCGGGTTGTAAAACAGGATCTCGCCCAGCCGCCCGCCCAGCACCACCCCGAGCACGCCATAGAAGAGCATGTCGTCGAGGTCTTCCTTCTTCCAGCCGACGGCGGCGATGTGCGGTTGCTTGATGCGCAGGCGTCCCAGCGCAATGAATTGGGCAAAGGCCAGCAGGTACATCAGGCCATACCAGTGGACGGCTAGCGGCCCGATGTGGATGGCGATCGGGTCGGGCATGGGGTGGACGAGCATGAGTTTGATCTTTCTGTTGTTGGGCGGAACGGCGGTTGGAGCGCGCCGGCTTGCGCAAGTTCGCAGCAGCGATTCCCGTGCAATGGGATCAGGCAGGCATGTCCAAGAGGTCCAGCAGGGCACGCAGCACGCCGGACGGGTTGTCGCGCCGCCAGGCCAGGCCGGTCTGGATTTCCGGTGCCGGATCGGAGAGCCGGCGGTAGTCCACGCCCGGGCGTTTCAAATTCGAGACGGATTGTGGCACAAGCGCCATTCCCATGCCAGCCGAGACCAGGCCGACGATGGTCTGCATCTGGATTGCCTCCTGGCCGATATGGGGCGTCACGCCCGCATCGCGAAAGCAGGACAGGATGGTGTCATGGAAGGCCGGCGCAATGCGGCGCGGGAAAATGATCAGCGGCAGTTCGCGCAGGCTCTTGAGCGCTACCGGCCCGCGTTTCTTGACCGCGCCTTCGGGCAGCGCTGCAATCAGCGGTTCCGACAGCACCGGGCGCACATCCAGCACGGCCGCGGCTTTCTCCGGCAGCGGCGGCAGCAGCAGGCCGGCGTCGATCTTGCCTTGCATCAGGTCTTCCAGCTGGATATCGGTGGTGGCTTCGCGCAATTCGATCTGGACTTGCGGATAGCGCGCCCGGAAGCGCTGCAGGAGCGGGGGCAGGATGCTGTAGTCCGCACTCGATATGAAGGACAGCGATAACAGCCCCGATGCCCCGCTGGCCGCGCGCCGGGCCAGGTCGGGCAGGGCGGCGGCCTGTTGCAGGATGCGCTGTACCTCCGGCAGCAGGGCTTCGCCGGCAGGGGTGAGCGCCACACTGCGCTTGGTGCGCTGGAACAGGGGGGTGCCGAGTTGCTCCTCCAGCGCGGCGATGGTCTGCGACAGCGGCGGCTGGGTCATGTGCAGGCGCGCGGCGGCGCGGCCGAAATGCTTTTCTTCGGCGACGGCGGCAAAGTAGCGCAGCTGGCGCAATTCCAGGCGGGGATGGTCGGACATGGACTGATATCGGATCCGAATGAGTCGGGCGTCCATGATATCTCCGGCCTTGCACGGCGACAAGGCGAGGGGGGCGTGATATTTCCGTCATGGAATTTGATCTATGACAGATATACGCGCGGGCAGATAGAGGGTGCGTGGCGAAGCCGGGTAGAATAGCCCCGCCTGCGAAGCGCCTGGAGAATGCCGCTGCAGGCGTGACCGTCGTCCACCGCTTGCTGAGGAGCCCCCATGAAATACCTGTTGTTGATCGCCACCCTGGTGGCCGGTTCGGCCATTTCCGCCGAAGCCATGGCCAATGCGCAACTGGCCAAGTCCAAGAATTGCATGGCCTGCCACTCGGTGGACGCCAAGATCGTCGGCCCCGCCTTCAAGGAAGTGGCCAAGAAATACGCCGGCCAGAAGGATGCCGAAGCCAAGCTGACCCAGAAGGTCCTCAACGGCGGCGGCGGTGTCTGGGGCGCGGTAGCGATGCCGGCCAACAAGGGCCAGGTGACCGAGGCTGAGGCGAAGGAGCTGGTGAAGTGGGTGTTGAGCCTGAAGTAAGCCCCAGCAATACGCCATGAAAAAAGGAGACCGAGGTCTCCTTTTTTCATGCAATCATCATCGCTTTCCAATCACTGTCAGCCTGGAAGGATCAGCATGAGCAAGCGTATTTCCCTCGCAACGCTACCACCTTTCGATGCAGCCTTGTTCCTTGTTCCTTGTTGATGAAGACAGCATTGACGTGTATCTGCGCGAGATACGTGCCAGCAACGATGCTGTTTTACTGGCTAGCGCAATCAAAGACGTCGAACGTGCGCGCCTGATGAACCAGTTTGCTCGCCCGTTGGACTGACCGAACTGATTCATCACTACCTCGCGCGTCTGCTTACTTCAACCACTCCCTGATCCGCCGGCTCAACACCTCGCAACTGATCCCATACCGGTCATGCAAGGTCGGCAGCGCGCCCGCATCGAGGAAGGCATCGGGCAGGCCGGCCATCTGGAAGCCCGCCGGCTGCACCCGGTGGCGCATCAGCGTGGTGGCGACGATCTCGCCCAGGCCGCCGATGACCGAATGGTTCTCGGCTACCACCACCAGGCGGTTCTTCTTCCTGACCTGTTCCACCACCGTGGCTTCGTCGAAGGGCTTGATGGTCGGGCAGTGCAGCACGCCCACGCTGACGTTGTCGGCCTCCAGCGCCTTGGCCACTTCCAGCGCGCGCATGGTCATGAAGCCGCTGGAGATGATGAGCACGTCGTTGCCGTCGCGGATTTCCTTGGCTTTGCCCAGCTCGAACTGGTAGTCGTATTCATCCAGCACCAGTGGCACATTGCCGCGCGCCAGGCGCATGTAGACCGGGCCCTGGTGTGCCGCGATCTGCGGCACGGCCTGTTCCAGGTCCAGTGCATCGCAGGGGTCGACGATGGTCAGGCCGGGAATGGCGCGCATCATCGCCAGGTCTTCGGTGGCCTGGTGGCTGGGACCGTAACCGGTGGTCAGTCCCGGCAGGGCGCAGCAGATCTTCACGTTCAGGTTTTCTTCGGCAATCACCTGGTGGATGAAGTCATACGCGCGCCGCGTGGCGAAGACCGCATAGGTGGTGGCGAACGGCACCAGGCCTTCCTTGGCCATGCCGCCAGCGGCGGCCATCAATAACTGCTCGGCCATGCCCATCTGGAAGAAGCGCTCGGGATACGCCTTCTGGAACAGGTGCAGGTCGGTGTACTTGGCCAGGTCGGCGGTCAGGCCCACGATCTCGGGGCGGTCCGCAGCGTATTCCACCAGGGCCTTGCCGAACGGGGCCGCCTGCACGCGCTGCCCTTCAGCAGCGATGGAGGCGATCATGGCCGACGTGGTCAGGCGCGGTTTCTTGTCTGCGACGGTGTTCATGCTTGGCTTCCTTGTTGATTAGACTGGTCGAGGATGGACAGCGCCTGCTGCCATTCAGGCGGATCCACACGGATGAAGTGGTTCTTCTCGCGCTGCTCCAGGAAGGGCACGCCCTTGCCCATCAGGGTATCGAACAGGATCACGCGCGGCTTGGCGTCCCTCAGGTTGCGCGCATTGTCGAAGGCCTGCACCACGGCCGCCAGGTCGTTGCCGTCGACCCGCTGCACGTACCAACCGAAGGACGCCCACTTGTCGGCCAGCGGCTCAAAACCCATCACCTTGCTGGAAGGACCATCGGCCTGCTGGTTGTTGATATCGACCAGGCAGATCAGGTTGCCCAGCTGGTGGTGCGCCGCGCCCATGGCGGCTTCCCAGGTCGAGCCTTCATCCAGTTCGCCATCGGACATGGAGTTGTAGACGAAGGCCGGATTGCGGTTGTAGCGCAGGCCCAGCGCCATGCCCACGCCAATGGCCAGGCCCTGGCCCAGCGAGCCGCCGGAGATTTCCATGCCCGGCGTATAGGTCGCCATGCCCGACATGGGCAGGCGGCTGTCATCGCTGCCGTAGGATTCCAGCTCTTCATCGGGGACGATGCCGGCCTCGATCAGCGCGGCATACAGGGCGATGGCGTAGTGCCCGTGCGAGAGCAGGAAGCGGTCGCGGCCGCTCCACTCGGGATCATCCGGGCGCAGTTGCATGGCGTGCTTGTAGGCCACGGCCAGCACGTCGGCCCAGCCCAGCGCCTGGCCGATGTAGCCCTGGCCCTGGACCTCGCCCATGCGCACGGCATTGCGGCGGATGCGGTATGCGCTTGCGCGCAGGTTTGCCAAATTGTCAGACATTGCGAGTCCTTGCGAGATGAGTGAAAGCGTCAAAATCAGAGGAAACCGATCGAGAACCATGGCACGAAGGCGACGATCAGCAGGCCCACCACCAGCGCGCCCAGGTAAGGCCAGATGCGCTTGACGGCCACGTCCGGATGCACGCGGCCGATGGTGCAGGCGGCGTAGTAACCCAGGCCGAAGGGCGGCGCAAACAGGCCCACGCCCATGGAGAGGATGATGACCATGGCGTAATGCACCTCATGCACGCCAATGGCCTTGGCCACCGGGAACAGCAGCGGCGCAAACAGCACCATCGCCGGGATTCCCTCCAGCACGCTGCCCAGCACGATGAAGGCGGCGATCGACACCAGCAGGAAGCCATACTTGCCCCCCGGCACACTGGTCATGGCCTCGGCCAGCGCATGCGAGAAGCCCGACTGCGTCAGCGCCCACGACATGCCGGTAGCGGTGCCAATGATGAACAGGATCGCGCCCGACAAAGCGGCGGTGTCGACCAGCATCGGATAGAGCCGCTTCCAGTCGAACTGGCGATACACCAAGAGACCCGCCACCACCGAATAGGCGATGCCGATGGTGGAGACTTCGGTGGCCGTGGCCACGCCTTCGACCACGGCAGTACGGATGAGGATGGGCAGCAGCAGCGCAGGCAGGGCGATGATGAGCGTGCGCAGTACCACGCGACCGGGCGCGCGCTGGATGCCTTCCATGATCTCGGCACTGCGCCAGCGCGCGAGGATCGCCAGCAGGACTGCCAGCACGATGCCCGGCATGATGCCGCCAGTGAAGAGCGCCGCAATCGATACCCCGGCCACCGAACCGATGGTGATCAACACCAGCGAGGGCGGAATGGTCTCGGCCATGGCACCGGAGGCGGCCAGCAGCGAAATGAGTTCTCCCTCGTGATTGCCACGCCGCTTCATCTCCGGCAGCAGCACCGGAGCCACCGCCGCCATGTCGGCAGTCTTGGCGCCGGAGATGCCCGAGACCAGCAGCATCGCGCCCAGCAGCACATAGTTCAGCCCGCCGCGCACGTGGCCCAGTAGCGACGCCAGGAAATCCACCATGGCCTTGGCCATGCCAGTCATCTCCACCAGGTGGCCCAGCAGGATGAACAGCGGCACCGCCAGCAGGATCAGCGAGGACATGCCTTCATCGAAGCGTCCCGCCACCACCGCCAGCGGGCTGGTGGTGACCGTGAGCATGAAGGCCACCGTCGCCAGCCCGAAGCAGAAAGCGATGGGAATGCCCAGCAGCACCGACACCCCCAGCACCACGCCGAAGAACACCACCAGGTTCCAGTTGCCGATGGCCTGCAGCCAGCCTGCGCCCAGGACCATGGCACCGGCCACCACGGCCAGCAGGGCCACCACGCCGGCCAGGTCGACCAGCTTCTGGCGCGAGATGCGCAACAGCGACAGCGCGATCATCAGCGCCGCACCGACTGCCACGGCAGCGGCTCGCACGGTGTTGGGCCAGCCCAGCGCCGGGGTCTGCACGAACATTTCGTCTTCGGCGTATTCCCACATCGGATGCATCAGGATCAGCAGCATCACGCAGGGCGCGATGATGGCCAGGGCTTCCGCCCATGCCTTGCCGCGTTCGCTCATGAAGCCCACCAGCACGGTGGTGCGCATGTGGGTGCCGCGCCGCAGGGCCACGGCCGCGCCCAGGTTGGCCAGCCAGAGGAAGAGGATGGAGGCCAGTTCATCAGCCCAGGGAATCGGGTTGTTGAAGATGAAGCGCATGATCACGCCCGCCAGCAGGACCACCACCTCGCCCACCACCAGCGCCGCGGCAGGAATCTCGATGGCCAGGCCCAGCCAATTTTCCAGGCGCGCCGCCAGCGAACGGTCATCCGTCACCGGCTGCTCCAGCGACAGGGCGCTCATCCCAGGCTCCCGACGGCGTTCTGCAGCAGCTTCCAGGCTTCGTCGCCGAACTTGGCGCGCATGTCCTTGTAGAAGTTGGCCTGGGCCAGTGCCGCCTTGAAGGAATCCTTGTCGGCCTCGATGATCTGTACGCCCTTGCCCTGCAGGTCATTGCGGGCGAAGCCGGCCAGCGAGGCGATATCGGCGCGTTCATCCGTGGCGGCCTTGTCCAGTTCACGACGTACGATTTCCTGGATGTCCTTGGGCAGCTTCTCGAAGGCGCGGCGGTTGCCGAGGATCCAGTAGGCATCCCAGACGTGGTTGGAGATGGTGCAGAACTTCTGCACTTCGTACAGGCGCGCAGTGCTGATGATGGCCAGCGGATTTTCCTGGCCTTCGACCAGCTTGGTCTGCAGCGACGAATAGACTTCGTTGAAGTTGATCGGCGTGGGGCTGGCACCCAGTGCCGTGAAGAGCGAGGTCAGCATCGGTGCGGCCGGCACGCGCAGCTTCAAGCCCTTGAGGTCGCCCGCCGTCTTGATCGGCTTGGTCGAAGTGGTGATCTGGCGGAAGCCGTTGTCCCAGGGTTTGGACATGGTCAACAGGCCCACCTTCTCGATCTGTGCGCGCACGTAGGCGCCCAGCGGGCCATCCATGGCCTGCCAGACTTCCTTGTAGTCGTGGAAGGCGAAACCGGTGTTGACGATCCCGGCCGCCGGCACCAGGGTCGACAGCACCACGCTGGCCTGGTTGAAGAATTCCACGCCGCCATTGCGGATCTGCGACATCAAATCGGTATCCGAGCCCAGCTGGTTGGCCGGGAACAGCTTGATGTCCAGCCGGCCGCCGGTGGCTTCACGGATACGGTCGATGGCCTGCTGCGCACGCTTGTTGACGGGGTGCGACGGATCCTGGCCGGTGGCGAACTTGTAGTTGAACTCGGCCGCACTGGCCGGACGGCTCATGATGGAAAACAGCGGCAGTGCCGCACCCACCGTACCGGCCTTGAGCAGCTGGCGGCGGCTCAGGGTAGTCTTGCCGGGTTTGCTGTTGTCTTGGGTCATCTCTGGTCTCCTGTTTGTTCTGGTATCGGGAAAGATGCCGGCCAGGCCGGCGCGGACTAGCATTAAGCTGCGTTTAATGGATCAGCATTCCACCATTAACGTCCAGCGTGATGCCGGTGCAGTACTGAGAGAGGTCGCTGCCCAGGAAGACGCAGGCGCCGCCGATGTCCTCGGCACGGCCCAGGCGCCCCAGCGGAATGGTCTCGGCGATCTCGGCCTTCTTTTCTTCGGTGAGCTTGCCCTTGATGATGTCGGTGCCGATCAGGCCGGGGGTGATGCAGTTGACGCGGATGCCTTCCGGACCGAACTCGCGCGCCATGGCACGTGCCAGGCCCAGGACGCCCGCCTTGGCCGCCGAATAGTGCGGACCGCCCAGGATGCCGCCACCGCGCTGGGCCGACACCGACGAGATGCAGATGATGGAACCGCCCTGCTGCGCGCGCATGGTCGGCAGCACTGCTTGCGACATGTAAAGCGTGCCGCGCAGGCTGACATCGAGGATGCGGTCGTAATCCGTACCGGTGATTTCCAGCGTCTTGACGGGTTGGGTGATGCCGGCATTGTTGACCAGGATGTCGATGCGGCCGAATTGCTTGACGGCCTCGGCGATGGCAGCTTCGCAGGAAGCCTTGTCGGTGACGTCGGCCACCAGTCCCAGGTGCTGGCTACCGATACGGGCGGCAGCACCGGCCGGGTCGGCTTGCGCCAGGTCCAGCACCACCACGCGGGCGCCTTGCACGGCCATCAGGCGCGCGGTGGCGTAGCCCAGTCCGTTGATTCCTGCACCGCCGGTGATGACGGCAACCTTGTCCTTGAGCAGCATGTCGTGTTCTCCAGATGTTTGCGTTGAGGTGAGCAACAGCGGAGACAGCGCGGATGCGCGATTGCGCGTGCCGCCATGCAGCGTGCAGGGCTTTGACCATGTCTCCGTTTTTGTTCTGATGCGCATGGTCGAACTTTCCTCGCCTGACGACAAGCGAAGTCTCGTCATGTTAAAGTGACAGATCATCATCTTAGCCCGCGAGCCCGTCCATGGCCGTTCTCCCGCCTTTACCCAACCTCCAGGCCTTCGAAGCGGTGGCCCGGCGCAAGAGTTTTGCGCTGGCGGCGGCCGAGCTGCACCTGACCGCCTCGGCAGTGAGCCACCAGGTGGCGCGGCTGGAGTCCTATCTCGGCATTCGCCTCTTCGAACGCAGCGCGCACGGGGTGCGCATCACGACGGCAGGGGAGGGCTACCTGGCGCGCATCCAGGGCGCGATCTCCGCCATCACGGCGGCGTCCATGGATGTGCGGCAGGGTGTGAGCAACACGCTCTACATCCATTCCGCGCCCAGCATCGCCAGCCTGTGGCTGATGGCGCGGCTCAATGATTTCGCGCGCACCTATCCGGAGATCACCTTCAATCTCTCGGCGGCGCACTCGCAGAGCAATTTCGAACTGGGCGAGGTGGATATCGACATCCGCTACGGCATTCCCAACTGGCCGGGACTGGTGGTGGAGCCGCTCTTCGAAGAGCGCATCGTGCCGCTGGCGAGCCCGGCTTTCATCCGTGAGTACAAGCTCAAAAAACCTGCTGATCTGCTGGGCGTGAAGCTCATTCGCAGCAACGTGAGCGTGGTGCAGTGGGCGGACTGGTTCGGGGAATTTGCGGACGTACGCCCGCCGGAGCAATTTGCGGTGCGTTTCGACCGCGCGCAGATGTCACTGGATGCCGCCACCCAGGGCTTGGGTGTGGCGCTGGAGAGCGCGACCGTGGCCGCGCGGCACATCGAGGAAAAGAAACTCAAACCGGTCTTTGGACTGGAGCGCGCCATCAAGGTCAAGGCGCACTTTGCGGTCTATCCTGCGCATCATGCGCGCCGGCCGGCGGTGGCCGCGTTCCTGGAGTGGCTGCGTGAGCAGGCCGGCTTGCAGGACTATTGAGCGGCCTTCTGCTGCCGCGCCACTTCCTTGCGCTTCATCGATAGATAGTCCTCGCGGCTGACTTCATGCAACTGGCGCGGATATTGTTCGGTTGCACCGTACCAGGCCGTGAGCCGCTTCTCCAGCCGTTCTCCCGCCGGTGCTTCCAGACCGGACAGATAGGCATCGATGGCCAGGTAATAGCGCATGGTATTGCGCTCCACCGTGGCACGGCTGCCCGAGACATACTGCGTTTGCCCGTTGGCCTCGCGCTTGACCACGCTGAAGCCGACCTTGTCGCGACCGGCCGTCATCAGGTAGGCGCGCAGCGCCAGCTTGCTGGCCATGCCATAGGAATAGGCATAGCTGAAATGCAGGAAGGAGCGCTTCTCATCCAAGGGCGTCGCTTCGATCTCGATACGGTAGTTGGAAGTGTCCAGCGGTCCCTTGTCGGCCAGCATCGAGGACGAGAAGTAATCGGCCGCGCTGGCCCCGCCGTGATAGCGCAGGTCGACGCGGTAGGTATCGTTGAGATCCTGTTCGGTTTTCTTCCCGACCTGCATGCGCAGGGTGGTCCGTCCGTTCTCGCGCATCATCCGGCAATACTTGGTGTTGAGGTGCAGGATGAGGATGTCACACCAGTGGTCGGGGTTGTCCAGCGACTCGCGCACCTGGGCAAAGGGATAATTCAGCACGGCGTAGATGTCGCCCTTGACGTTGCCGCCTTCCTCGCGCGAATTCAGGTAGAGCGGGCGGTGGTAGCTGTTGTTGCTGAGCTCGCCCTGCAATTCTTCGTAACGGCTCTTCATGGCGGCCGCGCCGGTCTGGGTTTGGGCATATGCCGAGCTGCCGACAGCCAAGGCACAGCTGGCCGCCAGCAACAAGCATGAGGTCAGACGGGGCAACATCGATCGCAAACCGGACTCCTTTTCGATATCAGTACATTGGTTCATTCACCGGCGTCTCCCGCCGCGCTCAAAGCAGGCGGGACCAGACGCTGGCGCCGAATTCCTTCATGCGCTCGCTCATCGGCCGCTGTTCCCACTGTTCCTTTGTGATCTCTTTGGAGGCGCCAAGATCCCGGTCGAACATGGCTTTGGTCTGGGCTCCGAATTGCGGGCTCAGGATCACGGCGTTGATTTCCTGGTTGTAGACGAAGCTGCGCCAGTCGAGGTTGGTCGAACCGATGGTGGACCAGACGCCATCGATGAGCGCGGTCTTGGAGTGCAGCAGCGCGTCCTGGCGCTCGTAGATGCGCACGCCCGCCTCCAGCAGTTCGCTGTAGAAGGAGCGCGAGGCATACAGCACCAGCGAGGAGTCGCTGTGGGACGGCAGGATCAGGCGCACGTCCACGCCGCGCCGGGCGGCATCCTTGAGCGAATCGCGCAGTTGCGGATCGGGCACGAAGTAGGCGTTGGTCAGGTAGATCGAGCTTTCCGCATGCTGGATGGCCGAGATGAAGGTGGCGTAGATGATGCTGTAGGGATCATCGGGCGAGCTGCCGATGGCCCGTACGATCTCGTTGCCGGCGGGAGCCACCGGGGGGAAGTAGCGATGCTCGCCGAGATCGGGACCACGCTGCTTGCCCCAGGTCTCGATGAACAGTTTCTGGAATTCCAGCGCGACCGGGCCATCGATGCGCACCTGCGTATCACGCCAGGGGATTTGCTCGCCATCCTTGTTGAGCTGCGGCTTTTTCTTGCGGGTGCTGAAGGAGCCGCTGGAATAGACGCTGCTGATGTTGATGCCGCCCACGAAGGCGGTCTTGCCATCGACCACCAGCAGCTTGCGATGGTCGCGCTGGTTGACGGCCCAGTCCTTGCGCAGCTGGGTGGGATTGATGGGATTGAATTCCAGCACATTGACGCCCGCATCGATCAGGGGCTGGAAGAATTCGCGCGGGGTATTGATGCTGCCTACGCTGTCATACATCAGGTTGACCTGGACGCCCTTCTTCTGCATGGCGATCAACAGGTCGGCGAACTGGCGGCCGACCTCATCGTCTTCCATGATGTAGGTTTCCATGTTGATGTGATAGCGCGCGGCCTGGATCGCCTGCTGCATGGAGGCATAGGTGGCCGGGCCGTCGATGAGCAGCGTGACCTTGTTGCCGGTGACCAGCGGCGAGCCGGTGATGGCGCCTTCGATGGCCACGTGGCGGTCCAGCAGGGTATTGTCGGCGTTCTGTGCGCGCAGCTTGTCCAGCGCGGCCTTGGCCTGCGCCTCGGAAAGCACGCCGCGTCCGCCCTTCATCTGGATGGTGCGGGCCGATTGCGTGTCCATGTCGGGCACGATGGTGGGCAGCGAGCTGCACGCGGCCAGCATCACCGAGCTCAGCAGCAACAGGAGCCCTGCGGCGGACCAGCTCCTCAGTGTCATTTTCTTGTTGGTCATGGAAGGATCCCGGTTGGGCGCTGCCATGGACCGCGACGCTGTGGGGCGTCCGCAGGCAACGCTGTGCGGACGAGTATATGCCCGGCCGCAGCGCCGTAGCGCGGCCGCAAGCACGAATCGGAACTGTCCTACAGAGGAAAGCGGGAGCTGCCTACAGGTAGGCGCAGGCGCTGTTGCATCCCGCAGGAGAGGCGGATGGATCGGGGATCCATCCGGCGCGATCAGTAGACGTCGCGGCGATAGCGGTTCTGCTCGATCAGGGCATGCAGGCCGGCTTCACCCAGCAGGTCGGTGAGGACGGCGTCGACACCGGCAGCCATGCCCTCCAGGCTGCCGCAGACGTAGAGGACGGCGCCCTGGTCCAGCCACTGGCGCAGCTCGGGCCCGGCTTCGCGCAGGCGGTCCTGCACGTACAGGCGTTCGTTCTGGTCCCGCGAGAAGGCCAGGTCAAGGCGTGCCAGGTGGCCGTGTTCCAGCCAGTCCAGCCATTCATCGGCATACAGGAAATCGTAACGCTCGTTACGTTCTCCGAAGAGGAGCCAGTTCCGGGACTGCGTTTCTCCCGGCTGGATGCGTGCGCGCAGATGGCCTCGCAAGCCGGCCAGGCCCGAGCCATTGCCGATGAAGATGGCCGGCGTGCCGGCCGCGACCGGGGCGAAACCGGCGTTCTCCACCAGGCGCAGTTCGATGGCTGTATCGATGGGTGCAAATTCGGTCAGCCAGCCCGAGGCCAGTCCCAGTCCGTCTTCATGCTGGACCTGGCGCACCAGCAGGTGCACCGCGCCATCCTGTGGCACCGAAGCCACCGAATACGAGCGCGCCGCCAAGGGCTGCAGCTGGTCGGCCAGGGCTTGCGCTTCTCGCGCCGGATGCGGCGGCAGCACGCTGCCGGCCAGCGCTTCGGCCAGCGTCGTCTGCTGCCCTTGATGGCGTACCAAGGCGCTGCCGTCCAGTTGCAGCCGCTGCAGCAGCAGGGCGATCCGATCCGGCGCGTGGCGCGGCTGGATCTCCACCAGTGCACCGGCTTGCCAGTCGGGCAGGCTGCCGTCCTGCGGCTGCATTTCGACGTGATACAGCGGTGCACCCTGGCTGCCCGGATTCATGAGCACGCGTCGTGTCAGCTTCCACTGCTGCCATGCCGGTGCGGTAGTGGGCAGGAGTTCGCTTACGCTGGCCTGCAGTCCGTGGGCGGCCAGTTCGGTTTCCCATTTGCGCAGCGCCACGCCGGCCATGCGATCGACTTCCACCAGCGGGAACAGGGGCTTGGCGCCGCACTGGCGCAGGCCGTGGTCGAGGGTGTGGCCGAAGCCGCAGAACTGCGCGTAGTGACGATCCCCCAGCGCCAGGATGGCGTATTGCACGTGGGCCAGCGACTGGCCTGCAGCCTGGCGCAGGCGCTTTTCGAAGCCGCGCGCGCTGTCGGGCGCATCGCCCTCGCCAAAGGTACTGGCGATGAAGAGGATGCGGCGATGATGGCGCAAGCTCTCCGGCGTGCTCTGCGCCAGCGATTGCAGTTGCACGGCGATGCCGCTGCGGCGCAGGCCGGCGGCGGTATGCAGGGCGATGCGCTCGGCCTGCCCGGTCTGCGAGGCATAGGCCACCAGCACCGGCTCACCTTCGGGGGCGGGTGACGTGCCGTCGAGGCTGGCACGTTCGGCGCGCAGCGCGGCTTTCTTGCGGCGGCGGTCGAGGTAGAGCATCCATCCGGTGATACCGAAGAGCGGCATCATCAGGCTGGCGATGGCCATGATGATGCGCCCTGGCAGTCCGAAGTACGTGCCCATGTGCAGCGGATAGATGGCGGCGATCAGCTTGCCGCCATCGGATTTGTCTTCGTAGCGTTCCAGCTGGCGGATCTCGCCGCTCTGTGGCAAGACCACCATGCGGCTGCGGGCGCGCTCGTGGGGTGCAGCGTGATCGAGGAAGAAGATCTGCACCGGCTGGGAGCCCTGTTCCGGCAGGCGCAGCTGGGCGCTCCGGTAATCGGGAGCCTTGGCGAGGAAGCTGTTCCAGGCCTGGGTCAGTTCCAGCGCAGTGGCGTCTTCCGCTGCGGTTTTCTTCTTGCCTTCACCGCGCTGCATGGCGGGGCGGCGGCTCTCGCCGGCCAGCGTGTTCACGCCGTCCTTGAACCAGTCCAGTGCCCAGTAGGCACCGGTGATGGAGAAGAGCACGTACATCACAAGCGACCAGGTACCGATGACCGAATGCAGGTTCCACAGGAAGGAGCGCCCCTGCAGCTGGAAGTCCAGCCGCAGCCAGGCGCGCAGCGACAGCGGGCGGCGCGGCCAGCGCAGGTAGAGGCCCGAGAGTGCCAGCACCAGCAGCGCCAGCGCCAGCGTGCCCAGGACGATCTTGCCGATCTCGGTGGGCAGCAGCAGCCAGCGGTGGAAGCGTTCGATGAATTCGAAGAATTCCGCGCCCGTCACCGGTGGCAGCAGCGCGCCGGTATAGGGATCGGCATAGCGCGCCTCGCCGCGCCGCACCCCGGGCGGCGGCGCGAAGACCACGCGGGCGGAGGCGCCGGGTTCAGCAGTGAGGGTGAGGGTGGTGACGCGCCGCGCAGGCTCCACCGCGCGCAGTTTGTCCAGCAGCTGCTGGGGCGTGAGCGTGGCTTGCTGGCGCACCTGGACGTGCATGACGCCGGGGCTCAGCGCGTCCATGATTTCCTCGCGGAAAGCCAGGATGGCGCCGGTCACGCCGATGGTCATCAACAGGGTGCCGGCAGTGATGCCGATGAACCAGTGCAACTGGAACCAGATCTTCTTGAACATGTATCAGTGGGCGGCGAGGGCGCGAGGCGCCTTGTTGGTCTTGCCTGCCGTGCCGCAGCGGGGGCGGTTGGCGGGGTGAGCCCGGTATTATAGTTCAGATGAAAATGATTCTTATTGATATCTGGCGTTCGATGGGTGGGATTCTGTAGCGAATTTCTTCAATGCTTGAGGGGGTAGTTGCAATTTGGAAATTACCCGGAACTTCAATTCGTTATCCTTGCGCAGTTGGAAACAACATTCCCGTCCCCCAACGTTTTCCGAAATCGACCCGAGGCTCGTGATGGCTAAATCATTTAAACAATTAAGTGCGGCCCTGAGCCCTGAGGCGCGTCGTCTTGTTCAGTTGCGCGTGCAAATAATACAAAAGAGAATTGATTCAAAAGAGGCGCGAAGGGCTAAATCCGCGCCTGTACAGACTGCTGAAATCAGAAAATAATTACGCCAGGATCAGTCTCAACATCGACTGAGTCAAGCCGCTCCTGGCATCCGCGGCCACATCCACCACGCTCAGGTGATGCTGCTGCGGCAGCGCCACCACTTCCACGGCATGTCCCGACTGGCGCAGGGCGGCGGCGTAGAAGTCGCGCTGGCGCAGGAATTCGGCGGACTCCTCTTCTCCTGCGCACAGCAGCGCCTTCACGCCCTCGGGCATGGCCAGCAGCTGCGGACTGGCCTGCTGGGCGTCCGAGGCGGAGAGGTGCAGCACTTCGTTGAGGTAAGACAGGCGCACCGGCTCCAGGTCATAGATTCCGCTGATGCCGCACACCCCGCGCACCGGCGCCGCCCCCAGCGAAGCGATCAGCGCCGCCAGGTGCGCACCGGCCGAGTGACCCATGAGCCAGATCGCCTCCGGATTGAAGCGCAGCGCCGCGGCCTTGGCATGCAGCAGGCGCAGCGCGCGCCCGCAGTCAGCGGCGATGTCGCCCATGCGCGCCTGCGGGGCCAGCCGGTAATTGATGAGGGCCACGTTGATGTTTTGCGCCAGGTAGGGCAGGGCCAGCTGGCTGAACTGATGCTTGTCCAGCGAGCGCCAGTAGCCACCGTGGATAAAGACAAGCAGGGGCCGGCCATTGCTGCGCCCCGGAAAGAAATCCAGCGTCTGCAGGGCATCCTCGCCATAGGGCAGGTCGGCCAGATGCGGATGCGCTTGCCGCGCTGCTTCCCCCTCGCGCGCAAAGCGGTCGAAATACGCCTGGAAATCCGCAATGCGCAGGCGCACGTTGTACTGCTCGTCCAGCGCCTCGCGGTCATAGCTGCGGTAGATGTGCATGTCTCTCCTCCCTTGCCTCGCGGGCAGTGTCGTCGTTCTCGTTCGGACTCATTCGGCGAAGTGTGCCGAGATCAGGTTGCGCAGCCAGACATTGCCCTCGTCCTGATTGTAGCGGCGATGCCAGAACATGTTGGTCTGCAGTGCCGGCAGGCGCAGCGGTGGTTTGATGTAGCGTAAGCCAAAGGGTGCGGCAGCGCTCTCGGCCAACTTGCGCGGCACCGTCACCACCAGCGACGTGGTGCTGACGATGTAAGGGACCGCCGTGAAATGCGGCACCCGGAAGCGTACGCTGGGCAGGATGCCGGCCTTCTCCAGGTTCTGGTTGATGCGATCATAAGGACTCTCCAGCGAAGACACCATCAGATGCTCGGCCGCCAGGAATTCCTTGAGGCCGACCTCGCCGCGCTTGTCCAGCGCATGGCCGATGCGGAACATGCTCACGTATTCCTGGCGGAACAGTCGCCGCTGGTACAGCGCCTCCGACAGATTGTCGAACGCACCGATGGCCAGGTCCACCCGGCCGGCCTCCATTTCACTCTTCAGGTCGATGGCCCCGGCACGTACCGTCGACAGGCTCACCCCCGGCGCGACCTCGGCACAGGCTTCGATCAGGCGCGGCATGAAATACACCTCGCCCACATCGGTCATGGCAATCGTGAAGCGGCGCTCGCTGCTCTGCGGCGCAAAGCCTTCCTGCAGGTTGAGAGCGCGCGCTACCTGCTGCAGTGCCGCAGCCACCGGCTCGGCCAGCTGTTCGGCAAAGGGCGTGGGCTGCATGCCTTGCGCCGTGCGCACGAACAGCTCATCGCCGAAGCTGCGCCGCAGCCGCGCCAGTGCATTGGACACCGCCGGCTGCGACAGCCCCAGACGACGGGCTACCGAGGAGATCTGGCGTTCCTGGAAGACCTCCTGGAACACCACCAGCAGGTTGAGATCGATGTCGCGTGGTTCGATGAGGGCCATGGTCAGCTCGGCAGTAGCAAAAACGCGTGCACTGCAATATTCATGAAATGAATGGATCGTATTTTCGTATTTATATCGTAAAAGAAGGGCGATTGCACTACAGTGACGTCGCGATAACACCATCAAGAGCCGCGCAGCAGCGCCTGCGCACACGGCCATGCAATCTGCCCATCTGCCATGTTCAGCCTCATCGGCCCGCAGATGGCAGGCAACACAACTAAAAAAACGTAAAGACAGACGAGGAGCAAGACAATGAGCATCCACCAAGGTGGCGCTCTCCCCACGGTCCATGTGGACCAGGTGGTGGAGCAGGGCCGGTTCGGCACTTTTCAATTCGGCCTGCTGCTGCTGTGCGGCCTGTGCCTCATCATCGATGGCTTCGACGTGCAGGCCATGGGCTATGTGGCCCCGGCCATCATTGCCGACTGGGGCGTGAGCAAGGCCAGTCTCGGTCCGGTGTTCGGGGCGGGCCTGTTCGGCATGCTGCTGGGCTCGCTGGTGCTCACCCCCGTGGGCGACCGCTACGGCCGCCGTCCGGTGCTGATCGCTTCGACCCTGTTCTTTGCGGTCTGCATGCTGGTGACGCCGCTGGTCACCACCATCGATCAGTTGCTGGTAGTGCGCTTCATCACCGGCTTTGGCCTGGGCAGCATCATGCCCAATGCGATGGCGCTGGTCGGCGAATACAGCCCTTCGTCCTCGCGGGTGACCCGCATGATGCTGGTTTCCTGCGGCTTTACCGTGGGCGCTGCGGCGGGCGGATTCGTGAGCGCAGCACTGATCCCGGCGCATGGCTGGCATGCGGTGTTCTGGGTCGGCGGTGCGGTGCCCCTGGTACTGGGCCTGGCGATGCTGGTGTGGCTGCCGGAATCGATACAGTTCCTGGTGCTGCAGCGTCGTGCGCGCAGCCAGGTGGCGCGCTGGCTGCGCAAGCTGGATCCTGCCATCCGCATCGATGACAAGACCGAGGTCGTGGTCAAGGAAAGCAAGGCTGAAGGCATGCCGGTGGCGGCCCTGTTCCGCGATGGCCGCGCCGGTGTCACGGTGCTGCTGTGGTTGATCAGCTTCATGAACCTGATCAACCTGTACTTCCTCTCCAACTGGCTGCCCACGCTGATTCGTGACGCCGGCTATTCCACCAGCATGGCGGTGCTGATCGGGACCTCGCTGCAAGTGGGCGGCGTGGTCGGTACGCTGACACTGGGCCGCTTCATCAACCGCTTCGGGTTCACCCGCGTGCTGGGGACCTGCTTCCTGCTGGCTTGCGTATCCATTGCGTTGATCGGCAAGGTGGCGGCCATGCCGGTGCTGCTGTTCCTGGCGGTGATCGTGGCAGGCTTCTGCATCGTCGGCGGGCAGCCGGCGGTCAACGCGCTGGCTGGTACCTTCTATCCGACCACGCTGCGTTCCACCGGCATTGGCTGGGCGCTGGGCATCGGCCGCATCGGCTCGGTGGTCGGGCCGGTCATCGGCGGCCAACTGATCGCGCTGCAGTGGAGCAATGGTTCGCTGTTCATCGCAGCGGCGGTGCCGGCGCTGATTTCGGCGCTGACCATCGCGCGCTTGCATCGTACTTCCCGAGGAGTGTCCGCATGAATACCATCACCGATTCTTCCGTCAGCCATCACGTGCACACGCGCGGCTACCAGACCGGCTTCGGCAACGAGTTCGCCACCGAGGCCCTGCCGGGCGCCTTGCCCGCGCACCAGAATTCGCCGCAGCGTGCACCCTATGGCCTGTATGCCGAGCAGATTTCCGGCACCGCCTTCACCGCGCCGCGTGGTCACAATCGTCGCGCATGGCTCTATCGCATCCGTCCGGCTGCGGTGCATCACCCGTTTGAACCGATGGAACGCGGCCTGCTGGTGAGCCACTTCGACGACGTCGCGCCGCCGCCCAACCAGTTGCGCTGGGACCCGCTGCCCATGCCCGCGGCACCCACCGATTTCATCGAAGGCCTGGTCACCATGGCCGGCAACGGCTCGCCGCAAGCCCAGAGCGGTTGCGCGATCCACCTGTATGCCGCCAATTGCTCGATGACCGATCGTTTCTTCTATTCGGCCGATGGCGAACTGCTGATCGTGCCGCAGCTGGGGCGCCTGCAATTGCGCACCGAGCTGGGCGTGATCGACATCGAGCCGCAGGAGATCGCCGTCATCCCGCGTGGCGTGCGCTTCCAGGTGCGCCTGCCGGATGGCGAGGCACGCGGCTACGTCTGCGAAAATTTTGGCGCGCTGCTGCGCCTGCCGGATCTCGGTCCGCTGGGTTCCAACGGCCTGGCCAATCCGCGCGATTTCGCCACGCCGCACGCCTGGTACGAAGACCGGGAGGGCGACTTCCAGCTCATCGCCAAGTTCGGCGGCAACCTGTGGCAGGCGAAGATCGGCCATTCGCCACTGGATGTGGTGGCCTGGCATGGCAACTATGCGCCTTACAAGTATGACCTGCGCCACTTCAATACCATCGGCTCGATCAGCTACGACCATCCCGATCCGTCGATCTTCCTGGTGCTGCAGTCGCAGAGCGATACGCCCGGCGTGGATACGATCGACTTCGTGATCTTCCCGCCGCGCTGGCTGGCCGCTGAAGATACCTTCCGTCCGCCCTGGTTCCACCGCAACGTGGCCAGCGAATACATGGGCCTCATCACCGGCCAGTATGACGCCAAGGAAGGCGGCGGCTTTGTGCCCGGCGGCGGCAGCCTGCATAATTGCATGAGCGGTCACGGACCGGACGCGGCCACCTTCGAGAAAGCCAGCCGTATCGATACCAGCACCCCGAACAAGGTCGACCACACCATGGCCTTCATGTTCGAGACCCGCAACATCCTTTGCCCGACCCGTCACGCCCTGTCCGCGCCGACCTTGCAGCGCGATTACCAGGACTGCTGGCTGGGCATCCAGAAGAACTTCAACCCGGAGCGCGCATGAGCCTGCCTAGCCTGAAAATGAACGAAACCCATGACACCTCGCTGCGTAGCTGGGTCCAGAGCGCCAATGCAGAAAACAGCAGCTTCCCGATCCAGAACCTGCCTTACGGCGTGTTTCGCCGCAGTGGCAGTGAAGAAGCCTTCCGTGCGGGCGTGGCCATCGGCGACCAGATCCTCGACCTGCCGGCCGCCCAGGCTGCCGGCGCCTTCTCGGGCTTTGATGAAGCCACCCGCACGGCCGCTCATGCAGCCTGCGGCGGCAGCAGTTTGAATGCCCTGATGGCACTCACGCCGGCCGCCTGGTCGGCCCTGCGCCTGGCGTTGTCGCGCCTGCTGCGCAGCGGTTCGGCGCACCAGACCGAGCTGGCCGCCTGCCTGGTGCCTCAGGCCCAGGCCGAATACGATGTGCCGGCCGTGATCGGCGACTACACCGACTTCTACACATCGATCCACCACGCCACCACGATAGGCAAGCTGTTCCGTCCGGACAATCCGCTGCTGCCCAACTACAAGTGGGTGCCGATCGGCTATCACGGCCGTGCGTCGTCCATCGCGATCTCGGGCCAGCAGTTCCGTCGTCCGGTGGGCCAGACCAAGGCACCCGACGCGGACTTGCCCACCTTCGGTCCCTGCAAGCGACTGGATTACGAACTCGAGCTGGGCATCTTCATCGGCGGCGGCAATGCCCTGGGCGAGCCGGTGCCGATGGCGCAGGCTGAGGACAAGGTGTTTGGCCTCTGCCTGCTCAACGACTGGTCCGCACGCGATGTGCAGGCCTGGGAATACCAGCCGCTGGGCCCCTTCCTCTCCAAGAGCTTTGCCTCCACCATCTCGCCATGGATCGTCACGCTGGAAGCATTGGCGCCATATCGTTGCGGATGGACGCGCCCGGCGGACGACCCGCAACCGCTGCCTTACCTGGATGCGCCGACCCTGCGCGAGAGCGGTGCCTTTGACATCGAACTGGAAGTGCTGATCCAGACCGCGGCCATGCGTGAAGCGGGCAGTGCGCCAGAGCGGCTCTCGCTGGGCAATTATCGGGATGCCTACTGGACCGTGGCGCAACTGGTCACGCACCACACCGTCAATGGCTGCAACCTGCGGCCGGGTGACTTCTTCGGTTCGGGGACCTTGTCCGGTCCGGCACCGGACCAGGCCGGTTCACTGCTGGAACTGAGCGGTGGCGGCAAGGCCCCCCTGAACCTGGCCAATGGCGAGAAGCGCGTCTTCCTGGAAGATGGCGATACCATCATCCTGCGTGCCGTGGCTCGTCGCGATGGCTTGCCCAATATCGGTTTCGGTGAAGCGGCCGGCACCGTGTTGCCTGCGCGCAGCCTGGCTTGATCTGATTTTTTTAGGAAGCAAGCGCATGACTACCCTCTACAGCTATTTCCGCAGCTCGGCCTCCTATCGCGTGCGTATCGCCCTGAACATCAAAGGCGTGGCTTATGAAACGGCGGCCGTGCATTTGTTGAACCAGGGCGGCGAGCAATTGCTGCCCGCCTTCACGCAGTTGAATCCGCATGCGCTGGTCCCGGTGCTGGCCGACCAGGGCAAGCTGCTCACGCAATCGATGGCGATGCTGGAGTATCTGGACGAGCGCTATCCGACGCCATCGCTGCTGCCGGGTGATGCATTCGCGCGGGCGCATATCCGCGAACTGTCGCTGGCCATCGCCTGTGAAATCCATCCGCTGAACAACCTGCGCGTGCTGCGTTATCTCAAGCACACGCTTGCCGTGGATGAGGCGCAGAAGACGGCGTGGATCCAGCACTGGATCAAGCTCGGTTTCACGGCGCTGGAACAGCAACTGGCGGCCGACACCACGCGCGGACACTTCTGCGTGGGTGACGCCCCGACCATGGCTGACTGCTTCCTGATTCCGCAGATCTTCAACGCGCGCCGTTTCGATGTGGACATGGCACCGTACCCGACGCTGTGTGCCATCGAGGCTGCCTGCAATGCGCTGCCCGCTTTCGAGCAGGCACATCCGGCGCAGCAGCCCGACGCCGCCTGAGCGTTCAGCCCGGGCTGCGGCGCGGCACCAGCAGGTTGCCGGTCATGATGAGCACGGCTTCGTCGTGCTGGTTGTAGGTGGTCACGCGGTGGTTGAGGAAACCCTGCTGCGGCTTGGATTGCGAGGTCTTGATGCCCAGCACTTCGGCTTCCAGGCGCAGCACGTCGCCCGGGCGGGTCGGACGGGGCCAGCGGAATTCATCAAAGCCGGCACCGATGATGCCGCCCTGGATGTGCAGGGTATCGACCAGCAGGCGCATGGTCAGTGCGGCGGTATGCCAGCCGCTGGCGGCCAGGCCGCGGAAGAAAGTCTGCTGCGCCGCCGCTTCGTCGAGATGGAAGGGTTGGGGATCGTATTGTTGGGCGAACTGCTTGATCTCTTCGGCGCTCACGGCGAGCGTGCCCGGCGAGCGCAATACCTGGCCGGGTTGGAAGTCATCGAGGTAGTTGAGGGTGGTCACTGAGTCTCCCTGATCATTGTTATCGGATTCAGGCCTGCTCTTCGGCAAGCCAGATATGGTCACAGTATAACGACAGTCCGTAAAACAAAAGGCCGCAGCGGGAAATCGCTGCGGCCTTTTGCATGGATGTCCGCGCATGCGGACCTGTGCTCAACGTGATCAGGACGACTTGGACAACTTCGCCAGCTGCTGCGTCAGATAGCTCTGTCGCGACTGCATCGTCGCCAGCGTGATGTTGAGCCGGTTGAACTGGTTGGTGTAGTTGTCCTTCAGGGTTTGCAGCCGATCATTGGCCGCCGTCTGCTGGTCGGTCACGATCTTGAGGCTGTCCTGCAGGCCCTTGGTCTTGCTGGCCAAGGTGCCGCTGTCGCTGAGGATGCCGTCGAGCACCTTCTGCAGCTTGGGCACCACGCCCGAGGTACCGGTGAAGAGCTTGCTGACCGCGTCGAAATCCTTGTTGCCGGCCGTGGTCAGCTTGGTGGCGTCCAGCGCCAGCGTGCCATCCTTCTGGAAGGCAATGCCGACCTGCGAGAGATTCATGCCGCCATCATCCCCCAGCGCCCCCAGCATGGTGCTGCGGATCTGCGTCATCATGTTCAGCACCGAGGACTCGGCGGCCAGCGGGGAGCCGGTGCTGGCCTGGCCCTTGGTGGTGGACGGGGTCTGCTTGGTCAGGTTGGTGATGGCCTTGGCCAGGTTGTTGTAGGCGGTGACGAACGTGTTGGCCGCCGTCGAGAGCCCGCTGGTGTCATTGGCAATGGAGAGCGTGAAATTGTCGGCCGAGGTGGTGACCTTGGCCAGGTTCAGGGTCACGCCCGAGATCGCGTTGCTGACCTTGTTGCTGGTGCTGGTCACGGCCACGCCATCGATGGTCAGCTTGGCATCCTGTGCCTTGGCCAGTTGCCCCATGCTGCTGCCGGAGAGGTCCGCATAGTCATTGCTGCCGACCAGTTTGATGGCGTCCGTGCCGGTGGGGGTGAGCACCAGGTGGTCCTTGCTGCCGTCATTGCTGATGCTGGCGGTCACGCCCGTATTGGCGTCGTTGATGGCCTTCATCACGTCGTTCAAGCCAATGGCGCCACTGCCGTCCAGGTCGGTCGGGGTGATCGTGAAGGACTTGTTGCCCACCTGCAGCGCCAGGCTGCCGCTGGCGTAGGTCTGGTTGGTCGCCACGCCAGTGGTGGTGACGGTGCCGCTGGGGTCGAAGTTGAACACGGAGAAATTGCCCGTGCCACTCACCCGCAGGTTGTTGGCCGCACCGCTGTCCTTGGCGGTCAGGACCAGGTGGTCATTGGTGCCGTCGCTGACGATGGCCGCATTGACGCCCGCGTCGCTGGCATTGATGGCGTCACGCACGCCGGCCAGGGTGTTGGTCTTGGGCTGGATCAGCGTGGTCGAACCGTTGCCGGTCTTGATGGCCAGCACGCCATTGTCGAACGTGGTGCCCGGTGCGATGCCGGCCGAGCTGACCTTGACCGCCTGCGCCAGCTGGCTCACGCCGATGCTGTACTTGCCGGCCGCCGCCTTGGTAGCGTCGCGCGGTGCCTGGATCTGGGTCACCGAGCCGGCCACGGTGGGGTCATAGCTCAGCCCCGAGAGCGAATTGTTGGCCGTGACCTTGATGGTGTTGGCGGTGCCGCCGGTATTGGATTCCATCACCAGGTGGTCGCCGCTGCCATCGGTGACGATGGAAGCCGTCACGCCCGCCTTGGAGGCATTGATGGCGTCGCGCACGCCAGCCAGGGTGGCGTTGGCCTGCAGCGTGATGAAGGTGGGCGGATTGGTGCCGACCTTGATGGCAATCGAGTCGCCGGCATTGAAAGTGGTGCCGCTGGCGTAGCCGCCGGATTTCAGTTTCTGCGCCAGGACCTTGGTCGAATCGTCACTGTTGGCATCGGCCGTGAACGGATCGGTGGTCAGGTTGGTGCCGGTACCGGCATTGGCCACCGTGGTCTTCTGGGCGCTGAAGCTGGCCGCCGTCATGGTCTTGAGCGCGCTTTGGTAGCTCGACAGCGCATTTTTCAGCGAACCGTAGGCGGAAATGAGCGTATTGAACCCGCTCTCCTTGGTCTTCAGCGGTGTGAGCTTGGACTTGCTTTCGACTGCAATGAGCTGGTTGACCAACGTCGATACGTCTAACGGACCGGCCGATGTCGAGATCGTCCCCGTGGAAGTTGCCATCTTGACCCCTGGATGATGATGATTTTCTTATCTTTCGGGAAACTGACGCAATGTCAGTGACCCGTGAAGGTTAACGGCAGGTCTTTACAAAAGTAAAGGGCAGTTTGCTGACCAGAAGTGGCGTTTTCAGGGGGTTTTTGTGGAGATTCGATGGAGAAGCCGCAATCCGGGCTTGCCACGATGCCGAAATGTAAAGATTCGGCCTGGCCCATGCAGGCCGGAAAGCCCCGGTGGCGCTGCCTGCGGGGCGATATGAAGGATATTTCAGGAAAGCAGGACGGCAGCCCTGCCCGGCGGGCAGGGGCGCGGGCCGTCTCAGGTCTGGATGAACTTTTCCAGCGGATAGTGATGCTTGATGAAGGGCGACTTGATGACGATGTAGCTGAAATACTTCTCGATGCGCAGGTTCTGTTCCAGCAGCGACTCGATCACGCTCTGGTAATGCACCACGCTGCGGGTCATGAACTTGAGCAGGTAGTCATAGCCACCGCTGACCAGGTGGCATTCGATGATCTCATCGACATTGCGGATGGTGGCCTCGAACTTGGCGAAGTCTTCGCGGCGATGGTCCGAGAGCGTCACTTCGGTAAACACGATCTGGACGTCGGCCAGCTTCTCCAGCCGGATGTAGGCGCCATAGCCGCTGATGTAGCCAGCTTTCTCCAGGCGCTTGACGCGGATCAGGCAGGGGCTGGGGGAGAGGCCGACGGCGTCGGCCAGGATCACATTGGTAATGCGGCTATTTTGCTGCAGGTGACACAAAATCCTCAGATCGATCCGGTCCAGTTTCAACGCGCCGTTAGTCATCATGTTGCCTCGGGTTATTCGACTCAGCCCGCCGGCGCTCCTGGCATGGCGTGCACAGGGAGAGCCGGCGGGATGTAGCAGGGCATTTTAACCCCTCCTGCCGTGATTTCCCCATCGGGCAGGGGGCATTGCTCGCGATGGTGTGCTCAGCGCAAGGCCGCGCGCACCTCGGGTTGGGCCAGCACCTCGTCCAGGATGGCCCGCAGGCGCGCAAACATCAGCGCGAAATCCTCTTGCGTGTAGCACAGCGCAGGCGCAAAGCCGAGGATGTTGTCGCCGAACGCGCGGAACACCAGGCCGTGGCGATAGGCCACCTGGAAGATGCGGTCATGCAGTTTCAGCTCGGGCGCAAAGCGGGCCTTGGTCTGCTTGTCGGCCACCAGTTCCAGCGCACCCAGCAGGCCACGGCTGCGGGCATCGCCCACCAGCGGATGGTCGAGCAGGGCGCGCAGGCCGCCGGCGAAGACCGGTTCCAGGCGCCGGCCGTTTTCCAGCAGGCCACCTTCTTCATACAGCCGCAGGACCTCCAGCGCCACCGCCGCGCTGACCGGATGGGCCGAGTAGGTCTGGCCATGGCCGACCACGGTGCTCATCGGCGCGCCATCGGCAATGCCGTTGTAGACACGGTCCGACATCATCACCGCACCCATGGGCGCATAGCCGGCGGTCAAGCCCTTGGCCATGGTCATCAGGTCGGGCTGCACGTCTTCGTCCAGGCAGGCGAACATCGGGCCGGTGCGGCCGAAACCAGTGATGACCTCATCCACCACGAACAGGATGTCAAGCTGGTTGCAGGCCAGCTGCATGGCTTTCAACCAGCCCTTGGGCGGCACCACCACGCCCCCGGAACCCTGGATCGGTTCGCAGAAGAAGGCGGCGACATTGTCCGCGCCCAGTTCGTCGACCTTGTCGCGCAGCGATTGCACCGAGGCCGCAATGATGGCTTCATCGCCCTGCAGCTCGCTGCGGTAGGGATAAGGCGAGGGCAGGTAATGCTGGGTCGGCAGCGGCAGGTTGAAGTGGTAATGGAAATTGGGCAGTGCGGTCAGGCCCGCGCCCACCGAGGACGAACCGTGATAACCACGTTGCAGCGAGATGAAATGCTTCTTGGCCGGCTTGCCGATGGAGTTGTGATAGTGCGTGATGTAGCGAATGGCGGCATCCACCGCATCGGAGCCGCCCAGCGTGAAATACACGTGTTTCAGCGACGCCGGGCTGATGTCCACCAGCTTCTTGGCCAGCAGGATGGCCGGTTCCGAAGCGAAGTGGAAATAGCCGGTGGCGTACGGCAGGCGCTGCATCTGCTCGGTGGCCGCACGGATCACGCTCTCCTGGCCATAGCCGGTATTGACGCACCACAGTCCCGAGAAAGCATCCAGCAACTGCTTGTCCTGGTGATCGGTCAGGTAGGCGCCCTGGCCGGACTTGAGGATGATGGGGCCCAGCTCTTCATGCTCGCGGAAGCTGGCAACAGGGTGGATCAGGTGGCTGCGGTCAAGCGCGGCCAGGGCGGAAGTTTGCATAGAGAGGGACTCGCTGAAGATGCGTTGAACAAGGCCGTGCAGGCAAACGGCACAACCGGCATGTGTTCTATCCTATGCCCCTGGCCTCGCAGCCGATGCGCAAGATGCGGGCCTGAAAAAGCATCTTCATGGGTTTTGCGCGCTGCTGCGGCATTTTCTGCGGCAGCAGCACGAGCACCTCAGCCCAGCGCCTGGTTGACGATGGAGAACAGCTGCATGCCCGCATCGCGCGCCGGTGCTTCACCCTTGCACATGCGCGTGACGTGGTCCACGCAGGTCAGGCCCAGCTTGTCGAACCAGGCCGGCAAGCCGCTCGATTCGAACACGTCGATGCGGATGAACGAATCCGAATAGGTATTGATCCAGTGCGCGATCAATCCCTTGGCACGTTCCGCGTCCGGCGCCACCACCGGCCCGATCACGCGCCCATGGCCGAAGCGGCGCACCAGCGCAAAGCCCAGCATCTCGCCATCACGGTCCAGTGCCACACCTTCGGATATCTCCAGCAATGCCAGCAGCAGCTTGCTGCGATCCATGCCGGTGGCTTGGGCATCCAGTTCCAGCAGGCGATGCACGTCATTCTTGCCCATCGGCCGCACGCGCTCGCCCGGTGGCAGCGAGACCAGCACCGGTTGCGCCGAGGACCCCTGGAACTGGTGCAGCACATCCTGCTGCACGAAACCCAGTTGCTTGTAGAGCGGCATGCCGGCCGCCGTGGCATTGACGATGAGGCTGCGGCCATTGACCTGGCTGGCGGCGTGCTGCATGAGCCGCCGTCCGAGGCCGCGCCGCTGCAACTCGGTCTGCACCAGCAGCATGCCGATGACGGCGTGGTGCTCGCCATAGGTGGTGCAGACCACGCTGCCCACCGTGCGCAGCGGGGCATCCGATGCCGTGTTTTCCAGCAGGTAGCCTTGCCCCATCTGCAGCAGGAAATTCCAGTCTTCCAGCCGGTGCGGCCACTTGAAGCGCAGCGACAGCCGGTGGCAGTGGCCCAGGTCATCCGTTGCAATCGGCCGCAAGAGCAAGTCGGGCAAGGGCTCGCGGGCGGTCTCGGGCTGGTGGTTGGACAGCGCGGGCATGGGGGCTCCTGTTGGTTTCAGTGAGAGGGACAGCAAGGCCGGGGATGGCTCAGAGCTGGCCCTGGCAAACGTATTTGGTGTGCAGGTAGTCATCCAGGCCATGCACCGAGCCTTCGCGGCCATAACCGGATTCCTTGACGCCGCCGAAGGGCGCGGCTTCGGCCGCCAGCGCACCTTCATTGACGCCCACGATACCGCTTTCCAGCGCATCGGTGACGCGATGGATGCGGCGCACATCGGTCGAATAGAAATACGCAGCCAGGCCAAAGGGCGTGGCATTGGCCGCGGCAATCACTTCCTCTTCCGTCGCGAAGCGGGTAATGGGTGCCACCGGTCCGAAGGTCTCTTCGCAGCTGCATTGCATCTCGCCGGTGACGTTGGCCAGTACCGTCGGGGCATAGTAATTGTCGCTCTTGAAGCCTGGGCCCTGCAGGCGCTTGGCGCCGGTGATCACGCGCGCACCGCGTGCGATGGCATCGCGCACGTGCTGGTCGATCTTGGCGATGGCGCGGGCGTTGATCATGGGGCCGATCTGCGAAGCTGGATCGGTCGCCGGGCCGACCTTCAGTGCGGCCACGCGCGCACCGAGTTTGGCCACGAAGTTTTCATAGACCTTCTCCTGCACGTAGATGCGGTTGGGGCTCACGCAGGTCTGGCCGCCATTGCGGAACTTGGCGGCCATCACGCCATCGATGGCGGCGTCCACATCGGCATCGTCAAAGACGATGAAGGGCGCATTGCCACCCAGTTCCAGCGAAAGCTTCTTCAAGGTATCGGCCGAATGGCGCGCCAGGTGCTTGCCCACGGCGGTCGATCCGGTGAAGCTGATCTTGCGCACGCGCCCGTCGGCCAGCCACACGTCGACCACTTCCGGGGTGCGTTCGCGCGAGGCGGTCACGATGTTGATGACGCCAGCCGGCACGCCTGCTTCCAGCGCCAGGCGGATCAGCGCCAGCGAAGTCAGCGGCGTATCCTCGGCCGGCTTGCACACCACGGTGCAGCCGGCGGCCAGGGCCGGCGCGATCTTGCGGGCAATCATCGCGGCCGGGAAATTCCACGGCGTGATGGCCGCCACTACCCCCACCGGTTCCTTCAAGGCCATCATGCGGCGGCCGGTGACCGGTGCCGGGATGATGTCGCCATTGGCGCGCGTGGCCTCTTCGCCGAACCATTCCACGTAGCTGGCGGCATAGGCCACTTCACCCTTGGCCTCGGCCAGGGGCTTGCCCTGTTCGCGCGAGATCAGGCGACCCAGGTCTTCCTGGTGCGCCAGCAGCAGGTCGTTCCAGCGCTTGATGATGGTGGCGCGCTGCTTGGCCGGCGTGGCACGCCAGGCCGGGAAGGCGGCCACGGCCGCATCGACGGCGGCGCGGGCATCGGCAGCACTGCCGTCAGGGACGGTGGCGAACACCTGGCCGGTGGCCGGGTCGGTCACCTCCAGCACACGGCCGTCGGCCGCAGCGCGCCACTCGGCGCCGATCAGTTGGGTGCCGGGCATCAGGTCCTGGCGTTGCAGAGTCAGAGTCAGAGAGGTCATGGTGAGCATTCAGCAAAAGTTAATGCAACTATCAACGAGCATTCAGTAAAAGTTAATGCAGCCAGCGGCGCGCCATCAAGCCATCAAGCCATCAAGCCAGTTTGTCCTTGAGCTGGTAATACAGGCCGATTACCGGCAGGAACCATGGCGGCCCGAAGTGGCCGGGGATGGCCGGCCATTCGCGTTCGCGCCAGGGGTTGGCCAACTCGTCACCGGCCATGACCTGTGCCATGCACTGTCCCATGTGCACCGACATCTGGGTGCCGTGGCCGCTATAGCCCATGGAGTAATACAGCCCGTCGCGTTGGCCGGCCTGCGGCAGGCGGTCGCGGGTCATGTCGACCAGGCCGCCCCAGCAGTAATCCAGGCGTACCTGGCCCAGCTGCGGGAAGGTCTCGTGCAGGCCCTGGCGCAGGATCTCGCCGCTGGCCGCATCGGACTGCGGGCTGGAAATCGCGAAGCGCGCCCGTCCGCCAAAGACCAGGCGGGTATCGGGCGTCATGCGGAAATAGTGGTGGATGTTGGCCACCGTCGTGTAAGTGCGCTGCTTGGCCAGCATGGTAGCGGCGCGCTCGGCCCCCAGCGGTTCGGTCACCACGATGAAGCTGCCGATGGGCACGATGCGCCGGCGCAGCCAGCCGAAGCTGCCATAGGCACCGTGGCGGCTGGCGCCGGTGGCCAGCAGCACCTGCTTGGCCGTGATGGTGCCGCGCGCGGTGTGGACGCGATGCGCGTGGGTGTTGCCGATGCGTTCCAGGCGTCGCACTTCGGTGCCGGTATGGATGGCCGCGCCGTGGCGTTCGGCCGCCGTGGCCAGGCCCCAGGCGAAGCGGCCCATGTGCATCTGGCCGCTGCGCTTGTAGAGCAGGCCGCCGTGGAAGCGCTCGCTTTGCACCTCGGCGCGCACGCGTGCGGCATCCAGGATCTCCACGTCGCTGTCCACGCCATCGGCGATGAGGCGGTCGGCGCTGCGTTGCAGGGCATCCATCTGATAGGGTTTGGTAGCCATCTTGAGCTTGCCGTGGCGCAGGAAATCGCAGGCGATCTGTTCCTGCTCCACCAGTCGCGCCACCGTGTCGACCGCGTCGTCATAGGCGTGATACCAGGCGCGGGCACGCTCCACGCCGACCTTGGCGGCGACCTCGGCATAGTCCACGGCCAGGCCGTTGTTGACGTGGCCGCCATTGCGGCCCGAGGCTTCAGCGGCCACATGCGGGCCGGCTTCCAGCACCACCACCGAGGCCCCGCGCTTGGCCAACGCCAGTGCCGCCGACAAGCCGGTAAAGCCGCCGCCGACGATGGCCACGTCGACCTGCGTGGGCAGCTCGCGCGTGGGGGAGATGAACAGCGGGGCAGAATCGGTCCAGTAGGATTCCAGCTTCATGGTCGGGGCTTCAGGCAGGTGAATGGGGAAAGGTGGGCTTGCAGACGCACTGCGCCATGTCATCAAGGATAGAACGCACAGGCCAGCGCCGTGACGCGAACTGCCCTGCGCCAGCGGCATGGCATGCCGTTGTGGCGGCGGTGTTCGGCATTTTGTTTGCCATGCGGCATCTCCGGATGAAGTGGCGGGGCGGCATCAATAACCGCGCTGGCGATCGATCAGGCCCAGCAGCGGCAGCCCCTCGCGATGGCGGCGCAGGTTCTCCAGCACCGCCTCGACCGCGCCATCGGGCTGGGTCATGCTGGCGATATGGGGCGTGAGCACGATGTCGGGATGGGTCCAGAAGGGATGGCCCTGCGGCAAGGGTTCGGTCTCGCACACGTCCAGTACGGCGGCGCTCAACTGGCCGTCATTCAAGGCGGCCAGCAGGTCGTCTTCGACCAGGTGGCCCCCGCGCCCGACGTTGACCAGTGCCGCACCGCGCGGCAATTGCGCAAACAGCTCGCCATTGAGCAGGCCGCGTGTATCGTCGGTCAGCGGCACCAGGCACACCAGCACATCGGTGCGCGCCAGGAAGTCACGCAGGCCATCGCTGCCGCTGTAGCAATCGATGCCGTCCATCTGGTGGGCCGAACGGCTCCATCCGGCGCAGGGGAAACCCAGTCCGTGCAACTGCTGCAGCACGGCCCGCCCCAGCATGCCCAGTCCCAGCACGCCCACGCGGCAGGCCGAGGCCGGGCGCACGCGATGGGCGCGCCATACCTGGTCACGCTGCTGGCGCGCGTAAATGCGGCTGTCGCGATGCAGGCCCAGCACGGCGTGCGTCACGTACTGCACCATGCCGGCGGCAATGCCGGGCTCGGTCATGCGCACCACCGGCAGGTCCGGGGGCAGGGTGGACATGTCGAACTGGTCGATGCCGGCGCCGACCGAGAACAGGATTTCCAGGTTGGGGAAGCGTTGCGCGATATCCTCCGGCGGCGTCCAGGCGGCCAGGTAGCGCACGCTGCTGCCGTCGCCTACATGCGGCCAGATGTGGAAGGGCAGCTCGGGGGCCTTCTCGGCAAACAGTTGCGCCCATTCGGCGCCACGGACCGGATCGGCCTTGTAGAGAAAAGTCATGGTGGTGTTACGCCGGTCGTTCAGCCCAGCGCCTGGTTGATCATGGAATAGGTGCGCCACGCGGTGGCGGGTGCGGGCGGGGTGCCACGGCACATGCTGACCACGTTGTCCACGCAGGTCAGGCCGATCTCCTCCAGCCAGGGTTTGAGGCCGGTGCGGCCCGGCACGTCGATGCGCAGGTAAGCGCCCGGATAGGCGTTGATCCAGTAAGCGATGAGCTTCTTGGCATCCTCCACATGGCTGGCGATGACCGGGCCGATCACGCGTCCGCGCCCGAATTCGCGCAGGTAGGCCACGCCCTTGACCTGGCCGCCCTGTTCCAGCACGGCCACTTCGGAGGTGTCCAGCAGCGGCACCAGCAGGGCACTGCGGTCCATGCCGCTGGCCTGGCGGTCCAGCGCCAGCAGGAAGGGCAATTCGTCCTTGCGCAACGCACGGATGCGCTCGCCTGCGGCCAGCACCGGGGTGGCATGCGCGGTGGTGCTCTGGTGCTGGCTCAGCGTGTCGGTGACCACGAAGCCCAGCTTTTCATAGAGCGGACGTCCGGCCTCGGTGGCATTGAGGATGACGTTGCGCGTGCCGGCATCCTGCAGCAGGCGCTGCATCATGGCGCGCCCCAGGCCACGGCCCTGCAGGGCATCGGCGATGATGACCAGGCCCAGCGAGGCATAGTCCTCGCCCAGCGGGCAGAGCATGCCGCTGCCGGCCACGCTGCGCGTGCCATCGGGCTGTTCCAGTTCCACCGCCCAGCTGCTGCTGACCTGATGATGGAACTGCCAGTCGGCCAGCCGGTGCGGCCAGTAGAGATGCAGGCTCATGGCGTGGCAACTGGCCAGGTCCTCGGGGCGCATGGGGCGCAGGGTGGTCTGTACGGTCTGCCCGGCCGGCAGCGTGCTTTGGGTAGTCATGCAGCGTGTCCTTGTCGATACGGTGGCGGTGCGGATCAATCGAGGGCGGGAGTCGCCCCTGTTCCGCCAAATCATATAAATGGTTTGCTTGATTCAGTCATCTCGCGCCGCGGCCCTGCCCGTTGGCCGGGCCTGCAACGCTACCCCAGCGATGATGCACCCGGCGCGGCATAGTGCGGCAGTTTTCGGGCCTGCCAATTCGCAATCTTATGGCGATCTGCCCCCTCTTCTCGGCACAAAATTGGGCGCCACCGGCAGTAGCATGGTGCAGCCCCGCAGGCTCTGCCCAGGCAGTGCAGCGAGGTGCGCAGGCCGATGCGACGGTCAATGGCCTGTGCGACGGCAGCCTCGGACATGCGCCAGCTTGCGGACACAATCCGCACCAGCTTGGTGAAAATGCCCCAAAGCAGCGCACCCGGCTCGCATTGCTGCACTGCTCGGCAAGCTATGCTGATTGGACCGCTGAAAACACATATTTCTGTTTCGCGGCCCGGTCAAAAAGGAATAAATCGCAAGTTTCGCTATGTTGTAATCCTTCTCATGCAGTCAACCGTAATCCCGCAAGCAAGCAGCCTCCAGCGCAGGCCTACCAGGTGATGCGCCCCCTTTTTTGACAGGACGATTTTCCATGAGCATTTTCAAGCCCAAGTTCATTACCTTCGATTGCTACGGCACCCTGACCCGTTTCCAGATGTCGGAAACCGCACAGAAGATCTACGCCGATCGCGTCTCCGCCGAAGACATGCCGTTCTTCCTGCGCCAGTTCGCGGCCTACCGCCTCGATGAAGTGCTGGACCAATGGAAGCCCTACGAACAGGTCTGCAAGAACGCCATCACCCGCACCTGCGCGCGCTGGGGCATCAAGACCACCGATGAGGAAACCGGTGCCTTCTACAAGGCCGTGCCGACCTGGGGTCCGCACGCCGACGTGCCGGCCGGCCTGTCGAAGGTGGCCAAGGAATTCCCGCTGGTGATCTTCTCCAATGCCGACGACAGCCAGATCATGCACAACGTCGAGCAACTGGGCGCACCCTTCCACAAGGTCTTCACCGCCCAGCAGGCGCAAGCCTACAAGCCGCGCCTGAGCGCCTTCGAATACATGCTCGACAACCTGAACTGCAATCCGGAAGACGTGCTGCACGTCTCTTCCAGCCTGCGTTACGACCTCATGCCGGCCTCCGACATGGGCATCAAGAACAAGGTCTTCGTGGCACGCGGCCATGAACCCTCGACCCCGTATTACGGCTACACCGAGATCAAGGACATCTCCGGCCTGCCGGGCGTGCTGGGTCTGTAAGGCGCTTGTCAGTAGTGAGGGAGCCGTGTGGCTCCCGTGCAGTTTCCGTCATTCCCGGTGTGCTCCCGAGCTGGTATCAATGTTGCGAGGAGTCTGCCGGACCCAATAAGCGGCATGCCCTCCCGAGGGATCTGCAACATGCAGACGGCAGGGCAGGCCGGTGGTCTTCGTGGTTGAACATTTATCGTGAGGCATTTCATGAGCAAGCAGGAAAACGGACATTACCCCAAAGAGGGTTCCATCATCACCGGCGATTCGCTGGACCAGGCCCCTGGCAGTTTCACCCGCCGCGACATGATGCGCACCCTGCTGGCCGGCAGCCTCATGACGGTCGGCGGCACCGGCCTGTTGACCGCCAGCGGCAGCGTCATGGCGCAGACCGGCAAGCGCGGCGGCAAGATGCGCATCGCCACCCAGACCAGCTCCACGGCCGACACCCTGGACCCGGCCAAGACCGCGCACTCCACCGACTACACCCGGGTGCACATGTTCTACAACGGCCTGACCAAGCTCGATGGCAAGCTCGCACCGCAGATGGTGCTGGCCGAAGAAATGCTGACCACCGACGCCATCACCTGGACCGTCAAGCTGCGCAAGGGCGTGGTCTTCCATGACGGCAAACCGCTGACCCCGGCCGACGTGGTCTATTCGATCATGCGCCACAAGGATCCGGCCACCGCCTCCAAGGTCAAGGTCGTGGCCGACCAGTTCGAATCGGTCAAGGCCACCGGCCCCAACGAAGTCCAGATCAAGCTCACCAGTGCCAACGCCGACTTGCCGGTGATCCTGGCGACCGCGCAGTTCCTCATCATCCGCGACGGCACCACCAACTTCAGCACCCCCAACGGGACCGGTGCCTTCAAGCTCAAGGAGTTCACCCCGGGCGTGCGCACCATCGGCGTGCGCAACGAGAATTACTGGAAGCCGGGCCTGCCCTACCTGGACGAAGTCGAACTCTTCGGCATCCCCGACGAAGCCGCGCGCGTCAATGCGCTGCTTTCCGGCGACGTGCACTGGATCAACGACGTCAACGCCCGTTCCACCGGCCGCGTCAAGGGCACGCCGGGCTATACCGTCATGGAAACCAAGTCGGGCCAGTACACCGACCTGGTCATCCGCCAGGACCAGGCCCCGGGCAACAGCATGGACTTCACGCTGGGCATGAAGTACCTGCTGGACCGCGAACAGATCAAGATGGCCGCCTTCCGTGGCTATGCCGTGACCGCCAACGACCAGCCGATCGACCCGACCAACCGCTTCTACTTCGCCGGCCTGCCGCAGCGTCCCTTCGATCCGGAGAAGGCGAAGTTCCACCTGGAGAAGGCAGGCGTGCTGGGCAGCACCATCCCCATCGTGGCCTCGGTGGCCGCCACCGGTTCGGTCGACATGGCCGTGCTGATGCAGCAGAGTGCCGCCAAGATCGGCCTGAAGCTGGATGTGAAGCGCGTACCCGCCGACGGCTACTGGTCCAACCAGTGGATGAAGGTGCCGGTCGGCTTCGGCAACATCAATCCGCGCCCCAGCGCCGACATCCTGCTGACACAGTTCTTCAAGTCGGATGCACAGTGGAACGAGTCGGGCTGGAAGAATCCGCAGTTCGACCAGCTGGTGGTGGCCGCGCGCGGCGAGACCGACTTCACCAAGCGCAAGGCGATGTATGCCGACCTGCAGACCATGATCCACGAGAAGTGTGGCCTGGGCATCCCGGTCTTCATCATCAACCTGGAAGGCATGAGCACCAAGGTCAAGGGGATCGATCCGGTGCCGCTGGGTGCGTTCATGAACTACACCTGTGCGGAGTACGTCTGGCTGGACGCGTGAGTCCGGGAAAGTCTCACGCCTGACCTACGCTGTCAGTGGAAGTCGCGCGGGACCGGTCCATCTCGATGGCCGGCCCCGCCACTCGTTACCGAGGAAAGCTATGAATGCAATGATCCTGCGTCTGATCGTGCGCCGCCTGCTGCAGGCTGCGCTGACGCTGCTGCTGGTCTCGGCCGGCGTGTTCTTCATCACCAACCTGTTGCCGGGCGACGCCGCCCAGACCGCACTGGGCCAGGCCGCCACGCCCGAGACGGTGGCCGCGCTGCGCCTGCAATACGGCCTGGACCTGCCGGCCCCGCTGCGTTATGCGCACTGGCTGGGCAACCTGCTCTCGGGCAACCCCGGCATGTCGCTGGTCAACAATGTGCCGGTGGCGCAGATGATCGGCGGCCGCCTGCCGGCCTCGCTGATGCTGGCGGCCGTCACAGCCCTGGTGTCGGTGCCGCTGGCGCTGTTCCTGGGCATCTTCTCGGCGATGTATCGCGGTTCCTTCTTTGATCGCGCCGTCAACGTCAGCGCGGTATCGATGGTGTCCGTGCCGGAATTCCTGGTGGCCACGGTGGCCGTGATGATCTTCGCGGTCAAGCTGCGCTGGTTGTCGGCCCTGTCGCATGCCAGCGATGCCGCCACCCTGGGTGCTTTCATCAAGGCCTATGCGATGCCGGTGCTGACCCTGTGCTGCGTGATCGTGGCCCAGATGACGCGCATGACACGCGCGGCCGTGATCGACCAGCTGCGTTCGTCCTATGCCGAAATGGCGCTGCTCAAAGGCGTCAAGCGCACCCGCATCGTGCTGCGCCATGCGCTGCCCAACGCCATCGGCCCGATTGCCAATGCCGTGGCGCTGAGCCTGTCCTACCTGCTGGGCGGCGTTCTCATCGTCGAAAGCATCTTCAATTATCCCGGCATCGCCACCCTCATGATCGATGCCGTGACCACCCGCGACATGCCGCTGGTGCAAGCCTGTTCCATGATCTTCTGCACCGGCTACCTGCTGCTGGTGCTGACCGCCGATGTGCTGGCCATTGTTTCCAATCCAAGGTTGAAGACCCGATGAAAGCCCTCCACGACTCCCCTGGCACCGAAGCGGGCGCGCCTGTTGCACCGGCTGCCGCAGCCACCGCACCGGCCAAGCGCGTGCGCCGCCATTCGAACATGGCCTGGATCGGCATGGTGATCGTCGGCTTCTGGATCCTGATGGCCATCCTCGGCCCCAGCATCTCGCCCTACGACGCCACTGCCATCGTCGATACCGACGTGTTCTCCGGCATGAGCCACAAGTTCCTGCTGGGCAGCGACTACCTGGGCCGCGACATGTTGAGCCGCATCCTCTTCGGCACCCGCGCCACCATCGGCCTGGCCTTGCTGTCGACCGTGGTGGCCAGCCTCTCCGGTACCGCCATCGCCTTGTTCGCGGCCTTCTCGGGCGGCTGGCGCGATGCCGTCATCAGCCGTGCGCTCGATGCCCTGATCTCCATTCCCAGCAAGATGTTCGCGCTGATGATGGTAGCCACCTTCGGTTCTTCCATGTTCCTGCTGGTGCTTACCGCGGCCATCACCTACATGCCCGGCGCCTACCGCATCGCCCGTTCGCTGGCGGTCAACGTGCAGGCCATGGAATACGTGCAGGCCGCGCGCGCTCGCGGCGAGGGCGTGTGGTACATCATGACCGTGGAAATGCTGCCCAACATGATCCGCCCGGTGCTGGCCGATTTCGGCCTGCGCTTCGTCTACGTGGTGCTGCTGCTGTCGGGCCTGAGCTTCCTCTCGCTGGGCGTGCAGCCGCCGGATGCGGACTGGGGTTCGCTGGTGCGCGAAAACATTTCCGGCCTGGGCGAAGGGGCCCTGGCGGTGATCATGCCGGCCCTGGCGATTGCCTCGCTGACCATCGGCGTGAACCTCTTGATCGATAACCTGCGCAGCAAGCGCGCTGCCAAGGAGTAAGCCTGTGAAGCAATTCGATATCTTCCTCGGCAAGGAAAGCGGCGCCGGTGCTGGCGCTGCGGCGGGCGGGGCGGCAGTGCGGCCGCTGGTGGAAGTGCAGGGCCTGCGCGTGAATGCCCGCAAGGACGACGGCAGCCAGGTCGAGATCGTCAAGAACGTCAATTTCACCGTCGCCCCCGGCGAAGTGCTGGCCCTGATCGGTGAATCCGGTTCCGGCAAGACCACCATCGCACTCTCGCTGTTGGGCTATGCGCGTTCCGGTTGCCAGATCGTTGGTGGCCAGGTGCGCATCGGCCAGCGCCAGATCGACCAGATGGATGAAAAGGCACTGCTGGCCATGCGCGGCCACCACGTGGCCTACATCGCCCAGAGTGCGGCCGCCGCCTTCAATCCGGCCCGCACCCTGATGGACCAGGTGATCGAAAGCGCCCTGCAGCACGGCGTGATGGACAAGCCGTCCGCCATGCGCAAGGCGGTCGAGCTGTTCCGTGCGCTGGCCCTGCCGAACCCCGACAAGATCGGTGAACGTTATCCGCACCAGGTGTCCGGTGGCCAGTTGCAGCGCGTGATGGCGGCCATGGCCCTGATCACCGATCCGGAACTGGTGATCCTGGACGAACCCACCACCGCGCTGGACGTGACCACCCAGATCGAAGTGCTGCGCGCCTTCAAGAAAGTGGTCAAGGAAATCGGCACCACCGCCGTCTACGTGTCGCACGACCTGGCCGTGGTGGCGCAGATGGCCGACCGCATCATCGTGCTGCGTGATGGTGCCGTGCGCGAAGTCGGTAGCACCGAGCAGGTGCTGCATGCCCCGGCCGATACGTATACCCAAAGCCTGATCGCCGCCGCCTGCCCGGCGGCGCGCGTGGTGCAACTGCGCGAGATCCTGCCCGACGCCGTACCGGCCGAAGCCCGTGCCCCTCTGCTGCGCATCAGCGGCCTGGTGGCCGGTTACGGCGCACCGGACCGGCTGGGCCTGCCGGGCGTGCGCATCCTGGATGACATCAACCTCACCATCCAGCGCGGCAGCACCGTGGGCATCATCGGCGAATCCGGTTCCGGCAAGACCACCCTGGCGCGTGCCGTGGCCGGCATGATCGCACCGGCGCGCGGCAGCATCCAGCTCGATGGACAGAACCTGTCACCCACGCTCGAAGGCCGCACCCGCGAACAATTCCGCCGCGTGCAGATCGTGTTCCAGAACGCCGATACCGCCCTCAATCCGGCGCACTCCATCGGCCGCATCCTGAATCGTCCGCTGTCCTTCTACCATGGCTTGAAGGGCGATGCCATGCGCCGCCGCACGGCCGAACTGCTGGACCTGGTCAAGCTGCCTTCCAGCGTCATCGACCGCCTGCCCGCCGAACTCTCCGGCGGCCAGAAGCAGCGCGTGAACCTGGCCCGGGCATTGGCCGCCAAGCCCGACCTGATCCTGTGCGACGAAGTGACCTCGGCGCTGGACACCGTGGTCGCCGCCGCCATCCTGGAACTGCTGGCCGAGCTGCGGCGCGAGCTGCAGGTGTCCTACATGTTCATCAGCCACGACATCAGCACCGTGCGCGCCATCTGCGACGACATCGTGGTCCTCTATGCCGGCCGCATGGTGGCCAACCGTCCGCGCGAAGCCATGATGGCGCCGCCCTATCACCCGTATTCGCACCTGCTGCTGTCGTCGGTGCCGGCCATGCAGCAAGGCTGGCTGGAACAGGTGGCCGGCGCCGGCCAGCACAAGCTGCCGCCGATTGGCGCGGTCGATCCGTCGCCGGAGATCTGCGCCTTCCTGCCGCGCTGTGCGCAGCGCATCGATGGCGTCTGCAACGTGGTGCCGCCGCGTCGCCGCAACATGGAGCATGGTGGCGAAATCCTCTGCCACCGTTCGGATTCGGATCTGCAGCAGTCGCAGCTGCCGCTGGTGCCGGTGGAGGGCATCACCGTCTGACCCGGTTACCCACCCAGCCGCCCACGTGGCCATGTGCCATGGCGGGCAGGCAAGGCAGGCCACGAGCATTAAGCCGCATTTAATGCTGGATTCGTTGAGCATTAATCACAGGATCAGGCGCGGCTCGTAGCATCGTCATGGATAGCATGCTGTCGGCCCCGGCGCCGGCCATGAAGCAAAGATTCGGGCAGGACCGCAAGAGCACCGTGGAGTCGGTCTCGCAATCCTGCCCATCCCCAAGGAAACAGGAGAAGAAATGACTGCAGCGTTGGTGTTGTACCGTGCCTCCGGCACCCCCGTATCCACCCCATTCCATCCGGGCGCGCTGGGCGCCTCCGACCCCTTCGCCGCCGTGCGCGAAATTGCCTGGCAAGGCGTCGGCGGCATGAGCGCAGGCCGCCTGCGTGTTGAAGGCAGCCTCGACATCGCCCGCTTCCCGCACCAGGAAACCCTGGTGGTGGTGCAAGGCGAACTGCGCATCGAAGCCGAAGGTGCCGCGCCGCTGGTGATCAAGCCCGACAACGGTGTGGTCATCGCCACCGGTGCCGCCCTGCGCATCACGGCCACGCAGCCGACCCTGGCCATGTTCTGCGCGGCCGACTGCCCGCACCCGGTGCAGCCGGGCGTGTTCCCGCTGGTGGCCGAGGCCAACTTCAAGCCCTCGGCCAATTCGCTGCCCAAGGAAATCCTGCTGGGCGAGGTGCCCACCTGCCGCAGCGACAACGTGATCGATGAAAGCTCCATCGGCTGCAAGATCGGCACCTGGGATTCCACCCCTTACCACCGCATCGTGCGCGCCCATCCGGTCAATGAATTCATGCATATCCTCGATGGCGGCGTGCGCTTTGCCGAACCCGATGGCAGCGTGGTTTCGGTGGAGCGGGGCGACGCCGTCTTCGTGCCGCTGGGCGCAGCCATCGGCTGGGAGAGCAGCGCACGCGTGGCGAAGTACTACGTCGTGCAGACCGTCGCCGCCGAGGGAGGAAAGTAAGATGTCGCCCCCACTCGTGCAGGTCCAGAGCCCTACCATTCCCCCGGCCTCCGCCGATGTGGTCGTCATCGGTGGCGGCATCGTCGGCATCTTCACCGCCTACTATCTGGCCAAGCGTGGCATCTCGGTGGCGGTGGTCGAGAAGGGCCGCATCGGTGCCGAACAGTCCAGCCGCAACTGGGGCTGGTGCCGCCAGCAGAACCGCGACGCGCGCGAACTGCCGATGGCGGCCAAGAGCATCGACCTGTGGGAACAGTTCTCCGCCGAGACCGGTGAAGACACCGGTTTCACGCGCTGCGGCCTGCTCTATCTTTCCAACGATGATGAAGAAATCGCCCGCTGGGCAGCCTGGGGCGACTTCGCCAAGACGGCCGGCGTGACCACCTACATGCTCGATGCCAAGCAGGCGGCTGAACGCGGCCATGCCACCGGACGCGCCTGGAAAGGCGGCGTCTTCTCGCCCACCGACGGCACCGCCGACCCGGGCAAGGCAGCACCGGCCGTGGCGCGCGCCATCATGAAGCTGGGCGGCCACGTGATCCAGCAATGCGCCGCACGCGGCATCGAAACCGAAGGCGGCCGCGTCTCGGGCGTGATCACCGAAGCGGGTGTCATCAAGACCAAGGTGGCCGTCATGGCCGGTGGCGCATGGGCTTCGTCGTTCTGCCATCAGCTGGGGATCCGCTTCCCGCAGGCATCGGTGCGGCAATCCATCATGAGCGTGGCGCCCATGGAACAGCCTTTGCCGGGCGCGCTCTACACCTCGGGCGTCGCTGTCACCCGCCGCAGCAATGGCTCGTATGCGCTGGCCATCAGCGGCCGGGCGCGGGTCGATCCGACCATGCAATTCCTGCGCTTCTCGCCCCAGTTCCTGCCGATGTTCGCCAAGCGCTGGCGCAGCCTGTCGCCGGGAGGGCTGGAAGCCTGGCGCAGCGGCCACGAGACCCTGACGCGCTGGCGCATGGATGCGCCTACGCCCATGGAACGCATGCGCATCCTGGATGCGTCGGCCGATCCGGTCTCGATCCGCGCCACCCATCGCCGTGCGGTCGAATTGCTGCCGCAGCTGGCGCAGGCCAAGGTCACGCATACCTGGGCCGGTTATGTGGACAGCACGCCCGATGGCGTGCCGGGCATCGGCGAGCTGCCGCAGACACCGGGCCTGATCCTGGCCGCCGGTTTCTCCGGCCACGGCTTCGGCATCGGGCCGGGGGCGGGCCACCTGATCGCGGACCTGGCCAGCGGTGTGGAGCCCATCGTTGATCCGCGTCCCTATCACCCCAATCGTTTTTCGGATTCGTCCTGGGGCAAGGTGGCGGATTTCTGAAGCGGCTCAGCGCCGCCAGGGCACGGGCTGGAAGGCCCGCTTGGCGGCGTCGAGGAAGACGCGCTGGCGCAGCGTGAGGCCCTGGCGGCCCGGCAGCAGCGCCATGATGGGTGCGGGATCGAGCTGCCAGCCGGGCAGCACGCGCTTGAGGCTGCCATCGGCCACCAGATGCGCGCAGTCCCATTCGGAACGCGCCACGAAGCCGTCGCCATCGAGGGCCCAGTCGCGCGTGATGGTGCCGTCATTGGACGAGAGCGCGCCATTGAGCTTGACCGTGAGCGCCTTGCCGGTGCGGCGGCCAGCACTGTCGACGGGCGTAAAGCGCAGGCGGCTGAGGTCGTCGTCGTTCTCGCGCAGGCTGAGGTAGGGATACTCGGCCAGGTCCGAAGGATGCTTGATGCGCTGCATCCGTTTGGCCAGCACCGGCGCGGCACACAGGAAGCGCGCATTGGGCGCGAGGAAGTGCCCGACCCAGGAAGAGCCCTTCACACGGCCGATGGAAATGATCGCATCAGCGCCGGTGGAGGCCGCCAGCGGACTTTCGGCCAGCAGCAGCGAGATGTTCAGCTTGGGATGGCTGCGGTGCAGGTCGCGGATCAGCGGCGCCACGTAGCGACGCCCGAAGCCGAAGGGCGCGACCACGCGCAGCGAACCGCTGACGTTGGCCAGGTTGCCGCCGGCACCGCGATCCGATTCGCGCGAGACGCTGGCGGTGATGGATTCGATGCGCTCCAGGATGTCCATGGCTTCCTGCACCAGGCGCTGGCCTTCGTCGGTGAGCGCGAAGCCGCGCGCGGCGCGATTGGCCAGGCGCACACCGACGCGGTCCTCGATGCGCTGCAGGCGCACCGTCACTGCCGGCGGCGTCAGGTCGAGCAGGCGGGCAGCACCGGCCAGCGAGCTGGCCGAGCCCAGGGCACGCAGCAGTTGCATGTCATCGAGTTGCAGCATTAAAAACCTCTTAATGGTGAATTGAACGAACATTAAACATCGCTGAAGGTCTTTTGGCTACAGTCCATCACAGGAAATGCGTCGGTTATCCTGACCGGCCTTCCTTCCACTTCAGCCTGGCCCATCATGAACAACACAGCACACACCACCCCCGTCACCCTCAACCCGACCGGCCTGGCCACACCGGGTGGCCACTACAGCCACGTCGCCATCGGCAATGGCATGGTCTTCATCTCGGGCCAGTTGCCCATCGATGCGAGCGGGCACAAGCTCACCGAGGCCAGCTTCGAGATGCAGGCCCTGCAGGTGCTGGCCAATGTGGAAGCCGCACTCGCCGGTGCCGGCAGCGACATCGGCAAGCTGCTGCAGGTCCGCATCTATCTCACCGATGTGGCGCACTGGCCTGCCTTCAACGAAATCTACGCACGCTGGGCCGGCAGCGCCCGCCCGGCGCGCGCCGTGGTGCCGGTCCCGGCGCTGCACTTCGGCCTGCAGGTCGAAGTGGAGGCCACGGCACTGCTGTGACACTGCGCCGCACGCGCAACCAACCCGAAACAAGGACAACCCGACATGACCCGCACCGCTTCCACCGACACCGTTTCCCCGCTGGCGCACCTCAAGCGCAACGGCCGCCTGGATCACTTCTACATCGATGGCCAATGGCAGCGCCCGCAAGGCGAGGGAGTGGCTGCCGTGGTCTCGCCGGCCACGGAGGAACGCGTCTGCGAGATCGCACTGGGCAACGCCGCCGATGTTGACCAGGCGGTGCAGGCCGCGCGCCGGGCGTTTGCCGCGTGGGCGGCGACCTCGCCGCTGGAGCGCGCCGCGCTGCTGGGCCGGGTGCATGCGCTGCTGGTGGAACGTACCGAGTTGTTCGCGCAGGCACTGACGCTGGAGATGGGCGCCCCCATCACCTACGCCCGCACCGCCCACGTGCCGCTGGCCGCCGAACACCTGCGCGTGGCGCGCGACAACCTGGCGGACTATCCCTTCATTCGCCCGCGCGGCACCACGGCCATCGTGCGCGAGCCGATTGGTGTCTGCGCCCTCATCACGCCCTGGAACTGGCCGATCTACCAGATCACCGCCAAGGTTGGCCCGGCACTGGCCGCCGGTTGCACGGTGGTGTTGAAGCCCAGCGAACTCTCCCCGCTGTCGGCGCTGCTGTTTGCCGAGATCGTGCATGAGGCCGGCATTCCGGCTGGCGTCTTCAACCTGGTCAACGGCAGCGGTCCCGAGGTCGGTGCGGCCATGTCCTCGCATCCGCAGGTGGACATGATCTCGATCACCGGTTCCACCCGCGCCGGCGTGCTGGTGGCGCAAGCGGCCGCTGTCACCGTCAAGCGCGTGGCCCAGGAGCTGGGCGGCAAGTCGCCCAATGTGGTGTTGCCGGATGCGGACCTGGACCGTGCCATCCCGCCGGGTGTGGCGGCCGCTTTCCGCAACATGGGCCAGTCCTGCAGCGCGCCCACGCGCCTGATCGTGCCGCGTGCGGCGCTGGATCGCGTGCATGAACTGGCGTTGGCAACGCTGGCCCAGATGAAGGTCGGCGACCCCACCGATGCCGCGACGACCCACGGTCCGCTGGCCAACCGTGCGCAATTCCTGCGGGTGCAGCAGATGATCGAGGCCGGCATGCAGGATGGCGCGCGCCTGCTGGCCGGTGGTGCCGGACGTCCTGACGGTCTGGAGCAGGGCTACTATGCCCGGCCCACGATCTTCTCCGACGTGCATACCGACATGGTGATCGCCCAGGAAGAAATCTTCGGACCCGTGCTGGCCATCCTGCCCTACGACACCGTGGAAGAAGCCATCGCCATCGCCAACGACACCGTCTATGGCCTGGGCGCGCACGTGCAGGGTACCGACAAGGACCAGGTGCGCGCCGTGGCCGCCCGCATCCAGTCCGGCCAGGTGCACCTGAACTATCCGGCATGGGACCCGCAGGCCCCCTTCGGCGGCTACAAGCAGTCCGGCAACGGGCGCGAGTATGGGGTGGAGGGCATGGAGGAATACATGGAAGTGAAATCGATCCTGGGCTACTACGCCTGATCGCCTTCGTCACCGCCGTCACGACGGCATGAACACATGAGCATCATGGAACACACCGAACATCCGCAAGACACCCTGCACCAGCACCGCGCCCACTGGGCCGGCCTGCGCCGCGACCTGCACGCGCATCCCGAGCTGCGTTTCGAGGAACATCGCACAGCCGACGTGGTGGTGCGAGAGCTGCAGGCGCTGGGCTATGAGGTCACGCGCGGCCTGGGCGGCACCGGCGTGGTGGCCAGCCTGGCGGGCAGCGATCCGCAGCGCGGCATCGTGCTGCGCGCTGACCTCGATGCCTTGCCCATCGTCGAGGCCAATGACTTTGCGCACGCCTCCTGCAGCCACGGCATCATGCATGCCTGCGGCCATGACGGCCACACCGTCATGCTGCTGGGCGCGGCGCGCGTGCTCAAGCAGCAGCCGACATTGCCGGGCAGCGTGCACTTCGTCTTTCAGCCGGGAGAAGAGGGTGGGGCGGGGGCGCGCAAGATGATCGATGACGGCCTGTTCGAGCAGTTCCCGACCGAAGCCGTGTTCGGCATGCACAACTGGCCAGGCTTGCCGGCCGGGCAGTTCGGCTTGCGCACCGGTCCCATCATGGCCGCCGGTTCGCGCCTGAAGATCACCATCACCGGCAAGGGCGCCCATGCGGCCCAGCCGCACCTGGGGCTGGACCCGATCCCGCTGGCCTGCTCCATGGTCCTGCAGTGCCAGACCATCGCGGCACGCCACAAGGATCCGGTCGACCCTGCCGTCATTTCGGTCTGCATGTTCCATGCGGGCGATACCGACAACGTCATCCCGGACCGCGCCGAATTGCGCGGCACCATCCGCACGCTGTCCTCCACCTTGCAGCAGAAGCTGCAGGAAGACATCCGCCGCATGTGCCATGCGTTGGCCGACGCCTATGGGGCCAAGGTCGAGGTGGAATTCTTCCAGTACTACCCGGCCACCATCAACACCCCGGCCGAGACTGACTTCTGTGAACGCGTGATTCGCCAGACCTTCGGTGATGAACGCATCCGCACCGGTATCCCGGCCAACATGACCTCCGAGGATTTCGGCTTCATGCTGGAGGAGCGGCCCGGCACCTACGTCCTGATCGGCAATGCGCCGCAGGACCGCGCCTCGCACTCGCTGCACCACCCGCACTACGACTTCAACGACGACATCATCGTAGAAGGCGTGCGTTACTGGGTGGCGCTGGCGCAGTCCTGGTTTGGCAGCGGCCTGAAGGGCGGGGCGCTTACCAGCCGTTGAAGCGCGGCCAGGTGGCCACGCTGCCATCGGCGGCGATGGCCTGGTATTGCTGGTACTGCGCCCCGGTGGCACAGGCGTGGTTGGGCAGGATGCGCAGGCGCGTGCCGATGGGCAGGTGCTCTGCGATCTGCGCATCCGGACTGCCCTGGCGCGACAGGATGCCGTGTTCCTGGTTGGCCCCGCTCATGAGGTAGCCCTCCAGCACCTTGCCGTCTTCCGTACAGACCTGGCCATAGCCGAAGTCGTGCTTGCGTCCTTGCGTGCCGCGGTCGCGGCTCATGGCCATCCATCCTGCATCGACGATGGCCCAGCCTTTCTCGGGCTGGTGGCCGATCACGGTGGTCAGCACGCTCAGGGCGATCTCGTCCATGGTATTGACGCCCACGTTGTGCATCACCAGGTCGAACATGGCATAGACACCGGCACGCACTTCGGTCACGCCCTGCAGGTGTTCGGCACGCAGCGCGGTCGGGGTCGAGCCGATGCTGACCACCTCGCAGGGCAGCCCGGCTTCGCGCAGGCGTTCGGCGGCACGCACGGATCCGGCGCGTTCCTGTTCGGCCACGGCGATGAGGGCGGCGTCGTTGTCGTAGTCATAGCTGGAGCCGGCATGGGCGATCACGCCGCCGATACGCATGCCGCCGGCGTGGAGCACCTTGCCCACGGCCAGCAGGGTGGCGTCTTCCGGGGCGATGCCGGAGCGATGGCCATCCACGTCGATTTCAATCCAGACTTCGAAGCATTCCTCTTGCGCCTGGCCGAAAGCGACGATGGCTTCGGCGCAGGCCACGCTGTCGGCCACGATCTTGAGGTCGCAGCCCTGGCGGCGCAGCGCCAGCGCCTGGCCCAGCTTGGTGGGGGCCATGCCGACGGCGTAGACGATGTCGGTGATGCCGGCGGCAAAGAACTGTTCTGCTTCCTTGAGGGTGGAAACGGTGATGCCGCGTGCACCGGCCTGGAGTTGCGCCTGCACCACCTGCTGGCACTTGGTGGTCTTGACGTGCGGACGGAAGCGCACGCCCAGCGCATCCATGCGCTGCTGCATGCGGGCGATGTTGTGCTCCATGCGGGAGATGTCGATCAAGGCGGCGGGCGTGGGCAGGGTAGCCAGGCTCATGGGGAACTCCTGAAGAGGGTAGGTCGATGAGCCTCGACTATAGGAGATCGGGATTGCGCTGTGCTTAATGCTCGGTGAATCGAGCATTAAGCTGTGTTTAATGCACCGTCCTGCGGTCCACGCGCCGCGTCAGGCCTGCTGGAACTGCCGTATCGTCTCCAGCACGTTCACGGTGGCCTTGTCCAGGTTGGGCAGGGCGCGATGGGCCACGCCGATGTGGCGCTTGAGCACCGGGGACAGCGGCACGATGCGCACGTCCTTGTGGCGGTCCAGCTCGGCGGCCAGGGGCTGTTCCAGCGGCAGGATGGCCGCGCCGTAACCGGCGGAGACCAGGCTCTTCATGGCTTCGTTGTAGTTCAGTTCGATGCGCGCGCGCGGGTTTTCACCGGCCTCGGCAAACCAGGCCATGGTGAGCCGGTACATCTGCGTGGTGGCGTCGTTGAAGATCATGGGCTTGTCCATCAGCCAGCCCGGCTTGATGGCGGCGGGCGATTTCCAGGTGGCCGGCAGGAAAGCCATCATGCGGTCGCTGCGCCAGTGCGTGATCTGGATTTCCTTGGAGGCCGTGATGGGGATGGCGACCAGGCCGATGTCGAGCGTGCCTTCCTGCAGGCGCGCCATCGTCTCGTTGGAGCCCATGATGTTGACCTCCACGTCGATGCCCGGGAAGCTGTTTTCCAGCTGGCGCAGTACGCGGGGCAGCAGGTTCACCACCACGCCCGTCGACGTCCCGAGGCGCACCCGGCCGACCTTGCCTTCCACGTGTTTCCTGGCGACATCGAGCAGGTCGTCGGCATCGCGCAACAGGCGCCGCGCCCGGTCGATCACCAGCGCGCCCAGCGCCGTGGCCTGTACGCGACGGCTGCCGCGCATGAGCAGGGCGCTGCCCAGGCGCTCTTCGAGGTCGCTGACATGCAGGCTGATCGTGGGCTGCGCCAGGTGCAGCGCATTGGCCGCAGCGGAGAAGGTGCCGAGGTCGACGATGGTGACCAGGGTGCGCAACTGGTCTAGGCTGAGTTCTCTCATCAGGGTTCCTGATAGTGGCGGTTATTGGGGAGAATTTTACCAATGGCTTCGAGCGCTGGTGGCAGGACTTCCATCTCCGTGCGGACAGCAGGAGCTGGCATTGACGGCGTCGACAACGGAGTGCTTGCGGCGCCGGTTCGTCATGTCATACCGGTCAGTGCCGTTTGGATAATGAAATAGACATGAAGCCTATCAAAGGTATTTCTCATCAGATCAAAAAACTGATCTTCGAAAGTGATCAAATCTGCCAGAACCCCTGCCATTAAGTTTTTTGGAAATGAGACATTTCTGATATTTCAGAAAGAGACAAGAAAATAGACTGCGCCTCGAATCGATAAGCTGAGCAAGCAGTGGGATGCGCAGGCGCTGCAGGAGTTGGAGACTGAACAGAACGCATTGGGTTCACGTGTCAATCAATTCCTGATGGGTATGCGTGGCTGTTCTGCTTCATCCAGCGCAAGCTGCTTTGATGAACTGAAGGAGAAGACCGAAAGAGATCGGCAGTCATTCAATGCAAGGTTGGAGAATGCGTGCGCTAGCGGTAGCGCATCTCTCTTAAGTTGCCAAGACATGATCCGGACAGGGCAGAGCGCTTATCCCTACATCGGCCTGGCAATGCTGTATGCGAAGACGGGCGAACAAAAGGAATACGTCAGGCAAAAGCTGGCCGAGCAAGAGAATGATTTGATTGCCCAGTATCCGAGACTGGAAGCGCTTGGGGCCAACGCATCGCTGACAGAACGCATGCTCGTTGAGTTAGCGTCGACGGTGGATAATCCTGCGGGAGCTGTCGTCACGTTGAATTCGCTTCGAGAGCGAATTCTGGCTATAAAGTCCTCAACTAAAGGCGGCAGCGCACTTCCGGTGCCAGAAATAGTTATCGCGCGGAATGGACTGCGCTACAAGTCCAATTCTAAGCATACAACTGGTAGTGCAGGCAATTACAAAAAGGCAGGAATTGAACCTCAGAATTCGCTTGACCTATTTAATTCATCAATAGAGACGAGCAACAAAGGAACAAGGTTGACGCTCGATAAGCAGGGGAACATCCATCGATTCTTTGACGATAATACGGGTACTTATCACTGGAGTGGCAGTACTGCAGACAAGAATGCCCCGTTGACGATAGATGAGTTACGACAGGCGGGCCTGTCTCGTGACTTAAGAAAGCTAGGAGTGAAATAGATGATCATCGGCGATACAGCGACCTTTGCATTTTGGTATGACATTCATTCGGAGACCAATGGTTTCTGCTTCGGTCCATTTAACATCTTTATCAATGGAAAGACAGTCCTCAGGAGCACTGAAGATAGTTTTACCTTGAACATGATTGCCGCAGATTTGGATCGATCTTTCGACGGGTGGCAAACGGTTACGCAGGTCGCGAGTGGCTATGACACAAGAGAGCTATTCGTTACCGCAATGCAGAGCAGGGGCTATTTTCCAGCCACTGATCCAGAATTTCCAAGCGTGTGGTGGAGAGATGATGGTGGAAAAAGGGGGCAACTGACAGACCTCTATATCGATATCGTTGACGAAAGAAGAAGCCCCCCTTTCGGATTAGAGCTTTCGATGTATTCAGATATTGGGGACGCTGGATGGCACTTCTTCCTTTTTCAGAGCCAGGGTACGGAAATACTAATTTACTCCAAGGACCGAGGGAAAAATGTTTTCAGCGCTGTAATGAACGAAGGCGAGATAGAAAATGTCATCCAAAAATATTCCAAGGCGATGAAGCAAATTTTCTTATGAGAATGCAACGGATCTATTTAGTGATCGAGAAGCGAGTGATTTCACTTGCTAATCATTTGTTCTAGAACGAGCGCACGCATCCACCCAAGCGCAAGCGTGCTGAACAATTTATTTTTCCCAGTTTGAATGATGAGGGATTCGGATGTTGGCAGGAAATTCTCGATATTTTGCCCTGTGGTACGACGTAGTGAAAACTACGCCAAAGAAAATTTATGGGCCATTTAACGTGTTCGTGGCGGGCGCGTTATTGTTGGATGAAGTTGACGCCGAATCCGAGCTTATCTCTATAGCCTCGGACCTAAAGAAGACACTTGCTGAAGGTCATACGTTATCGGAGATCCCGAAATGGGGGAAACCTCAGGAGCAGTTTGTTCGCTCTCTCCATGAACATGGCTATCTCAGCTTCGAAGACCCAATAGTTCCTGATCATTGGCGGCTAGCGGGCAGCGAAAAGATAAAGGAGTTCATGCAGTTGTTTAATGACCTTATAGAGGAGCGACGAGTAGATCCTCCATTTGGTCAGGAAATCCTCATGGGACCAAAGCTGCGTGAACTCGGGTGGAGATTTTTCCTATATTCAAGGGGAAAAAGGGAAGTCGTACTGATTTCTGGTGATCGTGGACTAACGGTTATGAAACGTGTGTTACCAAAAGGAAGCGTCATTGCAGCGATCTATACCTTCTTAAATTCTGAGGAATTTTTACCGCTTTCTGACCCAAAGCGCTCAGACTCTTGACCATGCCGGCAGCGAGCCGAGGGTATTGTCAGCGGCGGCGTCATCAAGATCACCGATGAGAAGCAGCAGCAGGCGCTGACAGGCAAGACAGCAGAGCAGACGGTGGCCTCGGTGAATCGGACCTACGTGCGCAACTGGTTGAGGCTGAGTTCTATCATCAGTTTTACTGATAGTAGCTGTCATCAATCTCAATTTTACCAATGACTTCGATTGGCGGATGATCTGCCCATTCATCCAGGGAGAAGTCCATGTGGCACATCGTCAGGGAGGTCCTTGTCCGCGTCCTCGGGGACCATCACGCTTCGCAAGGGGGCGCCGCGCAGGAAATGCGGGAGATGGGCGCGCGCGAGCTCAATGACCTGGGCATCGGTGCCAGCGAGGTGCCGTTCTTCCTGGAAAAACAAGCCAATGAGGAACGTCCTCACCGCCAAAAGGAGGTTATCCATGCAACATCTTGCTGAAATGATCGGACTTGCCGCCACGCTGAGCCTGGCCACCATGAGCCCCGGCCCCAGCTTCGTGATGGTGGCGCGCACCTCGGTGGGCGGCGGACGGCCCAATGGCCTGCTGGCGGCACTGGGTATGGGTATCGGCGGCGTGCTCTTTGCCGCAGCGGCCTTGCTGGGGCTGCAGGCAGTGCTGCTGGCAGTGCCTTCGCTCTATCTGGTGTTGAAGTTCGGGGGTGGTGTTTATCTGGCCTACATGGGATGGCGCATCTGGCGCGGGGCGCGTACGCCCCTGATGGCCGACGACATCGCACCGCGCGACCAATCACCCTCCTTGTCCCGCCGGTCCCTGTGGCTGGGCCTGGTCACCCAGATCAGCAATCCGAAAACCGCCATCGCCTACACCAGCGTGTTCGCCGCCTTTTTGCCGGCCCAGACTTCCCTGTCCTTCAAGGCGCTGACGCTGCTGCTGGTCTTCGTGATCGAAGCGGGATGGTATGGCCTGGTGGCCGTCGCACTCTCTTCATCGCGTCCACGCCGCTGGTATGTGCAGGGCAAGCACTGGTTCGACCGCATCGCGGGCGGCGTCATGATAACCCTCGGGTTCAGGCTGCTGCTCTCGCGTACCGGACCGTGACCGCCTGAGCTTGGCTGCACGCGAGGCCAGCGCACGCGGCCGACACCAGGCAATCTGGCGTCGGCCATATCGCTTCAATCCAGCTTGAACTTGCCCACTACGGCTGCGAGATTGCCTGCCTGTCCCTTCAGTGAATCCGCCGCCGCCGCCGCCTGCTCCACCAGTGCGGCATTCTGCTGCGTGGTCTCATCCATCTGCGTGATGGCGAGATTGACTTCATTGATGCCGCCGCTCTGTTCCTGCGTGGCCGCGCTGATCTCGGCCACCACGTCAGTAACGCGGCGCACGCTGGCCACCACTTCGGTCATGGTGCTGCCGGCGCGTTCCACCAAAGCGCTGCCGGCGCTGACCTTCTGCACCGAGTCGTCAATGAGCTCCTTGATCTCCTTGGCCGCACCGGCCGAACGCTGCGCCAGTGAGCGCACCTCCGAGGCCACCACCGCAAAGCCGCGTCCCTGCTCGCCGGCACGGGCCGCTTCCACCGCTGCATTGAGCGCCAGGATGTTGGTCTGGAAGGCGATGCCATCAATCACGCTGATGATGTCGGCAATGCGGCGCGAACTCTCGGTGATGCCTTCCATGGTCTGCACTACCTGGCCCACCACTTCGCCACCCTGGCTGGCGATGTCGGATGCGGTGGCCGCCAGCTGGTTGGCCTGGCGCGCATTGTCGGCATTCTGGGTCACGGTGGAGGTGAGCTGCTCCATGGCCGATGCGGTTTCTTCCAGGGAGCCCGCCTGCTGTTCGGTACGGTTGGACAGGTCCAGGTTGCCGCGCGCGATTTCGTTGGAGGCAGTGGCGATGGTGTCGGTCCCCTGGCGCACCTCATTGACGATGTCGCGCAGGCTGTCATTCATCACGCGCAGGGCTTCCATGAGGCGTCCGGTTTCATCGCGGCCGGCCGGGCGGATGCGCAGGGTCAGGTCGCCACGCGCCACGCGCTGGGCGATTTCCACCGCTTCCTTCAATGGACGCGAGACATTGGCCGCCACCACGAAGGCCAGCAGCGAACCGATGGCCACCGTTGCCACCAGCAAGCCCACGATCCAGCGCTGCGCCGCACGGAATACGCCCGAGGCCTCTTCGTCGGCACGCGCGCTGCCGCTGGCATTGACCTTGACGATGGCATTGAGGTTGCCGACCATCGCGGCGTAGAGCTTGGCGGACTCGCCGTTGAAGAGGGCGCGTGTCTCGTCATACTGCTGGTTGGCCGCCATCTCGGCCAGTTGTTCATCCACCTTCAGGTAGGCCGCGAGATTCTTGCCGAACTGGGCATATTGTTCCTTCTCCTCGGGTTCGGACATGCGCTGCTCGAATACCGCGCGCTGCTTGGCCAGCGCATCCAGGCGCTTCTTGATGGACTGGTTGGCGGCGGTGCGCTCCTGGGGCGTGACGGCGGTGACCAGCTCCAGTTCATTGAGCCGCAGCGGCGGCAGCGAACCCTGCAGTTCGCGCGCGGCATCCATGGTCGGCATCCACTTGTTGACGATCTCGCCGGAAGCACTGTTGACCTGCTTGAGTTCCTTCATGGCGAACAGGCCCTGCAACAGGGCCAGCGCAATCACCACCGCAAAGGACAGGGCCAGCTTTTTGGCGATGTTGAGGTTGTAGAACCAGATCATGTCTTCCTCGCATTCGATTTATATCGTTTTCAGTGTCGGATCCGAACGCTGCGGTCGAACGATTCTGCGAGGCCGCCCGTTTGGCGTGCGGGCGTCAAGAGCGGCAACCGGCCGGGGCGTGGTTGCGGGAGCAATGAAGTGCTGGTGATGTCATGCTGTCATGCCGTCACGAAGCGTCGGCTTCCTGCCCATCCTGTCTCTCTTGTTGCCAACGGCCTCCCTTGGCCGCCGGCGCTTGCTGTTCGATGGTCGCATGGCTGGATCGGACTTGATCTTAACGACCGACAAGATTTCCATCCAATGAAATTAATCATGCTGGCCATGCGTTAATTGATATCGATTGTTTGATAGCGATTGTTGTCATGATGTCGTACAAGATTATTCAATGACGGACGATGGAAGACGCCGCAGCTGCGATAAGATGTGCATAAAATTCACTTCAATGCCTTTTTCGCACGATGCGCCGAAAGATTCCTTCCACCCAGGCCATGGCCGTCTTCGAGTCGGCCGCGCGGCACCAGAGCTTTACCAAGGCCGCCCAGGAAATGGCCGTGACGCAAAGCGCCGTCTGCCGCCAGGTGGCCGCGCTGGAGGAATTCCTGGGCCTGAAGCTGTTTCGCCGCACCAAGCGCGGCGTGCGCCTGACCGAGGCGGGCGTGAGTTACAGCCATCAGGTCGGCCAGCGCCTCGATGAAATCGAACGCGACGCCCTGCACCTGATGTCACGCGACGGCCATGGCGATACCCTGGAGCTGGGCGTGATGCCGACCTTCGCCACCCGGTGGCTGCTGCCGCGCCTGCGTTCCTTCCTGGAGGCGCATCCCGGTGTGACCGTCAACCTGCGCCCGCGCACCCGGCCCTTCCTCTTCGAAGAGACCAATCTCGATGCCACGCTCTACGCCGGGCAAGCCAGCTGGCCCGGGACCGAGGGCGTGTTCCTGATGCGCGAGAGCATGGTGGCCGTGGCCAGCCCCGAACTCATCGGTCACGACCGCAAGCTCACGCCCACCGAGCTGCTGGCCTATCCGCTGCTGCAGCAGAGCACGCGGCCCTATGTGTGGCGGCAGTGGTTCGCCTCCTTCGGCATGCAGGTGCAGAACGACCTGGTGGGCACGCAGCTGGAACTGTTCTCCATGCTGACCCAGGCGGCCATCGTAGGCATGGGCGTGGCGCTGATCCCGCGCTTCCTGATCGAGGATGAGTTGCGGCGCGGCCTGTTGGTGGTGGCGGTCGATCACGATTACCTGAGCACACATTCCTACTACCTGATCTATCCCGAGCGCACCTCCGAGCGGCCGCTCCTGCGCCTGTTCCAGGACTGGCTGGAAGAGCAGGCCAAGGCCTATCGCCTGCCCAGCGGATTGGGTTGAGTGCGGGTTGGAAGGCTGTCTCGACACGCGGAACCGGAGTGCGTAAAACGCACATGGTGATGCAAACAATTCGTTTGCGCCACGGCGGGGCAGTCCGTATATTTTTGTCCACCGCCGCTGCGCGAGGACGGTCTGCGAAGACAGTACTGCTGCAGCGATTCCTGATGCACAAAAGAGGCTTCCATGAGCAAAACGCAGCAACGACATGCATTCGATTACGCCGACCCCCTGATGCTGGAGCAGCAACTGAGCGACGATGAGCGCCAGGTGCGCGATGCCGCCCAGGCCTATTGCCAGGACCGCCTGGCCCCGCGCGTGCTGGAAGCCTTCCGCCACGAGAAGATGGATGTGAGCATCTTCCGCGAGATGGGCGAACTGGGCCTGCTGGGCGCGACCATCGATGAGCAGTACGGTGGTGCCGGTCTGAATTACGTTTGTTATGGCCTGATCGCGCGCGAAGTCGAGCGCGTCGATTCCGGCTATCGCTCCATGATGAGCGTGCAGTCCTCGCTGGTGATGACCCCCATCAATGCCTTCGGCACCGAAGCGCAGAAACAGAAATACCTGCCCAAGCTGGCCAGCGGCGAATGGATAGGCTGCTTCGGCCTGACCGAACCCAACCACGGTTCCGACCCCGGCAGCATGATCACCCGCGCGCGCAAGGTGGACGGCGGCTACAGCCTGTCCGGCAGCAAGATGTGGATCACCAACAGCCCGGTGGCCGACGTCTTCGTGGTGTGGGCCAAGGATGACGAAGGCGAGATTCGCGGCTTCATCCTCGACAAGGGCGCCAAGGGCTTGTCGGCCCCGGCCATCCACGGCAAGGTCGGCCTGCGTTCTTCCATCACCGGGGAAATCGTGATGGACAACGTCTTCTGCCCGGAAGAAAACGCCTTCCCCGACGTGCGCGGATTGAAGGGCCCCTTCACCTGTCTGAACAGCGCGCGTTACGGCATCGCCTGGGGCGCACTGGGCGCGGCCGAAGACTGCTACGAGCGCGCGCGCCGCTACACCATGGAACGCCAGCAGTTCGGCCGTCCGCTGGCGGCCAACCAGCTGGTGCAGAAGAAGCTGGCCGACATGCTCACTGAAATCTCGCTGGGCCTGCAAGGCTGCCTGCGCCTGGGACGCCTGAAGGATGAGGGGTATTCCGGTATCGAGCAGACCTCGATCATGAAGCGCAACAGCTGCGGCAAGGCACTGGACATCGCCCGCATGGCGCGCGACATGATGGGCGGCAACGGCATCTCCGATGAGTTCGGCGTGGCGCGTCACCTGGTGAACCTGGAAGTGGTCAACACCTACGAGGGTACGCATGATGTGCATGCGCTGATCCTCGGCCGCGCCATCACCGGACTGGCGGCTTTCTCCAACTGAAGCGACATCGCCTGCAAGCCGCCTCTACGGTGGCTTGCAGGCGATGTATTTCCGCTCCCGCTCTTTTCTCGCTACAGCACGCCCCGTTCGCGCAACGCGGCGATCTGCGCTTCTTCCATCCCCAGCAGCGACTGCAAGACTTCTCCCGTGCCTTCACCCAGGGAGGGCGGTGCCTTGCGCACCGGCAGGCGTTCGCCATCGAAACGATAGGGCGGTGCCAGCACCTGCACACTGCCGGCTTCCGCATGTGGATGCGTGCTGACCAGGCCGGCAGAGGTGGCGCGCGGACTGGTCAGCGCCTCATGCAGGCCCAGCACTTCACCGCAGGGAATGCCGGCCTGGTGTAGCTTGGCCAGCAGGTCGGCACGTTTGCGGGCCTTGAGTTCGCGGTTGATTTCCGGGACCAGCACGTCGCGATGCTGGCCACGGCTGACATTGGTCTTGAAGCGCGCATCCTCGGCCAGGTCGGGACGGTCGATGACGCTTTGGCAGAAACGCTGGTACTGGCTGTTGGTGCCCACCGTAATGACCAGCCGCCCATCGGCCGCATCGAAGACGCCATAGGGAATGATGGAGGGATGCGCATTGCCATAGCGCGGCGGATCGTCGCCCAGGATCAGCGCTTCCAGACCGTAATACGAGGTGATCATGACGCCGCAATCGAACAGCGCCATTTCCACATGCCGGCCCTGTCCTGTCTGCTGGCGCTGGTACAGCGCGGCCAGCACGCCCTGGGCGGAATACATGCCGGTGAACAGGTCCACCGCCGCCACGCCCAGTTTCAGCGGGGGCTGGGTGGCCTCGCCATTGAGCGACATCAGGCCGGATTCGCCCTGGATCACCAGGTCATAGCCGGGCCGCGTGGCTTCCGGCCCGCTGCTGTCGTAACCGGTGATGGAGCAATACACCAGGCCGGGATTGTCGCGGCGCAGGGTCTCGTAATCGAGGCCAAATTTCTGCACGCCGCCGAACTTGAAATTCTGGATCACCACATCGCTCTTGCGGGCCAGCTGGCGCACGATATCTTGGCCTTCTTCGGTCTGCAGGTCCACGCTGATGGAGCGCTTGTTGCGGTTGACGCTGTTGAAATACGCGGTCTCGGTCGAGCCGATGCGGGTCCCCCAGTCGCGCGTGTCGTCGCCGCGTTCGGGGTGCTCGACCTTGATCACTTCGGCGCCCAGGTCGCCCAGTACCATCGCACACCACGGACCGGCCAGCACGCGCGAGAGGTCCAATACGCGCACGCCGGCCAGCGGCAGGGATGCAGTTTGTTCAGTCATGTTGTCTCCTCATGGACGGGATGCGTGCTGCGCTTGTTGTTCTGTATGACGTCGTTGCGCATCCCGGTACCGCTATTGTTCCGGTGCCTGCCGCAGCCGCCGGAAATCGGCAGGCCGTTTTTCAAGGAAGGCGTGAATGCCCTCGGCCGCTTCGTCTTCGCCCTGCGAGAGCACCATGTGCTGTGCTTCCTGTTCCAGCTGTTCTTCCAGCGTGGCGCCGTAGGCATGCTGGCACAGGTGCTTGATGCGGGCCATCGCCTGCGCCGGTCCGTCGGCCAGGGTGGCGGCCAGTTGCACGGCGGCTTGCAGTGCCTGTCCCTCCTCGACCAGTTGATTGACTGCGCCCATGGCATGCAGGCGTTCGCCATTGAATCGCTCACCGGACAGGCACAACTGGGTCAGCACCTGGCGCGACAGGAATTGCGCCAGGAAGGCTGTCACGCCGCCATCGGGCGTGAGCCCGACCTTGACGTAGGCTACCGAGAACTGCGCTTGGCGGGTGGTCACCAGCAGATCGCATGCCAGGGCCAGCGACAACCCGGCCCCGGCCGCGCCACCTTCGACGGCGGCGATCACAGGCTTGCTGCAGCGGCCGATATGGCGGATCAGGTCGTGCAAGCCTTCCAGTTTTGCACGCCGTTGCTGGGGGGCCATGCTGCGCCGCTGGGCCAGCAGGCGCAGGTCGCCGCCGGAACAGAAGAAGTTGCCGCCCCCGGCCAGCACGATGGCCCCTACCTGCGGATCGGCCTGGGCCTCGTCGAGCGCGGCCGCCAGCGCCGCGTACAGGTCGGCGTTGAGGGCATTGCGCGTGGCCGGATCATGGTTGATGAGCACGCGCACCGCGCCGCGCTGCTCGCACAGGACTTCGCTCATGCCGGTACTTCGCGGCCCAGCGCGATGTAGCGTTGCAGGTGATGGTCTTCGTCGCCGAGCTGGTGATCGATCATCACCAGGCGCTTGGCGTAGTGCGACAGCGGCAGTTCCCAGGTCATGCCGATGCCGCCATGCAACTGGATGGATTCTTCGGCCACCAGCGTGCCGATGCGGCCGATGCTGAACTTGGCCGCCGACAAGGCACGCTCGCGCGTGAGGCGGTCGGCGTCCAATGCAGCAGCGGCATTGATGACCGCCGAGCGCGCCTGTTCCACTTCCAGCAGCAGGTCGGCCATGCGGTGCTGCAGGGCCTGGAAGCTGCCGATGGGCAGGCCGAACTGCTTGCGGGTGCGCAGGTAATCGAGCGTGGCCTCCTTGGCCACCTCCATCGCGCCCAGTGCTTCGGCACACAGCGCCAGCACGCCGCGTCCGAGGATGCGCTCCAGCAGCGCAGCGCCTTGGTCCGCGCTGCCCAGCAGGGCGTCGGCGGGCAGGGCAACCTCTTGCAGCAGCAGGTCGGCTACGCGGCCACCGTCGATGGCGTCGCTGCCTTGCAATTGCAGGCCCGCCGTATTGGCCGGGATCAGGAACAGCGAGATGCCGTCAGCGTCATCGCTCGCGCCGCTGGTACGGGCTGAGACCAGCAACACATCCGCCGCTTCCGCTTGCACCACGACCGCCTTGTGGCCTTGCAGGCGCCAGCTTCCGTCGGCTTCTTGCGTGGCGCGCGTGGTCACATGCGTGGGTGCATAGTGGCTGTCGGCTTCTTCATGGGCCAAGGCGGCCAGGGTCTGGCCGGCGATGATCGGTTCCAGCAAGGCCTTCTGTGCGGGCGTGCCAGCGGCCGCGATGGCCTCGCCGACCAGGATGGCACTGCCCAGCAAGGGCTCCAGCAGCAGGCCGCGGCCGATCTCTTCAAACACCACGGCGATATCGAAACCCCCACCGCCGTAGCCGCCGTCTTCCTCACGGAAGAGTGCGCCGATCACGCCCATTTCGGCCAGTTGCGACCACATGTCGCGGCTCATGCCGGGCTTGGATTGCAGCAGGTGCTTGCGGGCTTCAAAACCATACTGTTCGGTAATGAGACGGCGCAGGCTGTCGGCCAGCATGCGCCGTTCTTCGGTGTGCTCGAAATTCATGGGCGTTTCCTCACAGGCCAAGGATCATCTTGGAGATGATGTTCTTCTGGATTTCATTGGAGCCGCCGAAAATCGACAGCTTGCGATTGTTGAAGTAATGCGCGGCCGCACCGGCAGCGGCCTCCGGGCCGAGCGTGTGGCCATCGTGGCCTTCATCCTGCGCCTGCCACTGATAGGGGCGCGCGTAAGGGCCCATGGCGCGGCGGGTGAGGGCGGTGATTTCCTGGCGGATCTCGGTGCCGCGTATCTTGAGCATGGAGCTTTCCGCACCGGGCGCACCACCGCCGGCGACCGCCGAGATGACCCGCAGGTTGGTGGTCTTCATGTTCTCCAGATCGATTTCCACGCGGGCCATGCGGGCCGCGAAGAGCGGGTCTTCGGCCAGCGGACGGCCATGGCTGCGTTGCGTGGCGGCGATCTTCTTGAGCCGTTGCAGTGCGGCCACCGAGAAGCCGATGCCGGCGATGTTGGTGCGCTCATAGGTCAGCAGGTACTTGGCGCAGCTCCAGCCGCGATCTTCCTCGCCGACCAGGTTTTGTACCGGTACGCGCACATCGGTGAAGAAGACCTCGTTGACTTCGTGCTCGCCGTCCAGCGTGATGATGGGACGCACTTCCACGCCCGGTGCATTCATGTCGATCAACAGGAAGCTGATGCCTTCCTGCTTCTTGGCTTCGCGATTGGTGCGCACCAGGCAGAAGATCATGTTGGCGTAGTGGCCCAGCGTGGTCCAGGTCTTCTGGCCATTGACGATGTAATGGTCGCCATCGCGGACCGCATGCGTCTTTACGGCAGCCAGGTCGGAGCCCGCGCCCGGTTCCGAATAGCCCTGGCACCACCAGTCCTCGCCACTGAGGATGCGCGGCAGCCAGTATCGCTTCTGCGCTTCATTGCCGTACTTGATCAGCACCGGTCCCAGCATGTTGACCCCGAACGGCACCACGCGCGGCGCATGCGCCAGGCAGCATTCGTGTTCGAAGATGAATTTCTCGATTACGGTCCAGCCGGTGCCGCCATATTCGCGGGGCCAGTGATTGGCCAGCCAGCCGCGTTCGTTGAGGATGGCGTGCCATTGTTCCATCTCGTCGCGGCTCAGGTGCTTGCCGCTGGCCACCTTGTCCGACAAGGCCTTGGGCAGCTTCTCGGCGAGGAAGGCGCGCACGCTGTCGCGGAAGGCTTCTTCGGCCGGGGTGAAATTCAGATCCATTCCAGTCTCCTTGGGGATGCAGTGCAGCGATGCTGCGCTTCAATAGATTTCAAACAGGCCGGCCGCACCCATGCCGCCGGCGATGCACATGGTCACCACGGCGTAGCGCACACCGCGCCGCTTGCCCTCGATGAGCACGTGCCCGGCCAGGCGCGCGCCGGTCATGCCGAAGGGATGGCCGATGGAAATGGCTCCGCCGTTGACGTTGAGCCGTTCGTCCGGAATGCCCAGGCGGCGCTGGCAGTAGAGGGCTTGCGAAGCGAAGGCTTCGTTGAGTTCCCACAGGCCGATGTCTTCCATGCGCAGCCCGTGACGCTGCAGCAGGCGCGGCACCGCGAAGACCGGGCCGATGCCCATTTCATCGGGCTCGCAGCCAGCCACGGCAAGGCCTCGGAAAGCGCCCAGCACCGGCAGTCCCGCCCGTTCAGCAGCGCGGGCTTCCATCATCACGCAGGCCGAGGCCCCGTCGGAGAGCTGGGAGGAATTGCCTGCGGTGATGAACTTGTCCGCACCCATCACCGGGGCCAGCTTGGCCAGCGCCTCATCAGTGGTGCCTGGGCGATTGCAGTTGTCGGCCTCCACCGTTACCTCGCGCAGGCTGGTCTGGCCGCTGGCCTTGTCGGTGACTTGCATGGTGGTGGTGCAGGCCACGATCTCGTCACGGTAGCGTCCGGCTTCCTGTGCCTCGGTGGTCTTGCGCTGGCTGGCTGCGGAGAAGCGATCCTGGTCTTCGCGCGAGATGCCGTAGCGTGCGGCCACGATGTCGGCGGTCTCGATCATGGGCAGGTAGAGGTCGGGCTTGTGCTCGACGATCCACGGGTCCATGCCGCTGTCGCCGCTGTCGGTGGCGCTGCGGCTGCGGATCTGCGAGATGCTTTCCACACCGCCTGCGATCATGGCGTCAGCACCATCGACCACGATGCGGCCGGCCGCCATCGCAATGGCTTGCAGGCCCGAGGCACAGAAGCGGTTGACGGTGGTGCCGGCGATGCTGATGGGCAGCCCCGCGCGCACGATGGCCTGGCGCGCGATGTTGCGCCCGGTAGTGCCTTCCGGATAGCCGCAGCCGAGGATGGCGTCCTCGATCTGGCCCGGATCGATGCGCGCACGCTCGACGGCCGCGCGCACCGCAAAGGCTGCCAGGGTCGGACCGGGCGTGACGTTGAATTCGCCGCGATGGGCCTTGGTCAAGGGGGTACGCGCAGTGGATACGATGACGGCTTCCCGCATCATGGAATTCTCCTGGAAGGATGGTGCAAGGTGGAGACCGGCGATGCGCGCGGTCTCCGGCGATTCCGGGTTGGCGATCAGCCGGCCTGGTTCAGCGATTCAAAATTGGCACCGCGTTCGACCAGCTCCACCAGCAGCGGCGAGGGTGTCCAGAACAGCGGATCTTCGGCGGCGAAGGCGCGGATGTCGGCCAGCACATTGGGCAGGCCGACCATGTCGGCGTATTTCATGGGACCGCCACGATGGCGCGGGAAACCGTAGCCGTACAGGAAGGTGACATCCACATCCAGCGGACGCAGCGCAATGCGCTGATGGACCACATTGGCACCTTCATTGATCATCGCGGCCAGGTAGCGGCGCTGGATGTCTTCCTTGCTGAAGCTGCGCGGCGTGATGCCGGCGCGTGCACGTTCCTCGTCGATGAGCGCCAGCACTTCCGGATCGGGTGCGCCGCTGCGCGGACCATCGGGATAGCGATAGAAGCCGCGTCCGCTCTTCTGTCCAAACCAGCCGCGCTCGCACAGGCGGTCGGCAATGTGGACGTAGCGCGCACGCGGATCGCGGGTGGCGGCGCGGCGCTTGCGGGTGGCCCAGCCGATGTCGCCACCGGCCAGGTCCACTACCTGGTACGGCCCCATGGCAAAACCGAAGTCACGCACGGCGGCATCGATCTCATAGGGTGAAGCGCCATCTTCCATCAAGTAATCGGCTGCCTGGCGATACACGGCCAGGATGCGGTTGCCGATGAAGCCATCACAGACCCCGGCGCGCACCGGCACCTTGCGCAGGCGCTTGGCCAGTTCGAAGGCGGTAGCCACAACCTCGCTGGCGACCTGGCGCGGTACCACGATTTCCAGCAGCTTCATCACATTGGCGGGGGAGAAGAAGTGCAGGCCGATCACGTCCGCAGGACGGGAGATGCTGGCGGCAATCGCATCGATGTCGAGGTAGGAAGTGTTGGTCGCCAGCACGGCACCAGGTTTGCAGACGCGGTCCAGTTCCGCGAAGACGGCTTGCTTCACGTTCAGATCTTCGAACACGGCTTCGATCACCACATCGGCGGCGGACAAGTCTTCATAACGGGTGCTGCCGTGCAAGCGCGCCAGCACGGCATCGCGGGCCTCTTGCGTGAGGCGGCCCTTGGCCACCTGGGCGTCGTAAGTTTTTTCCACATGGCCGCGTCCACGTGCCAAGGCTTCGTCGTCGCGTTCAATCATGGTTACCGGCAAACCGGCATCGAGCACCGCCACCGCGATGCCCGCACCCATGGTGCCACCGCCGACCACGCCGATCTGTTCAATGCGGCGCGGCTGGGCGTTGCGGGTCTCGGGGGCTTTCTGCACTTCGCGTTCGGCGAAGAAGGCGTGGATCAGGCCGGCGCGTTGCGGGCTGTCCAGGCATTGCAGGAAGAACTGGCGTTCCAGTGCGAGTCCTTCCTCGAAGGGCAGGGTGGTGGCGGCTTCCACGGCATCGATGATCTTGTGCGGGGAGAACAGGCCGCGTGATTTCTTGCCAGCCTCGGCGCGTGCGGCCGCAATGGCCGCCTGGGTGGCGGCGGTATCGGCCAGCCCCTTGCCATCGCGGCTGCGGCGTACCGGGGCGTGCTTGTCCAGCAGGGCCTGCAGTTCGCGCAAGCCGGCCGCGCGTGCGTGGTCGGCGCTGTCGCCTTCGACCAGTTGATCCACCAGGCCGAGCGAGAGGGCTTCCTTGGCGCCGAGATGTCGTCCGGTCAGCATCATGTCCAGCGCGGCCTGCGCACCGATGAGGCGCGGCGTGCGCTGGGTGCCGCCGGCACCTGGCAACAGGCCCAGTTGTACTTCGGGCAGGCCCAGGCGGGCGTTGCCGAGCGCCACCCGGTAATGCGCAGCCAGCGCCACTTCCAGCCCGCCACCGAGGGCCGCGCCGTGGAGGGCGGCCAGTACCGGCTTGCTGCAAGCCTCGATGCGATTGCACAGTTCGGTCAGCAGGGGCGATTGCGGCGGCTTGCCGAATTCGCGGATGTCGGCCCCGCCGATGAAGTTGCGCCCGGCGCCGGTCACCAGGATGGCGGCTACGCCGGCATCGGCTTCGCCCTCCTCGATGGCCGACATCAGGCCCCGGCGCACCGCCACCCCCAGCGCATTGACCGGCGGGTTGTCGATGGTCACCACCAGGATGGCGCCTTCGCGCGCCAGATGGACGGGGGGCGTTTCGCCCGCAGCCGTGGATGGCTTGGACATGCAGCAGTCTCCTGTTCTAGTTGGTTCGCATAGCGAAACTCAAGTTCGCAAATGGCTTTTGTCGGCAACGATACCGCATTTGCGCCGGATGTGTAAACCGTGCATACCGCAGCGCTCCAATCTGCACAATTGTCAGCAAGGGTCAGGCAGGGCGGGCGTTTGCGGCCGATGGGCAAAAGGGCAGGCTGAGCCGGGGGCCGCTGTTGACGCTGTTGAAACGCCACATTGGGCGCATGTGTTTTGCACAGCGGAACACGCGTTCGCAAATAATTGACACTGCGATTTCAGGTGTGTACATTCCACAGCCAATGAGGGGCGACGTGACCATGCGGCACGGCCCTGCCACGCGGAGAAGTGACGGATGGATGAGATTGTGTCGTTCAAGGGTGAGGATGAGAGCCACGACCGGCAGTTCGTCAATGCCCTGGCGCGTGGACTGGAGATCCTGCGGTGCTTCCGCCCCGGGGAGATCTACCTCACCAACACCGAACTGGCCAAGCGTACCGGCCTGCCCAAGCCGACCATCTCGCGCCTCACGCACACCCTGACCCGGCTGGGCTATCTCGAATATTCCGAAGACCAGGGCCGCTATCAGCTCGGCTCCGGCGTGCTTGCGCTGGGCTACTCGCTGCTCTCCGGCATGGATGTGCGCAAGCTGGCGCGTCCGGCCATGCAGGAGCTGGCCGACTATTCGCAATGCAATGTGGCGCTGGGCATCCGTGATCGCCTGAGCATGGTCTACATCGAAGCCACGCGCGGCCAGTCCGCCGTGACCTTGCGCCGCGATGTCGGCTCGCGCATTCCGCTGGCCACCACCTCCATGGGCCGCGCGCTGCTGTGCGCCTTGCCCCAGAACGAACGCGATTTCCTGATGGACCACATCCGCTTGCGCAATGAAGAGCAATGGCCCAAGGTCAAGGCCGGCATTGAACAGGCCTTCAAGGATTACCAGGATCATGGCTTCTGCATTTCGGTTGGCGAATGGGAAAAGACCATCAGCGCCGTGGGCGTGCCCATGATCGATGCCAACGAAGAAAAGCTCATGGCCTTCAACTGCGGTGGCCCGGCCTTCATGTTGACGCGCGAGATGCTGATGGAAGACCTCGGCCCGCGCCTGGTCAACGTGGTGCGCACGGTGGAAGCGAGCATGGGCCGCCACTGAGCGGCAGGCAGCAAAGCACGAGCAAAGAACGAGCAACAACGAGCACGGAGACAGACGCGCCGCCATGCCGCAGGCATGAGCGGTGCGCAGCAAGGCAGTACCGCAGGTCCATCACAAAAACAAAACCAGAAGTCAGCGCCATCGGGGTCATGCAGGCCCGTTTCAGCCATGGGTGTCCGGTGCGGTCCGGCCGGGATGCGCACGTTCGCAGGCAGCGTCGTGCGCCTGGCATCCATCGCTGAACCGGGACGTCCCCGGCCAGGACACAGCAACATCACTCAGATTCACTCAGATGAAAAAGGTGGAGACAATGACGAACAAGCATCAAGGCATCAAGCGACTGGCCCTGCTGGCCTGCATCGCCTCGGCACTGGCCGGTGGCGCGGGCAGTGCGGCCGCCGACGAACTCAAGATCGGCGTGGAAATCCCGCTGACCGGCAGCCTGGCACGCGTGGGCTCGGGCATGCAGGAGGGTATCAACGTGGCGGCTGACGTCTTCAACAAGACCAACGGCAAGCACAAGATCAAGCTGGTCACCATCGATGACGAATCCGCACCGGCCAAGGCCATTGCCGCCGTCGAGAAACTCGCTGGCGAAGGCGTGCTGGCCATCACCGGTGGCTACGGCTCCAACAACATCGCACCGGCTGCCGATGCGGCGGGCAAGGCCGGGCTGGTCTACATGACCTCCGGCGGCGTGGACGACAACCTGGTCAACAGCGGCCGCAAGAACTTCTTCCGCATCAACAACGTGGCCGGCTACCAGAAGGCCATGGTGGGCCTGCTCGACGACATGAATGCGCGCTCGGTCTCCATCGTCTATTCCACCAAGGAAGCCACGGCAGCGCTGGCCAAGGACCTGGAAAAAGCCTGGGGTGCCAAGGGCCTGAAGGTCACTTCGCACGCCTTCGATCCGGCCATCAGCGACTTCAAGCCCATCGTCAACAAGATCAAGCTGCAGGACAAGCCGGAAGTCATCGCCATGATCGGCTACGAGAATGACTACGTCGGCATCCTGCGCGCAGCGCGCGTGTTGAAGCCTGCGGTCAAGGCCATGGTCGGCGTGTGGTCGCTGGCCACCCCGAAGATGGCGCAGGACTTCCCGGACCTGGTGCCCAATGTGTATGGCACGGCGCTGCTGCCGTACCCGGCGCAGTTCACCACGGCTGACGGCAAGCTCTTTGAAGAAACCTATCGCCGCCTCTACAAGAAAGACCCGGACTACCTGGGCCAGTTCGGCTACGTGCAATCGATGCTGCTGTTCGAAGCCATCGCCCGCGCCGCCGACAAGGGTACGCTCAAGAAGAATGGCGTGGCCGAAGAAATGCGCAAGACCGATCGCGATACCTTGATCGGCCGCGTGCAGTTCGGTGCCAATGGCGACAACCTGAACTTCACCCACCACATGGGCCAGCACCAGGGCGACAAGGTCGCCATCGTCTGGCCCAAGGCGGCTGCCACCAACAAGATGAATTATCCGGCCGTGCCCTGGTAATGCCCGGGCGGCGCGCACCTTGCACGGACGTGCGCGCCGTTGCCCACTCCAACGGAATGCAGACATGAATGAACTGATACTGCAAGCCCTGTACTCAGGGCTGCTGCAGGGGGGCTCCTACGCCCTCATTGCCCTGGGCCTGGCGCTGGTATTCGGTGCCATGCGGGTCATCAACCTGGCGCAGGGCGAGCTGGTCTTGCTGGCGGCCTACATTGCCTACTCGGTGGAATCGGGCTTGGGCCTGAACCCGGTACTGGCCATCCCCATCGCGCTGGTGGTAGTGTGCCTGACCTCGGCCATCGTGTATTTCGTGGTCAGCCGCATCAAGAAGGACCGCGAGATCAATTCGCTGATCCTCACCTACGGCATCGGCGTGATCCTCACCAACGGCATGCTGCTGATATGGAAGGCGGACATCCGCTCCACCAGTTCCGAATGGCTGCAGGAAGCCTTCGTGCTCGGCCCCTTCTACAGCATGCGCAGCGAAGTGCTGTTCTTCGGCGTGAGCCTGTTGATGATGGCCGCGCTCTGGTGGTGGCTCTCGCGCAGCTGGTATGGCCGCGCGGTGCGTGCCGTCTCCAGCAACCGCGATGCGGCCAAGCTCATGGGCATCAATCCCGGCTATACCGAACTGGTGTCCTTCATCGTGGCGGGCATCCTGGCGTCCTTCGCCGGGGTGGCCTTGTTCAGTTATGGTGTTATCAGCCCAGCTTATGGCGGCGTGCTCACGGTCAAGGCTTTCATTATTACTGTATTGGCCGGTGTGGGATCGATTCCGGGCGTGCTGATCGGCGCGATCCTGCTGGGCGTGGCCGAGGCGCTGACCGTGACCCTGGCCAGCTCGGCGCTGCAGGAGCTGGCCGGCATGGGGCTGTTCCTGCTGGTGCTGTTCATCATGCCCAACGGCTTGTTCGGCGTGCGTGCGAGAAGGGGATGAGATCATGACGATGAACAAGAACAAGCTGCCCGCATTGCTGCTGCCGCTGCTGTTGATCGGTGCCCCGCTGTTGCTGGCGCAGGACCATTACGTGATGAGCCTGCTGGTGGCCTCGATGGTGATCGGCGGCATCGCGCTGTCGTGGGCGCTGCTGGGCAATCTGGGTGGCATGATCAGTTTCGGTCACGCGGCTTTCTTCGGGGTGGGGGCTTATACCTCGGCGGTATTGAGCATGAAATTCGGCGTGCCGGTATTGCTGGGCCTGCTGCTGGGCGGCGTCGGTGCATTGATTGCAGCACTGGCGATGCTGCCGGTATTGCGCCTGCGCGGTCCGTATTTCGCACTGGCGATCCTGGCGTATGCGCACATCTTCCGCATCCTGGCCACCGAGTGGACATCGATGACCGGTGGTTCGGGCGGGCTCTCCAACATTGCGCGCCTGCCGACGGTCATGGGGGTGGATCTGTCGAGCAAGATCGGCGCGTATTTCGTGATCCTGCTGATCGTGGCGCTATTCGCGCTGGTGTATGCGCGGCTGCGCGAAAGCCACTATGGATTGGCCCTGCGCGCCATGCATGAGAGCGAGGACGCGACCCGCGTGGTGGGCGTCAACAGCACCGTGCTCAAGGGCATGATGCTGCTGCTGTCGGCCTTCATGTGCGGTGTGGTCGGTGCCTTCAATGCGCACTACATCAGCTTCCTGGAACCGGACTATGCCTTCAGCGCCCTGTGGGTCACCATCCCCATCGTGGCGGCCATCTTCGGGGGTTATCGCAGCATCACCGGGCCGGTGGTCGGCGCAGTGGTGGTCTACCTGCTGGACCAGCTGGTGTTCAAGAACATCATTCCTTCCGGCCATCAGCTGGTGCTGGGCGCCTTGCTGGTGGCGATGATCGTCTTCAGTCCGGACGGCTTGCTGCCACTGCTGCGCAAGCTGGGCAAAGGGAAATCCGCAGGAGGCAAGCATGCTGCAACTTGAAAAAGTCTCGGTGCGTTTCGGCGGCCTGACGGCGGTCGATGAAGTCACGCTGCAGGTCGGCACCGGCGACGTGGTCGGGCTGGTCGGAGCCAATGGTGCGGGCAAGACCACGCTCTTCAATGCCATCTCCGGACTGGTGCGTCCGACCAGCGGCAGCATCCGCTTCAATGGCTCCGATATCCTCCACGCGCCGCTGCACCGTCGTGCGCGGCTGGGCATCGGCCGCACTTTCCAGATTCCGCAGCCCATGCATGAACTGACGGTGCGGCAGAACCTGGTCGTGGCGCAGCGCTTTGCCACCGGCCGGGTGGATGCGGCCAAGATCGACGAAGTGCTGGCCTTCACCGGCCTGGCCGAAAAGGCCGGGCGCGATGCCGCCACCGAACTGGCGCTGACCGAACTGAAGGCGCTGGAAGTGGCCAAGGCCCTGGCCACGCAGCCCAAGTTGTTGTTGCTCGATGAAGTGTTGGCCGGGCTGGAGACCAACGGCAAGCGCCGCTTCATGCAAATGCTCAAGGGGCTGCACGAGGCCTTCGCGGTGGGCATCGTCATCATCGAACACGACATCGAGACCATCAGCAACCTGTGTCCGCGCGTGGCCGTGCTCAACTTCGGCCAGCTCATCGCCGAGGGGGCGCCTGCGCAGGTGTTCAATGATCCGGCGGTCATCAAGAGTTATACGGGAGCGTGAATGCTTGAAGTCACCAACCTGCGCGCCGGCTACGGCGCCATCAATGTGCTGTGGGACGTCTCGCTGACGGTGGGGCAGGGCCAGCTGACCACCATCATCGGGCCCAACGGTGCGGGCAAGACCACGCTGCTGCGTGCCATCATGGGCCTGATCCCGATCGGGCAGGGCCAGGTCACGCTGGAGGGCAAAGTGCTCAATGGCATGCCGACCTGGGAAATATCCAAGGTCTCGATGGCCATGATCCCGGAAGGGCGCATGATCTTCCGTGCCATGAGCATCGAGGAAAACCTCATCGTCGGCGCCTTCGCCCCGCAGCACCGCGCGCGCGTGAAGGACAACCTGGAGCGCGCCTACACCATGTTCCCGCGCCTGCGCGAACGTCGCCGCCAGCTGGCCGGTTCGCTCTCGGGCGGCGAGGCGCAGATGCTGGCGATGGCGCGCGGGCTGATGTCCGAACCCAAGCTGCTCATCATCGATGAACCCTCATTGGGATTGGCCCCGGTGGTGGTGAACGAACTCTTCGAGATCCTGGCGCGATTGAAAGCAGAGGGCCGCACCATCATCCTGGTGGAGCAGAACACCGAACGCGCCGTGGGCGTGGCCGATCACGTCTACCTGATGCAGGGTGGCAAGGTGATCCTGTCGCAGAAGGCCAGCGAGGTGGCGCTGGATCACCTGCATGACCTTTATTTCGCACGATGAGGCGGGGCGGCGATCTGCGCCGCACAGGTCTCGCCCGGCGTGAAGCTTGCTGCAAACAACAACGCCCCGCCATCTCACGACAGCGGGGCGTTGTTCATGCTGCCTGGCGAATTCAGGCCTTGGACTTGCCGTCCTGTGCCTTGGCGGCTGCCAGTGCGGTCATGTTGATGACACGGCGCACAGTGCTCGACGGGGTCAGCACGTGCACGGGAGCGGCCGCACCCAGCAGGATGGGGCCGATGGTGGTGCCCTGGCCGCTGCTGGTCTTCAAGACGTTGAAGAGGATGTTGGCGGCATCCAGGTTGGGGCAGACCAGCACGTTGGCCGCACCCGTCAAGCCACTGTCGGCCAGGCCGGCGTTGTTGCGGATCTTCTCCGACAGGGCGGCGTCGCCATGCAGTTCACCGGCGGACTCGACGTCCGGTGCCAGCTTCTTGAAGGCTTCATGCGCGGCGGCCATCTTGCGGGCCGAAGGACGCGAGGAGCTGCCATGGTTGGAGTGCGACAGGAAGGCCACCTTCGGCGGCACACCAAAGCGCGCCACTTCTTCGGCGGCGGCCTTGGCGATGCGCGCCAGCTGCTCGGCGTCCGGGGTGTCGTTGACGTAGGTGTCGGTGATGAAGAGCGTCTGTTCCGGCAGCAGCACGGCGTTGAGGGCAGCGAATTCCTGCGCGCCGTCCTTCAAGCCAATCACCTTTTCCACATGGGCCAGGTGGCCGTCGTAGTTGCCATCCAGGCCGCACAGCATGGCGTCGGCGTCACCGGCCTTGACCATCAGCGCCGCCAGCAGGCTGCCGCTTGCGCGCACGTCGGCTTCGCTGCCGTCCTTGTATTGGGCGGCGTACTGCGCCACGCGGGCATCGCTGGCCGGATCGATCACTTGCACGTTCTGGCCGATCTTGATGCGCAGGCCGGCCTTCTTGATGCCGGCTTCGATGGCGGCGGGCTGGCCGACCAGGATCGGCGCGGCCAGGCCTTCGTCAGCCACGAACTGCACGGCGCGCAGCACGCGCTCGTCCTGGCCATCGGCGTAGACCACGCGTTGCGGCGCGACCTTGGCGGTGTTGAAGACGGGCTGCATGAACATGCCGGTCTGGTAGATGAACCGGGTCAGTTCTTCGCGGTAGGCGGCGTAGTCCTTGATGGGACGCGTCGCCACGCCGGACTCGGCGGCCGCCTTGGCCACGGCCGGGGCGATTTTCAGGATCAGGCGCGAATCGAACGGGGTCGGGATCAGGTAGTCGGCACCGAACACCAGTTCCTTGCCGGGGTAGGCGGCGCTGACTTCGGCGCTGGTCTCGGCCTTGGCCAGGTCGGCGATCTCGCGCACGCAGGCCAGCTTCATGGCTTCGGTGATCTTGGTGGCACCGCAGTCCAGCGCGCCACGGAAGATGTACGGGAAGCACAGCACATTGTTGACCTGGTTCGGGTAGTCCGAACGGCCGGTGGCGATGATGCAGTCCGGACGGACCGACTTGGCCAGTTCGGGACGGATTTCCGGTTCCGGGTTGGCCAGGGCCAGGATGATGGGCTTGTCGGCCATGGTCTTGACCATCTCGGCGGTCAGCACGCCAGGGGCCGAGCAGCCCAGGAACACATCGGCGCCATTGACCACGTCGGCCAGGGTGCGGGCTTCGGTCTTGATGGCGTAGCGTTGCTTGGAGGCGTCCAGGCCACCGGGGCGGCCTTCATAGATGACGCCCTTGCTGTCGACCATGTAGACGTTCTCGCGCTTCACACCCAGTCCGATCATCACTTCCACGCAAGCGATGGCGGCAGCGCCCGCGCCGGAGACGGCGATCTTGACGGCGCCGATGTCCTTGCCGACCAGTTCCAGGCCGTTCAGCAGGGCGGCCGAGGAGATGATGGCGGTGCCGTGCTGGTCATCGTGGAAGACCGGGATGTTCATGCGGGCCGAGAGCTTCTGTTCGATGTAGAAGCATTCCGGCGCCTTGATGTCTTCCAGGTTGATGCCGCCCAGGGTCGGCTCCAGTGCGGCGATGATCTCGACCAGCTTGTCGGGGTCGTTTTCGGCCAGTTCGATGTCGAAGACATCCACGCCGGCAAATTTCTTGAACAGGCAGCCCTTGCCTTCCATCACCGGCTTGGAGGCCAGCGGACCGATGTTGCCCAGGCCCAGCACGGCGGTGCCGTTGCTGATGACGGCCACCAGGTTGCCGCGCGAAGTGTAGTCGAAGGCCTTCAGGGGATCGGCTTCGATGTCCAGGCAGGGATAGGCCACGCCCGGCGAATAGGCCAGCGACAGGTCGCGCTGGTTCGACAGCGGCTTGGTGGGACGGACTTCGATCTTGCCGCGCGACGGGGTGCGGTGGTATTCGCGGGCGGCGTCACGCAGGAGTTGCTCGGCGGCAGAAATTTGTTGGGTCATGGTCTCGGTGAGGGATGAAAAACGGTCTTGAGGCAGCAGCTTGCACGACGTCCGACGTCGCTGCAGCCAGCTTGCGCTGTTCTGGTTTCCTGGTCTTGAATGCGGCGGGCCGATCGGAAAGGATGGTGGTTTCTCGTCGGTCCGGAGTGGGGTGCGGAAACCGGCTTCCGATATCGGTTGCCGGGTGGCCGCGCCTGCCTCCGCCCGCTCCGGGCTTGTGGCCGCGGGAACGGGTGCGGGGAGGGGGATATTACCTAAAAATTCACGCTTCGGGTTTTTTGCGGCCATGCCGTTTGAGTTCAGGGGGACGTTGGCGGCTGTTACAAGCTGTTTCCAAGTCGACGATTGTTGACACAAATCTGCAAGCAAGAGGCGCGCATAATGTCGTTGAGCCCGCTGATGAGGTGCATGCCGGTCATCCGTGGGAGCGGTGAGGCGCGTTGTGTCTACAGTCTTCGTTTCAATCGCGATTCACGCGTTTTTATCGTTTTTTTTGATTTTTCAACTTTGTCGGGAGCATCGTCATGAGTCCGCAAGAAACCCAAGCCCTTCAGGATTTCCTCCAGCAACTGACCCAGGTGCGGGGCATCAGCAAGGATGCCCAGGCCGACGCCATGATCCAGGCCGCCGTGGCCCAGCAGCCCGATGCTGCCTACCTGCTGGTGCAGCGCGCCTTGCTGATGGAGCAGGCCTTGAACGCCACCAAGGCGCAGGTGACGGCCTTGCAGAACCAGGTGCAGTCCCTGCAGGCCAATGCAGCGGGTGGGGCGCGGACCTCGGGCTTTCTCGATGGCAACGCCTGGGGCAATGCGCCGGCGGCAGCTTCGGCGCGAGCGCAGCCAGCCGCCCCGGCCTATGTGCCGGCCGCAGCGCCTGCCTATGCTGCGCCCCAGCCAGCTGCACCGGCTTACCAGGCGGCACAGGCCCCTTCTTCGGGATTCTTCGGCGGCGGCATGGGCAGCATGCTGGGGACGGTGGCCGCCACCGCAGCGGGCGTGGCCGGTGGTGCCTTCCTGTATCAGGGCATCGAGCACCTGTTCAACGGCAACAGCGGATCGGGACTGGCGCACCAGAACGGCTTGAGCGCCCCGGTGGAAAATATCGAGAGCACTACCGTCAACAACTATTACGGCAGTGAGGGTGATCGCAAGTCCGACCTGGCCAGCAATGACAGCAGCAGCGGCGACACCAGCAGCGATCTGGCTGATCTCAGCAATTTTGACCTGGATGACAGCGGCGGCTACGACGATACGCTGGTGTGAGCCGCCGCACCCTTTGCTTCACCCCTCAGCCCGCAGGCACGCGCCTGCGGGCTTTTTCATGGGCATGACCGTCTTTTTGCTTCATGTACGCGGGTAGAAGCTGTCTTCCAGCAGCATGTCCTCGAAGAAGGCGCCGAAACGGTGTTGGGGATCGCGCAGGTGGATTTCCAGGATCCAGCGCATGGCCGAGGGCGCCTGGTCGAAATCGGCCAGGGAGCCGGTGTGGATGGCCGCGTGCGGGAAGTCGGACACGCGGTGGCCCGGCAGATCGAAGTTGAGTTCCCAGCCCATGGCCTGCGCGGTCTTCTGGGCGAACGCATACAGCTGGCGACCGCTCAGGCCCTGCTGGTCCCAGACCGCGCGCACTTCATGGAACAGGGTTTCGGCGTCGCGCGCACAGCGGGCATACTCGCCATGGGAGCCGACCGTGAAGCTTTGGCCGCCGTCGCCTTCCCACTCGCCCAAGCGGGGCGCGATGTCAAGGAAGAACAGGTCGTTCTCCTGCAGGACCACGCCGGGCACCGAGGCCTGCTTCATGGGTTTGATGGTGTTGCTGCCAAAACGCACGCGGGTGGGATGCCAGCTTTGCGCCAGGCCCATGTCGGCCATCAGCTGGCGGGCCATGGCCACGGCGTCTTCTTCCACCATGCCCGGCGTGATGCGCGCGGCGATGCGCTCGATGGCCAGGCGGGTTTGCTGGCGGGCCAGCAGCATGCCGTCTACTGAAAAGGCTGGGCCGATGCGTTCGGCAGGATGGGGGGCGGGGTGATCGGTGGCTTGCATGCATTCTCCTCGGAGGGGACCCGCAGCGCGGGCAAGGACTGCAGTATCGCGGTGGGCTCCCCCGGCGTGGGGCGCTGGCAGCAGGCGATTGCGGCCAGGCAGCGCTGCTTTCGCGCCATCGCGTCGGCTGGCGTGAATGGCCTGCGATCTGGCCGGTATGCGCTCCTGTTGACCCCTGCTGCCGCTGCCTGCCCATGGCACAATGAGCGCCAGCTCCCGCTTACCTGATGACCCGGTTCCCCGATGACGATAGTGACGATGGTGGTATTCGATGGCGTACAGGCGCTCGACGTCTCTGGCCCGCTGGATGTGTTCGCCGAAGCCAACCGGTTTTTGATGCCGTCCGACCGCTATCGGCTGCAGACCGTCAGCCTCGATGGCGCGGCCGTGACCTGTTCCAATGGACTGGTCCTGCAGGCGGGGCAGACCTGGCAAGACGGCGTGCCTGTATCGGATCTGTTGCTGGTGGCCGGTGGCCCACCCGTTCCCGGACGTTTGCTGCCGCAGGATCGGCAGGCCTGGTTGCGCCAGGCCTGCCAGCAGGCGCACCGCTTCGGGGCGATTTGCAATGGCATTTTCCTGCTGGGCCATGCCGGCCTGCTGGCGGGGCGCACCGTGACCACCCACTGGAACGATGCTGCCGCCCTGGCCCAGCTCTGCCCGCACGCCCGGGTCGAGGCCGATCGCATCTACGTGGAAGATGGCAACCTCTACAGCTCGGCGGGCGTGACGGCCGGCATCGATCTGGCGCTCTACCTGCTGCGCCGCGATCACGGCCCCGAGGTGGCGCGCAATGTGGCCAAGCGCCTGGTGGTGGTGATGCAGCGTGCCGGCGGCCAATCGCAGTTCAGCCCGTGGCTCGATGCCATGGCCGACCCGGCCTCGCCAATCGCCGAGGTGCAGCGCCAGATCCTGGCACAGCTGCGCCAGCCCTGGCCGGTGGCCGAACTGGCGCGCCTGGCCAACATGAGCCTGCGCAGCTTCACCCGCAGCTTCAGCCGCGAGACCGGCATGGCACCGGCCCAGTTCATCCAGCGCGCCCGCATCGAGGCGGCGCGCAACCTGCTGGAAAGCGGCGACCAGCCCATCAAGGGCATCGCCTATGAATGCGGTTTCGGTGACGCCGGGCGCATGCGCCAAGCCTTCGTGCGCGCCCTGGGCGTGAGTCCGCAACGCTATCGCGAGGCTTTCCGGCAACACGATCCGGCCTGCAGGCTTGCTTGACTTGTGGCTGAGTCGGCCATATGATGCATACACATCGATGCATATGCATAGTTAATCGCAACTGACGGGATCGGCAGAACCGGCCCCGTCAGTTTGTTTATCCGGCTGCCGCCCGCGCCCTTTCTGGAATGCCCATGAGCAAGGACATCTGCACCTGCGCCCCCCTGCGCCGCCTCACCCGCAGGATCACCATCATCTATGACCATCACCTGCAGGACAGCGAACTGAGCATCACCCAGTATTCGCTGTTGAGCCGCATCGGTCGCAAGGGGCCGATTGCCAACATCGTGCTGGCGCAGGACATGGGCATGGACCGCAGCACCCTGAGCCGTGCCTTGAAGCCGCTGATGGCGGCCGGCTGGATCGAGACCGTGGACCTGCCCGACGAGGCCCTGCTGGACAAGCGCTCCTTCGCCCTGCAACTCTCCCGGTCCGGCCGCGCCAAGCTGGAGGAAGCCCGGCCGCGCTGGCGCCGCGCCCAGGACGAGATCGACCGCCGCCTTGGTCCCAAGCTCGCCCGTGAATTCAATGACCTCATCGAAGACGCCTATGCCCGCCTGCAGGACGCCTGAGGCGCCAGCATGCCCGCTTTGAAGGTGCAATGAACCTTGCCTCACCCGACGATTCGCTCCCACCCATCCAACAAGCTCGCTCTGCCCTCCTGACAGGATCGCAATGAACAAACTGACCCAATCGCTGGCCAACGCCGTCACGCCCCGCTTCCACTATGCCTGGGTGGTGGTGGGCGTGATCTTCCTCGTGCTGCTCTGTTCGGCCGGCATCCGCGCCACGCCCTCGGTGATGATCCTGCCGCTGGAGCAGGAATTCGGCTGGAACCGCTCCACCATCTCGGTGGTGATCTCGGTCAACATCGCCCTCTATGGCCTGATCGGCCCGTTCTCGGCGGCGGCCATGCAGCGCTTCGGCATCCGCCGTGTGGTGCTGGGCGCGCTGGTGCTGCTGGCCACCGGCACGGCGCTGTCCACGCTCATGCACATGCCTTGGCACATGCTGCTGTCCTGGGGGCTGCTGGTCGGTGCCGGTACCGGTGTGGCCGCCAATACCCTGGGCGCCACCATCGTGAGCCGCTGGTTCGAGACCCGCCGCGGCCTGGCGATGGGCTTGCTGACCGCCAGTGCGGCCACCGGGCAGATGGTGTTCCTGCCCCTGATGGCGGCCATGGTGGGCAGCTACGGCTGGCGCTCGGTGGCCTTCCTGGTGTCGGCCGTGGCACTGCTGGCGATCCCGCTGGTGTGGCTGTTGCTGCCGGAAGGCCCGGCTTCCATCGGCCAGAAAATGGTGGGCCAGACCAGCGAGACGGCCGATGATGGCCGTTCCAAACGCAATCCCCTGGCGATCGCCTTCGATGCGCTGCGCACCTCGGTACGCATGCCGGACTTCTGGCTGCTGTTCATGAGCTTCTTCGTCTGCGGGCTCTCCACCAACGGCTACATCGGCACGCAGTTCATCGCCATGTGCAATGACTACGGCATCAACGAAGTCAGCAGCGCCTCCATCCTGGCCGCCATGGGCATGCTGGACCTGGTCGGCACCACGCTCTCGGGCTGGCTCTCGGACCGCTACAACCCGCGCGTGCTGCTGTTCTGGTATTACGGCCTGCGCGGCCTGGCATTGATCTTCCTGCCCTATGCCTTCGGCCTGCAATATTACGGCCTGGCCATCTTCGCCATCTTCTATGGCCTGGACTGGATCGCCACCGTGCCGCCCACCGTGCGCCTGGCCAATGACGTCTTCGGTCGCCTGGCCGCGCCCATCGTGTTCGGCTGGATCGTGGCCGGGCACCAGCTCGGGGCCGCCACGGCGACCACCGTGGCCGGTTATATGCGGGCTACGCTGGGCAACTACACGCTCTCCTCCATCATGATGGGCATCGCCTGCCTGGTCGGTGCGGTGCTGGTGTTGCGCATCAAGGGACAAACAGGGCAGCCCCAGCAGCCGCAGGTGGCCAGCGCGTAAAACATTTCACCTGGGTGTTTTGGAGAAGGCCATCTTTCTTGTGGAAGGTGGCTTTTCTTTCACTTATCGGGCATTTGGGGCAATCGCGGGTGCAGGGTGCCCGTGCGAGAATGTGCTCATCGGCCAGCAGGGGCGCTGGCTCATTTTCCTCGCTCGATGATGATCAAGACACTCCGGCAATCCCGGCGGCCGCGCGTGGCGCTGCTGCCTCCCATGGCGGTGCTGCTGGCCTGCGCGCTCGGCCTGGCACCTGAGGCCCAAGGCAGCGAAGCGCTCATGCCCGCGGTGGAGAACAAGACGCCGCTGCAGATGCCTGCGCAAGCGGCGGCCCGCCCGGCTTACCTGGCACGTGCCCAGCGCCGCTTCGACCAGGGCAGCCAGGGCAGCCAGGTGATCGGGGAGTTGCAGGGCGGCGTTTTCTGCACCCGCAAGAACGAGATCGTCTGGAACCAGAACAGCGCCGAGGTCATGTTGCCGGCCAATGCGCTGTTCCAGCGTTTTCGCAGCGAGCTGCAGCAGCATGGCTATCCGGTGCCCTCGGCGCCGGCCGAGCCGTTGTTCCGGGAACAAGGCGCAGAGGCCGCCGGCGAGCGCGCGCGTCCGCCGGACTTCAACCTGCAGGTGGGCGTGATCATCGACCAGTTGCAGACCAACCTGTGCGGCAAGGGCAGCGACGGCTGGACCGGCGAGGCCTATGTGCGGCTGGAATGGCAGGTGTTCGCGCCCGAGCAGCGCAAGGTGATCTATCGCGGCACCAGCGAAGGCGTGTTCCGTTCGCGCGAGCGCAGCCTGCAGGGCAACGCGCCGCCGATTCCGCTGGAGGCCTTCGGCGTGGCGGTACGCAATCTGCTGGCCGACCCGCGCTTTGCACTGGCGCTGCAATCGCCTTATGACAGCGTGGCCGCCGCCAGCGGCATTGCCGACAGTGCGGTGGCGCGCAGCGCCGCGCCCCCGGGCCGGCCGCTTTCCATCGACAACCAGGCCGCCGAGCGGGGCAGCAGCGAGATCGCCAAGCGCATGCCCGAGCTGCGGTCGGCGGTGGTGACGGTGCTCACCGAGCGCGGTTCCGGGACCGGTTTCTATATCGGCAGTTCGGGCTGGCTCCTGACCAACCAGCACGTGATCGGACAGGCAGGTGTCGTGCGCGTGCGCCTGCCGACCGGCCGCGAACTGCAGGCGGAGGTGGTACGGGTTGATGCGGCACGGGACATTGCGCTGCTCAAGACCGAAGCGCCGGGCGTGCGGCCCATGCCGCTACGCATGGGTGAGCCGGGCATCGGCGAAGATGTCTATGCACTGGGTTCGCCGCTGGGGGATGCGTTCAACACGACGCTCACCCGCGGCATCCTCAGCGGGGTGCGCAAGGTGCGCGACCTGGACTTCCTGCAGAGTGACGTGGCGATCCTGCCGGGCAGCAGCGGCGGTCCTTTGCTGGACAAGTCAGGCCAGGTGATCGGCATCACCGTGGCCGGTCTGGGCGCCAAGGGCCTGGCGGGGATGAATTTCTTCATTCCGGTGGGCAGTGCCCTTGAGCGGCTGCAATTGAAGTTGCAGAACCTGGAATCCCACAAGCCTTGATCTGCTGGCCTGAGTCCGCCGCCGGGCACGCCGGACGGCCGCGCCATTCGCGGCAAAAACGTCACCGCGCCATTATTGACTCAAAGTTAAAGATGCGCGGGGAGCGTTGACGACGGCGGCTTGCCTATCTCGGTGCTGCAAATGCCCAGAGCGCGCTCAGGACATAGTTCAGCACCAGTACGAGCAGTGTGACGATCAGTTGCGCGATACGGTAATCCCATCCGGTCCAGTGCAGCAGGAGCTGCAGCAGCAGCGCATTGAGCACCAGGCTCAATGCGGCAATGAGCATGAAGCGCAGGATGGTGCGGCGATATTTTTCCTGGCTGGCAAAGGTCAGCCGATGATTGAGCACGAAGTTCAACAGCGCACCCACCAGGGCACCGCAGGCAGTGGCCATGACGGCGGGCTGCCGGAAGCATTCCACCAGGGTGAGCAGCACCGCGTAGTGCGCCAGCGTTCCCACCGCACCCACCAGTGCAAAGACCAGGAACTGCATCGGCCGCAGCCGCGCGGGCTGCTGTCCTCCGGCCTGGCGCTCAGCCATGCGTGGAGGCTTGCGTGGTATCGCTGTCCGTTGCGCTGGCCAGGGCGCGATGACAGTGACGGATCACGTAGATGGGACGCTGTTTGCTCTCCATGTAGATCCGTCCGACATATTCGCCGAGGATGCCCATGCCGACCAGTTGCAGGCTTCCCGTGAACAGGATGGCCACCAGCAGCGAGGCATAGCCTGGCACGTCGACCCCGTGCAGCAAGGTGCGGATGACGATGTAGAGCGCATAGAGGGAAGTGACCAGGGTCCCGGTGATGCCCAGGTAGGTCATGATGCGCAGCGGAACCGTGCTGAAGCTGGTGATGCCTTCGAGCGCGAAATTCCAGAGCTTCCAGCCGGAGAATTTGGTCATCCCGACCTCCCGCGCCTGGCGTGAATATTCCAGCGTCACCGTCTTGAAACCAACCCAGGCGAACAGACCTTTCATGAAGCGCTGGCGTTCGGGAAGCTGCCGCAGCGCATCGACCACGACCCGGTCCATCAAGCGGAAATCACCCACGTTCTCCGGGATCTTGAGGCCTGAGAGGGCATTGTGGAAACGATAGAACAGCGAGGCGCTCTGGCGCTTGAGGTAGGAGTCGCTGCTGCGGTCGGTCCGTTTTGCCAGGACCACTTCGGCGCCTTGCTCCCACTGCGCAATCATCTGCCCGATCAACTCTGGCGGGTCTTGCAGATCGGCATCGATGGGGATGACGGCCTCGCCACGGGCAGCATCGATACCAGCCGTCATGGCCGCTTCCTTGCCGAAATTGCGGGAAAGTTCGATGACAGTGAAGCGCGGGTCGCGCTGGTGCAGTGCCAGCAGTTCGCGCAGCGTGCTGTCGCGGCTGCCGTCGTCGATGCAGATGATCTCGAAGCGATAGGCGGGCAGGCCCGCGGCGATGGCCGAGATGGAGCGGGCGAAGCCGTCGACGCCGCCCCCTTCGTTGTAGAACGGGACGACCAGCGAAATGGTCTTGGGGCGCGTCATGATGTGGTCCTCACCGGGCGGAGACTTCTTTGAGGTGGAAGTAATTGGCAAAACAGATGTTTTCCCACTGACGCGGGTCGGACAGCACGTCATTGAAATACGTGACCGGCTTGGGCTCGCGGGTATAGGCCTTGACCACCACGGACTGGTGGTCGGACTGCTCGATCGTGACGATGCGCTCATCCATCAGGCGCCGCAAGGCTGCACTTTCTTGCAGCCCGGACCAGACGGGCAGGACGGTGGCCGCCGGGACCAGGACGGCACTGGCCACTGCGCCCAGCACCACCACCGAGAGCAGGCCAGCCACGATAGGACGTGGGGTGTCGTCGCGCGCCGAGCGCTTGCCGTTGAGCCACAGCGCCGCGATCATCGCCATCACGTTGACCAGCAGGAAGTCGATGGTGCGTGAGCGTTCCGGTCCCAGTTCATTGAGTGCGTAGGCACGCGGGAAAATGCCCGCCCACAGGGCCAGCAGCAATACGCCAATCAGAACGGCCGGCTGCCAGCCCTGCGGCCTGGTCCACGGTGCTATGCGGCAGGCCCACATGATGACGAAGAAAATCAGGGAATGCAGGATGAGCGTTGCCGCGTATTTTTTGAAGAGCAAGCCCAGCGAGAGCAGCAGCGCCGACACCAGGCTGGTGTCATGTGCGGTGGTCGCTGCACGCGCGAAGTTGCCGGGGGCCAGGCCGGCCACCAGGGTGCCTGCGAGCGCGCCGAGCGCTGCCAGCAGGTACAGTGCGCCACGGCGCTGACGCAACAGCAGCGAGCCGCTCAGCAGCACCACCAGCGTCAGATGCACCAGCGAGGCCACTTCATTGAAACCGGCCAGCAGGAAGCCGCCCAGCGCCAGCCACACCAGACGCATCCCTTTGGCCTCGACGGCACCGGAGTAGATCTTCCACTCCTGCGCCATCAGCAACAGCAGCAAGGCACATGCGGTGCCGTAGGTGGCACCGCCGGAGAGCCAGAAGAGCGACTCCCGCATCCGGAAGGTCGCCAGCAGCATCATGCAGAACAGCACGTAGAACGACCAGGATCGCAGCCCGACCGCACTCAGGAAAACTCGCGCCGCCAGCAGGTTGAGCAGCAGGATGGTGAGCGGCACCAGGTAGTAATGGTCCAGCAGCAGCGTGCGCGCGCCGGCGAAGGAAGAGATGAGCACGGTGGCAGCGAAGCGCCCGCCCCAGTTGAAGTATTCAAACACCAGGTTCGACCACAGCCCGCGCTCTTGCGCGCCGTAGCCGTAACAGAAGTCGTCGACGGCGGCGATGGCATGCCAGGCATTCCATGCGATCCAGGCGAACACCGCAACAGCACCGCTCAATAGCAGCACGTGCGCGATGGCGGCCAGTCTGGCATCCGTAAAGCGGGAGCCGGTACGGGAAAACGTCGGAAAGGTGCTTGCCATGAGAGGGGGATTCCAGTCGGTTTTTGACCGGCGACATTGTACATAAGGGCAGGCCCACCCGGCCAGCTACTGCCGTGGTATCGCTACCAGCACCGATGCTAGAATGGCACCCATGCCAGAACACCGCGCCTTTCCCGTCGATCCTTCCAGCGATCCCAGCCCCAAGTCACGCGACGACGACAGCGCCGAACCGCGCCGCCGTGGTCCGCGCAAGAGCGGCGGTGGCATCACGCTGCGCGATGTCGCCCAACTGGCGGGCGTGGCGCCGATCACCGCATCGCGCGCGCTGAACACGCCCTCGGCGGTCTCGCCCAAGGTCTTGCAGAAGGTGCGTGAGGCGGTCGAGAAAACCGGTTACGTGCCCAACCTGCTGGCTGGCGGACTGGCCTCCAACAAGAGCCGCCTGGTGGCGGTGGTGGTGCCCACCGTCATTGGTCCGGTGTTCCAGGAAATCGTCCATACCCTCACCGAAACGCTGGCCGCGGCCGGCTACCAGGTCATGCTGGGCCAGAGCGGCTACGAGAATTCGCGCGAAGATGCGCTGCTGGAAGCCATCATCGGACGCCGTCCAGATGGTGTGGTGCTGACCGGCATCATGCGCTCGGCCGAAGCGCGCAAGCGGCTCCTGGCCAGCGGTATCCCGGTGGTGGAGACCTGGGACCTGACGCCGACCCCCATCGACATGCTCGTCGGTTTCTCGCACGAAGCCATCGGCCGCGAGGTGGCGCGCTACCTGCACGCACGGGGACGCCGCAAGGTGGCCGTGGTGGGCGGACGCGATGAGCGCAGCCAGCGGCGCATGAACGCCTTCGCCCAGGAGTGCGCGGCGCTGGGCATGCAGAAGGGCAGGGGCGAGGTTCCCATGCATCACGTTGTCGCCCCGACGACGCTGGGGCAAGGCCGCCAGGGATTGGCCGAACTGCTGCAGGCGCAGCCTGACCTGGATGCCATCTTCTGCAGCTCCGACTTGCTGGCGCTGGGCGTGATGATCGAAGCGCAGAGCCGCGGCATCGCCATTCCCGGGCAACTGGCCGTGGTCGGCTTCGGCGATCTTGAATTCTCGCGCGACCTGCAGCCGCGCCTGACCACGGTGCGCATCGATGGCACCGGCATCGGGCAGCGCGCCGCGCGTTTCATTATCGACCGCGCCTCGGGCATCGAGGTCCGGGAGCGCATCGTCGATGTCGGCTTTTCCATCGTTGCGCGCGACAGCGCCTGATATTTCTCCTTCCTCCCTTGTGCTTCATAAGGTCTTGATGCCTTGAGGCAAGCAGCATTTTCCCGTTGACAGTCAAATTTGGTACCGCTACCATGCATTCAATTCGAATTTGGTACCGCTACCAAATTGCAGCCTGATCGTTTTTGTCCCGGAGAAAACGCGCCATGACCCAGAACCCAGCTTCCGCCTCCTCCCTTGCATCTTTGCCCTCCCAGCACAAGGGCGCGCCGCGCGTGACCGACATGCGCGTCATCCCGGTGGCCGGGCATGACAGCATGCTGCTGAACCTGTCGGGAGCGCATGGTCCGTATTTCACGCGCAATATCGTCATCCTCACCGACAGCGCCGGCAACACCGGCGTGGGTGAAGTGCCGGGCGGGGAGGGCATCCGCCAGACGCTCGACGATGCGCGCTCGCTGGTGGTGGGGCAGCCCATCGGCAATGTGCAGGGCATCCTCAACCGTGCGCGTACTGCCTTTGCCGACCGCGATGTGGGTGGACGCGGCCTGCAGACCTTTGACCTGCGCATCGCCATCCACGCCGTGACCGCGCTGGAGGCGGCCCTGCTGGACCTGCTGGGCAAGTTCCTCGACGTGCCCGTGGCCGCCTTGCTGGGCGAGGGCCAGCAGCGCGATGAGGTGGAGATGCTGGGTTATCTCTTCTACGTGGCCGATCGCCACAAGACCGACCTGCCATATCTGGCAGCAACGGACGCCGACGATGACTGGCTGCGCCTGCGTCACGAAGCAGCCTTGACGCCGGAAGCGGTAGTGCGCCTGGCCGAAGCGGCCTATGCGCGCTATGGCTTCAACGACTTCAAGCTCAAGGGCGGCGTGATGCGCGGCGAGGAAGAGATCGCCGCCGTCACCGCCTTGGCCGAGCGGTTTCCCAAGGCGCGCATCACGCTCGATCCGAACGGCGGCTGGCTGCTCAAGGATGCGATCCGCCTGTGCCGCGACCAGCATGACGTACTGGCCTATGCGGAAGATCCCTGCGGTGCCGAGGATGGTTATTCGGGCCGCGAAGTGATGGCCGAATTCCGCCGTGCTACCGGCCTGCAGACAGCGACCAACATGGTAGCGACCGACTGGCGCCAGATGGGCCATGCGATCTCGCTGCAATCGGTGGACATTCCCCTGGCCGATCCGCATTTCTGGACCATGCAGGGCTCGGTTCGCGTGGCGCAGATGTGCCATGAGTGGGGCCTGACCTGGGGTTCGCATTCGAACAACCACTTCGACATCTCGCTGGCCATGTTCACCCACGTGGCGGCAGCCGCGCCGGGCAAGATCACGGCCATCGATACCCACTGGATCTGGCAGGACGGCCAGCGCTTGACGCGTGAACCGCTGCAGATCGTCGGCGGCAAGGTCAAGGTGCCGGCCAAGCCGGGCCTGGGTGTGGAGCTGGACATGCAACAGGTCGAGGCGGCGCATCAAACCTATCGCAACATGGGCCTGGGCGCCCGCGACGATGCGGTGGCCATGCAATACCTGATCCCCGGCTGGAGGTTCGATCCCAAGAAACCTTGCCTGGTGCGTTGAGCACAGGTCTTCATCCCTTTTGACGAGGCCGTGACAAGAGCGCGCTGAACGCGCCAGCGGCCTGCACTTTCTTTCATCAACCGGTAGTACGGGCTCAAACGAGGAGACAACCCGTGAATCCATCCCAGTCCTCCCCCGCAGCGAACCAGGTCCTCACCTCGGCGGTGAGCAAGATCAAGTGGCGCATCCTGCCGCTGTTCGTGGCCATGTTCATCATCAACTACATCGACCGCGTCAACATCGGTTTCGTACGCAGTCACCTCTCGACCGATCTCGGCATCGGCGCCGCAGCCTTCGGGCTGGGTGCGGGCTTGTTCTTCGTCGGCTATGCCATCTTCGAAGTCCCTTCCAACATGCTGCTGCAACGCTATGGCGCGCGCGCCTGGCTCACGCGCATCATGTTCACCTGGGGCCTGGTAGCGGCGTGCATGGCCTTCGTGCACAGCGAGACCAGTTTCTATTTCATGCGTTTTTTGCTGGGTGTGACCGAGGCCGGTTTCTTTCCGGGCGTGGTGTATTACTTCACGCAGTGGCTGCCCAATCACGAGCGTGGCCGGGCGATGGCGGTATTCCTCTCGGGCTCGGCGATCGCTTCGATTCTCTCCGGTCCGATCACCGGTGCGCTGCTGTTGATTGAAGGTGGCGGACTGCATGGCTGGCAATGGATGTTCATCATCGAGGGCGGTGCGTCGATGCTGTTCTGCGTGGTGGTGTGGATGGTGCTGGACTCTACGCCACGCGATGCCAAGTGGCTCTCGCCGGAGCAACGCGAGGCTCTGGTCACGGTCATCGCGGCCGAGCAGGAGCAGCGTGCGGCCAACCGTCCGCCGCACGTCTCGGCGCTGACCTTGTTGCGTGATCCGCAGATCGTGCTGTTCTGCCTGATCTATTTCGCCATCCAGCTGACCATCTATGGCGCCACCTTCTGGCTGCCGACCATCATCAAGAAGATGGGGCACTTCAATGACTTCCAGGTCGGGCTGTTCAATTCGATCCCGTGGATCGTGGCCATTGCAGCGATGTATGTCTTTGCGGTGCTGGCCGCGCGCTACAAGAAGCCGCAGTTCTGGGTGGCGACCACGCTGGTGATTTCGGCCGCCGGCATGGCCATCTCGGCCTCGGCCGGCCCGGTGATCGGTTTCGTGGCGGTGTGCTTTGCGGGCATCGGTTTCAAGGCGGCTTCCTCCTTGTTCTGGCCCATTCCGCAGGCTTACCTGGATGCGCGCATTGCAGCGGCGGTGCTGGCGCTGATCAATTCCCTGGGCAACCTGGGCGGCTTCTTCGCGCCGGCGACCTTCGGCTACCTGGAGCAGAAGACCGGTTCCATCCAGGGCGGCCTGTATGCCTTGTCGGCGGCTTCGCTGGTGGCGGCGGTGCTGGTGTTCCTGGCACGCACGCGGCCATCGGTGCAGGATGGCGACGGTTCGGCTGAAGGTCGCACGGAGCCGCTGGCAAAGCACGCGCTCTGAGCACATTGCGTCATTGATTTCTCCGAGGTCTTTCCTCGTTTGCGTCCGCTCGCCCGTCTTCTCGCGGTGCGCCGGGCGCATTTTTGTGCCGCTTTGTGGCGATGGCGCACGCCGCATTTGTCCAAGCGCTGGGGCAGGTCACGCGCCTATAATGGCATCCTGCAATCCGCCATCACGGCGGAACAGTCGCCGCCTCCCAGGCGGTGAGACATCAAGGCAGCCGGCCATGGACACCCTCTACCACCTGATCGAGCAATACGGTCTGATCCTCGTTTTCATCAACGTGCTGGTCGAGCAGCTGGGCGCGCCGGTGCCGGCCTATCCCACGCTGATCATCACCGGTGCGCTCTCGGCAACCGGCCGCTATTCGCCGGCGCTGCTGCTGTTGCTGGCGGTGAGCGCGGCCCTTATTGCCGACTACTGCTGGTATCTCGCCGGGCGCCGTTACGGGCGCCAGATCATGTCGCGGCTGTGCCGTATTTCGCTCTCGCCCGACTCCTGTGTGCGCCAGACCGAATCGATCTACCTGCGCTGGGGCGCACGCTCGCTCCTGCTGGCCAAGTTCATCCCGGGCTTCGCCTCGATCGCCAGCGCGCTTTCCGGCACCATGGGCACGCGCCGCATCAGCTTCGTGCTGTGGGATGCGGCCGGCAGCGCATTGTGGGCGGGACTGGGGATCTTCCTCGGTTCGCTCTTCAGCTCGGCCGTGGATGACCTGCTCAACGTGCTGGCACAGTTGGGGCATTACGGCATGCTCATGATCGCCGTGGCACTGGCGGCCTTCGTGGCCAACAAGTGGTGGCAGCGCCGGCGTTTCCGCAAGTCGTTGGAGATGGCGCGCATTTCGGTCGATGAATTGAACACGATGCTGGAAGAGGGCAATGCGCCCACCATCATCGATGTGCGTTCTCCGCTGTCGCAGCAGGATGGCCGCATTCCGGGAGCGGTCACGATTTCCAACCAGGAGATCCAGACCTTCGTCTTCGATGGTCCCGTCGAGGGGGAGGTGGTGGTCTATTGCGCCTGTCCCAACGAGGCCTCGGCGGCCATGGTGGCGCGCCAGCTGATGCGGCGCGGCTATACGCGCGTACGGCCGCTCACCGGCGGCATTGATGCCTGGCGCGCTGCGGGTTACGCCATCGATGTCTGAATCGCGGTGCCCTGGCGGATGGTCTTGGTGACCGGGGTCTTTTCGCAGATCTCGGCCAGGCGCGTGAGCTGTTCTTGCGAGAGCGCATTGCCGAAGCTGATCTTGCGGGTGATGGTTTCCAATCCGCTGTCGTCTCGCCCGAAGTGGGCATCCACCGAAATGCTGCCCAGGTCCCAGCCCTTGCGGTCGGCATACATGCGCAGCGTCAGCGAGGTGCAGGAGGCCAGTGCGGCCAGCAGCAACTCATAGGGGGCGGGACCGGTGTCCTTGCCGCCATTGCTCTCGGGTTCGTCGGATTTGAGCTGGTGGATGCGCGCCTTGATGTCCTGGGCGTAGCCGGCGGCGTTGTGCAGGGTGACGTGGGCCATGGGGGGTCTCCGTTGGGCAAGTGATCAATGTGACCGGTGATTGTGTCACAAGGCTCACACCAGCGTGCGTACCGAATTGGAAATGGCGCGCGCGCACTCCAGCACCAGGGGACCCAGCTTCTTCTCGGCATCTTCCACATTCCAGCGACTGGTCGGTGCAACCACATGGACCGACGCCACCGGCCGACGCTCGCTGTTGAACACCGGGGCGGCGATGGTCATGTCTCCCAGGAACAGCTCTTCCCGGTTGCTCGCAAAGCCGCGTTCGCGGCTGGCTTCCAGCAACTGCATGATGTCTTCCACGTTGGTACGGGTGTGCGGCGTGTGCTGCGTGCGTTCGCTGGCGGCCAGGATGGCTCGTGCCTCGGCAGGGTCGAGGCCGCTCAGGTAGGCGCGTCCGGAGGCCGTGCAATACATCGGGATACGGCTGCCAATGGGCATGTGGATGGGGATGAATTTGCTGGCCACGAAGCGCGCCACGTAGACCATCTCGCAGTCGTAGGGCTCGGTCAGGTTGACGGTTTCACCGGTGATGTTGGCCAGCTCAGAGAGAAAGGGATTGGCCACGTCCACCAGGATGTCGGCAGCCAGATAGTTGTAGCCCACTTCCATGACCTTGGGCGTGAGCTGGTAGCGGCGCGTCTTGGGATGCTTGCAGACATACCCCAGCATTTCCAGCGTATGCACCATGCGCTGTGCCGAACTCTTGGACATGCCAGTGGCGCTGGCAACGTCGCCCAGCGTCATGGTGCGGTGCTGGGCATCGAATGCGCGCAGCACTGCCAGCCCCTTTTCCAGCGATTGATTGAACAGCAGGTCCGAGGCGGTCTGGTCGGGCTCGTTCATGCGCGCTCCTGGAAGAGTGAAGTAGATAAAGAGTACAGGCGCTGATTCTACGGTAATTCACGTCTACCGTATCGAATATCGATACATAAATATCTGTTGACGATTCGAGTAAATTAAATATACTTATTTCAACGCGTCATATTGATATTTTCGCCACGCATCGAGGCCATACCGGGTAGTTCGATGCGAGGCCGCTTCCAGTGTTGCAGCATCGGCTCCGTGAGGGGTCGCCGCAGTCCTTGCAGGTCCACGCACCGCCGAGGGTTTTTCCAACACCGTCGCGCGGACTTCCAGCCGTCCATTCTGATCGCGCCTGGTCGCGGTCTAGCGCCAAAGGGGAGTCGTATGAAGCCGTTCCATTGCCTGTTCAAACACCTGCTGGGCAGCGTCGCCCTGGCCGCTACGCTGGGTGCCGTGCCCGCCATGGCCCAGTCGAGCTACAACGTAGGGGCGACCTCCACCGGTGTGCCCTTCACCTTCCTCGACATCAAGACCAACAAGCTGCAGGGCATGATGGTCGATACCGTCACGGCCGTGGGCAACAAGGCCGGTTTCTCGGTCAACATCCAGCAGACGCCCTTTGCCGCGCTGATCCCTTCGCTGACCGGGAACAAGATCGACATCATCGCCGCGGCCATGTTGAAGACCGAGGCCCGTGCCCAGATCGTGGACTTCAGCGATCCGGTGTATTCCTATGGTGAGGGCCTGTTCGTCAATGCCCAGGACACCAAGAGCTACAAGACCCTCGATGATCTCAAGGGTGAAATCGTCGGTGCCCAGGTCGGTACCGTGTTCGTCGATGCCTTGAACAAGAAGGGCGGTTTCAAGGAAGTGAAGACCTATGATTCGGTAGCCGACATGATGCGCGACGTTGGCCTGGGCCGCATCAAGGCTGGCTTCGGCGACCGTCCCATCGTGGCTTACCAGTTGTCGCAAGGCGCCAATCCGCAGGTACGCCTTGTCAAGGAATACCAGTCCACGCTCATGGGCGATGTCTGCCTGGTCATCCGCAAGGCTGACCCCAAGCTCATGGAACGCTTGAACAAGGCCATCTCCGAACTCAAGGCCGATGGCACGCTGGCACGCATCGTGGAGCAGTGGAAACTGAACTGAGCCCGACGCCCGGCGTTTTCATCCTCCGCCCAAGAGGCGCCGCTCCACCGGCGCCCTGCTGGCCTGCTCCCATTCCTGCCGCCCTACTGCGCCCATGCTTCTGCAAACCGTGCTGGACTTCCTGCCGATCCTCCTGAAGGGAGCGTTGGTCACCGTCGAAGTCACGATCGCTTCGTTCCTGCTCAGTTCAGTGATCGGACTGTTGCTGGCCCTCATGAAAGTCTCCCGCTTGAAGCCGGTGGCACTGGCCGGCGCCACCGTCATCAACATCATCCGCGGGCTGCCCATCATCGTGCAGCTGTTCTACATCTACTTCGTTCTGCCCGACATCGGCATCCAGCTCTCGGCTTTCCAGGCAGGCGTGGTCGGCTTGGGCATCGCCTACTCGGCCTATCAGGCAGAAAACTTCCGTGCCGGCATCGAGGCGGTGGATGTGGGACAGATCGAGGCGGCACAGTCGATCGGCATGCGCGGGCCGCTCATCATGCGTCGCGTAATCCTGCCGCAGGCCTTTCGCATCGCCTTGCCGCCCTATGGCAATACGCTGGTGATGATGCTCAAGGATTCCTCACTGGTGTCCACCATCACGGTGCTGGAAATGACCCGTGCCGGTCAGATGATCGCCTCCAGTACCTTCCAGAACATGACGGTCTACACCACCGTGGCGGTACTGTATTTGCTGCTGTCGCTGCCGCTGGTGTTCTTGATCCGCCGCCTGGAGATCCGTCACGGCAAGGGGAGGGCACGATGATCGAGGTCAAGCATATTTCCAAGTGCTTCGGGCAGCACGAAGTGCTCAAGGATGTTTCCCTGTCGGTGGCCGAGGGGGAGGTGGTCTGCCTGATCGGACCGTCCGGCTCGGGCAAGTCCACGGTACTGAGGTGCATCAACGGACTGGAGTCCTACGAGCGCGGCGATATCTTCATCGACGGCCAGCGCGTTGACCGCGAGGGTGCCGACATCCACCGCTTGCGCACCCGCGTGGGGATGGTGTTCCAGCGCTTCAACCTGTTCCCGCATCGCACCGTGCTGGAAAACGTCACCGAGGGGCCGGTCTTCGTCAATGGTGTGCCGCGCGATCAGGCCCGGGCCCAGGCCATGGCGCTGCTGGACAAGGTGGGCCTGGCCGCGCGCTGTGATGCCTATCCTTCCCAGCTCTCCGGTGGCCAGCAGCAGCGCGTGGCCATTGCGCGCTCGCTGGCCATGCAGCCTGAAGCGATCCTGTTCGACGAGCCGACCTCGGCGTTGGACCCCGAGCTGGTGGGCGAAGTACTGGCAGTGATGCGTACGCTGGCCGCCGATGGCATGACCATGATCGTGGTCACGCACGAAATGGGTTTTGCGCGCGAGGTGGCCGACCGCGTGTGCTTCCTGCACAGCGGCAGCATCGTCGAATCCGGCGCGGCAGCCCAGGTGCTGTCAGAACCGCAGCATGCGCGTACACAGGATTTCCTGCGGCGCGTGATCAGCAAGTGAGAACGAGACCTGAGCCATGACACAGCAATCCAATGCGGCCTTCCCGCCGTCCCTGTGGGCGGCTACCGGCGGTGATCCGCTGGAGACCCCGCCCCTGCAGGCCAGCGCGCGCTATGACGTGGCCATCGTCGGCGCCGGCTACACCGGCCTGTCCACTGCGCTGCACCTGGCCGAGGCCGGTGTGTCGGTGTGCGTGCTGGACGCCCATGCGCCGGGCTGGGGGGCGTCCGGTCGCAACGGCGGACAAGTCATCCCCGGCCTCAAATACGATCCCGACCAGTTGCGGGTCATGTTTGGCAGCGCCAAAGCCGATCCCCTGATTGCGGCGATTGGTTCGGCAGCCGATACGGTGTTCGACCTGATCAGCCGATACGGCATCGATTGCGAAGCACAGCGTTCCGGCTGGATCCAACCCACGCATTCGCCAAAGGTCATGCGCGCGCTGGAAGCACGTGCCCATCAATGGATGGCCGAAGGCGCGCCGGCCCGCTTGATGGACGCGGCTGAAGTGACGCGCCACATCGGCACCGGCGCCTATGTCGGAGGATGGAAGGATGAGCGGGCAGGCAGCCTGCATCCCCTGAAGTATTGCCGTGGACTGGCGCAAGCGGCGCAGCGGCTGGGCGTGGCCATCCATGGCGGCACCCCCGTGGCGCGCCTGGAGCGCCGCACCAGCGGCTGGCGCCTGCATTGCGCACACGGACCCCATATCGACGCCGAGCGGGTGGTCCTGGCCACCAATGGCTATACCGATGACCTGTGGCCGCATCTGCGCCAATCGGTCATCGCCGCCAACAGTTTCATCGTCGCTACCCGGCCGCTCCCGCCAGCGCTGGGGGCCAGCATCTTGCCCGGTGGCGAGGTCACTTCGGATTCACGCCGCTTGCTGTTGTATTACCGGCGCGACGCGCAGGGCCGCCTGCTCATGGGGGGACGCGGCCCCTTCCGCGATCCGCGCGGACCAGCCGATTTCGCCCACCTGGAACGCTCGGTGGCCCTGCTGTTCCCTCAACTGGCCGGAGTGGAGTTCGACTACCGCTGGTCGGGGCGGGTGGCCATCACGCGCGACTTCCTGCCGCACGTCCATGAACCTGCTGCCGGGCTGAGCATTGCATTGGGCTACAACGGCCGTGGCATCGCCATGGCCAGTACCATGGGACGCTGCCTGGCGCAGCGCCTGAGCGGCCAGGCGGGCAGCGTGTTTCCTTTCCCGGTTAGCACCATCCAGCCTGTTCCGCTGCATGGCCTGCAGCGTTTCTACATCGCGGCCGGCGTAGCCTGGTACAGTGTGCTGGACCGCTTTTCCTGAGCACTGCGGCAGTTGCGGCATTTGCAGCAGTTGCGACCGTTGCGGCAGACGAAAAAAAAACCACGCTCACGCGTGGTTTTTTTTCGCCGGGAGGCAGGGTGATCAAGCGAAGTTCTTGGCCACGAAGTCCCAGTTGATGATGCCCCAGTAGTTCTCGACGTACTTGGCACGTGCGTTGCGGTAGTCGATGTAGTAGGCGTGTTCCCACACGTCCACGGTCAAGAGCGGCTTGCTGTCGGTGGTCAGCGGGGTGCCGGCGCCGGTGGTGTTGACGATGTCCAGGGAACCGTCAGCCTTCTTGACCAGCCAGGTCCAGCCGGAACCGAAGTTGGCCAGGCCTTGCTTGGTGAACTCGGCCTTGAAGGCGTCGAAGGAACCCCACTTGGCGTTGATGGCATCAGCCAGCGCGCCGCTCGGAGCGCCTTGGCCCTTCGGGGTCAGGCCGTTCCAGTAGAAGGTGTGGTTCCACACCTGGGCAGCGTTGTTGAAGATGCCGCCGGAAGATTTCTTGATGATCTCTTCCAGGGACAGGTTTTCGAATTCGGTACCCGGGATCAGGTTGTTCAGGTTGGTCACATAGGTCTGGTGGTGCTTGCCATAGTGATACTCCAGGGTTTCCTTGGAAATCGTGGGCGCCAGCGCGTCCAGATCGTAAGGCAGTGCCGGAAGGGTATGTGCCATGATGAATCCTTTCAGTCTTGTTGGTTTGCTACGAAGGGGTCTTTTCCGAACCTGCGATTCTAAAGCGGAAGACAATTCTTTGCACTCGGTCAAATCTGACGCGCGTCAGTCGCGCACCGGCCTCCAGTGCGGAAATGCGAATGGTTCCCAATGGGAGTGGCCGGTCGCCGGCGCAGGCAAAACCGTAGATGCCAGTCCCCACAAGACGTTCCAGCTCATCCGCACATTCGCATCCGGCCGCAACAGGTGTCATACGGCAGGCTGGCCTGTATTTCACCGGAAAATGCTTATGCCAAAAAAGTCTGCCACAGCTGTCAAGCCGGACGGCCGAACCGGCTCAATCCAGCCGTGGCTGCACGCTGGCAATGCCGACCTCGGCACTGCCTTCAGCCAGGCGGATGGTGACCTCGCTGCGGGCGGCCAGCTCGGCCGGGGTGTGCAATACACGGCCCTGGCGATCGCTGACGATGGCGTAGCCGCGTTCCAGCGTGCGTTGCGGATTCAGTAGTTCGAGCTGCGTAGCCAGTCCCGCCAGCGCCTGCCGCTGGCGCAACTGCCGGGCGGCCTGGGCCCCTTGCAGCCGTCGCGTCAGGTCCAGCAGGTCGCGGCGGGCGTGGGCGGTGTCGGGGATCTGGTGCGACAGGTGGGTGGCCAGTTGCTGCAGGCGATGGCGCATGCGGGTCAGCGGTACGCGGGTGGCGTGGGCGAGCCGGGTTTGCAGTGCGGCCAGCTTGACGCGTTCGTGCTGTATATACGCGCTGGGGTTGACCAGGCGGCGCGAAAGCCAGTCCACGGTCTGCGCTTTATCGGTCAGGCTGCGGCGCAGCGCGCGCGTGAGGTCATTGGCGTGGCCGCGCAGTTCAGCCAGCCAGTCCTCGCGGGCGGTGGCGGCCAGCTCGGCGGCGGCCGTGGGGGTGGGCGCGCGCAAGTCGGCGGCGAAGTCGGCGATGGTGAAATCGGTTTCGTGGCCGACACCGGAAATCACCGGCATGCTGGCCTCCACGATGGCACGCGCCACCACTTCTTCATTGAACGACCACAAGTCCTCGATGCTGCCACCGCCCCGGCAGACCAGCAGTACATCGCATTCGGCGCGCCCGGAGGCGGTCCGGATGGCATTGGCGATGCGCTGGGCCGCGCCTTCGCCCTGTACCGGCGTGGGGTAGAGCACCACTTCCACGTGCGGTGCGCGGCGGCGCAGGGTGGTGAGCACATCGCGCAAGGCGGCGGCCTGCGGGCTGGTGACGATGCCGATGCGGCGCGGGAAGCCCGGCAGGGGGCGCTTGCGGTCGCGGTCGAACAGGCCTTCGCGTTCCAGTCTTTCCTTCAGCTGCACGAAGGCGGCGTAGAGGTCGCCCACGCCGGAGCGGCGGATCGCTTCCACGTTCAACTGGTAGTCGCCGCGCGGGGCGTAGAGCGTCACCAAGGTGCGGACTTCAACCTTGTCGCCTTCGCGCGGCATGAAGCCGGCGTATTGCGCGCGGCCCTTGAACATCACCGCGCGCACCTGGGCGCCGTCATCCTTGAGGTTGAAATACCAGTGGCCGGAGGCGGCCCGGGTGAAATTGGAGATCTCGCCCTTGACCCAGATCAGCGGGAAATTGCGCTCCAGCATGCGTGCGACCGCCTGGTTCAGGCCGGAGACGGTCAGGATGGGCGGACCGCCCTCGCCAGTGGCGGCGGCCGGTATGGCCTCCGGACGCGGGCGGGCAGCAGGGAAGGGCGGGAACTTGTCGGCAGGCATGGGACGCGGGGACTCCAGGGGCGATACAATGCCGCATTGTAAAGCCAAGCTGGCTGCGCTTGCCGAGCCGCACGCAACCGGCTACATTCTGCACCGCAGAAACGGACGTGCCTGGAAAGACCGCCGGCTGCACCAGATTCACCGCTCATCCGCATTTCTTAGGAGTACGTTTTGCTCGCCATCATCCTCGCCGCCGGCTGGCCGATCTGGCCTTTGCTGATCGCTTCCATCATCGGCCTGGCGCTGGTCATCGAAAGACTGGCCTACCTGCGCCGCGCGCGCATCCTGCCGCCGGACCTGCTGGGCGAAGTGGTCCGGGTCTACCAGAGCGGACGCGTCAACGAGGACGTGATCGACAAGCTGGAGCAGAACTCCCCCCTGGGCCAGGTGCTGGCCGCCGGCCTGCGCAATGTCGATGCCCCGCGCGAAGTCATGAAGGAAGCCATCGAGGAAGCCGGCCAGGCCGCCGCGCATCGTCTGGAACGCTTCCTGACCACACTGGGGACGATCGCCTCGCTGGCGCCGCTCATGGGCCTCTTCGGCACGGTGGTCGGGATGATCGAGATCTTTGCCTCGCAGAACGCCGCCGGAACCAATCCGGCGCAGCTGGCGCACGGCATTTCCATCGCGCTCTACAACACCGGCTTTGGCCTGGCCATTGCGATGCCGGCGCTGGTGTTCTATCGCCACTTCCGCGCCCAGGTGGATGGCTTCGTGGTCGACATGGAGCAGCAGGCCGTCAAGTTCGTGGACATCGTCCACGATGTGCGCCGCTGATCCTGGACGCTGGAGAACCGCATGAACTTCCGCAAGGGCCGTCCCCGCGAAGACCTGGAGATCAACCTGATCCCCTTCATCGACGTGCTGCTGGTGATCGTGATTTTCCTCATGGTGACCACCACCTACAGCAAGTTCACCGCCCTGCAGGTCACCCTGCCCACGGCCGATGCCCAGAAGGCGCTGGAACAGCCCTTCGAGATCAACATCGCCATCGACGCCAATGGCCGCTACGCCATCAACAACAAGCGCATCGCCGCGCGCGATGCCCAAGGGCTGTCGGAAGAAATGCAGGCAGCAGTGCGCAGCAGTGGCAGCAAGGCCGACCCGGTCATCATCATCAATGCCGACGCGCTGGCCACGCACCAGACCGTGGTCAACGTGATGGAGGCGGCACGCATGGCGGGTTATCCCAAGCTGACCTTCGCGGCGCAGTCCAGCAGCAAGTAGCCGGTCGCGCGCCATTCTGTAAATTTGCCAATAGCTTCACGTCATCCCGTAGCGATGGCGCCCCGGCCAGGTCCCGCCTGGCCCGGATTTTTTTTATTCACTGGAACCCGAAAATGGCCGAATCCAGGCCCACTGCCGAAGCCATCCTGACCCGCGCCTGGCAACGGCGCGGCCTGCTGGCTTGCCTGCTGTGGCCGTTGTCGCTGCTCTTTGGCGCCCTCGCGGCGCTGCGCCGGGGGCTCTTTGCGCTGGGCATCAAGCGCGCCGAACGGCTGCCGGTGCCGGTGATCGTGGTGGGCAACGTCTTCGTTGGCGGTACCGGCAAGACGCCCTTTGCGATCTGGCTCATCGAGGCCTTGCGCATGGCGGGCCTACATCCCGGCGTGATTTCGCGCGGTTATGGCGGCGGTGTGGCGCAGACGCTGGCGGTCACGGCTGATTCGGCAGCGGCCCAGGTGGGCGACGAACCCTTGCTGATCGTCCAGCGCACCGCTGTGCCGCTGGTGGTCGGGCGGCGCCGGGTGGAGGCCGGGCGCGCCTTGCTGGCGGCGCATCCCGAGGTGGATGTGATCATTTCCGACGATGGCTTGCAGCATTACGCGCTGGCGCGCGACATCGAAATCGTGCTCTCCGATGCGCGCGGCGTGGGCAACGGCTGGCTGCTGCCGGCCGGGCCGCTGCGGGAACCGGCGTCGCGCCGGCGGGATTTCTCGGTGGTCAATGTCGGCGCGCAGGGCAGCGCCTCCGGTGGCGCGCACGCCATGCGGCTGCAGGCGGACCAGGCCGTGCAACTGGCCCCGCCCGGTGCGCACAAGCCGCTGGAACGGATGGGCGAGGGTGGCGTGCGGCTGGCGGCCGTGGCCGGGATCGGCAATCCCGAACGTTTTTTTGCCACCCTGGCAGCGGCGGGTTTGTCCTTTGCGCGCCATCCCTTGCCCGACCATTTTGATTTTGCCATCGATCCTTTTGCAGGCCTTGCGGCCGATGTCATCCTGATCACGGAAAAGGATGCAGTAAAATGCAGGGCTATCGAGGCCATCCGAAACGACCCGCGCATCTGGGTCGTGCCTGTCTCGGCGCGCATCGATGGCGCGCTGGCTGAACATATAGTGGAGAAACTCCGTGAACGCCCGACTGCTTGATATCCTGGTTTGCCCCATCTGCAAGGGCCCGCTGGACTACGACAAAAAAGCCCAGGAACTGATCTGCAAGGCAGACAAGCTGGCTTACCCCATCCGCGATGGCATCCCCATCATGTGGGCCGATGAAGCGCGCGAACTGTCGGCAGTGCCGGCAGCGCCTGCGGCCTGACGCTGATCCGCGAACTTTTGATTCCTGATTTCTGCCTTCCTGCTGCGGTTGATTCCATGACCTTTACTGTCATCATCCCTGCGCGCCTGGCTTCCACGCGCCTGCCCAACAAGCCCCTGGCCGACCTCGGCGGCAAGCCCATGATCGTGCGCGTGGCCGAGCGTGCCGCGCTCTCCGGGGCCAGCCGCATCATCGTGGCCACCGACCATCACGACATCCACGCCGCCTGCGAGCAGCATGGCATCGAAGTGGCCATGACCCGCGCCGATCACCCCTCCGGCACCGACCGCATCGCCGAAGTCGCCGCTGCGCTGGGGCTGGCCGAGGATGAGGTGGTGGTCAACGTGCAGGGTGATGAACCTCTGATCGATCCGGGTCTCATCGCCGCCACCGCCGCCCACATCAAGGACGGCGTACCCATGGCCACGGCTGCCCACGCCATCGGGACCGCCGAGGACGCCTTCAATCCCAATGTGGTCAAGGTGGTGTTGAACAAGGAAGGCTGCGCCATGTATTTCTCGCGCGCCACCATCCCCTGGCATCGCGATGCGTTCGCCAGGTCGCGCGAGTCCCTGCCCGACGCCAGCGGTCCGGATCATGCCAATGAGTACGTCCCGCTGCGCCATATCGGCCTGTATGCCTACAGCAACCGCTTCCTGCAGCTCTACCCGACGCTGGCCCCGGCCCCGCTGGAACGCATCGAGGCGCTGGAGCAATTGCGCGTGCTGTGGCACGGCCATGCCATCGCCGTGCACGTGACCTCGCTGGTGCCCGAAGCCGGGGTGGATACGCCCGAAGACCTGTTGCGCGTGCGCAAGCATTTCGAGGCCCCGCCGGATAGCCCGCTGGTGCAGACCATCTCCGCGCTCTGATCCCTAGTCCGGACGGCAGGCATGATCCGGCGCAAGGGTGGCCGGATCGGCTTGCTGTAAGTTCCATGTCAAGCTGACACGACACAATCAGAGTCCGGAGACTGCTTAAAAATCAGGCGTTTGTCATGGTTCGGTAAGATTTTGTGGTAAGTTTCGTCCCAGAGCTGATGCAAACGGCGCGCAAACAAGCTGCATAACCGTCCAGATGGTAGCGATCCTCTGCCATCACGTCGCAAAAGAATTCAAGCATTCATATTCAGAAACCCTCAATTTAGGAAACGACATGCGCCTCATCCTTTTAGGAGCGCCTGGTGCCGGTAAAGGCACGCAAGCCACTTTTATCAAGGAAAAATTCAACATTCCGCAGATCTCCACCGGCGACATGCTGCGCGCGGCCGTGGCTGCGGGCACCGAGCTTGGCATCGCTGCCAAGAAGGTGATGGATGCGGGCGGTCTGGTTTCCGACGACATCATCATTGGCCTGGTCAAGGATCGCCTGCAACAGGCTGACTGTGCCAATGGCTACCTCTTCGACGGCTTCCCGCGTACCACGCGCCAGGCCGATGCGATGAAGGAAGCCGGCGTGGCCATCGACTACGTGCTGGAAATCGACGTCCCCGACAGCGCCATCGTCGAGCGCATGAGCGGCCGCCGCGTGCACCCGGGTTCGGGCCGCACCTATCACGTCAAGTTCAACCCGCCCAAGGTCGAGGGCAAGGATGACCTGACCGGCGAAGCGCTGATCCAGCGTGACGACGACAAGGAAGAAACCGTCAAGAAGCGTCTGGCCGTGTATCACGAGCAGACTGAAGTGCTGGTGGGCTATTACGGTGATTGGGCCAAGTCGGGCCAGCCGGGTGCGCCGAAGTATCGCAAGATCGCCGGCGTCGGTCCGGTGGAAGAAATCAGGGATCGTGCATTTGCCGCCCTGGCGGAGTAAAGTGAAGCGGACTTCGGTCCGCTTTTTTTATGCTGTCGCTGTTGATGCAGTCAGCACGGCAGTACGCAAAAACTAAGTAAATAAACCGATCACCGGTAGTGACGCCCGCCCGAGGGCGTAGCACCGGCGGCCCGGCAAGGCACAACAACTCCAATAAAGAAGGGCGACGCAATTTGCAGGCGCAGTATCGGCCGCGACGAACCGGAACAGCAGAACCCGGACGGCGCGGCGGATGTTCGTGATTGTTGATGAGTCGTGATAACAAAGGAGACGAAGATGGCACTTGCCCTGTGGTTTGCCATTGCCTGCGGCTTGGTCGCGGTGATCTATGGCCTGGTTTCTCGACGCTGGATTCTCAAGCAGGACCCCGGCAACCCCCGCATGCAGGAAATCGCGCTGGCCATCCAGCAGGGGGCTGCGGCCTATCTGGCGCGGCAGTACCGCACCATCGCCATGGTGGGCGTGGTGCTGCTGATCCTCATTGCACTCATCCCCGGGTTGGGCTGGCTTACCGCCATCGGCTTCCTGCTGGGAGCGGTGTTGTCCGGGGCTTGCGGTTTCATCGGGATGAACGTGTCCGTGCGCGCCAATGTGCGCACCGCCCAGGCCGCCACGCGCGGCATGAACGAGGCGCTGGGCGTGGCTTTCCGGGGCGGGGCCATTACCGGGATGCTGGTGGTGGGGCTGGGTTTGTTGGGGGTGTCACTGTTCTTCTGGGTCCTGTATGTCTACGGACAGGGACGCGCCGTCAGCCTGCACGATGCCATCCAGCCCTTGATCGGACTGGCGTTCGGGGCGTCGCTCATCTCGATCTTCGCGCGGCTGGGCGGGGGCATCTTCACCAAGGGCGCGGACGTGGGGGCCGACCTGGTGGGCAAGGTCGAGGCCGGCATTCCTGAGGATGATCCGCGCAATCCTGCGGTCATCGCCGACAACGTCGGGGACAACGTGGGCGATTGCGCCGGCATGGCCGCCGACCTGTTCGAGACCTATGTCGTCACGCTGGTGGCGACGATGCTTTTGGGCAGTCTCATGCTCAAGGGACTGGAAACCCTGGCGGTACTCTATCCGCTGGCGCTGGGCGGGGTGTCGATCCTGGCCTCCATCGTCGGTTGCGCGATGGTCAAGGCGCAGCCGGGCAGGAAGATCATGTCGGCGCTCTATACCGGGCTGTGGTGGTCAGCCGGCTTGTCGCTGGTCGGCTTTGCGGTCGTCACCTGGCTGCTGTTGCCGCCCGAACTGCGGGTGCCGCTGATGGGCGCGGCCGTGGTGGGCATCGTGCTCACCGGTCTCATGGTCTACATCACCGAGTACTACACCGGCACCGACTTCAAGCCGGTGCGCCATATTGCCGAAGCTTCCACCACCGGGCATGGCACCAATATCATCGCCGGTCTCGGGGTGTCGATGAAGTCCACCGCGTATCCCGTGCTGGCGGTGTGCGCGGCGATCCTGGCATCCTACTGGCTGGCAGGCTTGTACGGCATTGCGATTGCGGCGACCTCCATGCTGTCCATGGCTGGCATCGTGGTGGCGCTGGATGCCTATGGACCCATCACCGACAATGCGGGCGGCATTGCAGAGATGTCGGGATTGCCCGATTCGGTGCGCGCCATCACCGATCCGCTCGATGCGGTGGGCAATACCACCAAGGCCGTCACCAAGGGCTATGCGATTGGCTCGGCAGGCCTGGCAGCACTGGTGCTGTTTGCCGATTACACGCATGCGCTGGAGTCCGTCGGCAAGACCGCCAGCTTCGACCTGTCCAGCCCGGCGGTGATCATCGGGCTCTTCATCGGCGGGTTGATTCCCTATCTCTTCGGTGCCATGGCGATGGAAGCCGTCGGGCGAGCGGCCGGTGCCGTGGTGGTGGAAGTGCGTCGCCAGTTCCGCGACATCCCCGGCATCATGGACGGCAGCGGCCGTCCCGAGTATGACCGCGCGGTGGACATGCTGACCTCGTCGGCCATCCGTGAAATGATCCTGCCGTCGCTGCTGCCGGTGATCGTGCCTATCCTGGTCGGGCTGCTGCTGGGGCCGTCGGCACTGGGTGGCCTGCTGATGGGGACCATCGTCACCGGACTCTTCGTGGCCATCTCGATGACCACCGGCGGTGGTGCCTGGGACAACGCCAAGAAATACATCGAGGACGGCCACCACGGCGGCAAAGGATCGGACGCCCACAAGGCCGCCGTCACGGGCGACACCGTGGGCGATCCTTACAAGGATACGGCCGGGCCGGCGGTCAATCCGCTCATCAAGATCATCAACATCGTGGCGCTGCTGCTGGTGCCTTTGCTGCCGGTGGTCTCCTGACCCGATCTGACCGCAGTGCTGATTGTCGCCGCACGGATAGTCTGTCGTGCGGCGACCTGCGCATAATCCTCCACCGCGAAGGGAAAGCCTGCATTGCCAGGCTGGCCGATTCGTCAAATAATGGCCCCTGATGTATCCCATCATCAATGGCTCGCCGGCCTGGCCATCCGCCTGGCTGCGCGCAGAGAAAAAACAGGAGACTCCATGCGTATCGAAGGAAATGTATTCATCGTCACCGGCGCAGCATCCGGCCTGGGCGCGGCCACTGCCCGCATGATCGCCGCCGCCGGTGGCAAGCCGGTGCTGGCCGATCTCAACGAGGAGGCCGGCAGTGTGCTGGCCCGGGAACTGGGCGGTGTCTTCGTGCGCTGCGATGTCAGTTCGGAAGACGACGCCCAAGCCGTGGTGCATGCAGCGCAAGAGGCCGGCAGCCTGCGCGGACTGGTCAATTGCGCCGGCATCGCCCCGGCCGAGAAGCTGGTCGGCAAGAACGGCCCGCACAGCATGGCGCTGTTCATGAAGACGCTCAACATCAACCTGGTCGGCAGCTTCAACATGGCCCGCTTTGCGGCCGACGCCATGGCCAAGACCGAGGCGCAGGAAGAGGGCGAGCGCGGCATCATCATCCACACCGCCTCGGTGGCCGCCTACGATGGCCAGATCGGACAGACGGCCTATTCGGCTTCCAAGGGGGCCATCGTTGCCATGACCCTGCCGATGGCGCGTGATCTCTCGCGCAGCGGCATCCGTGTCATGACCATCGCCCCCGGCATCTTCGAAACCCCCATGATGCTGGCCATGCCGCAGGAAGTGCGCGATTCGCTGGGGCAGGCCGTCCCCTTCCCGCCGCGCCTGGGCCGTGCCACCGAATACGCGCAGCTGGCCCGAACCATCATCGAGAACGTGATGCTCAACGGCGAGACCATCCGCCTCGATGGTGCCATCCGCATGCAGCCCAAATAGACGGCATTTGCCTGCCAATTCTCTTGTCCACAGTGAGGGGGCTGCTGATAAGCTCCCCCTCATGGAGACCATGGAACACAAAACAGGCTTGATCCTGACCGGCGGCGGTGCGCGGGCGGCTTACCAGGTGGGTGTGCTCAACGCCCTCTCGATGATCCTGCTCGAAGCCGGCTGGCCGGTGCACAGCAATCCCTTCCCCATCATCTGTGGTACCTCGGCCGGGGCCATCAACGGCACCGCCCTGGCCTGCCGGGCGGACGACTTCGGCGAAGCCGTGCGCGAGCTGATGGCGGTGTGGAGCAATTTCCAGGTGGAGCAGGTGTACCGCGCCGATTCGCTGGGGGTGATCCGCTCGGGGGCACGCTGGCTGTCGCTGTTTTCCTTCGGCTGGCTGCTGCGCAAGTGGCGCGCCAATCCGCCCAACTCCCTGCTGGACAACACTCCCCTGGTGAGCATGCTGCATCGCCTGCTGGACCTGCCACGGCTGGATGCCGCCCTGGCCGAAGGGCAGTTGCATGCGCTGGCGGTGACCGCCTCGTCCTATACCAGCGGCCAGCACATCACCTTCTACCAGTGCGCACAAGAGATCGAGCCCTGGCGACGCACCCAGCGGCTGGCCATGCGCGACCAGATCGGCATCGACCATTTGCTGGCCTCTTCTGCCATTCCTTTCATCTTCCCGGCCATTCCGGTGTACATCGACGGCCGCTGCGAGTATTGCGGCGATGGCTCGATGCGCCAGATCGCCCCGATTTCCCCGGCCATCCACCTCGGTGCCACCAAGGTACTCATCATCGGCGCCGGCCGCATGGGCGAGAAGGGCGAGCAGGCCCCCACCAATACCCCGCATTACCCCAGCCTGGCACAGGTAGCCGGACATGCGATGTCGGGGATCTTCCTCGACGGCTTGTCGGCCGACATTGAACGCATCAACCGGGTCAACCAGACCTTGTCGGTCTTGAACGATGAGCAGCGCCGGCATACGCCATTGAAACCCATCCGTACCCTGGTGATCTCGCCCTCGCAGCGCATCGACAGCATCGCCAGCCGCCACGTCGGCAACCTGCCGCGCCCGATCCGCACCATGCTGGGCGGTATCGGTGCCACCGAGGCGCGTGGCTCGGCGCTGGCGTCCTATCTGTTGTTTGAACAAAGCTTCACACGCGAGCTGATCGCCCTGGGTGAAAGCGATACCTACGCCAAGCGCGAGGAGGTGCTGGCCTTTTTTGAACCGGATACCGCCCAGCTGCTCCAAGCCTCTGCCTGATTTGCTGCCGGTCAAGTTCCTGGCCTGCCGTGGTTGCCTAGCCGAAAGCAACGCGTTAATCTACCGAGTGCTGTTGCCATTAATTGACAAAATTGCAATTAACAGAATCAATGCAGACGATGCAGATGCGAGCCCGCTTCATTTCTTCCTTCTTCACCCGTTACTGGCTGGTGCTGCTGACGGCCCTGATGCTGGCCGCGCCGGTGCAAGCCAAGGGGCCGGTGCCGGGCAACTTGCCCGAGGTCAACCTCGACCAGCTGCCGCGCGAAGCCCAGCAGACCATGGCCCTGATCCGTCAGGGCGGGCCCTTCCCGTATGAAAAGGATGGCTCGGTCTTCGGCAACTATGAAGGGGTTTTGCCCAAGCAAAAGCGCGGGTATTATCGCGAATACACGGTCAAGACGCCGCGCGCCCGCAATCGCGGGGCCCGTCGCATCATCAGCGGGGGGGAGCCGGCCTCTTCCGGCGAATACTATTACACCAGCGATCATTACAAGACCTTCCGCCGGATACGCGACTGATCGCCTCCGGGAGCAGGGCAGGGCGCGCCGGTCCCTGTTGCAGCCAGAGACAGCATTCCAGCCAGCACCATCACGACAATTACGACAACCACGACAGCCACACAGCCCCGCCTATGGATACTGAAGGGAAAATGAGTTTGTTCAAAACGGTGCCGCCCAATATCGTGCAGTCGATCCGCGCTTTCCGCGTGACCGAGTTGCAGCAGGAGGCCGCGCACCTGCAGCAGCATTTTCTCTATGCCTATTGCGCCGAGGCCGTGACCAAGCAGCAGGTGCTGACCACCATCGCCACCGCCTTCCAGTTTCCCCGGCACTTCGGCAAGAACTTCGATGCCCTGCATGACTGCCTGACTGACCTGACCCACAAGGCCGGCAAGCAGATCGGTTTCGTCGTGGTGCTGGAACAACTGCCCAACACCCAGAAATTCGACAAGGAAGCGCGCGAGACCTTGCTCGACGTCTTCCGCGATGCGGCCGATTACTGGGCTGAGAAGAAGGTGCCGTTCCGCGTTTTCTATTCCTTCCAGTAAATTTCCTTCACATTTTGATAAAGCTTTTACGCCACGCCGGCCCTTTCACATCGTGAAAACCGGCGGCGGAGGGGCCGTCAGCAGGTACAATGCGCACACCATGAGAAGCATTGTCATCCTGATTTCCGGACGAGGCAGCAATATGGAAGCCATCGTCCGTGCTGCACAGGCCGAGCGGTGGCCTGCCCGAATCGCCGCCGTCATCAGCAACCGCGCCGACGCCAGCGGCCTCGAATTCGCCGCCAGCCACGGCATTGCCACGGCCGTCGTGGCCAACCGCGACTATCCCACGCGCGACCAGTTCGATGCCGCCCTGCGCGAGCAGATCGACGCGTTCGCGCCGGACCTGGTGGTGCTGGCCGGTTTCATGCGGATCCTGACGGCACCGTTCGTCAATCATTACCAGGGCCGCATGCTCAATATCCACCCGTCGCTGCTGCCCAGTTTCCCGGGGCTGGCGACGCACCGGCAGGCACTGGCGGCCGGCGTGAAGCTGCACGGCGCAACCGTGCACTTCGTCACGCCCGACCTCGACCACGGTCCCATCGTGGCCCAGGCTGCCGTGCCGGTGCTGGAAGAGGACAGCGAGGAGACGCTCGCCGAGCGTGTCCTGGAACAGGAACATGTGATCTATCCGCGTGCCGTGCGCTGGTTCGTGCAAGGCCGCCTGGCACTGGACGGCGCGCGCGTGCGCCTGGCCGCCGACGCCTGAGGCGCAACGAGCAAGCGCCGCCGCGCACCCCTTATCTTGAATTGAATTGAATCTGAAGGACCTAGCATGAGATTGCCTCCCGCGATCATCCCCCATACCGAAGAACTGCTGCGCGAAGTGCTGCGCTTCACCGGCCCGGCCGACGTGACCCTGTCGCGCTACTTCCGCGACAATCCCCGCCTGGGCAGCCGCGAGCGCGGCGTGATCGCTGAAGCGGTCTACGGCCTGCTGCGCAACAAGACGGTTCTGACCAACTTCGCCGAATCCGGCAGCGGCCCGATGATGCGCCGCCTGGCGTTGCTGGGCCTGGCCGATGCGGTCGGCGCCGAATCCATCGCCGGCCTGCAGGAAGGCGAAGCCGAGTGGCTGGAGCGCGTGGCCCAGATCGACCGCACCCAACTGGCGCCCCAGATGCGCAGCAACCTGCCGCCCTGGCTGTGGGAAAAGCTGGTCGCCCGCATGGGCGAGGAAGCCACCCTGCAACTGGCCGATGCCATGAACCGTCCGGCGCCGCTGGACCTGCGGGTCAATGCCTTGAAGGCCGACCGCGATACCGTCATCGCCGAACTGGCCAAGGCGCCGGTGGCCTGCGAACCGACCCCGTATTCCCCGCTGGGCCTGCGCGTGTTCAAGAAGCCGGCCCTGCAGAACCTGCCGCTGTTCAAGGATGGCGCCATCGAAGTGCAGGATGAAGGCAGCCAGCTGCTGGCCCAGATCGTCGGCGCCAAGCGCGGCGAAATGGTGGTCGACTTCTGTGCCGGCGCCGGTGGCAAGACCCTGGCGCTGGGCGCGCTGATGCGCAATACCGGCCGCCTGTATGCCTTCGACGTGTCCGAAAAGCGCCTGGCCAAGCTCAAACCGCGCCTGGCGCGCAGTGGCCTGTCCAATGTGCATCCGGTGGTGATCGCCCACGAGAACGACGCCAAGGTCAAGCGCCTGGCCGGCAAGCTCGATCGCGTGCTGGTCGATGCACCCTGCAGCGGCTTGGGCACCCTGCGCCGCAACCCCGACATGAAGTGGCGCCAGAGCGTGGAGACGCTCACCGAGATGCGCGCCAAGCAAGGCTCGATCCTGGCCAGCGCCGCGCGCCTGGTGCGTCCGGGCGGCCGCCTGGTGTATGGCACCTGCAGCTTCCTGGAAGAAGAGAACGATGAAGTCATCGCCGACTTCCTGGCCTCGCATCCCGACTTCACGTTGCGCCCCATGAGCGAAGTGCTGGCCGAGCAGAAGATTGCGCTGGATACCGGCGATTACCTGAAGCTGCTGCCGCACCAGCACCAGACTGACGGTTTCTTCGCGGCCGTCCTGGAGCGCCGCGCTGCATGAGGCGGCGGCTCCTGCTGCCTGGCCTGGCCGCCGCCCTGCTGGTAGCGGCCGCCCCTGGCCTGCAGGCCGGGGAAGCGCTGCCGCCACCGCCGGTGATGGCTGCGCAGGGGACGGTGCAATCCGCTTTCGCGCCTTGGGATGACATCGAAGCCCTGATCGTCGGCCAGCTTCAGGCCGCGCAACGCCAGATCCTGATGCAAGCCTATCTGCTCACCAGCCGTCCTATTACGGACGAACTGGTGGCCGCCCGCAAACGCGGCATCGACGTGCGCGTGCTCATGGATGCGGGCCAGCTCGACAAGAACTCCGAAGACCGCCTGCGCCAGCTGCGCGCGGCCGGCATTCCGGTCTGGCTGGAAACGGCTTACCGCAATGCCCACAACAAGGTCATCATCATCGATACGGCCTTGCCGACGGCCACCGTCATTACGGGCAGCTACAACTTCACCTGGTCGGCCCAGCACAAGAATGCCGAGAACGTGCTCATCCTCGGCAAGAACCCGCCGCTGGCTGCACGCTACGCCAGCAACTGGCAGCGCCATCGCCAGGATGCCCAGGCGGCGCCCTGATTTGCCCTGATTCTTCATCCGGCCAGCCATGACCGATCATTTCCTTTCCCTCTTCACCGATATCAGCGCCGTTGACCTGCTGCGCCAGCTGGTCGTCATCGCGCTCTCGTTGCTGGGCGGCATCGGCCTCTCGCGCTGGCTGCGCGCGCGATTCGTGCTGCCCGCCGATGGCGAGGAGCAGTCGCTGGTCATGCAGATCGGCGTCAAGAGCTTTGCCCGCGTGCTCTCGCCGCTGCTGGCCCTGGGCTTGCTCACGGGAGCCTATTACATTCTCAAGCGCGGCCACCATGCGGTCACTTTGTGGGAAATCATGTTTCCCCTGACCATTGCCCAGGTGGCGATGCGTTTCGTGTTCTACGTATTGCGCGGCATCTTCGTGAAGGATGCGACAGTGGGCGCGCTGCTGCACCTGTCGGAAAAAGTCATCGCGCTGCTGGTCTGGCTGTGCGTGGTGCTGTGGATTACCGGCCTGTGGCCGGATTTCGTCGATTACCTCGATACCACCACGTTCCCGCTGGCACGCCACAAGGTGTCGTTGTTGACGATGTTACAAGGTGCGGCCTCGGTGCTGGTCACGCTCATCATTGCCCTGTGGATAGGGACGGTGGTCGAAAACCGCCTGATGAAGTTCAGCGGCATGCATTCCTCGCTGCGCACGGTGGTGGCGCGCATGATGCGGGCCTTGCTGATCCTCATCGCTTTCCTGGTCAGCCTGTCGCTGGTGGGGATCGACCTGACGGTGCTCTCGGTCTTCGGCGGCGCGCTGGGCGTGGGGATCGGCCTGGGTTTGCAGAAGATCGCCAGCAGCTATGTCTCCGGCTTCGTGATCCTGCTGGAGCGCAGCATGGTGATCGGCGACATGGTTGCAGTCGAGAAATACTTCGGCAAGGTCACCCAGATCAATACCCGCTACACCATCCTGGAAGGGCTGGACGGTATTGAGTCGGTGTTGCCCAATGAGCTTTTTGTCTCCAATCCGGTACAAAACTATTCCTTGACCCATCGCATTGTACGTTTGGCTACACAGCTTACAATTCTGTACCAGGACGATGTGGAAACGGTCTTGTCCATCATGGAACAGGCCGCACTTGGGGTACAACGGGTCTCCCAGCAGACCGCCCCGCAGGCCTTGCTGATCAAGATCGGCGCCGACGGGCTGGAGCTGGAACTGGGATTCTGGATCACGGACCCGGAAAATGGACGGCTCAATGTGCTGTCCGACGTCAATCGCGCCATCTGGGCCGCCTTCAAGCAGCACGGCATCCAGGTGGCCCATCCCAAGCGCGACATCCGGATCATGGATGAGCGCAGCTTCCGCCAAAGTACGCGCCAGGAAATTCCTGATGGCCCAGAGTCGCAGAATTCGCGTACAATGCCCGGCAATTAAAAGAAAATAAAACCATTTTCACGGAACAAGTAATAATCCTGTTTTGTAGTCCGATAGTTGTTTTCTATTTGGAGTTGTACTGATGACCCTTGATGCGATCCTCGACTTTGTTGCCAACGGCCTGCTGCACGCGTCCGGTTGGCAGATTGTCATTTACACACTGGTGATGACGCACATCACCATCGTGGGCGTGACTCTCTACCTGCATCGTTGCCAGGCGCATCGCGCGCTCGAACTGCACGCGATCCCCAGCCACTTCTTCCGTCTCTGGCTGTGGATGACCACCGGCATGGTGACCAAGGAATGGGCCGCCATCCACCGCAAGCACCACGCCAAGTGCGAGACCGAAGAAGATCCGCACAGCCCGCAGACCCGCGGCATCAACAAGGTGATGTGGCAGGGTGCCGAGCTGTACCGCATGGAGTCCAAGAATGCCGAGACCATGGAGAAGTTTGGCCACGGCACCCCGGACGACTGGATTGAACACAACATCTACAGCAAGTACGGCTGGCAGGGTGTGGGCATCATGCTGATCATCGACGTGCTGCTCTTCGGCGCCATCGGCCTGACCGTGTGGGCCGTGCAGATGGCCTGGATCCCGTTCTGGGCGGCTGGCGTGGTCAATGGCCTGGGCCACTTCTGGGGCTACCGCAACTACGATTGCAACGATGCAGCGACCAACCTGTTCCCGATCGGCATCATCATCGGCGGCGAGGAAATGCACAACAATCACCATACCTTCGGCACCTCGGCCAAGTTCTCGGCCAAGTGGTATGAATTCGACATCGGCTGGATGTACATCCGCATCCTGGAAACCTTTGGCCTGGCCAAGGTCAAGAAGGTGGCACCGGTGCCCAAGTTCGACAGCCAGAAATCGGTGATCGACTTCGATACCCTGCAGTCGGTGATCGCCAACCGCTACGACGTGACCGCCAAGTACGCCCGTTCGCTCAAGAGCGCCTGGAAGGACGAGCTGGATCACCTGATCGAAAAGGCCCAGCTGGAATCGCGTTTCCTGAAGTCCTCCAAGAAGCTGCTGCAGCGTGAGCCGGCTCGCCTGGAAGATGGCCAGAAGCAGCAACTCTCGGAGCTGTTCGCCCACAGCAAGGCCCTGCAGACCATGCATGAAATGCGCATTGAGCTGGGCGCCATCTGGGAGCGTTCGCACTCGACCCGCGAACAGCTGCTGCAGCAACTGCAGGACTGGTGCACCCGCGCCGAAGCCTCTGGCGTGAAGGCCCTGCGTGACTTCGCCCTGCGCCTGCGCAGCTACGCCTGATCTTCGCTGGCTGACCCGGTTGAAACCGGGAGCTGAATAAAAAATCCCCGCAGAGCGATCTGCGGGGATTTTTCTTTGGGCACTGGAACGGGATGGTGAAGATTTCTTCCCGGCCGGTTCGGCCAGGGAACATCGGCGACCATCCCTGTCAGCACAGGCAAGAAAACACGGGCAATAAAAAACCCGCAGAGGACTCTGCGGGTTTTTCATCGGGAGACCGGGATCAATTACTTGATCTTGGTTTCCTTGTATTCGACGTGCTTGCGCGCCTTGGGATCGAACTTCATGATGCTGATCTTTTCGGGCGTAGTACGCTTGTTCTTGGTGGTGGTGTAGAAGTGACCAGTACCTGCGGTCGACTCCAGTTTGATTTTGTCGCGGCCGGATTTCGCCATGATAGATTTCCTTTACTCTGCTAATTAGACTTTTTCGCCACGAGCACGCAGATCGGCCAGAACGGCATCGATGCCGATCTTGTCGATCACGCGCAGGCCGGCGTTGGACAAACGCAGCGAAACCCAGCGGTTCTCGGATTCGACGAAAATGCGGCGGTTCTGCAGGTTGGGCAGGAAACGACGCTTGGTCTTGTTGTTTGCATGGGAAACGTTGTTGCCGACCATCGGCCCCTTCCCGGTGACTTGGCAGACACGTGCCATGTGAGACTCCTTAAAAATTTCCGAATTTGGGAAAAACGAGAGTATATGGAAAAAACTCAGGTTTTTCAATGACTTGCGAAAAACAATTGTGTCTTCAATGGTTCCATTGATTTAACAATTGCGGAAACATTCAGTCCGCGGCCCTGGCGCAGGAAGGTTCCGCCCAGTCCTGGCAAGGGTTTGCGGCCGATTGCCGGGGCTGCACATCAGACCTGGGCATGGTCGGCAAAGGAGTAATGGCGTGTCCCGGCCACCACGACATGGTCCAGCAATTCCACATCGATGAGTTCCAGCGCCTTCTTGAGCGTGCGGGTCAGGGCCAGGTCCGCCTCGCTGGGCCGCGGGTCGCCCGAGGGGTGATTGTGGGCGACGATGACCGAGGCGGCATTGTGCCGCAATGCCGCCTTGACCAGTTCACGGGGGTAGACCGTCGTATGGTTCAGCGAGCCCCTGAACATTTCTTCGGTGGCCAGGAGCTGGTTGCGCATGTTCAGGAAGACGGCGACGAAACATTCATGTTCCTTGCCCGCGAAGATCAGTTTCAGGTAGTCGCCCACGGCACGGGTGGAATTGAGCGCGGACTCCTGCCTCAGGTTGCCGTTGATGGCGCGCTTGGCCAGTTCCAGGGAAGCCCATATCTGCGCGCATTTGGCCGGCCCCAGGCCATTGCCCAGGCAAGGGTCGCGCTGGACCGCATTGCACAGGGCCCCGAGCGAGCCGAAACGCTGCAGCACGTCCATGGACAGCTCCATCACGCTTTTGCCGGGCGTGCCCACGCGCAGGAAGATGGCCAGCAATTCCGCATCGGAGAGGGCGGCCGGGCCCAGCTCCAGCAAGCGTTCGCGTGGCCGCTGTTCCTTGGGCCAATCCAAGAGGGTCATGGTCATGGTGTGAGTCTCCTTAGACTTGAGGGGGGATAACGCTGGCGACCCCGCCCGGGATCGCGCCGAAAAGAACGTTTGGACCGCCGCAGTCCGCTTGCGCCGGCGCAAGGAAAGGCAGGATGCTGCATCCGGCAGCGTGTGGCGATGAAGCTGCCGGCGGCGTATCGGGCCAACGTGGCTTACAATAGCGGGCTCTTGTGCAGGCTCCGGTATTGCTGCCTGTTCCCTGCCCGTATTTCAGCCCGTCTTTCAGTCTGCTTCCAGCCATGTCCAGCCCAACTGTCCCCGTCGTCACCGAAAACGCCTACCTCACCTTGCATTACCGCCTGGCCTCGCTGGACGGAGAAGACATCGTCAGCACCTTCAACGAGAACCCGGCCACCCTGCAGTTCGGCCAGGGCCAGCTGGCTCCTTTCCTCGAAGCCTGCCTGCTGGGCCTGCCCGAAGGCACGCACCAGACCTTTGAACTGAGTCCGACCCAGGCTTTCGGCGAGCGCAGCGAAGAGCTGATCCAGCGTATCTCGCGCGCCACGCTGGAAGAAAACTCCTCCATGGATGAGGACTATCGCGTCGGCGACCTGGTTGACTTCGCCGCCCCCGGTGGCGGCCGCTTTGCTGGCATCCTGCGAGCGATCGATGATGATGGCGCAATTTTCGACTTCAATCACCCGTTGGCCGGCCAAACGCTGAAGTTCGAAGTAAAAATCATCGGAATCCTGTAAGAGCCTCGTCATTTGGCGAGTTGGCCCTCGCAATGTTTTGAAGAATCAAGGAAATGACCATGACCATGGAACAAGCCGAACCTGAAATCCTGCTGGCCCAGCCCCGTGGTTTCTGTGCGGGCGTGGACCGCGCCATCGAGATCGTCGAACGTGCGCTGGCGCAGTTTGGCGCCCCCATCTACGTACGCCATGAAATCGTGCACAACGCCTACGTCGTCAACGACCTGCGGGCCAAGGGCGCGGTCTTCATCGAGGAGCTGGCCGACGTGCCGGCCGGCAATACGGTCATCTTTTCGGCCCACGGCGTATCCAAGGCGATCCAGGCCGAGGCGGCCGAGCGCGGCCTGACGGTGTTTGACGCCACCTGCCCGCTGGTCACCAAGGTGCATATGGAAGTGGCCAAGATGCGCCGCGAAGGCCGCGAGATCATCATGATCGGCCACGCCGGCCACCCCGAGGTCGAAGGCACCATGGGCCAGACCGAGGCCGGCATGCACCTGGTGGAAACCGTGGAAGACGTGCAGCGCCTGCAGGTAGCCGATCCCGGCCTGCTGGCCTATGTTTCCCAGACCACGCTGTCGGTGGATGACACGGCCGACATCATCGCGGCCTTGCGCGCGCGCTTCCCGGAAATTGCCGAACCCAAGAAGGGCGACATCTGCTACGCCACCACCAACCGCCAGGAAGCCGTGAAGTTCATGGCCCCGCAGGTGGAGGTGGTGATCGTGGTCGGCAGCCCCAACAGCTCCAACTCCAACCGCCTGCGCGAGCTGGCCGAGAAGAAGGGCGTGCCCGCCTTCATGGTCGACAACGCTGCCCTGATCGACCCGCAATGGGTACAGGGCCGCCAGCGCATCGGCGTCACCGCCGGTGCCTCGGCGCCGGAAGTGCTGGTGCAGGCCGTGATCGATCGCATCAAGGAAATCGGTGCCCGCAGTGTGCGCGTGCTGGACGGCATTGAAGAAAACGTCACCTTCCCCCTGCCCAAGGGACTGGGTTCCCGCGCGCCCTCGGCCGAATCGGCGTGAGGCTGCATCGACCCTGTGACCAAGGGTGAATTTTCGGACGAAATCCTCGTCCGCCGTTTGCGCAAAGAGGCCTGCTGATGCAGGCCTTCTTCATTTGCGCGACAGGTGTTGTGAAGTCACCGACGATTCATTGGTCTTACCGCACTTTCTTCTGTAACAGGCGATTGTTTGTGCTCGATTGTTGGAATCTTCTGCGTATAATTCCGCACCATTATCGACGGCCCGCCCAAAAGGCGGCCGAGCGCTAGCCCTCACCAAAGAGGGCAGGGCGCCGCCAACGCGGCGTCAACCAGAGACGGGAGACATTCATATGCAAGAGCATCTGCCCACCGGCTCCATCCGGTGCATCCGGCGAAGACCTCCCAGGCGAACGCCCAACGCGTACGCCGCCCATGGCCCAAGCCGCTTGTGCGGCCACAGCGGCTGATTTTCCCTTCATTTCCCCTGCCAGCGAGCGATGCTCGCGCGGAACGCCTGCACCCTTTTTATGAAGAGTGATAACGCGATCCCGGCTTGCGGGAACGGATTTTGCTAATCGACATGCTTTCGCGCGGTGTCCGCTTTGGTGCAGGCCCACGTGTTTTTCTTGTTTCCATTTAGATCGAAGAGTTATTCATGGACATTTTCATCCAGCAGATCATCAACGGATTGGTGCTAGGCAGCATGTACGCACTGATCGCCCTGGGCTACACCATGGTGTACGGGGTGCTGAACCTGATCAACTTTGCCCACGGCGACATCCTGATGGTAGGGGCCATGGTCGGCCTGTCGATCCTCAAATTGGTGCAGCAGGTGGCGCCTGACCTGCCGGGCATCGTCAAGCTGATCATCGCCATCGTCGGGGCCATCCCGGTGTGCGTGATCGTGAGCTTGCTGATCGAACGCATCGCTTATCGTCCGCTGCGCAATGCACCGCGCCTGGCGCCGCTGATCACCGCCATCGGCGTGTCGATCCTGCTGCAGACCTTCGCCATGATGATCTGGGGCCGCAGCCCGCTGCCGTTCCCGCAGATCATGCCGTCGAACCCTGTCAACATCGCCGGTGCCCTGATCTCGCCGACCCAGATCATGCTCTTGATCCTGGCCCTGGCCGCGATGATCGGCCTGGTGCTGATCGTGGAGAAGACCAAGATGGGCCGCGCCATGCGCGCCACCGCCGAGAACCCGCGCATCGCCGGCTTGATGGGCGTGGACGCCAACCGCGTCATCATCGTCACCTTCGCCATCGGCGCCGCACTGGCCGCCATCGCCGGCGTGATGTGGGCCGCCAACTATTCCACCGCGCAATTCGCCATGGGCTTCGTGCCGGGCCTGAAGGCCTTCTCGGCAGCGGTGCTGGGCGGTATCGGCAACATCTACGGCGCCATGCTGGGCGGCATCCTGCTGGGCCTGATCGAAAGCCTGGGCGCCGGTTACATCGGCGACCTGACCGGCAACTTCCTGGGCAGCAACTACCAGGACATCTTCGCCTTCATCGTGCTGATCATCGTGCTGACCCTGCGTCCGTCCGGGATCATGGGTGAGCGTGTTGCGGACCGTGCCTGAGTTTTTAAGATTTGAAACCTTAAAACTTAAAAACTTAAAAACAGAAACTTAGAAACTTAAGAAATCGGAAGAGAACACTATGGCTCTCATGACCTTCGACATGAAGCGCAACCCCCAGCAGGCGCGGTTCAGCCTGCTGGCGCTGTTGGCGCTG
>NZ_NJGV01000008.1 GCF_002213425.1 Herbaspirillum aquaticum | reverse complement strand
TCGCTGTCATGAGCAGGATTGTGGTCTAAACATGGGTCAACTTAGGATGCAAATTTCCGGGGAAAGTGGGTCAGTTTTTAGTGCAATTCAACAGCGCCAGACCTTACCTATGAGTGTCGATGAGCTAGCAGACAAGTTAATCGCTCTCGGAGCTGGCTTCACCAAGAAGACACTCGTCGCTCATATTGAAGAAGGGAATCTCTTCCTTCCAGATTTCTTGAAGTGTCTCATCATCTTGCGCAGTCATAGCCTGGACAGTTTCCTCGACTACAAGGATATCGTCGCGGCCGCAGAGGCAGAAGTTGCAAGTCAGGCTTAAGGGCGCGGCAACATTGCATTTCACCCCGGTTTCGCCTAGATTGAAATTGTCAGTATTTACTGACAATTATTAATTAGAGATATGCCGCTTTCATCCCGGGAAATTTACGGCCGCCTCCTCAGTCCGCCTATATCCGGCCGGCAGGTCATCGCCATGTCCAGAGGTGATGCCCAGCAGTTGCCGACTCTGCCTGGCGTGGCGGTCATCTCCATCACAGCCCCGGAGAAACCGCCAGCAGCGCTAGCGGAGTTCACACATATCCTGCGGCTCAGCTTCGCAGATGTGGATTTCCTCTCGAAAGAAATCTCCTCTAGGGCAGCCAAGAAACTTCAGGACGCATTCACGCGCCACCAAGCTTCCGAGGTGAAGCAGTTCGTAGAGAGCCTCCCATTAGATATCGCCACCATCGTCGTTCACTGCGAAGGCGGCTTCTCGAGGTCGTGCGCCAACGCCGTGGCCCTGAATAAGCTCTATGGTTACGAAGTCATCCAGGAGCAGTTGCATAGGGCCAACCCCTCCGTCGTAACGACCATGCTCTCGGTTGAGCCGAAGAAGAAAAAGTAGGCTGGGCAGCCGGCCAGCGGAGAACATCGGAACCGGTACCAAGGGAGGGCGAATTTTCCGGCCATCAGGAGCAGTGTTATTTCCGCCGAGGTTGTAATGCGCATCGTAGTCGAGCACCTTGTTTTTCAGATGAAAGAACAAGCCTGCCGTCAAAAAAGCGCCTAATGAATTGCATACGCTTCGACAAGAATCGCCAATCGAATGATTCAGGTTGAAAGCATTTCCCGTCCCCGGTTGTTGTTTCGAAATCAAGTTGATTCCGCCCGTTTATAGGGGAGGGGCCAGCGCAAGAGGCGGCCGAAAATGTGGCCTGTCAACATGACTACATGGAAAACAGTGGTGATACGAGGTCCCGAGTATGGGGGGGGGGCGAGGAAATGACTTGCGGTGGAAAAGAGCGGTCGTACTATTCTTGGCTGCCTAAGAAGGCCAGAAAAAAAGCAGTGCAAATTGTCCGGAACAATAGTTAGGTGACTGGCCGCTTCCGGCTTGGCATTGCGGCCAGTCGGAACTGCCAAAGTCACCTATCTATTTGTGGCTTGAGTCACCTATCTATTGTTCGAGAACAGGTCAAGGACAGCCAGACATCCTCACTCCACCGTCACCGACTTGGCCAAATTCCGCGGCTTATCCACATCCGTCCCCCTTGCCAGCGCAGTGTGATACGACAGCAACTGCAACGGCACCACGTGCAGGATCGGCGACAGCACGCCATAGTGTTCCGGCATGCGGATCACATGCAATCCCTCCGCCGAATTGATGCGTGAATCACCATCCGCAAACACATACAGCTGACCACCGCGCGCACGCACTTCCTGCATGTTGGACTTCAGTTTTTCCACCAGCGCATCATTAGGTGCAATCGTGACCACCGGCATCTGGTCCGTCACCAGCGCCAGCGGACCATGCTTCAGTTCACCTGCGGCATAAGCCTCAGCGTGGATGTAGGTGATCTCCTTGAGCTTGAGCGCACCTTCCAGTGCGATCGGGTAATGCAGCCCACGGCCCAGGAAGAGCGCATTCTCGCGACGCGCAAAGGCCTCGGCCCAGGCAACGATGGAGGGCTCCAGCGCCAGTACGCTCTGCAGCGCAGCCGGCAGGTGGCGCATCGCCTTGAGGTGTTCGGCTTCCTGTTCTTCGGTGAGCAGGCCGCGCGTCTGCGCCAGCGCCAGCGTCAGCAGGAACAGCGCCGCCAGTTGCGTCGTGAACGCCTTGGTCGAGGCCACGCCTACTTCCACACCGGCGCGCGTGATGTAGGCCAGTTCGCATTCGCGCACCATCGCACTGGTAGCCACGTTGCAGATGGTCAGCGTGTGCGTCATGCCCAAACCACGCGCATGCTTCAACGCAGCCAGCGTGTCAGCCGTTTCACCGCTCTGCGAAATGGTGACCACCAGCGACTTCGGATTGGGCACGCTGTCGCGATAACGATATTCGCTGGCGATCTCCACGTTGACCGGGATCCTGGCAATCGACTCCAGCCAGTACTTCGCGGTCAGGCCGGCGTAATAGCTGGTGCCGCAGGCCAGGATCAGGATCGAATCCACTTCCTTGAAGACCTTGTAGGCCTTGTCGCCAAACAGCTCGGGCATGATGCCGACCACACCTTCGAGCGTGTCGGCAATGGCGCGCGGCTGCTCGAAGATTTCCTTCTGCATGTAATGCTGGTACGGACCCAGTTCCACCGCGCTGGTGTAAGCCTGCACGGTGCGCACTTCGCGCTCGACCGGGCGGCCGGCCGCGTCGACGATCCACACCTTCTGCAATTGCAGGTCGACCACGTCGCCTTCTTCCAGATAAATGATCTGGTCGGTCGTGCCGGCCAGGGCCATCGCATCAGAGGCCACGAAGTTCTGTCCATCGCCCACGCCCACGATCAGCGGCGAACCCTGGCGCGCAGCGACCACGCGATGCGGTTCGTCGGCGCAGAAGACGGCAATGGCGTAGGCGCCGGTCAGGCGGCGCACGGCCTGCTGCACGGTGTGGAAGAGATCACCGTCGTACATGTGGTCGACCAGGTGGGCGATCACTTCGGTATCGGTCTGGCTCTCGAAGACATAACCGGCGGCCTGCAACTCGGCGCGCAGTTCGTCATGGTTCTCGATGATGCCATTGTGGACCAGCGCGATGCGCTCACGCGAGAAGTGCGGGTGCGCATTGTGGGTGGCCGGGGCGCCATGGGTGGCCCAGCGCGTGTGCGCAATGCCGGTGAAACCGGACAGGCCGGTCTGCGCCACCTGCTGCTGCAGCTCGGCCACGCGCGAGGTGCTGCGCGAACGCTGCAGCTTGCCGTCCACGTGCAGCGCCACGCCGCAGGAATCATAGCCACGGTATTCGAGGCGCTTCAGGCCTTCGAGCAGGATGGGAGTGACGTTTTGTTGCGCTACCGCGCCGACGATGCCGCACATGAAGTACCTCGCTGGAAAAGTTGTGCATACATATTAGGCGAGGCGATATGAAATAAGATTTCTAAAATGATGGTGATATGAACTAATATTACCTTGTTGGGATGTGGTGAAATATTATTTAATTCAATGCTGGATTATGAATTTATATGTCAATGAATCTCAGCCACACTCACACAATGTCAGGCAATTCCACGCGTTTCCCTTCGCTCCCATGAAACCTTCCCTCGACCTGGACGACCTCGACCGCCGCATCCTGCAGGCCCTGCAAGCCGATGCCAGCCAGACCAACCAGGAGCTGGCCGCGCAGGTGCATGCGTCGCCGCCGACCTGCCTGCGCCGCGTCAAGCGGCTGGTGGAGGCGGGCGTGATCGCGCGCCAGGTGGCCTTGCTGGATCCGGCTCAGCTCGCATCCACCCTCACGGCCGTGGTGGAGATCACCCTGGACCGCCAGGGTGAAGAAGAACAGCAGGCCTTCGAGGCCCTGGTGGCGGGGGAGGCGGCGGTGCAGCAGTGCTACCGGGTCTCGCCGGGGCCGGACTTCGTGCTGGTGGTGCTGGTGCGCGACATGCCGGCCTATCACGCCCTGGCGCACCGGCTCTTCGCCTCCCAGCGCAATGTGCGCAACGTGCGCAGCTATTTCTCCATCCACCGCAGCAAGTTCGAGACGGCCATCCCGATCGGCGCGACAGCCGAGGCCCCATGAAAAACGGCCGAAACCTTCAGGGTTCGGCCGTGTTGGCTTGTGGATAAGTCACGAAGTCGTGTTTCAAGGGGCTTTTTCCTTCATATCGCCCTGGAACCACGCCCTCCCGGTTGATTTATCCACAGGGCCCGCCATCCGCAGCGCTCACTTCTTGATCTTGACCGGCCGCTGCCATCCCGCCAGCGACAGCTGCTTGGCGCGCGACAAGGTCAGCTGGTCGGCCGGGGCATCCTTGGTCAGGGTGGTGCCGGCACCGATGGTGGCACCCTTGCCCACGCGCACCGGGGCGACCAGCTGGGTGTCGCTGCCGATGAAGGCGCCATCCTCGATGATGGTGCGGAATTTGTTGGCGCCGTCGTAGTTGCAGGTGATCACGCCGGCGCCGACATTGACGCCACTGCCCACATCCGCATCGCCCACGTAGGCCAGGTGATTGGCCTTGCTGCCCACGCCCACGATGCTGTTCTTGACCTCGACGAAGTTGCCGATGTGCACCTCCCGGGCCAGTTCGGTACCCGGGCGCAGGCGCGCATAAGGCCCGATCTGGGCGCCGTCGCCGACCACCGCATCCTCGATGTGGGTGAAGGGCTTGATGGCCACGCCCGCACCGATGCGCGCATTGCGGATCACGCAATGGGCGCCGATGCTGCTGCCTTCGCCAATGCTGACCTGGCCTTCGAAGACGCAATTGACGTCGATGCTCACATCGCGTCCGCATTCCAGCTTGCCGCGCACGTCGATGCGCGCCGGGTCGGCCAGGGTCACGCCGGTTTCCAGCAGGCGATGGGCGATGTTGCGCTGATGCACGCGTTCCAGCTCGGCCAGTTGCACCTTGCTGTTCACGCCCAGGGTTTCGGCCACGTCATCGGGCTGGGCCGAGACCACGTCTACGCCATCGGCCACGGCGGCCGCGATCACGTCGGTGAGGTAGTACTCGCCCTGGGCATTGTTGTTGGAGAGCTGCGAGAGCCACTGGCGCAGCCGCGCCGTGGGCGCGACGATGATGCCGGTGTTGACTTCGTGGATGGCGCGCTCGGCCTCGCTGGCATCCTTTTGCTCGACGATGCGCTTGATCTTGCCGTCCTCGCGAACGATGCGGCCGTAACCGGTGGGGTCTTCGAGCGTCACGGTCAGCACACCGAGCTTGTCCTGGCCAGCCGCGTCCAGCAGGCGTTGCAGCGAGGCGGCGGTGGTCAGCGGCACATCGCCATACAGCACCAGCGTGGGCGCGCCATCATCGAGATGCGGCACGGCCTGCATGACGGCGTGGCCGGTGCCCAGTTGCGGTTCCTGCAGGGCAAAGGAGAGCTCCTGGTTGGCGAAGGCCTTGGGCACGGCATCGCCGCCATGGCCGTAGATCACGCACAGTTGCGTGGGCGCCAGCTGGCGCGCGGTATCGATGACATGGCCCAGCAGCGGCTTGCCGGCGAGCGGGTGCAGGACCTTGGGCAGCGAGGATTGCATGCGTTTGCCCATGCCGGCGGCGAGGATGACGATGTTCATGGCGGAGCGGGTTTGATGGACTTGCTAAAAGGGCAAAGTCTAGCATGCTGCCCCAGCCTCCGCGCCGGGGTTGCTCAAAAAGGAAGCTGAAGGGCATTTGCGGGTGTGCTCCGCCCTTTGAGGGCGGCTGCTCCCATTAAGATGAGAACCTGAGGCTCGCTGCCCGTGTTTTTCCGGGGGAATACTTTGGCAGCGCAATAGTGCCAACATTATGAGCCACAGGCGGCCCCTCAGGGGCCGCGTCATCTTTGGACATTACATGAAGATTCTTTTGCTGAACGACGAGTTCTACACCACCGGGGCGAGCACCGCCATGTTGCGCTTGGCAGAGCGGCTGGTGCAGAATCATGAGGTCTCGGTGTTGCCGCGCATCGATGGCCAGGGCGAGATCAGGAAGCAATTCGAGGCCTTGGGGATTCCCATCGTCAAGGATCTGGCTGGTCAGCCTGATCTGATCGTTTCCAACTGCATCCTGTCGGGCTCCCTCGTGGGCGAGCTGGCCCCGCGCTGTCCGGTGATCTGGTGGGTGCACGAGGCTGAGGTCGGCCGTGACTTGTTGCTGCGTTATCCGCAGATGGCGATGGGTTTCAAGAGCGCTACTCATATCGTCTTCCAGACCGAGTTCCAGCGCATCGTCTACGGCAGCTTCCTGTTCGACAGTCCGGCCATGGTGCATGTGCTGCCGTTCTGGAATGACGCCATCTATCGCCAGCAGGACCTGCAGCCCAAGCCCAAGGACAAGAAGCGTATCGTCTGCATCGGCACCATCGAGCCGCGCAAGCGCATGGAGGACACCATCATGGCAGTCAATGCCATGAACAGCGAACAGCGTACGGGAATCGAAGTGGTCTTCATCGGCAAGTACCTGCAACTGGCCGAGGGAGCGCGCAAGCTCTCGGAAGCGCTGCCGGAGCGCTACCGCTTCCTGGGCGAGCAGCCTAACGAAGAGACCCTGCGTTACCTGGCCTCCGCCGATGCCTTCGTGCTGGCCAGTTCCAGCGAGTCGCAACCACTGACGATATGGGAGGCCTGCGAACTTCAGGTCCCGGTCTGCCTGTCGGACCTGGCGACCTATGGCCATATTGGTCTGAAGCACGGCGTCAATGCCATGATGCACCCGGTGGGCAACATTGAACTGCTGGCGTCGAATCTGCAGATGGTGCTCTGCAACGAAGACGTACGCCGTCGCGTCACCCGGGCCGGCAAGAGCCTGCTCCTGGGCAACCTCACCAGTGACTGGGCAGAGACCTTCGAGCGCCTGATCTATCGGGTGCAATCGCAGATTGCCGTGAGGAAGATGGGATTCTGATCTTCGCCCCACCGATCCTTGCTCCCTTAGCCAACGTTTGACCATCATGGACTTCAATCACCGTATTTCTGCGCCGCTCGTCAGCCGTGGCCGTGCAGCGGGACAGGCGACATCGCCGTCGAGCTGCGCCCTTGCGATGTCGGCCATGGCCCTCTTGTCCAACCAGGAGAGCATGTGACCAAGGCCAACATCTACCAGATTCACTATGACGAGCAGACGCGCCGCCTGGTCGACCCTGGTTTCCTTCCGCTTGACAACAACGACAATGCGCGGCCGGATTGGCGTGAATATTGGCCAATGCGAAACTTCCTGCTCAACAACGTAATAAACGGTGATGAGCTGTACGGCTTTTTTTCACCCGTCTTTCGTCACAAGACCAATCTGAGTGCCGGGCAGGTGTATGCGTTCATCGATGCCCATCCGGGCCATGATGTGTATTCCCTGTCGCCGCTGCGCCAGGATTCCTTGTGCTACCTGAATGTTTTCGAGCATGGCAACCGCTATCACCCGGGCCTGATCGATATCACCAACGAGTTCCTGGCCGCGCTGGACATCCAGGTCGATTTCACCCGCCTGGTGATGGACTTGCGCAGCACCATCTTCTGCAATTACTTCGTCGCCAAGCCGACTTTCTGGGCGCAGTGGTTCGCCTTGACGGAGCAGCTCTTCGCACTGGCCGAGGACCGCAACAGCAGCTTGGGAAGAAAGATCGACGCGTTCACTGACTATCGCCAGAAGTCACCGTTGAACATGAAGGTGTTCATCGTGGAGCGCCTGGCCTCGCTGGTACTGGCGCTGGATACTTCGATCAAGACGGTGGCCTATGACATCGAACTGATGCCCTGGTCGAACCCGGCCTACATACCCTGCTGGAATGACATGATGACGTGCAACGCGCTCAAGCTGGCCTTCATCGAGACCCGTCACCAGCGCTATTTCGTGAATTTCTTCGCGTTGCGCAACCGTATCCTGCAGCAGTGTGAACCGTTGCGCGATGACGAGCGTACCAAACAACATTTCTTTTGATGACAGGCCGCCGACGGCCACCGACTTGATTTTCAGGACAGCATCATGATTCCATTCTCTGCCCGTTCCGCCACCCGCCTGCGCGACTTGCTGCCGCAGCGGCGCCTGCGCGTGATTGCGCTGATCTCTTCTTTCAATGAGGGTGACGTAATCGGCCAGGTCATCGGTGACCTGATCGGCAATGGCTGCGAGGTCTACCTGCTGGACAATCACTCCACCGACAATACGGTCGAGGTCGCCAGCCAGTGGCTGGGACGCGGCCTCATCGAGATCGAGGCGTTTCCGCCAGGCCCGCCCGCCGATCTCGAGAAGCAGTACCTTTGGCGTGAAATCCTGATGCGCAAATCGCAGTTGGCTGGGCAGCTTGGCGCCGACTGGATCATCCATGCGGACGCCGATGAACTGCGTGAGTCGCCCTGGCCGGACATGTCCTTGGCCGACGCATTCGGCGTAGTCGATTCACTTGGTTTCAATGCCGTCAATTTCGCACTGTTCAACTTCCGTCCGGTTGATGATAGTTTCCGTCCAGGGGACGACCTGCGCCAATGTTTCAAGTTCTACGAGCCCGGCGAGTGGGTCAATGCACTCCAGATCAAGGCGTGGAAGAATACGGGCGTCGAGGTCGACCTGGCTTCCTCGGGAGGGCATAACGTCGCGTTTGCAGAACGGCAGGTCTTCCCCATTCCGTTCATCCTGCGCCATTATCCGATCCGGGGCAGCGAACATGGGCGACGCAAGGTGCTCAACGAGCGCTTGCCGCGTTACACGCGGCAGGAGCGTGCGGCTGGCTGGCACAACCATTACGATGCCATGGCCAGCGAGGGACATAGCTTCCTCTGGCAGGCGCAGAGCCTGACCCGCTTCGACCCGGGCAACGAGCGCGCTGAACTGCTGGCGCGTACCCTCGATGCGATGCTGCTCACGGGCAGTGCCGCGAGGACCGGCTTTTCTCCAGCCTCCGATCCGGCGTGGCTGCTCGCCCATGTGGGCAATCGCCTGGGCGTGCCGGTGTCGCAAGAGCTCCTGGGCCAGGCGCTGGAGGAGCTCAAGGAATTGCTGCAGATCTTTCAGCGCGACAGGTGCGCTGATAATTGCCCGATGCCGCGCCATTACGAGATCATGCGCGTCATCGCGCAGGTCGAGTCTGCGCGCGCCGACCTGACAGGCGACTTCCGGCTGTCGTTCATGTGGAATGCCATCGAGCGCAAGCTGGCCACCGAGCGTCCCCTGCCGCAGAGGGCGGCCCTGGCACCATTGACTCCCCCCGTCGCGGATGACGCAGAAGACGAGGCCACGATCTTTCTGCGCAACACCCGAGCCATGATCGAGGCCGGTGATCTCGACGCTGCCTATCAGTTGCTGCTGTCGCAGCAGGAGGCGCTGCTGGAGCACCCGCAATACCTGTTCCAGCTGGGATACATCGGATTGCTGTCGGGCATGCTCGACGATGCCAACAACATCTTCACGGAAGCCATCCGGCATTGCCCCGATGTGCTCAAGCAGGTAATCGAAGCTTACCAGGGGAGACTGCGGGCCACTCCACGCCTGGCGCTGGCCACACGCAGCCTGCCGTCGCCACCGCCGGACGATCCGGTGGCACTGGCGCAGTGGCAGATCGCACGGGAACAATATGAGGAAGCCTTCGCCACGCTCACGCAGGCGCTCAACGAACGTCCGGAAGATCCCGAGATCATCTTTCAGATGGGCGTGCTGGCGCAGGTGTGCGACATGCATGCGGATGCGACCGAACTGTTCTACCAAAGCGCGCAACGCGCGCCCGAGATGACGGAGAAGATCTTCGACTACTACCGGCAGCTGCTGGCCGGGCCCTCGCTGGAAGAACTACTGACGCTGTCCTGAGACCGTGGCAGACGGTCGGCAACTTGATCCTGGAGAATATCGTGAGCAGCAAGAACATCTATGTGACGCAGCCATTCCTGCCGCCGCTGACCGAATTCGTGACCTACCTGGAGAAGATCTGGGCCAACAAGATTCTCACCAATAATGGTCCTTTGCATCAGGAGCTGGAGGCGGCGCTGCGCGACTTCCTCGGTGTAGATCACATTGCGCTGTTCAACAATGGCACCATCGCGCTGATCGCGGCTCTGCAGGCCCTGGAGATTACCGGTGAGGTCATCACCACGCCCTATTCCTTCGTGGCCACCGTCAATTCGCAGATATGGAACCATCTTCAGCCGGTATTTGCCGATATCGATCCGGTCACGATGAACCTGTCTGCGGCGAGCGTAGAGGCGGCCATTACGGCGCGCACCACTGCGATCCTGCCTGTCCATTGCTACGGCACCGCCTGCGATGTGGACGGTATCGCAGAGGTGGCGCGCCGTCACGGTCTGAAGGTGATCTATGACGCGGCGCATGCTTTCGGCGTCCAGCATGGTGACCGAAGCCTGTTGCAATATGGCGACCTTTCGGTGCTGAGCTTTCATGCCACGAAAGTGTTTAATACCTTCGAGGGTGGCGCCATCGTCTGCCACGATGCAGCCACCAAGCAGCGCATCGACAATCTGAAGAACTTCGGGTTCGTCGACGAGACCACGGTAGTCGAGTCTGGCATCAATGGCAAGATGAGTGAAGTCAATGCGGCGATGGGGCTGCTGCAATTGCGTTATGTGGAAGGAGCCCTGTCCCGGCGACGCGAGATCGCCTTGTTCTACAACGAGGCGTTGGCGGGAATCGATGGCATCACTGTCGTCGAGGGCAACCGCAGCGTGCACTCCAACAATGCCTACTATCCCATCCTGGTCGAGGATCACTATCCTCTGTCGCGGGATGCCCTGTACGAGAAGCTCAAGGCCGACAACATCTTCGGCCGACGCTATTTCTACCCGCTGATTTCGGAGATGCCCATGTATCGCAATCTGCCCAGCGCTGCGCCCGGCAACCTCCCGGTGGCACACCAGGTGGCGCGCAAGATCCTGTGCCTGCCGATCTACCCTGCCCTGGAGGCGGCTGACCTCCAGCGTATCGTGAGTATCATCGCCCACTGAACTCATGTGCGCCTGCCTGTCAGCATGAATTCACCCGTCTCCCAGTTTTTTCCGATGATCGAGTCATGAAAAAAAAGATTTCCCTGCTGCTGATTACCTACAATCACGAAGCCTTCATCCAGCAGTGCATCAGCAGCATCCTGCGCCAGAGCAGTCTCCACGAGCTGGAGATTATCTGGCACGATGACCGCTCCACCGATCGCACCATCGAGCTCGGCGAAGCCATGCTGGCCGGTAAGGAGGTGCAGGTCAAGCGCTTGTTCCGTCCCTTCAATCGGGTCCAGCGCAGGGTTCCATTCCTGCTGGACATGCTGGAACAGGTGGAGGGCGAGTATCTTGCCTTGCTGGAGGGTGACGACTTCTGGATGGATGACAACAAGCTCATGTTGCAGATGATGGGCCTGGACAAGCACCGCGACATGGATTTGTGCTTCGCCCGGGCGCCGATCGTCGACCTGGACGGCAACCATACCAATACTTTCATGAGCGCACTGGGCGACAAGGCACGTCGGGTGGAAGCCTCTGAAGTGATCCGCGGCGACGGTGGTTTCATACACACCGGCTCCATCGTGATGCGCACCAATGTCTTCGACAAAGCGCCCCGGTGGGTCTTCGAGCACCAGCCCGTGGGCGACTACATGTACCAGGTACTGGGCGCTCTGCGCGGTGGCGCGCTGTACCTGCCTTTCGATTTCAGCTGCTGGCGCAGCCAGAACCCGCAGAGTTTCACCGGGAAATACGACGGCAATATTGAATTCAACATGCGTTTCGAGGCCGAGTTCCTGGGCTTGTTGCGGCGTATGCAGATGACGCTGGATCAGCGCTTCGCCGCCGATTTCGACCACATGATTTTCAATCATCTGGTCATCCTGTTGCGCAAGGTGGTGCCCGGCGCGCATTACGAACACCTGGTCAAGGCGGCTGCCAACCTGAACTATCCGGACTGATCTTTCCAGCAGTGCATTCCGAAGTGGTTTGACGAGTCCGTACTACAGCTCAATGCTGATGCGGCGCGTGAAGGCCTGCAAGAGACGGGTGCCATCCCAGATTTCATTGAAGTCCAGCGCGTGGCCAACCTTGGTGATTCGGTCCACTGAGCGCATGGGCAAGTCGCCGAGCCACTGTGCCATCTCCGGCCCCTCGTAGCCGAATACCGAAAGCGTCTGCTCCTGATCGCTCAGGGTGCTCAGGAAGGCCGGTACGTCGCCAAAACACTGTTCGTAGAACAGACCATTGCCACGGTGGTGATGCTTGGCCGCTGCAAGCGGTGCACTGTTCATCAATATACGCGTGGGGAAGCCCAGTGCCGTGGTGTCTCGGTGGGTCGGTTCGGTGGCCACGAGACAGGCGGTAACGAAGCGGTCCATGGCCATGCCGGACGAGTTCTCGAAATCCTTGTGCTTCAACACTTGCGCAAAGCTCTGCCAGAAGCGCAGCCGGGCTGTCGTGCAGGCCTGCTCGTCGCCAATCCAGGCCACCAGCCGCGGCGAGGAGCAGGCTTGCTGTGCAAACCAGATGGCGTCGTTGTAGAAGTCTCCGCACAGAAGGTCCAGGGCTGCGGTATCGAGCGCGTTGATCGCGTCGGCACGCAACATGGCGGCCGAAAAGCGGTCCGGAAAGCATAGCTCGGTGGCGGTCGGGCGCAGCGGCAGGGAGCGTATCTTGCTGACCGTGGCATCGCCTCCCCAGACTACCCGCATGTGGCACTGCGCGGAAATCCGCGTGGTGATGGCGTCGTCGTGCTCGTAGGTCAGTACATAAAAACGCTCGCCCAAACCGGCCTGCGCCAGCGCCCGCTCCAGTTTGTCCAGCACGAAGCGCAGTTGCGGCCCGGCGTTGCGTGAAATGCGGACGATGTTGATATTGCCGCACAGCACAGACAGCAGGCTGCTGTACAGGAATACGGAATCCACGTTGGAGGGCGCAATGTGAAAGACAAGGCCGCGGCCGAAACAGGCTGCACCCTCTTCCATCATCAATGCGCGCTTGAGCCTCTCGATCCGGGCGGTGCGAAAGAAATTGCCCAGCACGACCAGTTCCGGATACTCGCGCGAAGTCCGGTCCAGCAGGATGGACTTTGCGAAAGCGACGACGAAGTCAACCAGCATCGGATCGAACGGCGCCAGAAGCCGCAGGCCAGATGCGGTCCTCAGAACGGTATCGAGATCGGCTCTGGCGGCAGCGACCGGCACAAAAAACTGAACATTCTTCATCAGACCTGCCTCACATCGCTGCATCCGCGTATCTCGGCCGATTGCATGCGGCCGTTCACGTGAAAGTATTTGCCCATGCGTCCGCACCGGCAGTCATCCTCGCCCAGCAACACGCCGACATCTTCGGTCAGCAGACTGTGGCCCGGGTAGCTGTGCGGCAACAGACTGAGTACCTGGAGCAGTCCCGGTTGACCCGCCGGCAGCGGCTTGAAGCTCATCGGATCCCGCACGATCACGTCGGCGTAGTTGGATGCGTGCAGGTGACCGTGCTCGCACTCCATGTAGATGGAGCCGGTCTGCTCCACCATGCCATAGTAGTTGTGAACGTGGCGCAGCCCTGCGCGTTCCTGCAAGGTAGCCTTGAACACGGTGTTGGACACGCTTTGCTCCTGCAGTTTTTTCCAGCCGCCGCCATGGATCAGAATGCTGTCGGGGCCAAAGTCCAGCCGGTGCTGGCTGCGTTCCAGCGCCTGGCACAAGAACTTCCAGACCACGAAGGTAAAGCCGAAAGCATAGATGCCGCGGGCACGATGCTGGTTGCAGTAGGCGTCGAGCGCCTCCAGCTTGAGCGCCATGTCTGCATCCAATGCATAAATATGTTCTTTGCCGTAGACCGAGAAGCCCAGTACCCCGGCCGCGCGTGCATTGAACTGCCGGCGCTCTGCCAGCAGATTGTCGGCATCGATGACCACCATGGGCCGGCGCTGTTTGCCCAGGAAACTGGAGACGATAGCCCCCAGTACCCGTGTCTGCATGGAGGCGTTCTCACGGTCGAGATGGATGCGCGATACGGCCTGGCCACTGGTACCGCTGGAGGTCAGGGTCTTGAATATTTCGCTGCGCGGGACGCTGAGCAGGTCCAGGTGCTTGAACAGGCGCACCGGAATGAATGGTACGTCGGCCAGGCGGTGCGCGACGGGAGGCATGCCCAGGCTGGCGACGATCCTGGCGTAGGGCACCGACTGCCGGAGGTGGTGTGCGGTCAGCTCATTGAGCAGCTCCACCAGCAGGCGCTGTTTTTCCCCTGCTGGCAGGCCGTAGGGGTGGTTAGTGTCAAATATAGAGAAATGCTCGTAGTAACTCATGCGGACAACTCCTTGCCGATCTCCTCCATGGCCGCCGTGATGTCGAAATGATTCCCCTTGAAATATCGGCCGACCGGCCCCGGGTCATAGGCAAAATACGGGTCGGTCTCGGGCAGGTAGATGGTTGCCTGGATCGGATTGCATACGACGTGGCGGGCCAGCGCGGCGTCTACTTGCGCCAGCAGTGCACGAATCTGTTCGCCACTCATGGTCGATCTCAGGCGTTGCTCGATCTCCTCGACAAAACGTTCCGGCTGCAAGCGCGTGGCGCCATATACAGGGCACACTTCATAACTGGTCCGCCGCATCCGGTCCGACAGGCTGCTGGAGAGCAGCGCTCCGAGAGAATGCGCTACCACCGCATCGACCCGGCCCTGGGCCTCTGTCGCAATGATCTCTTCCACGCGCTGCAGATAGGGTCCCGGTTCACCGATGGCGCGATAGTCGATATCCAGTATCAGCAGACGACAATCCTTCAGGTTGCCCAGATAAGGCAGCCAGTAGCCGGAAGTCGTGAACAGGCCGTGTATGAGCAGAACGCTCTTGCCCCGCGATCGGTTCAGGATGGTGAGGTCGATCATCCGGCCAGCATTGCGGGGTACAGGACTTCGTCAGCCGCGATATCCTGAAGCACCCGGCGCCCTAGCACCTCATCGACCTGCGCCGGACTATAGCCGTCGCCGGGACGCTTGAAGTCCAGGTGCTCCGCTGTCAGCAAGGTGCCTGCCGCAATTGCGTGACGGGTGACCACGCTGCGGCGCATGTTGCGGCGTTGTGCCAGTTCGGCCTCCGACACCACGCGCTCGTGCGAACCCAGCGACTGCCACGCTGTCCGGCAGGCATCTATCATGGCGGCAAAGTCATCGGGCTCCATGGCCATCTGGTTGTCCATGCCGATCTTGGCCGCGTCCAGCGTGAAGTGCTTTTCAATGATCGGTGCACCCAGAGCCACTGCGGCGATCGGCGTGGCCGCACCCAGGGTGTGGTCGGAATAGCCGATTGCCAGGTCCGGATGGCGCTGGCGCAAGGTCAGGATATTGTTCAGATTGATCGTGGAGGGCTCGGCAGGGTAGATCGACACGCAATGCAGTACGCAGACCTGGTCGTTACCGGCCGCGCGTATGCATTGCACGGCGCGGTCGATTTCGGACTGGTCAGACATGCCGGTCGACAGGATGATGGCCGAACCGGTGCGGGCGATGTAGTCCAGGTAGGGCAGGTTGTCGATTTCCATCGAGGCGATCTTGATGAAAGGAACGCCGCATTGCTCGAGCAGGAAATCGACCTCTTCGCGCGCGTAGGGCGTGGAAGAAAATGCCAGGCCCTGCAGGCGCGCAAAGTCTGCCAGCTCCTTCAACTGCGCAGAGGAGAACGAGAACTTGTCGACAAAACGCTTGGCCACAGGATTGTGCCGGTAGTACGTATTCGAATAGAGCGTGCTGGCCGACCACGACTGGAACTTTACGCAGTCGCAGCCTGCGGCCTTGGCTGCCACGATCATTTCTCTGGCTGTCTCTACCTTGCCGAAGTGGCTGGTATTGAGCTCTGCAATGAAATACGGCGCGCCGTGGTTCTCGATGAGGATCCCGTCATTGAGCTTCATGCTCTCTCCTTATTGGTCAATAGCCGGTACGATCATTTCGGCCAGGAAGGCCTCTCGCTCCAGGAAAGGCCACTGATCTTCCAGCGGACGCCGCACGAACTTGCCGCTGCTGTTTTTCGCATGGGAGACCTCGACATACTCCTGGTCATCCTTGCCCATGATCTCGCACAACACCGGCCCTTGGCTGCTCAATACCTCGCGCAGACCGGCGGCAAGCCCTGTAATGCCGTCAATGCGGACATAGCCGAAATCAAAAAGTGCGGCCACTTTCTCGAAACTTGGTACGGTCACGCCATTGCCTGGATCGGTTCCGATGGTGCGCTTGCGGAACAGTTCTTTTTGCCGACGGCGGATGATGGAATAAACGTTGTTGTTCACCACGATCAGCTTCAACGCGATCTTGTGGGCGCGCAGGGTCTCCAGTTCCTGCATGTTCATCATGAAGGAGCCGTCGCCGACCACTACCACGGTTTGACGCTGCGCATCGGCCACCCCCAGCGCAGCGGGGATGGAAAACCCCATCGCCCCTTGCGACACCGGGTGAATCGCGCGGCGCTTGCTACCGTAGTTCAGCCTCGACGGGAGGATCACCTCGATCAGCCCGGAATCGGTAACGACAATGGCATCGTCGTCGAGCGCATCCGACAAGGCATCGGTCAAGTCATACAGGTCGATACGGTCGGTGGAAGCGAAATACGGTTCGGCCGCGTAAGTTGACTTCCAGCGCGCACAGGTGGCGACCCAGGCGGCGGTGTCCCCGGCAATGCGCTGCGGACCCAGCCGGTCGAACAGCGTACGCAGATCTTGCAGGATCAGGCGATCGATGCGCAGGTCATTCTTGCTGTGCTCGTCGGGATCGATGTCCACGATGATGGTCTTGGCCTGACGCGCGAACTTGCACAGGTCAGTCCCGGTAGTGATGGAAGACAGACGATTGCCGAGGACTACCAGGCAGTCGGCGTTCTGGACCGCAAAAGCACCGGCGCGCGAGCAGCCCATGCTACCCAGCGAACCGACCGACAACGGCTGCGACAGCGGATAGCAGTCCGCCGAACTGGGTGTGTAGACCACGGGAATCCGGTTTGTCTCCGCAAACGCGGCGAACTCGCTGAGCCGGTCCGCCGAGCGCAGTCCGGAGCCAATCAGCAGCACCGGCCGCTGCGCCTGTGCCAGTGCCGCGCGCAGGTAGTCGATATCGGTTTGTGGTGCCAGTACCGGTACCGCCGCGGGCGTATAGCCGGGCAGATCGGAAGGCTCTATCTGGGCGCTTTGCAGGTCCAGAGGGATGTCCAGCCACACCGGCCCTTTCTTGCCCTCGCTGGCCAGGTAGAGCGCTTCTTCCAGATGTCGACGGATGTCGCGTGCATCGGTGAGCGTCACCGCATACTTGGTGATGGACTTGACGATCTCCACGATATTGGCTTCCTGCTGGCCATACGTGCGCAGTTTATGTCCCGTGTAGTACGTGGTTTCCTTCAGAACGTTCTGTCCCGAAACGAAGATCACCGGCAAACCATCCTGGTAGGCGCTCAGCACCCCGGTGACGGCATTGGTCGACGCGCAGCCGGTCGAGACCAGGCAAACGGCCGGCGCGTTGTGAAGCTGGGCACGCGCCGTGGCAGCATAGGCGCCGGCCTGCTCGTGATGCACGCACACCGGACGCAGCCGTTCGCACTTGGCTACGGCATCGGTGAGGAACAGCGCGCCGCGACCGGTGACCATGAATACCGTATCGACGCCATGGTCGGCCAGCGTTTCGAATACGTAGTCCGCCAGCCTCATGCCGCACCCTTGGGCTTGAACTGGTCCAGGATGTCAGGAATCGCCACGACGAAGTCAGCAGAGCAGGCCGGCGCATCACCGACGAAGCTTGCTGCGCTGCCGGTCGCGATGCCACGGCGCAAGGACTTCAGCGTGGCGTGGATGGTCAGCGTATCACCGGGAACGATCTTGCGCTTGAACTTGACGTTGTCGATGCTCAGGAAGTTGGTTTTCTTGCCCCGTAGCTCCTCCTTCGACAGGAAGCTCATGATGAAGGTCTGTACCAGCGACTCTACCTGGATGAAGCCCGGAACGTTGGGTTCATCGTCGAAGTGCGCAGGGAAGAACCACTCGTTGTAGCTGAAGCACTTCAAGCCCGACGCCCTCTCGCCGGGAATCACGTCAAATACGCGATCGACGAACAGCAGCGGATGCCGGTTGCGCTGGCACGCCTTGATGCCGTTGATGTCGAATTCCAGCGGGAGGCTCATGATCAGATCGCCACGCTGTACTTGGACAGGATCGTGATTCCCTTCTTGAAGCTGGAGAAATCGATGATGTCGTCCACGTCCAGCTCGATGCCGAAGCTGTCTTCCAGTGCGGCCATGAGCTGCATGTGACCGACGCTGTCCCATTCCGGGATGTCCTGATAGTTCAGTTGTTCGACGTCGCCGTCGTACTGGAATGCTTCTTTGAAAATGCTCTGGTATTTTTCGAGGTTATTCATTTGCTTCTCCATGGCCTTACAAGCTGGTTGATGAATACAGGGCTGTGTAATCGATCTTTCCGTTGCCCAAGCGAGGAATCTCGGTGATCGCCTCGCAGTGGATCGCGCTGCGGTGCAGCCCCAGTTGACGTGTGACGAATGCCAGCAGCGCCTGCACATCGCAGGCGCCAACAAAGGCGATGCACAAGCGGTCGTCCTGGCCGTGGCAGACGAAGTCACAATCCGGGTGGGCGCTCTGCAGCAAGGCTTCCACCTCGTCGAACGAGACGCGATTACCAAAAACCTTCACGAAGCGCTTGAGGCGACCGCTGATGTAATAGCAGCCCTCCTCGTCGCGATAGGCGACATCACCGGTCGACAGTCGGCCGCCCCAGTCATCGCCGCGCACCAGGTCCGCCGCACCGGTCGCGTACCCGAGTGCCACATTTGGACCGTAATAGACCAGTTCACCCGGTACGTGCGGCGCCGTGATCAGCTTGCCATCCACGTCGATCAGTTCGAAGCGGCCGCCGGGAATGGCATCGCCGATGCTCTGCGGTTTGTGCGCCAGCCAGGCCGCCGGCAGATAGGCCATGCGCGGACCGGCTTCGGTCTGGCCGTACATGACGATGCAGGGCCAGGCTTTTTCCGTCGACAGCCGCTGCAGATAGGTCAGGCCCGAGGCGCTCATCTTGCCGCCAGCCTGAGTCAGGTAACGCAAGGCCGGCAAATCGAAGCGCTCGAACTTGATGCGCTTGAGCATATCGTAGGTGTAGGGCACTCCGGACAACGAGGTGACCTTGCGCTGCTGCATCAGGTCCCAGAACTGGCGATTGAGCGGCGTCAGCGCAGTGACCTGGATCGACGCACCTGCCAGCAGATGGGTGTGGATGATCGACAGGCCGAAAGAATAGCTGAACGGCAAGCTGGTCACCGCCACATCCTCTGCCCGGATATCGAGATAGGTGCAGATGGACGCCGCATTCGCCAAAAGATTGGCCCGGCTCAGGCGCACCAGCTTGCTGCTCCCGGTCGAACCCGAGGTGGTCAGCAGCAGTTGCAGGCTTGCATCGAGCAACGGCGGCGCCTCCGCGTGCGCCAGTTTGAGCAGCACATAATGGCCCGAGCGATAGACCGGCGTGGCCCCCGGCCACTCTGCGCTGCGCGCTTCTGCCAGCCACACATAGCCCGGCCGGTAGAGAGCTGCCATGGCCTGCACCGTCGGTGCTTGCAGACTGGCCTCGATGAGCAGCGGCACCTGGTCATGCACGACCAGGGAGATATAGCCCAGCAGAGAGGGCAGGCTGTTTTCGCACAGACACAACACCAGATGGCGGCCCGGCAGCACCGCCCGCATGCGCTCGGTCTCGCGCTGCACCTCAGCGTAAGTGTAGGCCTGGCCGTCGCCTTCAAGACAAGGTTGGCTGCCGAATTGGATTAGATCAAACATAGCTCATGTTACCACCGCCCCCTGGGGCTGGCGAGCCAGCGGCGGGCGCGTCGGACGCTCCCGGCGGCGGCTGCAGCGTCATGCCAAGCCCTGCTGCGGCGGCTCCGATGTGGGGAAAAGTGACCTCAGAGATTAACCAGGCTGCCCGTTTCGTTATGAAGGTTATCGATGTTGTCCTCGAAGTGGCTGGTGCAGGTGCGCACCTTGAAGACGCGCGTATCGCGCAGGCGAAGCACGCCCACCCCGAGCGAGAGGCCGATACCGAAACCGCACACGGAAATCTGCTCATGGGCCATGCCGTCGGCATCGCGGGCATACCAGTCGCAGATGGTCAAGGGAATGGTGGCAGCGCCGGTGTTGCCGTAGCGGTCAATGCTCACCGGCATTTTCTCTTCGGTGATTCCCACACGCTTGGCGACATTCTTCATGATGAAGATATTGGCCTGATGCAGGAAGTGACGATCCACAAGGTCATAATCGATACCGAAATCAGTCTTGAAGTCACGCACCAGCCTGGGTACCTCGGTGATCGAGAAGCGGAATACCTCGGCGCCATTCATGTAACCGTCGTAATCGCTGCGCAGTACATCCGGTTCGCGCAAGGTCCGCGCCACCTCGCCATGCCGGTGGCGATAGCCGCCATAGGGTACGATCAGCGCACGATAGCCAGAGCCCATCGTGCGCAGTTTGAAACAGGCCTGATCGGATGTCGTCGTGTCCTTGTCGATCAGAATAGCCGAGCCGGCGTCGCAGGACAGCATGACCAGGCCGCGGTCGTCCGGCGAGCAATGCTTGCTCACCGTGTCACCACACAGCAGCAGCACACGGTCCATCCCGCTGTTGCTGAGGTAGGACAGTGCGGCGTTGAGTCCGTAGACAAATCCCGAGCACGCCAGATTGATGTCATGCGCCAGGCAGTCCACCGACAGGCCTAGCCGCTCCTGCAGCACGCACGCAGTCGATGGCGCGATGTAATCCGGCGTCTGGCTCACGAAGAGCAGCGCGTCGATTGAATCACGCGCAATGCCCAGCTCTTCAATGATGGTGTTGGCCGCGTGTTCGCACAGATCCGAGGTGGTGGTCTTGTCATCGGCAACATAGCCTTGCAGCACGCCGACGTTCTTGATGATCTTCTCCACGTAGGCGGCGCCATATTTCTCGGCGAACGCATGGCTGGAACGCAGTGCCGGCGGCACGCTGCTGGCAATCGCCGTGATCCGGTATTGCGAGAATGTCAGATTGGCCATGATGGAGCGCCCATTCAGTTCGGCACAAGCATGCCGCTCAAGTTGAAATGATCCGGGCCGGATTGCCGAACACCGTCACGTCCGGTGGTACATCCTTGACCACCACCGATCCAATTCCGATGGTCGCACCGGCGCCGATATGCACCCCCTTGGCGATCACTGCGCGCGGATGCACCGTGACACTGTCCCCGATGTGCACGCCGCCGGCAACGAAGCTCATCGCGCCAATCATGCAGTGACTGCCGATCACCACATCATGGCCGATGAGGGTGGCGGTATCGAGGAAGGCAAACGCGTCGATGCGGCTATCGGTTCCCACCTCGACACCGGGCATCATGAAGACGCCCTCGCCGAGTTCGGTACGTGCCCCCACTATGGCGCGCTCGACATAGCGCAGAAAGGCGGCGCCTTGAGCCTGCAGGGGATCGAGCAACTGCTTGCGCAAGGCCGGTGCGCCAACAGCGGAGACGAACAGCTGACCCGGCTGTATCTGATAATCCAGGGGATTGCCGAGCAACGGACAATCCAGTCCGGGTGGTAGCGCCGGATCGGGACGGGTATCGAGGAAGCCGACGATGTCGGCGCGCTGGCGCAGGGCAGCGTCCCGGGATAACCAGTCGTGCAGGATGCGGCCAAGACCGCCTGCGCCGACAATCACAAGTTGGTCCGACATGATCAGCGTACGGTGTGGCCGCCATCGATCACCAGGGAAGTCCCGGTGATCCAGCGACTGGCCTGCGAGAGCAGAAAGATGGCAGCGTTGGCGACATCTTCCGGCTGCCCGATGCCCAGCGGGTAGCGCAGCGCCGTGCCGTCGACCGCATCGGCCATGTGATCGCGGCCGCGCTGGAGCATGGGGGTTTCGACGAAGCCGGGAGCGATGCAGTTCACGCGGATCTTGCGTTTGGCGACTTCCATGGCCAGGCAACGCGCCATGCTTTCAAGCGCGGCCTTGCTGCCGCTGTACGCGGCGATTCCGGGCACACCGATGGCATTGGCCGAGATCGAAGTGATGAATACGATCGCCCCTTCACTATTGATGGCATTGCGCAACAACAGCTGACGCGTCAGCAGCATCGGCCCCACGCTGTTGATGCGCATCATGCCCTCGACATGATCGCGTGTGGCCTGGCGCACAGGCACTGACATTGCCACGCCAGCGCAATGGACGACGCCATCGATCCGGCCGGTTTGCTGTGCCAGTTGCGCGATGCTGTCATCATCGATCAGGTCGCAGGCGAACTGATCGTGGCAACCGCCACCCAGTTCCTCCAGCACTGCCTGCAGCCGCGGCTGGTCGCGTCCGCTCAATATGATGGTCGCGCCTGCCTGTGCGCAACTGAGCGCAACCTGGCGGCCTATGCCCGACGAGGCGCCCGTCACCAGAACACGTTTGCCCACCAGGGAGAATTGATCCAAGGCGCTCATGATTCGACGATGGCCGGGAAGTGTGCCGAGTCGACCTCGACGATCGCGCTCCCCCAGGACAAGCCCACGCCGAATCCGCACAAGAGGAGGCGGTGTCTGGTCATGTTCAGGCTGGCCTGCAGTCGCGCCGAGATCGTCACCGGAAGGGAGGCGCCGTTGGTATTGCCGAAGTCGGCCAGCGAGCTCGGTGTTTTCTCCACCGGCAAGCCCAGCTTCTTGCGGATGGTTTCATTGATCATGCGATTGGCCTGGTGCAGCACGAAATAATCGACGGCGTCTTTATCGAGTTTGGCGTAAGCCAGCAGCTGCTCGATGGCTGGCGGAATGCGCTGCGTTGCAAAGCTCAGTACTGCCGCGCCATCCAGCACCGGTTCCAGCGGCGAGCGCTCAAAGCCGTTCTCGTCGCGATAACCGACCAGGTGTCGCAGCTGCACCGGCTCGCGATGGCCGCCTACCGGCGTCATCAGCACCTTGTGGCCGCTGCCGTCGCTGTTGAGATCGAAGTACATGGGCGGCGCATCGGCATCGTATTCCAGCGCAGTGGCCGTTCCGGCGTCGGAAAACAGCGGATCACGCAGCGAACCACCCCGGTCGCCCACCAGAAGAAGGCCTTTCTTGACCGCCCCTGAAGCGATCATGCTGCCCAGGATGTGCAGGCCGAACGGATAACCGGAGCATCCCAGGTTGACGTCGAAGGCGATGGTCGTTTGTTGCAGGCCGAGGCGGTCCTGCAAGATGATGGCCGTGGCCGGCGTGATGTAGTCAGGCGACTGCGTGACCACGATCAGGGCGTCGATCTGTTCCCGTGACCAGGCCAGATCCGCCAACAAGGCCTCGGCCGCATCGAAGGCGAGGTCCGAAAAGCACTGCCATTGCGCGCACAGACGGCGCTGCCGGATACCGATGTTGCGCACCAGGCGCTCGCGTTCCGAGCGCAGGTGCGGAGGTGCGTCGTCAATGTTGTCGACCACGCGCCCGGGCACGCAGGTCGCCATGCCCGCGAAGCGCACCTTGTGCAGAGTGGATTGCCCCATGCCTAGCCGAGCAGTGCGTACAGATCGCGAATTGTGGCGGCCTTCTTGATATCGGTGCCCGAGATGTTCTTGCCATATTCCGAATCGAACATGACGATCACCCCGAGGGCCGCCAGCGAATCCCATTCTGGCAAGCTCTGCAGCACGGTATCGGCCGTCAACTCCACCGATTCCTGGAAATCGACAGCAAGCTGGAGTTGCTGGATAAATTGCTCAATGGTTGGCTGATCGTTCAGTGACATGACTCCACCTTATGTTGTTGGCTGCTCTTGCCTGTAGGCAGGGATGACGTCTGCTTTCCACGTCCCGGCCAGGCTGCCGGAAACAGGCATGCATAATAGTGTACGTGGATTTGTCGGGCCGGGTGGCAGGATTACAGGGGATTTTCCGGTCCACCTTTTTTGATGGCGCGACTTCGCCGACGGCGCTGCCAGCAGTGCGTACGGTGGCTCGCTTCGGTGACAAGGCCGGTCAGGTCGGGCTGCCTTCTCGCTCTGCAAGCGCTGTTCGGGGCGATTCCGCCACTACGTCAGGCTCTGGTAAAAGGCAATCTGGTTCTCGGAGAGCGCGCGCAGGTCCTCATTGTTCACATAGCCGGCATACCATTGCGCGGTCAGCTCAAGAGCCGTGTAGAGCTCCATCCTCGGGATCCAGTCCAGCCGCTGACGTGCCTTGGAAATATCCAGCCGCAGCACCGCCTGTTGCTGGTCGTCCGGTTCGGGTTCGAGCCGCACTTCGATGGGTTCCACATCGTTCTTCTGCAACGAGTGGTTGAAGGTGGCGCAGATCTGGGCCACGGTTTGCAGGTCGGTGTCGGCTGGCCCGAAATTCCAGGCTTCGGCATACGCACTGCCGTGCTCGTAGAGCAGCTTTCCGATCTGCAGATAGCCCGACAGGGGTTCCAGCACGAATTGCCAAGGGCGCACGGCGCGGGGTTGGCGGATGACGACGGGCTCTTCTTTTTCCAGGGCGCGGATGAAGTCGGGCAGCAGGCGCTCCGGGGAGAAGTCGCCACCGCCGATGACATTGCCGGTCCGTACCGACGCTACACCCACCCGACTATTCTTTTCGTCCGAAAAATAGGAGCGCCGATAGGCGGCCGTGACCAGTTCGGCCGCTCCCTTGCTGCTGCTGAAGGGATCACGTCCACCCATGGGATCGTCTTCACGGTAGCCCCATAGCCACTCCCGATTCTCGTAACATTTGTTGCTGGTGGCGATTACTACCCCCCGCACGCTCGGCGTATGTCGCACTGCCTCCAGCAGATGGGCGGTGCCCATCATGTTGGTGGCGAACGTATCGAGAGGATTAAGAAAGGCCTGGCTGATCTGTGGCTGCCCGGCCAGATGGAAAACCACATCGGGTTGCACCGCCGCCAGCGTCTCGGCCAGGTGGCGCGGATCGCGCACATCGCCGGTGGTGGTCTGCACGCAGTTGTGCAGGCGCGCCAGGTGGAACAGGCTGGGATTGGTCGGCGCCGGCAGGGCATAGCCGCTCACGCGCGCCCCCATCAGGTGCAGCCAGAGCGTCAGCCAGCTCCCCTTGAAGCCGGTATGACCGGTGATGAAAACGCGCTTGTCGCGCCAAAAGTTAGCCATCAGGCAGCCTCATACACGTATGGCAGAGAGTCGTTCGGGTGCAGAGGCGTGATGGCGGCAAGCCAATCAGTCACGCGGATGGCGAAACCACGCAGCCCGGCCATCGTGCTGGCCAGGACCACGTTTCCCTGCGAAACCACGACTGCATGGTTGTGTTTTTTCTTCCCTGGCAATGCAGCCTTGCGGCAATACATTGCGATGGGACAGATTAGAACATGCGTGTTTTCTGCTTCAAGCGTGGAAGAGGAGGGTTTTTGATGCTCATTCCCCGACTATAGCCGGATGACAACAAAAATTTACTTTTGCATCATCCAGCAGGAACCGGGCATGGGCGGGAAAGCCGCGCCACAGGGGCGTTTCCTGCTGATGAGGTGGAACGCAGTGTCTCGTTGGACTAAGTTTTTGCGGAACGGCATGAGCCGTCCCGTATCGTGTGTTGTCAGACGAGGTTGATCACCGACTGGCCCTGGTCCAGTTTGTCGTCGCGGTCGAAGAGGGTATCGCCGTGGGCTTCCTTGCCCGCCCCGGCGGTGAACCGGGTGAAATCGAACAGGCTGCGGTCCAGCATGTGAGAGGGCGTGATGTTGGCCATGGCGGTGAACATGCTCTTGATCCACAGGGGATTGGTCTTCTCCCACTGGTTGAGCATCTCGCGCATGGCCTGGCGCTGCAGGTTGGGCTGCGAGCCGCACAGGTTGCAGGGGATGATGGGGAATTCCATGGCCGCCGCATATTTCTTGATGTCCGGCTCGCGCACGTAGGCCAGCGGACGGATCACCACGTTCTCGCCATCGTCGGCGATCAGCTTGGGCGGCATGGTCTTGATCTTGCCGCCGTAGAACATGTTGAGCATGAAGGTGTGCAGGATGTCATCGCGGTGGTGGCCCAGCGCGATCTTGGTCGCACCCAGCTCCTTGGCCACGCGATACAGGATGCCGCGGCGCAGGCGCGAGCACAGCGAGCAGGTGGTTTTGCCGGGGGCGATCTTTTCCTTGACGATGCTGTAGGTGTCTTCCTCGACGATGCGATAGGGCACGCCGATGCGCTCGAAGTATTGCGGCAGGATGTGCTCGGGGAAGCCCGGCTGCTTCTGGTCCAGGTTCACGGCAATGATCTCGAACTTCACCGGTGCCACTGTCTGCAGGTAGCGCAGCGTGTCCAGCATGGTGTAGCTGTCGGCACCGCCCGACATGCAGGCCATGATGACGTCGCCGTCGCGGATCATGTCGAAGTCGGCGATGGCGCGGCCGGTCAGGCGGCGGATGTTCTTTTCCAGCAGCTCGAAGCGGCGCGAACCGCGCGCGGTCACTTCGGGCTGGCCGCGTTCTTCCTGCTCCTGGGCGGAGGAAGCATCGAGGTCGGCAAGGTCGGACAGTTGCACTGCAGTGGCAATGTCGTTCATGGGATATTCCTTCAATCGGTAGGCTGTTGCTGCCGGACGAGCAATGTTGCCGCTCATCCATGTCCGGAAGGGATAGGGGCGGAAGGCTGCGTGCGGGCGGAGGACCGGCATTTTCTCATGCAGCGCCGGATCCTGCCATTTCTGCGTGGCTTGCTGCGGGGCAAGCGTCGCATGGATGCCTCATCCGGGCCGTCTTGTGGTCCTTTTACGGGGTGTCCATTGCCTCATTTGTCGGCCTGCAGCGCCCCCAGTTCGTGCCGTGTACGGATCTGGCGGATCGCCGCCACCAGGAAATCGATGAAGGCCGCCACCGCCGGCGGCAGCTTGCGCCCGGCCATGGTCTGGACCTGCAGGGTGCGCTGGTGCAGTTCGCTCTCGGCCATCGGCACCAGGGCCATGGCATCTTCCTCGGCGCGTTCCTGCACGGTGAGGAAGCCGCCCAGCGCTACCGTATCCGCCGAGCGGGCGGTGAAGCGGTAGACCGCGCCCAGCGAATGGCTGGTGAAGACCGGTGCGAACAGCAGCCCGCGCATGCCGCAGGCGATGTCGAACAGTTGGCGCACCGTGGAGCCCTGCTCGGGCAGGGCCAGCGGGTAAGGTGAAAGATCGTTCAAGGACAGCAGCTTGCGCGCGGCCAGCGGGTGGTCGCGCCGCATCAATGCGAAGATTGGTCCCGACTCGCGGTAGGCGATGTTGAGGCCCTCCACCGGCCCCAGGCTGTAGGTGACCGAGATGTCGGCCTCGCCATCGATGACCATCTGCGATGCCTTGGCCGCGCCGACCACCTTGAGCTTGAACTGCATGCCCGGATATTGCTCGCGGAAGTGTGCCATCACGTTGGGCAGCAGGTCCCACGCAAAGCCTTCCGAACAGGCCAGCGTGACCACGCTCTGGCCGACGGCGTGCAAGCCTTTCACTTCGGCCATGACCTGTTCCACCTCCAGCAGGTTGCGCCGCGCGAAGGCCATCAGCACTTCGCCGGCGGGCGTGAGCACCATGCCGCGCGCGCGGCGTTCGAAGAGCGGCACGCCGGTTTCTTCTTCCATCTTGGCGATCTGGCGGCTCACTGCCGAGACGGCCACGTGCAGCCGTTCGGCGGCGGCGGTCAGGGAGCCGGTGCGGCCGACCTGGTAGAAATAGCGAAGGGCGGTACTTTGCATGGCGGGAATAACTTTCTGAATTCGGCAATCAATGAGAAAGATCCTTGCAAAGCTGCGCAAGGCCATCATGGTGCATGGGGATCACGGTGCACGAAATGACCGCTTGAATGCGCAATTCATGCACGATTCTTGGGCTGGAATGGGCCGTAAAACACAATAAATCATTTTGCTAATTTGCGAAAGGACCGTTTTAAAAATTGACATTGTTGGAAACCATGTCGGCTCCTAGAATCGTCTCCAATGACAGTTCACCCGGAGTCCTCCATGTCCCGCAGCACCGCCCTTCGCCTGGCCGCCGAATATTTTGACTCGGGCCGTTTCCAGCGTGACCTGCAACGTCGCATCGCGCTGCCGACCGAAAGCCAGAACGCCGCACGTGCCGATGAACTGGCCGCCTACCTGCGCGAAGAGATCGCACCGGCGCTGGCCGCAATGGGCTTCGAGACGCAGCAGATTGCCAACCCGGTGGAAGGCGCACCGCCACTGCTGCTGGCGCGCCGCATCGAATCGGCTGACGCGGTGACGGTGCTCATGTATGGCCACGGCGATGTGGTCAACGGCCAGGAAGGCCGCTGGCAGCAGGACCGTTCGCCCTGGCAGCTGAGCTCGGATGGCGATCGCTGGTATGGTCGCGGCACTGCCGACAACAAGGGCCAGCACAGCATCAACCTGGGAGCGCTGGCCGCCGCCATCGAGGCAGCCGGGGGCAAGCTGGGCTGCAACCTGAAAATGATTTTCGAAATGGGTGAGGAAGTGGGTTCGCCCGGTCTCTACGAGGCTTGCCGCGATCACGCCGATTACCTGGAGGCCGACCTGTTCCTGGCCTCGGATGGCCCGCGCCTGGCGGCGTCCAGCCCGACGCTGTTTCTCGGCTCGCGCGGGGCGCTGCAGTTCAAGCTGGTGCTCGATACCGGCAACGGCGCGCACCATGCCGGCAACTGGGGTGGCGTGCTGCGCAATCCTGCCACGGTGCTGGCCAATGCAGCGGCCTCGCTGGTGGATGGTCGCGGCGTGATCCGCGTGCCGGGTATGCGTCCGCGTAACGTGAGCGAACGGGTGCGTGCCCTGGTACGCGACTTTGCGGTGGGCAGCGATGCCGGTGATCCGGAGCTCGATGCACAGTGGGGCGAGCCCGGCCTGAGCGCCGGTGAGCGTCTGTTCGCCTGGAATACGCTGGAGCTGATCGCCTTCGAGGCCGGCAATGCGCAGCGTCCGGTGGGGGCGATTCCGGCACGGGCACAGGCGGTGTTCCAGCTGCGCTTCGTGGTCGGTACGGTGTGGGAAGACGTGCAGCAGAGCCTGCGCCGCCATCTCGATGAACACGGCTATGCCGATGTGCAGATCGAGATCCAGGCCGCCGCGCCCGCTACGCGCCTGGATCCCGACGATGCCTGGGTGCGCCTGGCCACCGATTCCCTGCAGGAGACCGGCGGCAAGCCCGTGACCATCCTGCCCAACCTGGGCGGCACCATCCCCAATCACTGCTTCTCGGAAGCACTGGGCCTGCCCACGCTGTGGATGCCGCATTCCTATCCGTCCTGCTCGCAGCATGCGCCGGACGAACACCTGCTCGCACCGGTGGCGCGCGAAGGCCTGCAGCTGATGGCGGGCCTGCTGTGGGATATCGGCCAGCAGGGACGGCAGGTGCGCCAGCAGCGGGCGCAGTCTGCGGTTGCCTGAATCCCCCCTTTTTTCATTTCATCTTCACGAACGCAAGCCAGCGCAGTCCATCTTCCAACGGGAACACGACCATGAACGCAGCGTCACCCTCGGCAACACCGGAAATTTCTCCAGCAGCAGAAGCGGCGCCCGCGCCGATGTCGGCCGCGCGCACGCGGCGACTGATCGTCGCCTCCTCGATCGGCAATGCGCTGGAGTGGTTCGATTTCGTCGCTTATGGCTTCTTTGCCGTGACCATCTCCAAGCTGTTCTTCCCGACCGGAGATGAGACGGTCTCGCTGCTGGTCACGTTTGCCACCTTCGGGCTGTCGTATCTGTTCCGTCCGCTGGGGGCGATCCTGCTGGGCTGGTATGGCGACAAGGTGGGGCGCAAGCCGGCGCTGCTGGTCTCGCTGTCGATGACGGTGGCTGGCACCCTGATCTGTACCGTCATTCCGACCTACGAGAGCATCGGCGTGGCCGCACCCATCGGCATCCTGGTGGCACGCATCCTGCTGGCGCTGTCAGCGGGCGGCGAATTCGGTTCGGCCACGGCCTTGCTGACCGAGACCGGCTCCAAGCGCCGCGCCTTCATGGCCAGCTGGCAATTCTCCAGCCAGGGTGCGGCCGCCCTGATGGCGGCGCTGGCCGGCTTCCTGCTGAACCAGTGGCTCACGCCCGAGCAGATCTCCGCCTGGGGCTGGCGCCTGCCGTTCGCCTTCGGCCTGTTGATCGCACCGGTGGGCCTGTACATCCGTCGTCACATCGATGAAGTGCCGATGGCGAAGAAGGTGCAGGTGGCCGGCGAGGACGATGCCAGCTGGGGCCTGCAGGTCACGCGGGTGCTGGTGGCCATGGGCATTCTTTCGGTCTCCACCGCCGCCACCTACCTGATGCTGCTGTACATGCCGACCTATGCCATCAAGCAGTTGCACCTGCCGCAGTCCACCGCCTTTGCCGCCGCCGCCGTGACCGGCGCCATCCTGATGATCGGCGCGCCTTTCATGGGCATGCTGGCCGACCGCGTGGGCCGGGCCCGCATCATGGTGGTGTCCACGGTGCTGACGCTGGCCACCATCTATGGCTCCTTCGTCTGGGTGATCGCCATGCCGACGGTGTGGGTGATGATGGCCATCATGATCTGGGCCGGCATCCTCAAGGCGGTCTATTTCGGTTCGCTCGGGGTGGTGCTGTCCTCGATCTTCCCGCCGGCCACGCGAGTGCGCGGCATGGGCATCAGCTATAGCCTGGGAGCAACCATCTTCGGCGGCTTCACGCCCTTCATGGTGACCTGGCTGGTGGGCAAGACCGGCAACCCCGTCTCGCCCAGCTACTACCTGATGGTTTGCGCGGCCATCAGCCTGGTGTGCGTGGGCATTTATCACTTCCGCCTGAAAAAATACCTGTGAAAAAACGCACAGGTGGCACGCGGGACGGGAATTTTTTCCCGTGCCGCGCTACCATGGCGGTCTTGCCGGACAAGCTGGACTGTGCCGGCATCGGCGTTTTCCCACATTGACGAGGTCCTCATGTTTTCGCATCTCCCGCCGTATGCCGGCGATCCCATCCTGAGCCTGATGGAACAATTCCAGCGCGATGAGCGCAGCAACAAGGTCAACCTGAGCATCGGCATCTACACCGATGGCCGTGGCGTGGTGCCGGTGCTGCCCTCTGTGCGAACCGCTTCGGCTGCGGTGGCCGAGACCGGCGCGCCCTACGTCTACCTGCCCATGGAAGGCCATGCCGCCTATCGCCAGGCCGTGGCCAAGCTGCTCTTCGGTGCAGACCTGCCGTCCCCCGAGCACCTGGCCATCGTCCAGACCCTGGGCGGTTCGGGCGCATTGAAGGTCGGTGCCGACCTGATCGCGCGCTTCTTCCCGCAGCCCACCATCTGGCTGCCGGACCCGACCTGGGACAACCACGTCGGCATCTTCGAAGGCGCCGGCTTCAAGACCGAGCGTTATCCCTACTACGATGCCCAGACCAAGGGCCTCAACTTCGAGGGCATGCTGGACAAGCTGCAAAGCCTGCCCAAGGGCGCCGTGGTGCTGCTGCACCCGTGCTGCCACAACCCGACCGGCGTCGACCCGACCCGCGCGCAGTGGGAGCAGATCATCGCCGTGGTCGAGCAGCGCGGCCTGCTGCCCTTCTTCGACCTGGCCTACCAGGGCTTTGCCGAAAGCCTGGACGACGACATCTGGCCGGTGCGTGAAGCGGTGCGTCGCCAGATTCCCTTCTTCCTGTCGAACTCCTTCTCCAAGATCTTCTCGCTCTACAGCGAGCGCATCGGTGCCTTGTCGGTGTTCTGCCCGCAGGCAGGCCAGGCCGCCAACGTGCTGGGCCAGCTGAAGCTGACCGTGCGCCGCAATTACTCCAGCCCCGCACGCAATGGCGCGCTGCTGGTGGCGCATGTGCTGAACGACGACAAGCTGGCCACGCAATGGCGTGCCGAAGTCGAAGAGATGCGGGTGCGCGTGCGTGACATGCGCGTCAAGCTGGCCTCGCAATTGAAGAGCGCGGTGCCGGACCAGGACTTCTCCTTCCTGCTGCGCCAGAACGGCATGTTCGGCTACACCGGCCTGACCGCGGCCCAGGTCGATCGCCTGCGTGACGAGTTCGGCGTCTATGCCGTGGGCACCGGCCGCATCTGCGTGGCGGGCTTGAACGACAGCAACGTTGCACGCGTGGCCGAGACCATGGCCGAGGTGCTGCGTGGCTGAAGTGGCAAGCAAGGCCGCCGTTTCTGCGGCCGACCTGCGCCACAAGAGCTATGAAGACGTGCTGGCCTTGGTGGCCGGTACGCTCTTCGTCTCGCTGGCGGTGAACATGTACAGCCAGGTAGGCCTGTTGACCGGCAGCACCGCCGGCCTGGCCTTCCTGACGCATTACCTGACGGGGCTGCCCTTTGGCGTGGTGTTCTTCACCATCAACATCCCGTTCTACTATTTCGCGTTTCGCCGCATGGGCTTGCGCTTTACCGGCAAGACCTTCTTTGCGGTGGCGCTGGTGTCGGGCTTTTCGCTGATGCATCCGCATTTCATCGGTTATGCCAAGCTGGACCTGTTCTACAGCGCGGTGCTGGGTGGACTGCTGATGGGCGTGGGTTTCGTGATGCTGTTCCGCCATGGGGCCAGCCTGGGTGGCATCAACGTGGTGACGCTGTTCCTGCAGGACCGCTACGGCCTGCGCGCCGGCAAGCTGCAGATGGGCGTGGATGTGGTGATCGTGCTGTGTTCGCTGTTCGTGGTGACGCCGCGCGTGCTGCTGGCGTCCATCCTCGGGGCGGTGACGGCCAATCTGGTGATTGCCTTGAATCACCGGGCGGGCAGGTATATGGGAATGTAAGGAGGGAAGGCGGGATTGCCTTGCCGGAATGAATGCCGTTCAGTGCAGACTGGGCGGCATTTTTTTTTAGTTCTGGCTTAGTTCACACTTGCAACAATCCCGGATCAGGCTCCAGATCATTGCTCGAGAGACCGCGTGCTTCCATCACGTGCAGCAGGAAGTCGATTGGATCGGGATCATCGATGGCAAAGTGCGCACGTTCGTAATCGGCGATCAGCAGGGTGAGCACATCGAGCTGGTCGGCTTGCTCCGACCCGGCGGGCGCGTCCCAGAGGCGTTCCGCTTCAGCCAGCGCGGCGCGGTAATCCTTGCGGGTGCGTATCAGTTTGAGTTGCATGCCGTGCTCCTTCCAAGTTCTTCCACATTGATCTTGCGTTGCGTTTTACGCGCAAGCACCCGAGCTGGCAATCGTCGCTTTGGGAACAAATGAAGGTCGAAAAGACAAAACCCCGCATCAAGCGGGGTCAGCAGGACAAAGCAATCTGGCCGATGTGGATCAAGCCTTGATCCGGAAAGTCTCCACCCCCACCGAATCACAATCCGGATACACATCCGGCTTCTCGGTCGACACCCGCACCGCGCGCACCTTGGGGTGGGCCAGCATGGCGGTCATGACGTCGTCGCACAGGGTTTCCTGCAGGTGGATGTGGCCGCGCGCCATGCGCTCGGCGATGGTGGAGCGGATGAAATCGTAGTCCACCACTTCGTCCAGGTGGTCGGCGGTCGGGGTGGTCTCGGCCAGCGGGACGTAGAGGTCGACATTGATCAGGATGCGCTGCTCACCCTTCTTTTCGAACTCGTGCACGCCGATGTTGATGAACACCTCGTAGTTGCGCAGGAACAGGCGGCGGCAATCTTGCAGGGAAGGATGGGAGAGAAAGAGCATGATCAGAAAAAATTAAGGTTATTTCGCCACGAACATGACGTCGCGCGAAAGGGGAAGCAAATGCTGGCCGCCATCGACCAGCAGGGTGGTGCCCGTCACGGCCCGCGCCGAAGCGACGTAGCAGACCGCAGCGGCAATGTCCTCGGGCGTGCTGCCACGGCCCAGGGGAGTGACCGTGTGCGCCTTGTCGAACTGCGCCTCGGTCTGGTCGCCCGAGACCATGGTCAGTCCGGGGGCCACGCCGACCACCCGCACCTTGGGCGCCAGTGCCTGTGCCAGCAGCGTGGTTGCGCTGTGCAGGGCGGCCTTGGAGAGGGTGTAGGACAGGAAGTCAGGATTGGGATTGTACAGTTTCTGGTCCAGCAGGTTGATCACCACGGCCTGCTGCCCCTCCGGCGTAGCCTCGAACAAGGCCTGTGCCAGCAGCACGGGAGCGCCGACGTTGGCGCTCATGTGGCGCAGCAGGCGGTCGTTGCCGAAGCTGGCAGCGTCATCGTAATCGAACAGCGAGGCGTTGTTGACCACGCAGGTGACGCGGCCCAGCGGCGCGGCCTGGGGCAGCAGTGAACGTACCTGGGCTTCGTCGCCCAGTTCGCCCTGCACCGCCAGGGCGCGGCGGCCCAGGGCTTCAATTTCGCGCACCAGCGTGTCAGCTTCTTCGCGCGAACGGTTGTAGTGGACCGCCACGTCCCAGCCGGCGCGGGCCAGGGCCAGCGCAATGTGACGGCCGATGCGGCGTGCGGCGCCGGTGACCAGCGCAATACCTGCAGAAGAGGGTGATGTCATGTTCCCGGTTTCCATTCGTCGATACAATACGGCCCATGCAACTGCAACTACCCGAACCCGGCGCTGACGCACAGTCCGCCTCGCATTCCCTCCAGCACCTGATCGCCGGCGAAATCGCCGCATCCGGCGGCTGGATCTCCTTCGAACGTTACATGGAACTGGCCCTGTATGCGCCGCAGGTCGGCTATTACAGCGGGGGTTCTGCCAAACTGGGCAAGGAGGGCGATTTTACAACCGCCCCGGAAATCTCGCCGCTGTACGGCGCGACCCTGGCCCACCTGGCCGCCGAAGTGATCGCGGCCAGCCCGCAGGTGGCCAATGTGCTGCTGGAGTTCGGTGCCGGCACCGGCAAGCTGGCGTGCGACATCCTCACCGAATTGCAGTCGCGCGGGGCACTGCCCGAAAAATATTTCATCGTGGAAATCTCGGCCCAGTTGCGCGCCCGCCAGCAGGAAACCCTGGCCGCTTTCGCGCCCCGGGTGGAGTGGCTCGATGCCCTGCCGCAAACATTTTCGGGCGTGGTGGTCGGCAACGAAGTGCTCGATGCCATGCCGGTGCGCCTGGCGATCAAGGCCGAAGAGGGCTGGCAGGAACGTGGCGTCACGGTCGATGCCACCGGCCGCCTGCAGTTTGCGGACCGTACCGTGAATGACCTGCCTTTGGCGCAGATTCCCGAGGCCGATGACTTGCCGGCCGGCTACCTGACCGAATTGTCGCCGGTGGCCATCGGCTTCATGCACACGCTCGGCCGCATGCTGGCCAGCGGCCCGGGGGCGCTGGCAATCCTTCCTGATTACGGATTCCCCGCCGCGGAATACTACCTGCCCGACCGCGACCAGGGCACGCTGATGTGCCACTACCGCCATCACGCCCACACCGATCCCTTTTATTGGCCGGGTTTGCAGGACATCACCGCGCACGTGGATTTCACGGCGATGGCGGTGGCGGCGGTGGAAGAGGGCGCGGAGGTGCTGGCCTATACCAGCCAGGGCGCCTTCCTGCTCAATGCCGGTATCGGCGAGCTGCTGCTGCGTACCTCCCCCGAGGACAGCCTGCGCTACCTGCCGCTGGCCAACGGCATGCAGAAACTGATTTCCCCGGCCGAGATGGGCGAGCTCTTCAAGGTGCTGGCCATTGGCAAGAATGTCGAATGGCCAGCCCGCATGCTGCGCCACGACCGTACCCATCGCCTGTGAGGAGCCCCGCATGATTCGCTGGATCGTCGTCATCTTCCTCTCGGTCATCGTGTTCTCGACCTTGCTGCCCTGGCTGGAAAAGCTGGGCATCGGCCGCTTGCCGGGAGACTTGCGCTTCCGCTTGTTCGGCCGCATCTTTTCGCTGCCCTTCGCCTCCACCATCCTGATTTCAGTGGTGGTGTTCCTGCTGGCGAAGATCCTCTGAGTCCGATCAGGAGTAGTCAACATGCGCGTATTGCTGGTGGAAGACGATCCCATGGTGGGAGAAGCCGTGCGCAAGGGTTTGCGCCAGGACGGCTTCGCCATCGACTGGGTGCAGGACGGCAAGTCGGCCGACGTGGCCCTGCGCACCGAGGACTACGCCATGCTGCTGCTGGACCTGGGCCTGCCGCAGAAGGATGGCCTGGCCGTGCTGCGCACCCTGCGTGAACGCGGCAGCGCCATTCCCGTTCTCATCACCACTGCACGCGATGCGGTGGCCGACCGCGTGGCCGGGCTGGACGCCGGCGCCGACGATTACCTCATCAAGCCCTTCGATTTGGAGGAGCTGTCGGCCCGCATGCGCGCACTCTCGCGCCGCCAGGCCGGACGCGCCGAGAGCCTGGTGCAGGTGCGCGAAGTGGTCTTGAATCCGGCCACGCATGAAGTGACCGTGGGCGGCAAACCGGTCAACCTGTCGGCGCGCGAATTCGCGCTGCTGCACGCCTTCATGGATCGCCCGGGCGTGGTGCTCTCGCGCGCCCAGCTGGAAGAAAAACTCTATGGCTGGGATGACAGCATCGAGAGCAACGCCGTCGAAGTCCACATCCACGCGCTGCGCAAGAAGGTCGGCAGCGACTTCATCAAGAACGTGCGCGGCGTGGGCTACCTGGTGCCGGCATGAAATCGATCCGCAACAAGCTGCTGCTGTGGCTGGGACTGGGGCTGTTCTCCATCATCCTGCTGGCCGGGGTGGCGCTGTATTTCCAGGCGCGCGGCGAGGCCAACCAGATCTTCGATTACCAGATGCGCCAGATCGCGGCTTCGCTGCCGCGCCAGGCCTTCTCGCCCATCTCGCCGGGGCAGCAGTTCCCCGAGCTGGAGGACGAGATCATGATGCAGATCTGGGACAGCCGTGGGTCGGTCATCTATCACTCCCATGCCCGCGGGGCCATGCCGCGCCAGGCGGAGCTGGGCTTTGCCAACGTGCGCGGGCCCAATGGCATGTGGCGCGTCTACAGCGCCCAGATCGGCAGTACCGTGGTGCAGGTGGCGCAGCCGCAGAGCGCGCGCGACGAGATCGCGGCGCAGATGGCGGTCAAGACGGTGGTGCCCTTGCTGCTGCTTTTCCCGCTGATCGGTGTGCTGTCGTGGGTGGCGGTCAGCCGTGGGCTGGCCCCGGTGCGCAAGGCGGCCGCCGAAGTGGCCGCGCGTGACATGAATTTGCTGCAGCCCCTGGCCGATGTGGGCATGCCGCAGGAAATCCAGCCGCTCACGCATGCCCTGAACGACCTGCTGGCACGGCTCAAACAGGCCACGGAAACGCAGCGCGCCTTCGTCGCCGATGCAGCGCATGAATTGCGTACGCCGCTGACGGCCTTGCGGCTGCAGGCACAGCTGGCCGAGCGCGCCACCGATGAGCAGGAGCGGCGCGCCGCCTTCGCCGATCTCAAGAGCGGGCTGGAGCGTGCTACCCATCTGGTGCACCAGCTGCTCACGCTGGCGCGCCAGGAGCCCGATGCCATGGGCTTCGCGGAGGTCGACTTGCGTGCGCTGCTGGGCAGTGTCGTGGGTGACCTGTCCTCGGTGGCGGAGCATGGCGGCATCGATCTCGGGTTGGCGGACCAGGGCGATGACGGCCGGCCCCTGCGCGTGCAGGGTAATGCCGACGCCTTGCGCATCCTCTTCAACAACCTGGTGGATAACGCCCTGCGCTATACCCCGGCGGGCGGCGTGGTCGATGTCGGTTTCGAATTCCCCGCTGCGGGCAGGTGCGCGGTGGTGATCCAGGACAGTGGCCCCGGCATCGCCGAGAGCGAGTTGCCGCGCGTCTTTGATCGCTTCTACCGGGCCCAGCGGGCGCAGGAGCAGGGCAGTTCGCGCGGTGCCTTCGGCAGCGGCCTGGGGCTGGCCATCGTGCGCCAGATCGCCGACCTGCACCGGGTGCCGGTGGAGTTGCGCAATACCGGGCGCGGCTTGCAGGCGCGCGTGGTCTTCACCCTGTTGCCGGCCTGAAACGGCCGCCGGACGGCGCTTTCGGAGCATTAAGCGCGGGTTAATGCTCAATTTTCCAGCCTTAAGTTTGTCTTAATTTTCACTGCTTAATCTTCACTCCAACGGTTGAGGCCAAACAGCCCCGACCCTCGATATCCCGTTCGATCAAGGAGAAGAAGATGAGCCGTCGCATCGTTTTTGTTCGTAACACGTTGGCTGTCATGATTGCCGCGGTGGTCGGCGGCAGCTACGTCTATTTTCGCGGTGCCGACCTGCCGTCGGCGCACGCGGCCGCGCTCAACGCCCCGCTGGTGGCCGCCAACGCCGCGCCCGCTGCCCCGGCCGGACCGGTGGTCGCGGCGGCGACCGATTTCTCGGGCATCGTCCAGCGCTATGGTCCGGCCGTGGTCAACATCAGCGTCACCGGCAAGGCCCGCAAGGTCGCCGATGACGATGACAACGGCCTCGATCCCAACGATCCCTTCTCCGAATTCTTCAAGCGCTTCGGCCCGCAACTGCAGATGCCGCAGCAGCCGCGCATCATGCACGGCCTCGGTTCCGGTTTCATCATCTCGCCCGATGGCTTGATCCTGACCAATGCCCACGTGGTCGACGGCGCCCAGGAAGTGGTGGTCAAGCTGACCGACCGTCGCGAGTTCAAGGCCAAGGTGCTGGGCATCGACAAGCAGAGTGACATCGCCGTCATCCGCATCGATGCCAAGAACCTGCCCACGGTGCAGATCGGTGATCCTTCCCGCGTGAAGGTCGGTCAGCCGGTGCTGGCCATCGGCTCGCCCTACGGCTTCGACAACACGGCCACCGCCGGCATCATCAGCGCCAAGTCGCGCAGCCTGCCCGATGACAACTACGTGCCCTTCATCCAGACCGACGTGGCCGTCAATCCGGGTAATTCCGGTGGCCCGCTGTTCGACCTGAATGGCCAGGTGATCGGCATCAACTCGCAGATCTACAGCCAGACCGGCGGCTTCCAGGGGCTGTCCTTCTCCATCCCCATCGATGTGGCGATGAAGGTCGAGCAGCAACTGGTCACGCACGGCAAGGTGACGCGGGGTCGCCTGGGTGTCTCGGTGCAGGACCTGAACCAGGCCTTGTCCGAATCCTTTGGCTTGAAGAAGGCCGAGGGCGCGCTGGTCAGTTCGGTGGAAAAGGGCAGCCCGGCGGACAAGGCCGGCTTGCAGGCGGGTGACGTGATCCTGAGCTTTGATGGCCACGCCATCGATCATTCGGTCGACCTGCCCACGCTGGTGGCCGATACCGCGCCGGGGGCCAGCAAGCCCATCCAGGTCATGCGCGGCGGCAAGGTGCTGACCATGAACGTGACCGTGGGCGAGATGAAGCAGGCCAAGAATGAGGCCAAGCCCGGCAAGTCAGATGACCAGGGCCGACTGGGGCTGGCGGTGCGCCCGCTGGACAAGGATGAACAGGCCCAGCTCGGTGGCCAGAAGGGCTTGCTGGTGGAAGACGCCAGCGGTCCGGCCGCAGTGGCCGGCATCCAGAGTGGCGACGTGATCCTGGCGCTCAACGGCACGCCCGTCTCCAGTGTGGCGCAGCTGCGCAAGCTGGCCAGCGAGGCAGGCAAGAACGTGGCGCTGCTGGTGGAACGGGGCGACGAGAAGATCTTCGTGCCGTTGGCGCTGAATTGAGCTGAATGCTTTAAAGGTTTGAATGCTTTAAATGCTTTAAATGCTTTAAATGCTTTAAATGCTTTAAATGCTTTAAATGTTTTAGATGTTTTAGATGTTTTAGATGTTTTAAATTTTTTTCGTTGTTGATGTCTTCAAGTCTTGAGGTTTTGCAGTGAGTAGTACCGGTGAGCAGTAAGTAGCAAGCAGTGAGCAGTGAGCAGTAAGTGGTAAGCAGTAAGCAGTGAGGGATTTGGCCGGATGTGCGCAAGCGTGTCCGGTCTTTTTTTATTCTTCTGCCGCAGGTTTGGCGGGGGCCGGTTTTTCGCGCCACTGGTCGTGCGAGTGATCGCGCTGCATGGCTTCGCGGTCGCCGGCGAACATGGCTTGCAATTCCTCCCGCGCCTGCACGGCCATGGAGACCATCTGCGCCTGGTCCTTGTAGTGCGGGTAGAGCGCTGCCAGGGTTTTGAGATTGTGGGAGCGGAATTTCATCGCCGCTTCACGCGCACGATAGGCGCCGAAGTCCAGTTGCTGCAAGACTTGCCGGCCCATGTGCAGGGCGCTTTCGAAGGTCTCGCGTTCCAGCACCGTCACGCCGCGATCCATCAGGTCGTAGTAGTGCGTGACGTTGCGCGCACGGGCAGCGATCTGCAGGTGGGGGAATTCCTCGCGTACCTTTTCCACCATGTCCAGGGCGGCTTGCGCATCGTCGATGGCGATCACCAGGACCTTGGCCTTGTCGGCACCGGCGGTGCGCAGCAGGTCGATGCGGGTAGCGTCGCCGTAGAACACCTTGAAGCCGAACTTGCGCAGGAAATCGATCTGGTCCGGATCGTGATCAAGCACCGTGGCGCCGATGTCATTGGCCGCCAGCAGACGACCCACGATCTGGCCGAAGCGACCGAAGCCGGCGATGATGACTTCGTTGTCCTGCGGCCCGATCTTGTCTTCCGGGCGGCGCTTGCCGCTTTCCAGCCAGCGCACCAGCAGGCGGTCATGCACCAGCAACAGCAGCGGCGTGATCAGCATCGACAACGCCACTACCACCACCAGCATGGACGAGATCTCGGGCGTGAGTACCTTGGCGGTGACGGCGGCACCGAAGACGATGAAGGCGAATTCCCCGCCCTGCGAGAGCAGGAAGGCGAAAAACAATTGCTGCCCGCGCGGAATGCCGAAGCAGCGGCCGAGGAACCACATCACGCCGGTCTTGATGGCCAGGAAACCCGCCACCATGCCGAGGATGCGCCACGGTTGCGCGAGGAAGACACCGAAGTCCACCGACATGCCCACGGCAATGAAGAACAGGCCCAGCAGCAAGCCCTTGAAGGGTTCCAGGTCGCTTTCCAGCGCATGGCGGTATTCGGAATCGGCCAGCAGCACGCCGGCCAGGAAGGTGCCCAGCGCCATCGACATGCCCACCGATTGCATCAGCAGGCAGGTCGAGATGACCAGCAGCAGGGCGAAGGCGGTGAAGATCTCGCGCATGTCGGTCTTGGCGATGATGCGCAGGATGGGCCGGATCAGCACCCGTCCGCCGAAGATCAGCAGGGCGATCACCAGCGCCACCTGGCCGGCATGCAGCCATCCCTGTCCGCTGCCCTGGCTGGCCGCCACGCCCAGCAGGGGTACGGCGGCCATCATGGGAATGGCGGCGATGTCCTGGAACAGCAGGATGGAAAAGCCCGCTGCACCCGCCGGTGTGGCGGTGAGCTTGCGCTCGCCCAGTGTGGCCAGGGCAATGGCGGTGGAGGAAAGCGACATGCCCAGCGCACCGATGAGCCCGATGCGCCACGGCACGCCCGCTGCCAGCGCCGCAGCGAAAAGCGCCAGTGACACCGCCGCCACCTGCACGCTGCCCCAGCCGAAGATGGAGCGGCGCAGCGCCCACAGGCGTTTGGGATCGAGTTCCAGACCGATCAGGAACAGCAGCAGCACCACGCCGAATTCGGAGAATTCGAGGATGTGCTTGACCTCGGTAATGAGGCCCAGTCCCCACGGGCCGATCACGATGCCCGCCAACAGGTAGCCCAGCACCGCACCCAGCCCCAGCCGCTTGGCAATGGGCACGGCGGCCACGGCCGCCAGCAGGTAGACGAGGGCGATGAGCAGTTGTTCATCCATGGCAGGGTCCGATCAGTTGGTCAGTTGAAAGGGGAGGGCGCAGTGAGACGCGAGGATTGGTGAGGAACCGGAAGCCTCGCTCATGCCTGCAGGCCTTCGAGGTAGCGTTCCACATGGCGCTGGAATTCGACCGGCGGCACGTGATGGGCGCCATGCAGGATCAAGGGTTCCACCCACTGCATGCCGCACAGGCGCGCGGTCTGCTGGTAGGGCGGCAGGAAATCCGCAAAGGGATGGCCATGGCGGCCGGTGGCTTGGTAGGACGCCGTCTCCCCGCCGGTCGAGGCCACCAGCCAGAAGCGCTTGCCCTCCAGCGCATGGCCATCGTGGCCGAAGGCCCAGCCGCGCGCCAGCACGCGGTCCAGCCATTCCTTCTGCAGGGCCGGCATGCTGTACCAGTGGATGGGATGCTGCATCACGACCAGCTCGGCCTGGCTCAGCAGTTGCTGTTCGTGTTCGACGTCGATGTGGAAGTCGGGGTAGTGCTCGTAGAGGTCATGCACGGTCACCTCGGGCAGGCGGGCGGCGGCCTCTAGCATCAGGCGATTGGTGCGGGAGAGCTCGGCAGCGGGATGGGCGTACAGGATCAGGACCTTGGACATGTGTCGGCGCGGGCAATGTGGGTGGTGGGCAGAGGGGACCATGGCCTCCGGTGCAAATGGCCGGAACATGCATGGCCTTGGCGCTGTCTGCCCTTGCAAGGGAGAGGAGTGTGCCACGAAAGCGCGCTTGCCGGCTTGTACGAAACTGCTTGCAGGCGGCCCTGCCCGCAGGTGTCCAAAGCCGGGCAATGCGAATATACTCAGCCACTCCCCGGGCCCGTCGCGCCATTGACGGCTTGCATGCCGCCGCTGGTACTCGCCGCAGTTCATTTCATCTGATTACTTATTGCAGCCATGTCCGACATCCAAGATTCCGAAGCCAACCTGCCGCCAGACCGCTCCCCGGGCGCGGTCCCGGCCAAGCCCGTGTCTGCCGACGCGTCCGGTACGCCGGCCGCATCCCAGAATCCCGCGCAGCCCGCCGTCGCACCTGCTACCGCCGTGGTTGCAGCCCCTTCGGCCGCCCCGGCCGTGCCGGCTGCTGAACCGGTGACGCCACCGGCCCAGCCGGGCGCGCAGCCTGCTACCGAGGCCGTCCATGGCCAGTCTGGGGACCAGGCGCAGCAGCGCATCTACACCTCGCTGCCGCCGCCTCCCCATCACGCGGGCGACGCGCCCTGGGCGCAGACCTGGCGTTTCCTGACGGCGCGCCTGCGCCAGCTGTCGGACAAGGCCGGGCGCCGCGTCATGCAGCGCACGCTCAAGATCGGCGTATCGGCCCGCATCTTCCATCCCGAAAGCGGCGCCAAGGGCTTGCGCAGCAAGACCCTGCAGTATCTGGAGGAGTCGATCGCGCAATGGGTGATGTCGCGTGACGTGCTGGTCTTCATGATCCCCACCGTCAATACCAATGGCCTGGTCCACCCCAGCAATATTCGCCTGCGCGACTATGCCAAGCACCTGGATGGCCTGGTGCTGCAGGGCGGGGCGGATGTCTCGCCGCAGAGCTATGCGCAAGCGGCCACACGCCCCGAATGGAGCGGCGACCGCGTGCGCGACATGTATGAGCTGGAGCTGCTGCACGAATTCATCGAGGCCGGCAAGCCCGTGCTGGGCATCTGCCGTGGCTGCCAGCTGATCAACGTGGCTTTTGGCGGCACGCTTTACCAGGACATCGCCACCGACGTACCGACCGCCATCCCGCACGTCAACGATCAGTACGACAGCAATTATCACGCGCTGCATTTCCCGCAGGGCTCGTCACTGGCCGGCATGGTCAAGACCGAGAACGCGATCGTCAACTCCATCCACCACCAGGCCGTCCACAACCTCGGGCGCGACCTGTCGGTGGAGGCCGTCTCGGGCCCGGACCAGATCGTGGAAGCCATCCGCTACCGCAAGGCTCCCTTCGTGATGGGCTTGCAGTGGCATCCGGAATTCCACCGCGCAGGCGGCCCGGAGCTGCTGGATTGCACGCCTATCCTGGACAGTTTCCTGCGGGCAGCGCGCGAGACGCGTTTCTGATCCCGCGTGATTGGCCGGAACCTAAGACTGCCAGCGTCATCGAACCCTCTTTGCGCTGGCGCAAGCTGATTGCATCGCTCCTGCAGCAAGGGCGCGATGCGCTATCCGCCTCAGCGCGGACTCTGTAGAATCAAAAGGTCGTCGCAGTGCAGCACCGCCCGGGTGCTGTGTTCAGGGAGCGGCGACTTGCTAGTTTTTTCCATCACCGGCAAAAAAGGAGAATTTACATGCCCCAATCCCCCGCACTGAAGACCGTTCGCAACGATATGAAGACTCTGGTCAAGGACGCCCAGGCATTGTTCGCCGAAGCCGCTGCCGCCACCGGCGAAAAGGCTGACGAGCTGCGCGCGCGCGGCCTGACCCTGCTGGAAGCCGCTGCCGAAGCTGCCCAGACCGCTCAGGCGGCTGCCATCGAGAAGGGCAAGGAAGTCGCCGCCAAGACCGACGACTATGTCCACGAAAATCCGTGGCGTGCCGTGGCCATCTCCGCAGGCCTGGGCCTGCTGGTCGGCCTGGTCATCGGCCGCAGCAAGTAAGCGCCGCGCCAATGGCGACTTCCCACAAGGACGGCCCGTCCGCACCCGCCGCCCATGCCGCCAACCCCGGCTTGACGGCGGGCCTCTTGGGCCTGGCCAAGAACCTGCTGGGCCTCATCATCAGCCGCATCGAGCTGGCCTCGCTGGAGATGTCGGAGATCGGCGCCAACCTGGTCCGTTTCGCCGTCATCTTCGTGCTGGCAGCGGTGGCGCTGTGGTTTGCCATCGCCTTCTGGTCGGTGCTGGTGGTCATGCTGGCCTGGGATACCTGGGGCTGGAAGATCCTGGCCCTGCTGGGCTTCATCTTCAGCGCGGCCACCGTGGGCCTGGTGTTGTATGCCAGGTCGGTGCTGAGGCAGGGCAAGCTGTCGCTGCCGCAGACCATGTCGGAGCTGCGCAAGGACCGCGATGCGCTGTTGTGATGAAGTTTTGTTACGCAGCGGCTGCGTCATTTTTCCTAGTTCAGTGAGGACTGCATGAGCGATCAGGACCAGGGCATGACCCATGAGGAACGCAAGCGCAAGATACTGGCGCAAGGCGCGCTGTACCGGCTGGGCGTGATGGAAGCGCGTGAAGTGGTGCGCGAGAATCTCAGCGCCGAGTCGCTGGCCAAAGGCGCCATGAGCCGGGTCGGCCATTTTGCCGCTTCGCTTTTTGGTGGCGGCAGGGCGGTGCAGTCGATCAAGTCGCTCAGCGCAGGCGGGCTGGGCAACCTGAATCTGCAGACGGTGACGCCGCTGCTGATGACGGGCGCTTCGCTGCTCTCACGGCGCTGGCTGCGCAAGCCGCTGATGATGGGCGGCGTGATTGCAGCCGTCGGCGGGCTGGCCTATTACTTCAGCCAGCGCGGCGGCAGCCGGGATCAGCCGGACACGGTTGACGCGGCAGCGCTGCAAGGACCGCCGGAACCCGATTGAGGGCTTCGGGCTGGTCCTTGATGCAACGGCAAAGGCATCCGGTTTTCCGGATGCCTTTGTCATTCATGGGCAGCGTTTTGGCAAGCGCGGCAGGAACATATCGGCCCTGATACGCTCTGAAGGACACCGGCCCATGGCCTGGACAACAAGACTGACAAGGCAAGAAAGGACATGACATGAAGAAAATTTCGATTGCAGCGATCGCCGGCGTGCTGGCGCTTTCCGGCTGTGCCGACATGAGCCCGACCCAGCGTGGCACGGCGACCGGCGCCGGTATCGGTGCCGGCCTGGGTGGCATCATCGGCGCGGCCACCGGCGGTGGTGGCGGCGGACGTGCGCTGGGTGGTGCGGCCATTGGCGGCGCCATTGGTGCGGTCGCCGGCAACATCTGGTCCAACCGCATGGAAAACCAGAAGCGCGCCATGGAGCAAGCCACCCAAGGCACGGGCGTGCAGGTCACGCAGACTGCCGACAACCGCCTGAAGCTGGAAATCCCCAGCGACATCTCCTTCGATACCGGCCGTGCCGACATCAAGCCGGAGATGCGCCCGGTGCTGGATCGCTTCGCCGCCACCCTGGTGGAGAACCCGGCCACCACCGTGACCATCGTCGGCCACACCGACAACACCGGCAGCGATGCCATCAACGACCCGCTGTCGCAGCAGCGCGCCGCGCGTACCCGCGATTACCTGACCACGCGCGGCGTGGCCGCCAACCGCTTCAACATCTCGGGCCGTGGTTCGCATGAGCCGCTGGTGCCCAACACCAGCGACGCCAACCGCGCCAAGAACCGCCGCGTGGAAATCTTCGTGGCCGAACAGCAGGCTGCGGCACCGGCACAGCAGCCGGCACCGGCTGGCTATGCACCGGGCTACTACCCGCCGCCGCCGCCTCCCCAGCGCTATTGAGGCGGTATGAAGGATGCGGCGATGCGCCCGGCAGTCGCGGCGCATCCGCAGGGTCCGGGGCGATGACCGCGACCTGTTGACTCTTTGGCATGTGAATGAAAATGAAAAATCCCCGAATTTCGGTTCGGGGATTTTTTTTGGGGCGTGGCCAGCGAGCGGATCGCTGGTCGTTGCGGATTACTTGGCGGGGGCGTCGGCCGCTGGTGCGGCACCTTCAGCGGCGGCCGGGGCCTTCACTTCGGGTTCCTTGAACTTGGCGCCGGACTGGTTGGCCATGTAGACCACGGTGCGCTGGATTTCGACATCATCCAGGTCCGGGTTGCCGCCCTTGGCGGGCATGGCGCGCAGGCCGTTGATGGCGTGCGAGACCAGGGTGTCATAGCCGGCGGCGATGCGGGCCTGCCAGGAGGCGGCGTCACCGACCTTGGGGGCACCTGCTACGCCGGCGCTGTGGCAGGCGGCGCAGGTGGTCTTGTAGACTTCTTCACCGGAGAGCAGTTGCTTGGGACCGGCGGCATCACGGAAGGTGAAGCCATCGTCGGAGACGGGTTTGATGCGTGCCGCGATCATTTCGGGCGTCTGGCTGTCCGAGCCGGCGCCGGTTTTCTGGCCATTGGTGACATACTGCACCAGCAACACGATGCACACGATGGGCACCATGAAACCTGCGACGACGGCTGCGATCAATTGCTTGGGAGTCTTGATTGCCGACTCGTGTTCATGCTGAGCTGAGCTCATTGGCGTCCCTCCGTAATGTTTCCTCGAAATTGGGGCGGAAAACGTCGGTTCCCTTTGTATTGCCTTATCGCCTGGCATTGCGTGGAACTGGGATCAGGCAGGGCTTTCATTGCGCTCTCTCGCCGAACTCTTGATTATAGTCACAATGCTTTCCGTTTGACACGGAAAAACCGCCAGCGCCATGGACGTCCTGCCGGAAAGACGGTATCCTTCAGGCCTTTCCGGGGTTCGCCCCGATTCAGCGCGGCTGTAGCTCAGTGGATAGAGTATTGGCCTCCGAAGCCAAGGGTCGTGGGTTCGATCCCCGCCAGCCGCGCCACTTTCCCTTCTTCCTCGTTTTGCTGCTGCCCAAAACCGCAACATCGGTTTGCCGTCGGGCAGCAGGATGCATTCAATTTCCTGCAGCCAAAGCAAGTTTCCACACTCAAGGCAGAAGGCCAACGGCAGCCGCCGTTCGCCCCTTCTCTACCAACCCGGTACCACGCCAGATACAAAATTATTAAAACAGCAACGTATTCTGCCGGGAAACAGTATGCCGGCGTTGCGTGACAGATACTTTGCGCGATATCAATCCGGGGCAATAGGGCTCTTTTTATCCGTGCAATGCCCTTCGCCGCTCGGCGGCGTTGTCATCGCGCCGGAGATCGCACGCGCGGCGACCAGACCAAGTACGTACCCAGTCACTGAAGAGTATGGGCAGCACCCGGCGTCTTCAGTCGGGAAGCAAGCGACCCTGGTCCAGCTGGTAGTGGCGGATGATCTGGTCCAGGCAGGCCAGGGCATCCTCGTCCCAATCGGGCAAGGTGATGCCGAAACGTTGTTCCAACTTGCTGCAGTCCAGCCGCGAATTGAGCGGACGTTCGGGCGGCGTCGGGTAGGAAGAAGTGAGTACCGGCGTGATCTGATCCAGCCCCTTGAGTTTCAGCGGCACGCCGCGTGCAGCCAGTTCGCGTGCGATCAGCGTGGCATAGCCGTGCCAGGACGTGGCGCCGCGTGCGGTGAGGTGATAGGTCCCGGTGGTGGCGGCCACCTTCTCGCGTCCGCCGTCGGGGCCGGCCAGCATGCGGCAGCAGACCGCGGCAATGGTGGAAGCCCAGGTCGGCGCGCCGAGCTGGTCGCCGACGATGGTATAGCTTTCCTTTTGCTGGGCCAGGCGGATGGCCGTCTTCATGAAATTGTTGCCCGCCACGTTGTAGACCCAGCTGGTGCGCAAAATCCAGTGGGCTGCGCCACTGGCGGCGATGGCCAGTTCGCCCTCGCGCTTGGTCGCTCCATACACGTTCAGCGGATGGGTGGCCATGTCTTCCGTGTAGGCCCCCGGGTGCTGGCCATCAAACACGTAATCGGTGGAGAAATGGATCAGCGCGGCGCCCAGTCGTGCCGCCTCCTCCGCCAGCACCGCCGGTGCGTCGGCGTTGATGCGGCGTGCCAGGTCGGGTTCGGACTCGGCCTTGACCACGGCGGTGTAGGCGGCCGGATGAATGATCAGGTCGGGTTTCGCATCGCGCACCGCCGAGCGCAAGGCATCGGGATGGGCGATGTCGAGTTGCCCGCGCGCCGGGGCAATGACATCCAGCCCGGCCGGCATGGCACGCAGCCGCCGCAGGAATTCGCCCCCGACCTGGCCGCTGGCGCCGGTGAGCAGGATACGCATGGGTTTCATGGGTCTGCTTTCAGGGAGGGAAGATCATGCGGCTCGAAGACCTCGGCAGAAGCGAAAGGTGTGCCGCGCTGGTCTTTGTCCGAGAGGATGGGGGCGCCTTGCAATTGCCAGTTGATGGCCAGCGCCGGGTCATTCCAGAGGATGCAGCGCTCATGCTCCGGTGCCCAGTAATCGGTGGCTTTGTAGAGGAATTCAGTGTCATCCTCCAGCACCGAGAACCCGTGCGCGAACCCGGGCGGGATCCATAGCTGCACTTTGTTTTCTTCAGTGAGCAAGGAGCTGAACCACTGACCGAAGGTCGGTGATCCGCGCCGGATGTCGAGAACCACATCCAACACCGCGCCGCGCACCACCCGGACCAGCTTGCCTTGCGGTTGCCGGATCTGGTAGTGCAGGCCACGCAGTACGCCGCGCGCGGAGCGTGAATGATTGTCCTGAACGAATTGCGCGGCGATGCCCGTGTGCTCCTGGAAGGCGCGCTGGTTGAAACTTTCGTAGAAAAAACCGCGGCTGTCGCCGAATACGCGGGGCGTGATCACTAAAACGCCGGATAGGTGAGTTTGTTCAATCTGCATGAGTCGGGATGCAATAGGTCGGGCTGTTCATGACGTCATCCAGCTCAGTAGCTCAGGTCAGTGAGCAACTGCAACAGATATTGTCCATAGGCATTTTTCTTCAGCGGGGCAGCCAGGCGTTCCAGTTGGGCCGCGTCGATATACCCGCGTCGATAAGCGATTTCTTCAGGGCAGGCTATTTTGAGTCCCTGCCGCTTTTCGATGGTGGCGATGAACTGCCCGGCATCGAGCAGGGACTCGTGCGTTCCCGTGTCCAGCCACGCAATGCCACGCCCCATCAGTTCCACCTGCAGCTGGCCCCGCTCCAGGTAGGCCCGGTTCACATCGGTGATCTCCAGTTCTCCTCGCGCCGAAGGCTTGATCCCGGCAGCGATGTCGATGGCCTGGTTGTCGTAGAAGTACAGGCCGGTCACGGCGTAATTGGAGGCGGGTTTGAGCGGCTTCTCTTCAATGCCGATCACGCGGCGCTGGCGGTCGAACTCGACCACGCCATAGCGTTCCGGGTCCTGCACGTGATAGGCGAAGATGGTGGCGCCATCGACGCGCGCATTGGCCGCACGCATGGGCGGTTCGAGGTCGCGCCCGTAGAAGATGTTGTCACCCAGGATCAATGCGGAGGGCGCGTTGCCGATGAACTCTCGCCCGATCAGGAAGGCTTGCGCCAGGCCGTCCGGCGAGGGCTGCACGGCGTAGCCGATATTGAGTCCCCATTGGTGGCCGTCCCCCAGCAACTCGGCAAAGCGCGGCGTGTCCTGTGGCGTGGAGATCAGCAGGATATCTCGTATGCCCGCCAGCATCAGGCTCGACAGCGGGTAATACACCATCGGCTTGTCGTAGATCGGCATGAGCTGCTTGGATACCACCGTGGTAGCAGGATACAGCCGTGTGCCGGAACCACCGGCCAGGATGATTCCCTTGCGGGCTTGCGCCTGCGTCGCTTCTGTTATCCCTGTCATGGCATTGCTCCCGCTGGATGGTCACCATATTGTTGCTGCAGCCAGTTGAGATAAGCCCCCGAGCGGATCTGTGCGACCCAGTCGCCATTGGCCAGGTACCACTGCACCGTTTTGCGGATGCCGCTCTCGAAGGATTCGGCGGGTTTCCAGCCGAGTTCGCGTTCCAGTTTGCGCGCATCGATGGCATAGCGCCGGTCATGCCCGGGGCGGTCCTTGACGAAGGTGATCAGCTCACGATAGCTGCCCTGTGCGCGCGGTTGCAGCTCATCGAGCGTATCGCACAGGGTATGCACCACGTGCAGGTTGGCCTGTTCATTCCACCCGCCGATGTTGTAGGTCTGTCCGGCCTGTCCGCGTGCGAGCACCGCGCGAATGGCAGCGCAGTGGTCGCTGACGTAGAGCCAGTCGCGGATCTGCTGGCCATCGCCATAGATGGGTAGCGGATTGCCGGCCAAAGCATTGGAGATCACCAGCGGAATGAGCTTCTCCGGGAAGTGATACGGACCGTAGTTGTTGGAACAGTTGGTGGTCAGTGTGGGCAAGCCATAGGTATGGTGGTATGCCCGCACCAGATGATCGGAAGCTGCCTTGGAGGCCGAATACGGGCTGTTGGGCGCATAGGGCGTAGTTTCTGAGAAAGGCGGGTCGTCGGGTTCGAGGCTGCCATAGACTTCGTCGGTCGAGACATGCAGGAAGCGGAAGTCAGCCTGATCCTGCTGCGGCAATGCCTGCCAATAACTGAGCGACTTGTTGAGCAGGTTGAACGTGCCGTTGACGTTGGTACGGATGAATTCGTCGGGACTGTGAATGGAGCGGTCCACGTGGCTCTCCGCCGCAAAGTGCAAGATTGCGCGGGGGCGGTAACGGGACAGCAGCGTGCTCATCGCCAGCTCGTCGCAAATATCGGCTTGCACGAAGGCGTAGCGCGGGTCGTCGGCCACTGAACTCAGGTTGTAGGGATTGCCTGCGTAGGTCAGCTTGTCGATGTTGAGTATTGGCTCGGCATTGGGTGCGCGCAGCCAGTCGAGGATGAAGTTGCTGCCGATGAAACCGGCACCACCAGTGACGAAGATCATGAGAAGGACTCGTTCAGATCACGACTTGAACCCATTGGGATTGCCCTGCTGCCAGCGCCAAGAATCGGCACACATGGCATCGAGCCCCAGCTTGGCTTCCCAGCCCAGCTTGCGGCGTGCTTCGGCCGGATCGGCATAGCAGGAAGCGATGTCACCCGGACGGCGGGCGGCGATGGTGTAGGGGATGGGCTTGCCGCAGGCTTTTTCATAGGCCTTCACCACGTCCAGCACGCTGTAGCCATTGCCGGTGCCGAGATTGACCGCGAAGCATTGCGGTTCGGTCAGCGCCTGCAAGGCCGCCAGGTGGCCGGTGGCCAGGTCGACCACGTGGATGAAATCGCGCACGCCGGTGCCGTCCGGGGTCGGATAATCACCCCCCCAGATGCTCAGTTTCTCGCGCCGGCCCACGGCCACCTGCGCCACATAGGGCATCAGGTTGTTGGGGATGCCGCCCGGGTCTTCGCCGATCAGGCCGCTCTCGTGCGCGCCCACCGGGTTGAAGTAGCGCAGCAGGGCGATCTTCCAGTCGGGATGGGCGCGGTGGTAGTCGCGCAGCATGTCCTCGATGACGATCTTGCTGCGGCCATACGGATTGCTGGCCGACAGCGGATGGGATTCGGTCAGCGGCAGGTATTGCGGATCGCCATACACCGTGGCCGAGGACGAAAAAACGATGGTCTTCACGCCCGTGGCCTCCATCGCCTCCAGCAGGCGCACCGTGCCGACCACATTGTTGTCGTAGTACATCAGCGGCTGTTCCACCGACTCGCCCACTGCCTTGAGGCCGGCAAAGTGGATGACGGCCTCGCACTTGAATTCGCGCAGCACGCTTTCCAGCTGCTCGCGGTTGCGGATGTCACCCTTGACCAGCGAGAGCGGACGCCCGGCAATCTTCTGGACCCGCGCAACCGACTCCGGGCTGCTGTTGCAGAAATTGTCGAAGACGATGACTTCATGGCCGGCCTTGAGCAGTTCCACGCAAGTATGGGAACCAATATAGCCGGCACCGCCGGTGACAAGAATATTCATGTGAGCTTCGCTTGTTAAGTTGGCAACGTGACGATTATGTCAGAGTCCGCGCGGTCCCTCATTGTTGTTTGATCTGGTCGCGGGATCCGGAGCACCTGAGATTAGAACATGCGAAGGGCGAGGTGCAAGCATGAAACAGCCGGGATTTTTCTTCATTTGCCCCGTTTGCGGCAGGGCGCGTTCGCCAGCGAAAAGGCCGTCGCCCGCACGAAGCGGGCGACGGCCCTTGCCGCCAGGGGCGGGGAGCAAGCAGGCAGGCTTACTTGGTGGCGGCGACGGCTTCTAGGATCACCTTGGCGACGTCGGCCGGACGCGATTGCTGCGGCACGTGGCTGGCGGCCAGCTCGGTGGTCTTGGCGTTGATCTGCTTGGCGAAGCTGCGTTCCAGCGCGGGCTGGATCATGCGGTCCTGGGTGCTGACGATGTACCAGCTCGGACGGGTCTTCCAGGCTGCGGTCTCGACCTTGTCGCCGAAGGCCTTCATGGCGATCGGGCCCTGGGTGGCGGCCATCACGGCAGCCTGCTTGGCCGGCACGTCCTGGGCGAAGTCAGCAGCCAGTGCGGCCGGCGGCAGGCTGGCGAAGCCGGCCTTGTCCACCGACAGCTTGGCGATGCCCGGGGGCACGGGCAGGTCGCGGCCCAGGTCGCCCGTTGCCTGGCCGGCGTCCGGTGCGAAGGCGGCGACGTAGACCAGGCTGGCGACCTTCTCATGGTTGCCGGCTTCGGTGATCACGGTGCCGCCCCAGGAGTGACCCACCAGCACGACCTTGCCGGGCTGGTTGTCGATGGCGCGCTTGGCGGCAGCGACGTCGTCGGCCAGCGAGGTCAGCGGGTTCTGCACGGCGGTGACCTTGATGCCCTTGGCCTGCAGCAGCGGGATGACCTTGGCCCAGTCCGAACCATCGGCGAAGGCGCCGTGGACGATCACGACGGAGGGCTTTTCGGTCGCGTCGGCGGCCATGGCATTGCTGCCGGTGAAGGCGGCGGCGATGGCCAGCATGCCGAGGCCGGTCTTGAGGCTGAAGCGGGTGGACGAGCTTTTCATGGTGTTCTCCTGTTCAAATAAGAAGGTGTGTCGGGGTGGTGTGTTGCAGTGAGGCCAGTATAGGAACGCCCTTGCGGCCCCGGTATCGGTCAATTGACCGACCCCGGTCGGCCGTGACGATGAGGCGCTGCGATTGTGGCCGCTCACCGCCGGCCTGCCCATTAACCGAAGAGTTGATTGCAGGAGTCTCGCGCTTGCCGCTACAGTGTCGGGATGCTTCCCGACGCCAACCCGATTTCCCCTTCCTCTTCGCCTTCCCCCGCCATCGTGGACGCGCCGCCGATGATCGCCGCCGGCACTGCCGTGCAGGTGCTGGCGCTGGTCGGTGATCTCAGCATGGGCCAGCCTCCCGACCAGTCGCGGCGTACAGCGGCGCTGGCCGCCCGGGTGGCGCAACTGGAGGGCGCCCCGCCCGAACTGGTGGAGCAGGCCCGGCTGGTCTCCTGGCTGCGCTGGTCCGGCTGCACCGCCAATGCGGCCGGCTTTGCCGGCCTGCTCGGGGATGACGTGGGCGGGCGCGAGGCCATGCTGCGCGATGGCTTGCCCGCCGACCATCCGCTGAACTTCACCACCATTGCGCCGCTGGCGCGCATCCATTGCGAAGTGGCGGGGGAGGTGGCCAGCCTGCTGGGTTTGCCGGCGGGCGTGGAGGCCGGCTTGCGCCATGTCTGGGAGCATCATGACGGCAGCGGTGCGCCCCAGCAGTTGCGCGGATCGGCCGTGCCGACTGCGGTCCTCTACACGAGCCTGGCGGGTGACCTGGAGATCTATGCGCGCACGCATGGGGTGCAGGCTGCCCTGAGCGTGGTGCGCCGCTTCGGCGGCATCAAATACCCGGCCGACTTGGCCGAGCGCGTGGCCGAGCATGCGCCGTCCTGGCTGGCGTCGCTGGACCACGATGACAGCGCGCGCTATCCGTCGGGGGACTTGCCCGAGCATCTGGTACCCCTGCGCATCGTGGCCGAACTCATCGAACTGAAGCTGCCCTGGCTGACCGGCTATTCGCGCCGGGTCAGCGAATTGGCCGCGCAGGCCGCCGCGCTGGCTGGATTGCCTTCCGAGCAACAGCAAAGGCTGGTTCGGGCCGCCCTGGTCCACGGCATCGGCCGCGCCGCCGTCCCCAATACCATCTGGGAGCGCGCGGGCCGTCCCAGCCAGGCTGACTGGGAACGCATCCGCCTGGCCCCTTACTGGACCTCGCGGGCCGGAGCGCTGGTGCCGGCCGTGCGTGAGGACACCGGCCTGGCTTCGCAACTCTATGAGCGACTCGACGGCAGCGGCTACTTCCGTGGGCTTGACCGCGACACGCTGGGCCTGCCGGCCCGCCTGCTGGCGGTCTCGGCGGCCCATGCCGCCCTGTGCGCGCCGCGTCCGTGGCGGGCCGCGTGTGCACCGGCTGCCGTGGCTGAGATGCTGGAGGGGGAAGTGCAGGGCGGCCGCATGGACCCGGATGCCGTGCGCTGGGTCCTGGCCGCCGCTGCAGGGGATACGTCCCCGCAGTCTTCCCGCAAGGGGCTGCTGTCGGAGCGCGAGTGCGAGGTGCTGCGCCGCATCAGCCTGGGCGAAAGCAACAAGGAGGCCGCCCGCGCGCTGCAGATCAGTCCCTCGACCGTGCGTACCCACGTCGAGAGCATCTTCCGCAAACTGCAGTGCTCCACGCGGGCTGCGGCCACGCTCAAGGGCTTGCACCTGGGGTTGATCTGATGCCGTATTTTTACGGCATCAACGGTCCGACCACTGCACCGGTCCGGTGAGCGGGCTCACTTTTTTGCGGACCCACGCTGTGCTGCAACATGCCACCCTGAAAGCGAGCCCGGTCGTCCGACCTCTCCCGATTTCCTGACAAAATGTCAGCGCCTTGCGTAAACGTTTGCGAGCGCCAGGGGAATTTCCGTAAATCATTGAATTTGCGGGATATTTCTCTGGCGTCGACGGGCGTTTTTGATTAAATTGAGCGCTGTTTCAAAAACCGGCGCGATTTTCCGGCTTTTGTACGTGCATTTCCGCAAATTCACTGCGAGATGCATAAATCTGAACAAAGGGACAAGAAGGGGAGATCCCTCGGGAGCAAAAAGCGGGCAGCGTGCAAAAGACGTGCAACGACGTTTTTGTGTTGCACTGCAAAAAATCCAAGTGGCTGCTTATTTGCCACAACTCGCCGCGAAGTGCCCCAGATAAGCCCTTGATCTGGCTGCAAAAGGTTTGACTTACCGGAAAACGAACCTTTATAATCGCCGGGCTTTTAAGCTGCCGTCTGCTCGTAAAGGGTGCGGCGCATGCACGATATTGGATAGATATGCTGCGCATCATTCTCTTGCAGCTCCTCACCACGGTCATCGCTGCCCTGGTGGCGGGGATGCTCGGCGGACTTCCGGCGCTTTGGTCCGCATTGTTGGGAGGCGTCTGCTGTGTCGTTCCCAATGCCCTGTTTGCACTGCGACTTCATGTCAGTGCGCAGAAACCCGGTGGTACCAACCCGATGACGTTTTTCTTCGGGGAATTTATCAAGATTGCTACGACTTTTGCGCTCATGGGCGCGATCGTTTGGTTGTACCACGGTGTTCACTGGCTCGCATTTGTGCTGAGCTTCATCGTGGTGCTTAAGAGTTATTTCATTTTACTGTTTAGACACCGACCATGACCGTAGAAGCCGCAGAGCACGCGCCGACAGCCTCTGAATATATTGTCCACCACCTCGGACACCTCTCCACGCATCACCAGACCAAGATCGTCGATTTCTCCATCCTGAACGTGGATACCATCTTCTGGTCCGTGTTCTGTGGCGTGATCGCCTGCTTCTTCATGTTCCTGGCCGCCCGCAAGGCGACCTCGGGCGTGCCGGGCCGCTTCCAGGCCTTCGTCGAAATGGTCGTGGAAATGGTCGAAGACCAGTCCAAGGCCATTGTCCACGGTGACCGTACCTTCATCGCCCCGGTGGCCCTGACCGTGTTCGTCTGGGTGGCCCTGATGAACTCGCTGGACTTCCTGCCGGTGGACCTGGCCTCCGGCATCCTGGGCCTGTTCGGCCTGGGTGAAATGCATCACCGCATCGTTCCCACCGCCGACCTGAACGGCACCCTGGGCATCGCCCTGGGCGTGCTGGCCCTGATGCTGTACTACAGCGTCAAGATCAAGGGCGCGGGCGGTTTCGTGCATGAACTGTTTGCAGCACCCTTCGGCATCTGGCTGGCTCCGTTCAACCTGCTGCTGAACATCATCGAATTCGCCGCCAAGACCGTGTCCCTGGGCATGCGACTGTTCGGCAACATGTATGCAGGCGAACTGTTGTTCCTGCTGATCGCATTGCTGGGATCGACCGCGACCGCATTCGGCTTCATCGGCCATGTGATCGCCGGTTCTATCTGGGCAATTTTCCACATCCTGATCGTGTTGCTCCAAGCATTCATCTTCATGATGTTGACACTGGTTTACCTGGGCCAGGCGCACGAAGCGCACTAACACAAGGCTTGCAGTACCTGTTTTTCAGTTTGTTTTTTGGTTTTGTATTTAATTTAACTTTTCTTAAGGAATTGTCATGACTGATGTCTCTTTCGTTGCTCTGGCTTGCGGTTTGATCATTGGCCTGGGTGCTATCGGCGCTTGTATCGGTATCGCGATCATGGGCGGTAAGTACCTCGAAGCATCCGCACGTCAGCCTGAACTGATGAACACCCTGCAAACCAAGATGTTCCTGCTGGCTGGCCTGATCGACGCGGCCTTCCTGATCGGCGTTGGTATCGCCATGCTGTTCGCATTCGCAAATCCGTTCATCGCCAAGTAATTCGCGCTTCATAGCCGATTCTCATCTGCCGGACGATTGGTTCCGGCACTCGTTATTCTGAGAAGGAAATTACCGTGAACTTAAATGCAACATTGATTGCACAGTTCGTGGTCTTCTTCATCCTCGCCGGCTTCACGATGAAATTCGTGTGGCCGCCGTTGATTAAGGCGCTCGATGAACGCGCCAAGAAGATTGCGGACGGGCTGGCAGCCGCTGACCGCGGTAAGGCCGATCTGGCCGCCGCCGAAAAGCGTATCCAGGGCGAACTGGCATCGGCACGTGATGAAGGCCAGAAGCGCATCGGCGAAGCCGAAAAGCGCGCTCAGCTGATCATCGAAGAAGCCAAGAAGACGGCCGCTGAAGAAGCTGCCCGCATCATCGCCAACGCCAAGGCAGACGCTCAACAGCAAGTGAACCAGGCGCGTGAAGAACTGCGCGGCCAGGTTGCAACGCTCGCCGTCAAGGGCGCGGAACAGATCCTCAAGCGCGAAGTGAATGCGGCTGCTCACGCCGACTTGCTGAATCAACTGAAGACAGAGCTGTAATATGGCCGAACTCGCAACGATCGCTCGTCCTTACGCCGAAGCCTTGTTCCGTGTGGCCAAGGCAGGCAGCCTGGCAGCCTGGTCCGATCTCGTCGACGAGATGGCCCAGGTGGCGGCGCATCCCGAGGTGCAGGCCCTGGCGCAGAACCCTTCCGTATCGCATGACAAGCTGGCAGAAGTGTTTGCCGCTGCCCTGAAGACCCCGCTGTCGGTCGAGGCGACCAATTTCGTCAAGACGCTGGTTGACAACGGCCGCCTGGTCCTGCTGCCGCAGATCGCCGAACAGTTCCACGTGCTCAAGAACACGGCGGAAGGTTCGGCCGATGCCAACATCGTGAGCGCCTTCGAGCTCAGCGATGCCCAGGTCAAGGATGTGGTCTCGGCACTGGAGAAGAAGTTCGGCCGCAAGCTGAACCCCTCCGTGACGGTCGACAGCAGCCTCATTGGCGGTGTGCGCGTCGTGGTCGGCGACGAAGTGTTCGATACCTCCGTGCGCGCGAAGCTGCAGCAGCTGCAAGCTGCTCTGGCCGCGTAAGTGCCTCTGGCTGGCTAAGCGAAAGAACAATTTTTAGGAGTTAGTATGCAACTCAACGCATCTGAAATCAGCGAGCTGATCAAGAGCCGGATCCAAGGCCTTGGCGATACCGCTGAGATTCGCAATCAGGGCACGGTCATCTCCGTGTCCGACGGTATCTGCCGTATCCATGGTCTGTCCGACGTGATGCAAGGTGAGATGCTGGAATTCCCGGGCAACACCTTCGGCCTGGCGCTGAACCTGGAGCGTGACTCGGTGGGCGCCGTTATCCTGGGCGAATACGAACACATCTCCGAAGGCGACCTGGTCAAGTGCACCGGCCGCATCCTGGAAGTGCCGATCGGTCCTGAACTGAAGGGTCGTGTCGTCAACGCACTGGGCCAGCCGATCGACGGCAAGGGTCCGATCAACGCCAAGCTGACCGCCCCGATCGAAAAGATCGCCCCGGGCGTGATCGCGCGTCAGTCCGTGTCGCAGCCGATGCAGACCGGCCTGAAGTCGATCGACTCCATGGTGCCCGTTGGCCGTGGCCAGCGTGAGCTGATCATCGGTGACCGCCAGACCGGCAAGACCGCTGTCGCCATCGACGCCATCATCAATCAAAAGGGTCAGAACATGACCTGCATCTACGTTGCGATCGGCCAGAAGGCTTCGTCGGTCAAGAACGTGGTGCGCGCACTGGAAGCCCACGGCGCGATGGAATACACCATCGTCGTGGCCGCGACCGCCTCCGAATCGGCAGCGATGCAATACGTGTCGGCCTACTCGGGTTGCGCCATGGGCGAATACTTCCGCGACCGCGGTCAAGACGCCCTGATCGTGTATGACGATCTGTCCAAGCAAGCCGTGGCTTACCGTCAGGTCTCGCTGCTGCTGCGCCGTCCGCCGGGCCGTGAAGCTTACCCTGGCGACGTGTTCTACCTGCACAGCCGCCTGCTGGAACGTGCTGCCCGCGTGAACGCCGACTACGTCGAGAAGTTCACCAACGGCGAAGTCAAGGGCCAGACCGGTTCCCTGACCGCACTGCCGATCATCGAAACCCAGGCTGGTGACGTTTCCGCCTTCGTTCCGACCAACGTGATCTCGATCACCGACGGCCAGATCTTCCTGGAAACCTCGCTGTTCAACGCCGGTATCCGTCCTGCGATCAACGCCGGTATCTCGGTGTCGCGCGTCGGTGGTGCTGCCCAGACCAAGGTCATCAAGGGCCTCTCCGGCGGTATCCGTACCGACCTGGCACAGTACCGTGAACTGGCTGCCTTCGCGCAGTTCGCTTCCGACCTGGACGAAGCCACCCGCAAGCAGCTGGACCGCGGTGCGCGCGTGACCGAACTGCTGAAGCAGGCTCAGTACACCCCGCAATCGATCTCGATCATGGCCGTCACCCTGTTCGCCGTCAACAAGGGCTACATGGACGACGTCGAAGTGAAGAAGATCCTGGCCTTCGAGTCGGCTCTGCACAACTTCATGAAGACCAGCCACGCTGAGCTGCTGAAGAAGATCGAAGACACCAAGCAACTGGATAAGGATGCTGAGGCAGCCCTGGCAGCCGCCATCGCTGACTTCAAGAAATCCGGCGCGTACTAATTCTTACTGAAGCTATAAGGAGTCTTACTCATGGCTACAGGTAAAGAGATACGTGGCAAGATCAAGAGCGTAGAAAATACGAAGAAGATCACCAAGGCGATGGAAATGGTCGCGGCATCCAAAATGCGCAAGGCGCAGGACCGGATGCACGCAGCCCGCCCGTACAGCGACAAGATCCGCAACATTGCGGCCAACCTGTCGCAGGCCAATCCGGAGTACGTGCACCCGTTCATGGTCCAGCAAGACACGGCCAAGCGCGTTGGTTTCATCGTCGTCACGACCGACAAGGGTCTGTGCGGCGGCATGAACACCAACTCGCTGCGTCTGTTGACCAACAAGTTCCGTGAACTGGAAGGCCAGGGCAAGGCCATCGAAACCGTCGCCATTGGCAACAAGGGTTTGGGTTTTCTGAATCGCATCGGCGCCCGTGTGGCCGCCAACGCGACGCAACTGGGTGATACGCCGCACCTGGAAAAGCTGATCGGCCCCGTCAAGGTGCTGCTCGACGCTTACCAGGAAGGCAAGCTGGACGCGGTGTACCTGGTGTACACCAAGTTCATCAATACGATGAAGCAGGAAGCCACCCTGCAGCAGCTGCTGCCGCTGACCAGCGACAAGCTCAAGGCTGACGAGGGTGCGCACTCCTGGGACTACATCTATGAGCCCGACGTGCAATCCGTGGTGGACGAACTGCTGGTGCGTTACGTCGAAGCGCTGATCTATCAAGCCGTCGCCGAGAACATGGCCTCCGAGCAATCGGCGCGCATGGTCGCGATGAAGGCCGCCAGCGACAACGCAGGTAGCGTGATCGGTGAGTTGAAGTTGGTCTACAACAAGACTCGCCAGGCCGCCATTACCAAAGAGCTGTCGGAAATCGTCGCCGGTGCGGCTGCGGTCGGCTGATCAGCTGGCGTAGCGTAGCGAAACAGAATTTAAATTTTATCTATTGAAGGAACGAAAATGGCTGATGGCAAAATCGTTCAGTGTATCGGCGCTGTGGTGGACGTGGAGTTTCCGCGCGATGCGATGCCCAAGGTTTACGATGCCTTGAAATTGGAAGGTTCGGATCTGACCCTGGAAGTCCAGCAGCAGCTGGGCGACGGCGTGGTTCGTACCATTGCGCTCGGTTCGTCGGACGGTCTGCGCCGCGGCCTGACCATCTCGAACACCGGCAAGCCGATCACGGTGCCCGTCGGTACCGCGACCCTGGGTCGCATCATGGACGTGCTGGGCAACCCGATCGACGAATGCGGTCCGGTCTCGCACGAGCAAACCGCTTCGATCCACCGCAAGGCCCCTGCGTACGACGAACTGTCGCCCTCGCAAGAGCTGCTGGAAACCGGCATCAAGGTCATTGACCTGGTCTGCCCGTTCGCCAAGGGTGGTAAGGTCGGTCTGTTCGGTGGCGCCGGTGTGGGCAAGACCGTGAACATGATGGAACTGATCAACAACATCGCCAAGGCGCACAGCGGTCTGTCCGTGTTCGCCGGTGTTGGTGAGCGTACCCGTGAAGGTAACGACTTCTACCACGAAATGGCAGAAGCCAAGGTGGTGGACCTGGAAAACCCGACCAACTCCAAGGTCGCCATGGTCTACGGCCAGATGAACGAACCGCCGGGCAACCGTCTGCGCGTGGCGCTGACCGGCCTGACCATCGCGGAAGGTTTCCGTGATGAAGGCAAGGACGTGCTGTTCTTCGTCGACAACATCTACCGTTACACCCTGGCCGGTACCGAAGTGTCCGCGCTGCTGGGCCGTATGCCGTCCGCCGTGGGCTACCAGCCCACGCTGGCCGAAGAAATGGGCCGCCTGCAAGAGCGTATCACCTCGACCAAGACTGGCTCGATCACCTCGATCCAGGCCGTGTACGTCCCTGCGGATGACTTGACCGACCCGTCGCCGGCAACCACCTTCGCCCACTTGGACTCGACCGTCGTTCTGTCGCGTGACATCGCCTCGCTGGGTATCTACCCCGCCGTCGACCCGCTGGACTCGACCTCGCGCCAGCTGGACCCGCAAGTGGTCGGCCAGGAGCACTACGAGACCGCGCGCGCCGTCCAGGGTACCCTGCAGCGCTACAAGGAACTGCGTGACATCATCGCGATTCTGGGCATGGACGAACTGGCACCGGAAGACAAGCTGATCGTCGCACGTGCTCGCAAGATGCAGCGTTTCCTGTCGCAGCCCTTCCACGTGGCCGAAGTGTTCACCGGTTCCCCGGGCAAGTACGTTTCGCTGAAGGACACGATCAAGGGCTTCAAGATGATCGCCAGCGGTGAACTGGACCACCTGCCGGAACAAGCGTTCTACATGGTCGGTACCATCGACGAAGCAATCGAAAAGGCCAAGAAGATCAACTAAGACTGACCACGCCGTGGGGCTCCGGTGCAGTACCGGATGCAGCCATGGCAGGTAAGTAATCATTGATTCATTGGCGCCGCTCCTGTTCGCAGGAGCGGTCAATCGACTAGGAAACGACATGGCACATACTATTCACGTGGACGTGGTCTCGGCGGAAGAGGAAATCTTCTCCGGCGAGGCAGAATTCGTCGCGTTGCCGGGCGAAGCGGGTGAGCTGGGTATCTATCCCCGTCACACCCCGCTGATCACGCGCATCAAGCCAGGTGCTGTCCGTATCAAGGTCTCGGGCCAGGCACACGAGGAATTCGTGTTCGTGGCCGGTGGCCTCCTGGAAGTGCAGCCCGACGCCGTGACCGTGCTGGCCGACACCGCCATCCGTGGTGCCGACCTGGACGAAGCCAAGGCCGCCGAAGCCAAGCGTCTGGCCGAGGAAGCGCTGGTGAACCGTGACTCCAAGATCGACCACGCCGCAGCCCAGGCCGAACTGGCCGCCGCAGTGGCACAGCTGGCCGCGATCCAGAAGTTGCGTCAGAAGCGCTGATCGCTGGTAGCGTTCTTCCCGGCGAAGAGCGCTCCGGCACGGCAGCACAGCAGTACAGAAGTAGATGAAAGGCAGCTTCGGCTGCCTTTTTTCATGCGCGCACAGTTCCTCTCATGCGCGTGGCCAGTTCTTCCATGCAGATCCTGGGTGCTTCTGCCGCCCCAGGGCTGACCAAATCTGGCGGCTTCCAGGCCGTATGAATCAACCTGGATCAAGTTTGCCCACATGTCGCGCACACTGGCGCTGCGGCAACTTTCATCCTCGGGTAAAGTGCGCTGACGTGAAGGATAGAACCAATTCCGTCCGACCCAATCATTGATAGCATTAGCCTCATTTCCATCAGCCGGACAGGAGCCCCCATGTCGTCAGCTGCACCCGCATCTTCCGCATCGCCTTCTTCGACCACAGCGCGCCAGCATGGCAAGCCCATCATTGCCGTGGTCGGCCTGTCCAACCGTCCCGAGCGCGCCAGCTTTGACGTGGCCGCCTATATGCAGTCAGCGGGATACCGCATCGTCGCCGTCAATCCCATGTACGCCGGCCAGACCATCCTGGGCGAGCACTGCCATGCCAGCTTGCGGGAGGCCAGCGCGGCATTGGCGCAGGACGGCCTGCGCATTGCCATCGTCGATTGCTTCCGCAAGTCGGCCGACATTCCGCCGGTGGTGGAGGAGGCCATCGCCATCGGCGCCGAATGCGTGTGGATGCAGCTCGATATCGTTCACGAAGAGGCCGCTGCCCGCGCGCGTGCGGCCGGGTTGAAGGTGGTCATGGACAAGTGCATCAAGATCGAACATGCCATGGGGCAGTTGCATGGCGTGTTGTAATGCCAGGCTGGTGAAATCCGTAAATCATTTATAACGAGAAAAAGCGAGACAGCATGGCAAAGAAAATCGGCCCGCAATTCATCGTCCATCCCAAGTTCGTCCTCAAGGAAAGCGACGCCTCCACCAAGCCGCTCTCCAGCGGCAACAAGGAAACCGACCGCGCCACCGTGCAGCGCCTGGCGGCCGAGATCGGCCTGCAGCAACAGATGCTCTATGCCGGCCACAAGCACAAGGTGCTGGTGATCCTGCAGGGCATGGATACCAGCGGCAAGGATGGCACGGTCAATGACGTCTTTGCTGCCGTCAACCCGCAGGGCATCCGCATCGCCAACTTCAAGGGGCCGACCGCCATCGAACTGGCGCACGACTACCTCTGGCGCGTGCATGCGCAGGTACCGGTGGCAGGGGAGATCGCCGTCTTCAATCGCAGCCACTACGAGGACGTGCTCATCACCCGCGTGCACGACTGGATCGACGACAAGGAGTGCAAGCGCCGCTATCGCCAGATCAACGACTTCGAACGCATGCTGTGGGAGACCGGAACGGTGGTGTTGAAGTTCTTCCTGCACATCTCGAAGGCCGAGCAGAAATCGCGGCTGCAGTCGCGCATCGATGATCCCAACAAGCACTGGAAATTCGACCCGCAAGACCTGGCCGAGCGCAAGTTCTGGGATGCCTACCAGCAGCGCTACCAGGAGGTGCTGCGCCAGACCAGCACGCTGCACGCGCCCTGGTATGTGGTGCCGGCCGACTCCAAGACCCACCGCAACCTGCTGGTGGCCAATGTGGTCCTGGAGACCCTGCAGAAGCTCAAGCTGCGCTTCCCCGACCCCAAGCCCGAACTCAAGGACCTCAAGTTCGACTGAAGCCGGGAGCGGCGCAGCCGACCCTAGTTGATTACTTGAGCCACTTGTCGAAGATGCGCTGGTATTCGCCGGTGGCCTTGGCCAGGTGCAGCCAGGTATCGACGTAGGCCTTGAAGGCGACATCGCCACGCGGCAGCAGGTAGGCCTTCTCGGCAAATTGCAGCGGCTGGTCCGGCTGCACCGGGCACAGTTCCGGATGCAGCTTGGATTGCCACAGGGTTTCGCTGGCATCGGTCACCATCACATCGGCCTTGCCATCGATGATCTGCTGGAAGATGGTGACGTTGTCCGGATGCTGGAGCAAGGTCGCGTTCTTGTAGCGGGCCTTGGCAAAGCGCTCGTTGGTGCCGCCCGGGTTGACGATGGCGCGCGTGCCGGGCTGGTCGATCATGTCGAAGTTGCGGAATTTTTCCTTGTCGGCACAGCGGATGATGGGCGCTTTCCCATCCACCATGACCGGCTCGGAGAAGGCCGCCCTGCGGGCGCGATCGAGGGTGATCGAGACGCCGCCCATGGCCACGTCGCACTGGGCGATGAAGTCATTCATCAGGGTGCTCCAGGTGGTCTTGACGAACTGCGCCTCCACCCCCAGCGACTTGGCCAGCGCCTGGCCGAGTTCCACGTCCATGCCTTCGAAGGTCTGGTCGGGGCGATAGTAGGTAAATGGCTTGTAGTCGCCGGTCATGCAGATGCGCAGCTTGCCGGCCTTGAGTACCTGGTCCAGGCGTGAGGCTGGGACGGCGTCGTCGGCACGGGCCGCCGACAGCGTCAGGCAGAGCGACAGGGCGGCCAGGCCTGCGAGCAGGACGGTGCGGATGATGGACTTCATGGAAGCTCCTCGTGGATGATGATGGTGGAGATGGACGTTGACACGGTATGCGGTCCGCTTCTTGTTCATTGGTAGGACCGGCTGGGGACAGCCACCGGATCATAGCAAAACCGCGCGCCACGACCTGCATCAATATCAGCGCACGCTGATAGCGACAATTAGCCGGAAGCCATGCGCGGAGGATGCGATAATGCCGGATTGTCGTCAGACCGCATTGCAGGCCGACCATGTCCTCTTCTTCTTCCATGTCCACCTTCGCTCCGCTCAAAAACGATACCTTCCTGCGTGCGCTGCTGCGCCAGCCCACCGAGTACACGCCGCTGTGGCTGATGCGCCAGGCGGGCCGCTACCTGCCGGAATACCGCGCCACGCGCGCCCGTGCCGGCTCCTTCATGGGCCTGGCCACCAATCCGGACTACGCCACCGAGGTCACGCTGCAGCCGCTGGAACGCTACCCGCTGGATGCCGCCATTCTCTTCTCCGACATCCTCACCGTGCCTGACGCCATGGGCCTGGGCCTGTATTTCGCCGATGGGGAAGGTCCCAAGTTCGAGCGCCCCTTGCGTGATGAGGCGGCCATCCAGGCCCTGCAGGCCCCCGACCTGGGCAAGCTGGACTACGTTTTCAAGGCCGTCACCCAGATCCGCCGCGAACTCGACGGCCGCGTGCCCCTGATCGGCTTCTCCGGCAGCCCCTGGACCCTGGCCTGCTACATGGTCGAAGGCGGCGGCTCGGATGATTTCCGCCTGGTCAAGAGCCTGCTCTATCGCCGTCCGGACCTGATGCACCACATCCTCAAGACCAATGCCGATGCCGTGGCCGCCTACCTGAACGCGCAGATCGCCGCCGGTGCCCAGGCCGTGATGATCTTCGACACCTGGGGTGGTGCGCTGGCCGATGGCATCTACCAGCAATTCTCGCTGGCCTACATGCAGCAGGTGGTCAGCCAACTGCAGCGCCAGCACGATGGCCAGCATATCCCGGTGATCGTCTTCACCAAGGGCGGTGGCCTGTGGCTGGAGCAGATCGCCGCCATCGGCGCCGACGCCGTGGGCCTGGACTGGACCGTCAACCTGGGCGAAGCGCGCCGCCGCGTGGGCGACAAGGTAGCGCTGCAGGGCAACCTCGACCCCAATGTGCTCTTTGCCGGTGACGACGCCATCCGCACCGAAGTGCGCAAGCTGCTGGAGTCCTTCGGCCGTCCCGGTACCGGCAGCGGACATGTCTTCAACCTGGGCCACGGCATCTCCCAGCACACCCCGCCGGAAGCGGTCGCCACGCTCGCGCAGGCCGTACACGAGATCAGCCGCTCGCTGCGCGGCTGAACGTGCGCGTATCTGTCGTTATCTGTTCATATTTGTGCGACTGGCCAAGCCCATATGCACATTCGTGCCACTGGCGAGGGACTTATGCACACGCAGGCGGAATTCTTGATTGAGAATCAAATTTATTTGAATATGAAGGTTTGCGCAGAGTGCTCATGCGCAACCCTTTGATTTTATTGGATTTATTTTTCGATCGCCGAAGCGACATTGCGTGGAAAAGTGCACTAGCCGTGGCTTGCGAGCTTGTCAATAGGCAGTTGCCCACAAAGTTATCCACAGATGCTGTGCATAAGCACCAAAAGCGTTTACAAAACCGTTGCTTATCGAAATCTTTGAAGGTTTACTTTAAGTTTGTAGGACAGTGAGATAACAGCATGCAATCCAAAGTCGACAAAATTCCGTCGGTCAGGACTTGACAAACGCTGGGCCCATTGCCCCTAAGTGCAGACTTATGCACACAGGAGGCAATGCCCACATGCGCAAAGCGTCCATGAAAAAATATTTTTCGTGTTTCAAGCCCTGGTTGCAAGTCATTGATTTCATTGACTTAATTTTTTGCCCCCGATTTGGGCAACGCATCGCAAGCCGCAGCCAGACTGCGCGGGGCGATGTCAAGTGGCACTTGTCCCCAAAGTTATCCACAGTGTATGTGGATAGGTCCAAAAATGACGATGAAACCGAGGCTTAGCCCGGTTTTTCAGGATTGACTTTAAGTTCGTGGAACAACGCCTGCTCAAGGTGGCGCTCGATACGCCCCTGCATACCGTCTTCGATTACCGCTGGCAGCCGGCCACGCCGGAGGAGCCCATGCCGGCCATCGGCCAGCTGGTGGTGGTACCGTTCGGCCGCCGCGAAGCTGTGGGCGTGGTGGTCGGCCATGCGGACCAGACCGACTTGCAGGCCGACAAGATCAAGGACGTCATTGCCGTGCGGCACCAGTTGCCGCCCATGTCGGCGCACTGGCTGGCGCTGTGCGGCTTCGCGGCCGACTACTACCAGCGCCCGCTCGGTGAGGTGATGCTGCCCGGGCTGCCCAAGAACCTGCGTGCGCTGACCACGGTGGCGCTGGACAAGGCGCTCAAAGCCCTGGGCCGTCTGGTCGCCCCCAAAAAGACAAAGGCGCGCCGCAAGACTCGCGCCGACACCGAAGCGATCACCGTCGAGGCAGTCGAACCCGGCCCGCAGGCTGCGCCCGATCCGCTGCAGCTGGGTGAGGCACCGCCGCTGAACCCGGCCCAGCAGCAGGCCGTGGACGCCATCGCGGGCGCCAGGGGATTTGCGCCGCTGCTGCTGTACGGCGTCACCGGCAGCGGCAAGACTGAGGTCTACCTGCAAGCCGCTGCCGCCATCCTGCGCCGCGCGGCCGAGGAGGTCGCACCGGGCAACGGCGAGGAGCAGACCGACACGGCCGACCCTGGCCAGCCCGCGCCAGCCCCCGCGCAGATCCTGGTGCTGGTACCTGAAATCAACCTGACCCCGCAGCTGGAAGGCAACATCCGCGCACGCTTCCCGCACCTGAACGTGGTGGCGCTGCACAGCGGGCTGGCCGAGGGCGAGCGCGCCCGCAACTGGCTGGCCGCGCACCTGGGCCAGGCTCACATCGTGCTGGGCACGCGGCTGGCGATCCTGTCTTCGCTGCCGTCGTTGAAGCTCATCGTCATCGACGAGGAACACGATCCCTCCTACAAGCAGCAGGAAGGCCTGCGCTATTCCGCACGCGACCTGGCGGTGTGGCGCGCGCACCAGCTCGGCATTCCCGTGGTGCTGGGCTCGGCCACGCCCTCGCTGGAAACCTGGCACCACGCCCAGGCAGGCCGCTACCGCCGGCTGGAGCTGCGCCAGCGCGCGGCCCAGCAGGCGGTGCTGCCCACGGTCAAGGTGATCGACATGGAGCGCGACAAGCCCGTCGACGGCCTTACCGCCGGCCTGATCGCCGCCGTGCGCAAGCGCCTGGAGCAGGGCGAGCAGTCACTGCTGTTCCTGAACCGCCGCGGCTATGCGCCGGTGCTGGCCTGCGACGCCTGCGGCTGGATCAGCAACTGCATGCGCTGCGATGCCTTCATGGTGGTGCACCGGCCCGAGCGCCGCCTGCGCTGCCACCATTGCAGCCTGGAACTGGCCATCCCGCGTGCCTGCCCGACCTGCGGCAACGTCGACCTGCAGCCCTTGGGGCGCGGCACCCAGCGGGTGGAGGAGGGATTGCAGGCGATCTTCCCCGGCGCGCGCGTGCTGCGCATCGATGCCGATTCGACCCGCCTGAAGGGCTCGGCCCAGAGCGCCTTCGACAGCGTGCACCGGGGCGAGGTGGATATCCTGGTCGGCACCCAGATGGTGGCCAAGGGACACGATTTCAAAAAGCTCACGCTGGTGGGCGTGCTCAATCCCGATACGGCACTGTTCTCGCACGACTACCGCGCCAGCGAACGGCTCTTTGCCCAATTGATGCAGGTGGCCGGCCGCGCCGGCCGGGCCGGGCTGTCCGCCGATGGCAGCTCGGGCGAGGTGCTGATCCAGACCCGCTATCCGCATCACCCGCTGTACCAGGCCGTGATGCGCCACGACTACGACGGCTTTGCCGGCGACTTGCTGGAGGAGCGCCGCCAGGCCCATTTCCCGCCCTTCATGTACCAGGCGCTGCTGCGGGCCGAGGCGCGCGAGCTGGACACGGCCCTGGGATTCCTGAAGGAGGCCGCCGCCTTGCTGGACGCCCCCGCCATCACCATCAACGAACCGATCCCCATGACGCTGATGCGGGTGGCCAACGTGGAGCGCGCCCAGCTGCTCATCGAATGCCCTTCGCGTCCGGCGCTGCAGGGCTTCCTCAAACACTGGCTGGCCGAGTTGCGGCAACTCAAGACCCGGGCCCGCTGGTCGCTGGAAGTCGATCCAGTCGATATATGAACGCAGGCCCGCCGCTGGCGGGTCCCCGGCGTGTCTCGACATGCGCGGTGAAGTTTGTTGCAAAATTGTTCTAACAGTGTCCCAGGGTGTCCCAAGCGCGGCGGCATGCTTTGTTGTGATTGCGGCATCTTTATGCAACAGAGAGCTTGCCCGCGTGCAAGCTGCTTGCTCGGGCAGCCAACATGGCGCGCCTAGCCGGTATAATCTCGGCTGCTCAACCAATTGCAAGCGATCCCTCCGCGCGGCGCAGCCTGCCAGACCAGCGCCTCGGCCGCTTCCGCTTTACCCCTCATTCCCATGCTCGCACAACAGAAACAACGCATCTCCGACCTGTTCTCGTCCGCCTTGCAGCCGCTGCTGGCTGATAGCGGCCTGACCCCGACCATCACCCTGGAGCGTCCGCGCGATGCCTCGCACGGCGACATCGCCTGCAACATCGCCATGCAGCTGGCCAAGCCGCTGAAGAAGAATCCGCGCGAACTGGCACAAGCCATCGTGGCCGCCGTCATGGCCGACCCGGCGCGCGAAGGCCTGGTGGAGTCCGTCGAGATCGCCGGCCCCGGCTTCATCAACCTGCGCGTGGCGGCTGCCGCCAAGCAGGCGGTGGTCAAGGTGATCCACGAACAGGGCGAGGCCTTCGGCCGTGGCAGCCTGGGTGCCGGCAAGAAGGTGCTGGTCGAGTTCGTCTCGGCCAATCCCACCGGTCCGCTGCACGTGGGCCATGGTCGCCAGGGCGCCCTGGGCGATGCACTGTCCTCGCTCTTGGAAGCCCAGGGCTATGACGTGCTGCGCGAGTTCTACTACAACGATGCCGGCGTGCAGATCGCCACCCTGGCCACCTCGGTGCAGGCGCGTGCGCGCGGCTTCAAGCCGGGTGACGCCGAGTGGCCCGAGTCGGCCTACAACGGCGACTACATCGCCGACATCGCCCGCGACTTCCTCGACAAGAAGACCGTCTCGGCCAGCGATGGCGAACCCGTCACCGGCAGCGGCGATGTGGAAGACATGGACTCGATCCGCCGCTTCGCCGTGGCCTACCTGCGCCACGAGCAGGACCTGGACCTGCAGGCCTTCGGCGTGAAGTTCGACAATTACTACCTCGAGTCCTCGCTCTACGCCGACGGCAAGGTAGCCGCCGCCGTGGATGCGCTCATTGCCGCCGGCAAGACCTACGAGCAGGATGGCGCGCTCTGGCTGCGCACCACCGACTATGGCGACGACAAGGATCGCGTCATGAAGAAGACCGACGGCACCTATACCTACTTCGTGCCCGACGTCGCCTATCACATCAACAAGTGGCAACGCGGCTACGGCAAGGTCATCAATATCCAGGGCAGCGACCACCACGGCACCATCGCCCGCGTGCGCGCCGGCCTGCAAGCCGCCGGTGTGGGCATCCCGCAGGGTTATCCCGACTACGTGCTGCACAAGATGGTCACCGTCATGCGCAATGGCGAAGAGGTCAAGATTTCCAAGCGCGCCGGTTCCTACGTCACCCTGCGCGACCTGATCGAATGGTCGGCCGGCGAGGCGGTCGAGGGCCAGGAGCGCGACCTCACGCGCGGCCGCGATGCGGTGCGCTTCTTCCTGATCTCGCGCAAGGCCGATACCGAGTTCGTCTTCGACGTCGATCTGGCGCTGGCGCAGTCCGATGAAAACCCGGTCTATTACGTCCAGTACGCCCACGCCCGCATCTGCACCGTGCTGGGCAAGTCGGGCGTGGATGAAGAAGCGCTCAAGACCACGGCTGACCTGTCGCTCTTGACCGCCCCGCGCGAAGCGTCGCTGCTGGCCAAGCTGGCCGAGTATCCGGACATGCTGGCCCATGCCCTGCAGGAACTGGGACCGCACCAGGTGGCCTTCTACCTGCGCGATCTGGCAGGCGAACTGCATAGCTACTACAATGCGGAACGCGTGCTGGTCGACGATGTCCCAACCAGGTCTGCACGCCTGGCGCTGTTGTCCGCCACCCGCCAGGTGCTGCGCAACGGCCTGGCATTGTTGGGCGTATCGGCTCCGGCCAGAATGTAAAACAAGCAGCTAAAGAGAAACGTGAAACCGTTGAACGCGAAATATCACAAGCAGGCCGGCGGTACGCTGCTCGGCCTGATCCTGGGTTTGATCGTCGGCCTGGGGATCGCCGTGGGTGTGGCACTGATGATCACCAAGTCGCCCATCCCCTTCGTCAACAAGGTGACGCGCCCCGAGCGCGCCGACCCGACGCCGGCCCAGGCGGCCGATCCCAACCGTCCGCTCTACGGCAACCGCGACATCGCCCGCGAAGCTGCGCGCGACCAGCAGCAGTCGCAGACGCCGGTGCCGCCCAACACGGCCGCCGCCCAGCCGGTGCCGCCAGTGGCCCCGGCGCCGCAGTCCAGCCCGGCTACCCCGGCACCGTCCAAATCGGAGACCAAGACGGCTGACGCCAAGCCCTCGGCCACCACGCCTGCGACCCCGGCTGTCAAGAACGACACCAACGACGACAAGTGGACCTACTTCCTGCAGACTGGCGCCTTCCGCGACCAGGCCGATGCCGAAAGTGCCCGCGCCAAGCTGGCCCTGCTGGGCTTCGAGGCCAAGGTCACCGAACGCACGGCCGACAGTGGCGTGCTCTATCGCGTGCGCATCGGTCCCTTCGAGCATGCGGAGTCGATGAACCGCACGCGCAGCAAGCTGTCCGATAACGGGGTTGATGCCGCCATCGTGCGCATTCCCAAGTAATCCAGAGCGCACCGTGGATGCCGGCGGCAGGGGATGACCGACCGGCACGACGGGCGCGGAACGACCAAGGGTCGTTCCCACCGACTATCCATCAGAGAGGGTAATACCATGCGTTTCCATCAAAAGCTGCTGGCTGCGGTCAGCTTCGGCGTGCTGGCTTTGAGCGCCAGCGTCGGCGCTTCGGCCTCGCCGGCCAATCCGCAAGTGGGCAGCGACTACCGCGTGCTGGAGCAGGCCCAGCCGACGGACTCCGGCAACAAGGTCGAAGTCACCGAGTTCTTCTGGTTCGACTGCCCGCACTGCGCGGCCTGGGACCCGTCGCTGACGGCCTGGGTCAAGAAGCAGGGCGACAAGATCAGCTTCAAGAAGGTGCCGGTGGCCTTCCGCGACAGCTTCGTACCGCAGCAGAAGCTCTACTACACGCTGGAAGCCATGGGCAAGGCTGACGAGCTGACCCCCAAGATCTTCCAGGCCATCCACGTGGAAAACCAGCGCATCAACACCGACAAGACCATCCTGGCCTACATCGAGAAGATCGGCCTGGACAAGCAGAAATTCCTCGACCTGTACAACTCCTTCGGCGTGCAGACCAAGGCCCGCCGCGCCGCCCAGCTGCAGGAAGCCTACAAGGTCGACGGCGTGCCCATGATCGCCATCGATGGCCGTTACGTGACCTCGCCCGCCGTGGTCGGCGTGGCCCTGGCCAACCAGCCGGAATCGATGCAGCAAGCCGCCGCCCTGCAGGTGATGGATCACCTGGTGGCCAAGGTCGCTGCTGAAAAGGCCGCTGGCAGCACCCCCGCGAAAAAGAAATAAGCTTCACCCGTTCCACACGGTCCGCGTCCGCAAGGCCGCGGACCGTTGTCATTTGGGCAGTAGAAATTACCTAAACCTTCAACTCACCTCAGGAGCAGGCATGGCCAACCCTCTCGTCGTTGCAGCCCAGGAACGCGTATTCCTGACCGGCGCCTCCAGCGGTATCGGCATGGCCCTGGCGCATGCCTACGCCCGCCGCGGGGCCATCCTCGGCCTGGTCGCCCGCCGCACGGCCGAGCTGGAGGCCCTGCGCGCCAGCCTGCCGCATCCTGAACGGCACCGCGTCTACGCCCTCGACGTCACCGACCACGCGGCCCTGGGCGCCGCCGCCGACTCCTTCCTGGCCGAGTTCGGCGGGGCAGACGTGGTCATTGCCAACGCCGGCATTTCGCAGGGCACGCTGACCGAATACCAGGAAGACCTGCCGGCCTTCGAACGCATCCTGGCCGTCAACGTCACGGCTACCTTTGCCACCTTCACGCCCTTCGTGGCGCGCATGAAGGCCGCGCCACCCGCGCAGCGCAATCGCTGCCGCCTGGTCGGCATCGGCAGCGTGGCGGGCATTCGCGGCTTGCCGGGGGCGGGGGCCTACAGCGCCTCCAAGTCGGCCGTGATCAGTTACTGCGAATCGCTGCGGGTAGAATTGCGCTCCTCCGGCATCAAGGTCGTGACCATCGCGCCCGGCTACATCGATACCCCGATGACCCGTGTGAACACCTATCCCATGCCCTTCCTGATGCCGGTGGAGCGTTTTGCCGAGCGTGCCGTCGAGAGCATCGCCGAGGGCGTGAGCTATCGCGTCATTCCCTGGCAGATGGGGGTGGTGGCCAAGCTGCTGCGGCTGCTGCCGAACTGGCTGTACGATATGGCCTTCGCCCGCGCGCCCCACAAGAAACGCAATCTGTAAATCTGGCGGCTGCGGCCGCTCCTGGAGTTTTTCATGAAGATCATTTTTGCCGGCACGCCGGAATTCGCCGCCGTCGCGCTCGAAGCGCTGTACGCCGCCGGTCACGAGATCACGCTGGTGCTGACCCAGCCCGACCGTCCCGCCGGACGCGGCATGCAGCTGCAGGCCTCGCCCGTGAAGCAGTGTGCGATCAAGCACGGCACGCCGGTGGCACAGCCGGTCTCCTTGCGCCTGAACGGCAAGTATCCGGACGTGGCGCAGGAAGCCCACGCCCTGCTGCAATCGACCCCGCATGACGTGATGGTGGTGGCCGCCTATGGCCTGATCCTGCCGCGCAGCGTGCTCGACATCCCGCGCCTGGGCTGCATCAACATCCACGGCTCGCTGCTGCCGCGCTGGCGGGGCGCCGCCCCCATCCATCGCGCCATCGAGGCCGGTGACGCCGAGACCGGCATCACCATCATGCAGATGGAAGAGGGCCTCGACACCGGCCCCATGATGCTCATCGAAAGCCTCCCCATCGCCGAAGACGACACCACCGGCAGCCTGCATGACAAGCTGGCCGCGCTGGGCGGCAAGATGATCGTGGAAGCCATCGCCCGGCTGGAGCAGGGCACGCTGCCGGCCACGCCGCAGCCGGAAGAAGGGGCCAACTACGCCGCCAAGATCGCCAAGGAGGAGGCCGCGCTCGACTTCACCCAAAGTGCCGAGCAACTGGCCCGCCGCATCCGCGCCTTCAATCCCTTCCCCGGCGCGACCGGCCGGTTTGGCGATACCGTGGTCAAGCTGTGGCAGGCGCGTCCGGTCAAGGTGGCACAGCCTGGCGAGCCGGGCCAGGTGCTGTCGGCCGATGCCCAGGCCGGCATCGTGGTGGCCTGTGGCGAAGGCGCATTGCTGCTGACGGAACTGCAGAAGCCGGGCGGCAAGCGCCTGCCGGCGGCGGAATTCCTGAAGGGCTTCCCGCTGGAAGGCGGCCGCTTCGCCTGAGCGTCGCGACCACCTTCAGGCAGGCATGAGGACTTTGGTTCAGGCGCGAACTAAGTCCTCCCTCCGGACGTGAATGCCTGCGCGACTCAACGCGCCTGTTCTCCCTCGAACTGCCTGAGCACCAGCGGCAGATGCCGCCAGAACAGTTCCTCGCCCAGATGCACGCGCGCTTGCCAGTCATCGGCCGCATCGTCATCGGCCCCATCGGTGATGAACTTGAAGGCCCGCCACGGCAAGCCAAAGTGCCGGCACACGCGGGCGATGGCAAACAATTCCATATCCACCAGATCGACCTTCTGTTCCAGCAGCCAGTCATCGGCCGCCGTCACGAAGCTGTCGCCGGTGCCGCACAGCACGCCGGGATAGCCGGAATCCAGGCGTGCCGGCTGTTGCTCCTGGTTCATCAGCGGCGTCACCCCGCGCGGTGCCAGCGGCATGGCTGCCATGTCGCGCTGGATGACGGATGCCACTTCCAGCAGCCCGTCGTGCCCCGGATCGATCTTGCCGGCCGTGCCGAAATTGATGAGTGCACGCGGGCGATGGGTCAGGATGGCCTGGGTCGCATGCAGGGCGGCGTTGACCTTGCCCACGCCGCAATAGACCACCTTGACCCCCGCCGGGGCGGCGGCGGCATCGAGTTCACTTTCCAGGGCGGTCAGGATGAGGATGGGCGGGTGATCTGGCATGGGGATAAGTAGTTAACAATTTGCAACTAAGCCCCGCCCGCGAAGCCTGCCGGGAGGCGGGGGGAGGGTGCTTTGGCGTATAATCGGGTTCACTTTTTGCCTGTGGAACCGGTCCTTTTCTGGCCGGTTTTTTTATCCGCAACGTCTTTGCGTGCGGGATCAGGCCTCGCATTGTTGCCGTTACCAGAGAAAAACGCCAGATGAAGCCGAACGAACTGTGCCAGACCGAATTGCTGCTGCGCGACCTGATGTCGCAGCGCATCCTCATCCTCGATGGTGCGATGGGCACCATGATCCAGCGCTACAAGCTGACCGAAGAGGATTATCGCGGCCAGCGTTTCGCCGACTTCAGCGTTCCCGGCAAGGATCTCTTCGTCAAGGGCAACAATGAACTGCTCTCGCTGACCCAGCCGCACATCATCCAGGAAATCCACGAGCAATACCTGGCTGCCGGTGCCGACCTGATCGAGACCAATACCTTCGGCGCCACCAGCGTGGCCCAGGACGATTACCACATGGCGCACTTGGTCTACGAGATGAACGTGGAATCGGCGCGCCTGGCCCGTGCGGCCTGCGACAAGTACTCGACCCCGGACAAGCCGCGCTTCGTGGCCGGTGCCCTCGGCCCCACGCCCAAGACGGCCTCCATCTCGCCAGACGTCAACGACCCGGCCGCGCGCAACGTCACCTTCGATCAGCTGGTGGCGGCCTACCTGGAGCAGACCCGTGCGCTGGTCGAAGGCGGTGCCGACGTGCTGCTGGTCGAGACCATCTTCGACACGCTCAACTGCAAGGCGGCTTTGTTCGCCATTGATACTTTCTTCGAAGAGAGCGGCAAGCGCCTGCCCATCATGATCTCGGGCACCGTCACCGATGCATCCGGCCGCATTCTCTCGGGCCAGACCGTGACCGCCTTCTGGAACTCCATCCGCCATGCGCGCCCGCTGACCGTGGGCCTGAACTGCGCCCTCGGTGCGGCCCTGATGCGCCCCTATGCGGAAGAGCTCTCCAAGATCGCCGACACCTACGTCTGCATCTACCCCAACGCCGGCCTGCCCAATCCGATGAGTGACACCGGCTTCGATGAAACCCCGGATGTCACCTCGGCCCTGTTGAAGGAATTCGCCGAGAGCGGTTTCGTCAACGTCGCCGGCGGCTGCTGCGGCACTACGCCGCCGCACATCAAGGCCATTGCCGAGACGGTCGCCACGATCGCCCCGCGCAAGCTGCCCGAGCCCACGCACGAGATGCGCCTGTCGGGCCTGGAGCCCTTCACCATCAATGACCAGTCGCTCTACGTGAACGTCGGCGAGCGCACCAACGTCACCGGCTCCAAGGCCTTCGCCCGCCTGATCCTCAACGAGCAATACGACGAAGCCCTGGCGGTGGCCCGCCAGCAGGTCGAGAACGGTGCGCAGATCATCGACATCAACATGGATGAGGCGATGCTTGACTCGGTCGCCGCCATGACGCGCTTCCTCAACCTGATCGCCTCCGAGCCCGACATCGCACGCGTGCCCATCATGATCGACTCCTCCAAGTGGGAAGTCATCGAAGCGGGCCTGAAGTGCGTGCAGGGCAAGTCCATCGTCAACTCCATCTCGATGAAGGAAGGCGAGGAGAAATTCCTGCGCGAAGCCAAGTTGTGCCGCCGCTATGGTGCGGCCGTCATCGTCATGGCCTTCGACGAAGTGGGCCAGGCCGATACCTTCGCCCGCAAGATCGAGATCTGCGAACGCGCCTATCGCCTGCTGGTGGACAAGCTGGACTTCCCGCCCGAAGACATCATCTTCGACCCCAACATCTTTGCCGTCGCCACCGGCATCGAGGAACACAACAACTACGCGGTCGACTTCATCGAAGCCACCCGCTGGATCCACCAGAACCTGCCCTACGCCAAGATCAGCGGCGGTGTCTCCAACGTGTCCTTCAGCTTCCGCGGCAATGACCCGGCGCGCGAAGCGATCCATACCGTCTTCCTGTATCACGCCATCAAGGCCGGCATGACCATGGGCATCGTCAATGCCGGCATGATCGGCGTCTATGACGACCTGCCGGCCGAGCTGCGCGAGCGTGTGGAAGACGTGGTCCTGAACCGCCGCGAAGACGCCACCGAGCGCATGATCGAATACGCCGCCACGCTCAAGGCCGGCGACAAGAAGGAAGAAGCCACCCTCGAATGGCGCAACCTGCCGGTGGCCAAGCGCCTCTCGCATGCGCTGGTGCACGGCATCACGCAGTGGATCGTGGAAGACACCGAAGAGGTGCGCCAGCAGGTCGCCGCCGATGGCGGCCGTCCCATCCACGTGATCGAAGGTCCGCTGATGGATGGCATGAACGTGGTCGGCGACCTGTTCGGCCAGGGCAAGATGTTCCTGCCGCAGGTGGTCAAGTCGGCGCGCGTGATGAAGCAGGCCGTGGCGCACCTGATCCCCTTCATCGAAGAAGAGAAGCGCCAGCTCGAAATCGCCACCGGTGAAGTCGCCAAGCCCAAGGGCAAGATCGTCATCGCCACCGTCAAGGGCGATGTCCACGACATCGGCAAGAACATTGTCACCGTCGTCCTCCAGTGCAACAACTTCGAGGTCGTCAACATGGGCGTGATGGTGCCCTGCGCCGAGATCCTGGCCAAGGCCAAGGAAGAGAAGGCCGACATCATCGGCCTCTCCGGCCTGATCACCCCGTCGCTGGAAGAGATGGCGTATGTCGCCAAGGAAATGCAGCGCGATCCGTATTTCGCGGGTCTCAAGATGCCGCTGATGATCGGCGGTGCCACGACCTCGCGTGCCCACACGGCCGTCAAGATCGCCCCCAACTACGAAGGCCCGGTGGTCTACGTGCCGGACGCCTCGCGTGCCGTGTCGGTGGCGCAATCGCTGCTGGCCGACGAGCAGAAGACGCAGTACGTGGCCGACCTCAACGCCGACTACGAACGCATCCGCGAACAGCACGCCAGCAAGAAGGCCGCGCCCATGCTGCCGCTGGCGGCAGCCCGCGCCAACAAGACCAAGCTGGAATTCGCCCCGGTCAAGCCCAAGTTCATCGGCCGTCGCCTGTTCAAGAATGTGGACCTGGGTTTGCTGGCCAACTATATCGACTGGGGTCCGTTCTTCCAGACCTGGGACCTGGCCGGCCCTTACCCAGCTATCCTCACCGATGAAGTCGTGGGCGAAGCCGCGACCAAGGTCTTCCAGGAAGCCCAGGCCATGCTGAAGAAGATCATCGATGGCCGCTGGCTCACCGCCAACGGCGTCATCTCGCTGCTGCCGGCCAACACCGTCAATGATGATGACATCGAGATCTACACCGACGACAGCCGCAGCCAGGTCGCCTTCACCTATTACGGCCTGCGCCAGCAGACCGAGAAGCCGGTGGTCGATGGCGTGGCGCGTCCCAACCAGTGCCTGTCGGACTTCATCGCACCCAAGGCATCGGGCGTGCAGGATTACATCGGCATGTTTGCCGTGACCGCCGGCCTGGGTATCGAGAAATACGAAAAGCGCTTCGAGGATGCCCACGACGACTACTCTTCGATCATGCTCAAGGCCCTGGCGGACCGCCTGGCCGAAGCCTTCGCCGAATACCTGCATGAACGCGTGCGCAAGGACCTGTGGGGCTATGCGGCCGATGAGAACCTGAGCAGCACCGATCTCATCAAGGAAAAATATCTCGGCATCCGTCCCGCCCCCGGCTATCCGGCCTGCCCGGAGCACACCGTCAAGGCGGACGCTTTCCGCGTCATGCAGTGCGACGAGATCGGCATGCAGTTGACCGAGTCGTACGCCATGTTCCCCGGCGCCTCGGTGTCGGGCTTCTACTTCGCGCATCCGCAGTCGAAGTACTTCGTGGTCGGCAAGATCGGCGAAGACCAGGTCGTGGATATGGCAGAGCGCCGCCATGTGCCCAAGGAAGAGGTGGAACGCTGGCTGGCGCCGAACCTGTAAATAGTTGACGGAATCGCCGTCCGGCCCGGTGCCGGGCGCTTAGTTTCATTTCCGGACTATTGCCGTTGGTTCTTGTATTCCCTCGCCGTCCTGCTATCATCCACGCCCGCCGTTCCGTAGCCCTGTTTTTGCCATGATCGATTCCGCTGACCACGTCACCCATGCACTGCCCGTGACCGTGGCCACGCGCCTGCACTTCACCGACGGCAAGACGCGCGCCATTTTCACGGTGGACCTGGTGCAGGACCTGCTGGGCGACTGGGTGCTCACCCAGGCCTGGGACGGCATCGAAGGCCGCAGCGCCGTGCGCCGGGTGGTGGTGGCCGGGCATGAGGAGGGCTTGCGGATGCTGCAGAAGATTGCGCGGCACAAGGAGCGATTGGGGTTCCGGCCGGTGCATCTTTATCACGTGGGCTGAAGCTGCCCGCCTTCCGCTCTCAGCTGCGATCACTTCGATGGCGCAATTCCTTGCATCCCTTTGGATGGCTGTGCCAACACGACGATATTGCCCAGCAACGCGATGCTGGTCCCTGCGATCAATGGCAGCGTCACGGCCACGCCCTCCCTGATGACCGACATGAAGATCGCCACCACCGGGACAAGAACGAAGGAAAATGATGCCCTGGCAGGGCCTGTGCGTTTGATCAGTTCGAAGTAGAGCAGGAAAGCGGCCACCGAGCCGGCCAGGACCAGGTACGCCAGTCCTCCCAAATAAGACGCCGAGTACGCCGACACGATCGCCGCACCTTCCATCGAAGCGACCGCCAGGCAGGACGCGCCGCTGAACAAGAGCCCCCAGCCAACGGTGGCGATACCCCAGATTCCATTGACCCGATTGCGCGCACCGATGGCCGTTCCCGCTGCCGTCGAGAATGCCGCCATCAGGGCCCAAGCCAGACCGAGCATCAGTTCGTGCCGGAAGGACGGGTCGACGATCAGCTGTCCCATCCCGCCGCCGAAGACAATGAAGATGCCCAATACCCCGAAGCCCATGCCGACCTTGTCGGTGGTCGTCGGTATGTCTCCCGTCAAAATGCGTGAGAGAAGTGCCGTGATCATCGGCGAAATCGACAGTACCAAGGCCACCAGTCCGCTGGGGATGTGCAGAACTGCGTTGTAAAAGGCTACGTAGGCCAGGCCGAACATGGCGATGCCTTGCATTGCCACCCAGGCCACGTGGCGGCGCTCAAGATGCAGGCGTTTCCCGCTTCCCCAGGCGATCAACAGCAAAATCACACCCGCACCCAACATGCGATGACCTACCCCGACGATGGGGAGGACTTCCGCATTCTGTGACAGGACCATGGAAGAGCCGAGCCCGACGAGCAGGGCATTGAGGAAAAGAAGTAAGGTAGTCATGCGTGCAGAATACGCTCACCGAAGGAGCGGATTTAGCTAAAATCATTGCTGCGAGCTGTCGGATGTAGTGAAAAAAACCAAATTTTTAGATTAGCTTTTTGGGGGGCACATGACTCTGGATAAATTCAACATACAGATCCTGCGGGCGTTGCAAGAGAATGCGCACCTGACCATCCAGGAATTGTCCGAGCGCGTCGGGCTCTCGCCGACGCCCTGCGCGCGCCGGGTCAAGCAGATGGAAGAGGACGGGATCATCAAGCGATACGTGGCACTGGTCGATGGTCCTAAAATCGGTCTCGGGCTGACCGCATTCATTCACGTGCGATTGCGCACCCAAAGCAAGAAGGCGGTGGATGCCTTCGAGGCGGCGATCAGGAACATGTCGGAGATCATGACCTGCCATCTGGTCACGGGAAATTACGACTACCTGCTGATGCTGCGCGTTGAAAGTGTCGACGCTTGCCGCAAGTTCATCCGGGACAGGCTGATCATCATCGACAGCGTTGGCGAAACCGAGACCAGCATTTCGCTGGAAGAAACCAAACTGACGACGGCGCTGCCATTGCCTGGCCATCACTGAGCGTCTTTGCACATCGATCATGGCGATCTGATACTGGCATGCCCGGACATGCAGCATCGGAAACCGAGTCGTTCATGATTGCATGCCGGGGATGCCCACCAGGTATATCGCCGGCGCTTGCAGAGGTATGGCCTACAACAACGCGAACATGGAAGAGCCCGCGAGAAAGGCCCGAGTGCAACCATTGGGCGAGATGATGCTTCACGGACCAAGGCGAATTCGGTATCGTGTCTTGGGCGGGGCTTGCGCAACGTGCGACGATCGCTGCAGGATGCTCAAACCGCGGTTCTCCAGAACATCGGGAATAGACGCGTTCGCCAGTCGTCCCCATCACCTGCAGAAGTCAAGATTCGCGAAACAATTACAAGGGCAAGCATGCACGTCCAGACCTTACGCTATTTCATGATGGTCGCCACCTCCGGCAGCTTCCTGGCAACGGCACGTCATTTTGAAGTGCCGGCCTCGTCGGTATCGCGTGCCATCTCGTCGCTGGAGACGGAACTCGGCCAACAGCTTTTTTACCGCAGCACGCGTGCCGTGCGTCTTACCGAACAGGGGCAGCGTTACTATGCGAACGTACGGCCAGCGGTCGAACTTCTGGATTCCGCATCCGACCAGTTCGAGGACACGAACAAAGGCATCCGCGGGCTGCTCAAGATCAACGCGCCCGATTCGCTGGGCCGACTGCATATCTCTCACCTGGTCAACCAGCTGCAAGACAAGTATCCGGATCTGCTGGTCGAACTGACGCTGACCAATACCTTCATCGATCCGGTGCTGGAGGGCGCCGACGTGACCATCCGCGTGGGCGGCCTGGTCGACTCCGGCTTGATCGGCAAGACCGTTTGTTCCCTGCACTACGTGCTGGCCGCAAGTCCGCAGTATCTCCATGAGCGCGGCATCCCGCAAACGCCGGAGGATCTCCTGCAGCACAATTGCTTGCTGTACAAAGGCCTGCGGGAACCGCAGCGATGGCACTTCAGGCGCGCTTCCAACGAAGCATTCGAACCCCTGGTCGTGGGCGGCCCGTTACGCAGCAACAATTCCGAAGTGCTCATCAACGCTGCACTGGCCGGACGTGGCATCGTGCTGATGCCGACATGGCTTTATTCGCCGGCCAGTTTCACCGAAGGACGGCTGGTGGCGCTGCTGCAGGACTGGGAGATATCGGCTTATGCCGACCCGCACTACATCCAGATTCTCTCGCCGGAAAATCGGCTGCGCTCGCAAAAGGTACGCGAGGTCTCCGCCTTCCTCGTCAATGCAATCGGATCGCCGCCCTATTGGGACCGCATGTTTCCTGGCGCTTAGTTCGGCTTTGCAACTATCGCAGATTCCACGATCGCTGCACTGCCCTGCCTACCAAGGCGTCAGCGGCCTGCGTGTCGGCCACCGTCCACGTGCACGACCTCGCCGGTGATGAAACCTGCCGCCTCCAGAAACATAATGGCGTCGGCCACTTCGCTCGCCTCACCGATGCGGCCCAGCGGATGGAAGCGCCCAAGCATGGCGTGATCTTTCCCCGCTTGCATCGGCGTGCTGGTGGCTCCCGGTGCAACCGCATTGAAGCGAATGCGCTTTTCTGCATATTCGATCGCCAGTGCCCGGGTGGCCGCGTTGAGTCCGCCCTTGGTGAGTGCAGCCAATCCTGAGTAAGCGCCCTTGATGCCGTTGTCGATGCTGCCGGTCACGGTGATGACATGGCCACCGTCCTGCTTCTCGATTTCGGCCAGGGCCAGCTGGGTGATGTGGAAGAAACCGGCCATGTTGACGTTCATGATGGCGTTGTAGTCCTCCAGGGTATTTTCGGTAAAGGGCTTGCCGATGTAGATGCCGGCGTTGTTGACCAGCGTATCGACACGGCCGAAGCTTGCAAGGGCTTGCTCGACCACGCGCTGTGCGGTGGAGCGCTCGCCGATGTCGCCGGCCACCGTCATGACGTCGGCGTCATCGGACGGCTTGATCGAGCGCGAGGTGGCCAGCACGCGATAGTCGAGCTTGCGATAGGTCTTGACGATTTCAGCGCCAATGCCCTGGGATGCGCTGGTCACGATGGCGACCTTTTGTGTTGTATTCATGATTGATCTGTCCTTTCGGTAATGAATGGAATGCGATTGGCCAGTGGAGCGATGTCTTGTGAGTGCCGTCAGTCAGGTCGGCTTTCAAACACATCCTTTACGACTGCCAGCGCTGTATAGGCACTCGACCAGCCTGAATAGAATGCAATGTGCGTCAGCAGCTCCGACAGCTCCGCCCGGCTCACGCAGTGATCCAGCGCTCGATTGACATAGAAGGCCAGCTGCGCTGTCTGGGCGGTGGCAATGACCGAGCAGATGGTGATGAGGCAGCGGTCGCGCAGCGACAGCTCCGGACTGCGCCATACATCCTGAAACAGGACATCGCTGGTGAGCTGCACCAGGCCGGGCGCGACCTGTCCGAACTTGTGCATGGCCGCAGCATGGCGCCGCTGTTCGAGCTGTTCATCGATCGGATGCGGCCCGGCATCGATGGACGCAAACGGCGTGGCATCCATGCCGCGCTGATGGAAGACCGCGCGCACCACATCGACTGCCGCCATCGCATTGGCCCAGCCGGAATAGAAGGCCAGATGCGCCACCATGGCTGAGATTTCACCAGGGGTTACACCGTGATCGAGCGCAACGTTGAGGTAGAACGGCATGTCTGCGCTCTGGTTGCGCGCGATCAGGACCGAGAGGGTGATGACGCTGCGGTCACGTACCGAGAGATGCGGCCGTTTCCACAGATCGCCCAGCACGACCTCCGTTGTATATCGTTCAAACGAAGGCGAGACATCCTGTGCGCCGGGCAGCGCAGCTGCGTTCGACAGCAAGCTTGCGTGATCCATGATGGTCAGGCTGCCGGGACGAGGCGCATCGCCTGGAAACCCAGCTTGGTGGCGAAGATCTCCTGGATCAGGACAGCATCAGGCAGGGGACGCCACGCCACCTCGATATGATCGATCAGGCCGTTCTCATCGAGGTGGAGATGCTCGTTCCCCTTGACGGTGATTCCCTTGCACGTAAAGCTGAAAAACACGGCGACATCGCGCTCCGAGGCGAAGCTCAGGTTGACTTCGAGTGCATCGATGGTCGCCAGGAAGCCGCTCAGGATCTGTACCACGGCCTCCTTGCCCAGCGTGGGTTCGGGGAAGATCGGTCCATGCAGGACGATGTCGTCGGACAGGTGCGCAACGATTCCCTGCGCATCCTTGTTGGCCAAGGCCTTGAAATAGTCGGTGACGTGTGCGGTGTTCATTTGCTTGATTCCTTCTGAAAAATGGCGGCATGTCGGCCACCATGAGCACCATGGAAAATGCTTTGGCAGCGCAATGGCGTGATATCGGGCCACGCTGGTGACTCGGCCCCTTGAAGCGGATGGGCGCTTAACGGCCGGCGTGCTGGCCGCCGTCCACGTGGATGATTTCGCCTGTAATGAATTCGGCGCTTTCCAGGAAGGTGATGGCATTGGCCACTTCGCTGGCCTCGCCGATGCGGCCCAGCGGATGGTATTTGCCGAAGAACTGGAGATTTTCTTCTGCATGCATCGGCGTCCTGATGACGCCGGGTGCGACGGCGTTGAAGCGGATGCGCTTTTCCGCATACTCGATGGCCAGTGCGCGGGTGGCCGCGTTGAGCCCACCCTTGGTCAGCCCGGCCAATCCGGTGTAGACACCGCCGCTCATGCCATTGTCGATGCTGCCGGTGACGGTGACGACATGGCCGCCTTGCTGCTTTTCGATCTCGGCCAGGGCCAGCTGGGTGATGTGGAAGAAGCCGGCCATGTTCACGTTCATGATGGCGTTGTAGTCCTCCACGGTATGTTCGGTAAAGGGCTTGCCGATGTAGATGCCGGCGTTGTTGACCAGCGTATCGATGCGGCCGAAGCGGGCGAGGGCTTCGGCGACCACGCGCTGTGCGGTGGAACGGTCGCCGATGTCACCGGCTACGGTGATGACCTCGGCATCATCGGACGGCTTGATCGAACGCGAAGTGGCCAGCACGCGATAACCGAGCTTGCGATACGCCTTGACGATCTCAGCGCCGATGCCTTGCGATGCGCCGGTGACGATGGCGACTTTTTTTGCTGTACTCATGATTGACCTCTTGGGGAATGTTGGGATCGATTCGAACTCGACAGGGAAAATGATAGGAGCGCACCTTCCCGACAACAATCCGCCTGCGCGGCAATTCATTTTTGCGAAAACAGCATTTGAGCCGGCGGCTCTTGCAAGACTATGGAGTGCAGGGCGGCGGGAGCCGCCTCTGCTCGCAGTAAACATGTGCCGATGACACCGTTCCGATGGGACGGCTGCAATTGGGCTTCCAAAAATAATTTCGGGACAATCACAATGGGGGTTGTTGACCAGCGGTTGGTCCGATCTGGACTGGGTAGCGATATCCAGTGGCACAGTCTCATTGAAGACCTGCTTGAGGACAAGCAGCCGTACCCGGTGGTACGAAGCGGGCGGGATACTACCGGCCTGCCTTGCCGTCAGCTCTATGGCTCTTTGGACGAGCTTTCCACGTGCAACAAGCCATCCGCAGGCATCAGTCCAATTGGACTATTGACCACAGGAATCATAAAGTCAAAAATACCGACCTGATTTTGCAGTTTCAGGCTGGCCTCGCCGCCAAGGTCAACGTGCTTTCAAGTTAATGCTCCGACAGGCTCTTTAGCGTTGAGCGCCTGGTGCTATAAGGCGTGCCAGCGCGCCGAAATCTTTCCACAGCCGCCCGAACGAAATAAACCCAATATCTGGAGCAGCTGAGGAAAGCCGAATTCAGTCGACTCCCCAATGGCTGTCGGTTGCACAACTTCTTGCCATAGCCTGCCGAGGCGTATGGAGAGGCGAACACTATCATTTCAAATTTTCCTGAGCAGCTGCAAGCTACTGTCTGAGCGCGCCTCACTCAATGATACGAAGCGACCTGGCATGACGTGATATGGGCTGGAGCGTCGGACCGCAAATCGAAAGCCATAGCGATTTGCAATCAATTCATTAAACATAAAACTTAAAAAATTGTTCATCGCATTTCACTGCATCCAAGTTTTTTCAGAAAATCGCTCGACCAAACACCAACTGAAAAAGTTAGTTGCAAACGGTTTCTAATTAAATAAAGCATGCATTCGTACCCGCTGTCGTGAGGGATTCTGCAAGCGGGGGCGATCCGTCTACAGGGGAAAAAATCATGACAGGCCACGCCTCGTTGAACCGCATCTATCGGCTCGTCTGGAGTACCGTACACCAGGCCTGGGTCGCCGTATCGGAGGTCTCGCGCAGCCAGGGAAAAAGCCGGAACCGACAGCGATTGGCGGCGGCATTGTTGATGTCACCGCTGCTGGCGCAGGCCGGGCCTGTGGGCGGACAGGTGACCGCAGGCTCGGGCAGCATCGCGCAGTCCGGGACGACCACCACGGTCACGCAGTCCAGCCAGAGCATGTCCGCGAACTGGCAATCGTTCAACACCGCCCGTGGCGAGACGGTCAATTTCGTCCAGCCCTCGGCCAGTGCAGTGGCGGTCAACCGTATCCATGACACCAACCCGACGCAATTCTTCGGCCAGCTCAATGCCAATGGCCAGGTCTATCTCATCAATCCCAACGGCATCCTGTTTGGCGCAGGTGCACAGGTCAATGTCGGCGGACTGGTGGCCTCGACGCTGGACATGAGTGATGCCAGCCTCGCCAGTGCCAGCCGCCGATTCAGCGGCAACGGCACAGGAAGCATCGTCAACCAGGGCGACATCAACGTCGCCTCCGGTGGCTATGTTGCCTTCATTGGCAACACGGTCAGCAACCAGGGAAACATCACTGCACCGTCCGGCGCGGTGATGCTGGGAGCGGGCAACGACGTCACGCTCACCTTCGCCGATACCAGCCTGGTGAAACTGCAGGTCAACCAGAACACCCTGGACAGTCTCGCGGAAAATGGCGGCCTGATTCGCGTCGACGGCGGTAGCGTTGTGATGTCCGCCGGTGCCAAGGATGCGGTACTGGCCAGCGTGGTCAACAACACCGGCATCATCGAAGCGCGCAGCGTCCAGAACGTCAACGGCACCATCATCCTGGACGGTGGCAACCGCGGATCCGTCAGCAACAGCGGCAGGCTCGATGCTTCCGGAAAGAACACCGGCCAGACCGGCGGAACCGTCAAGGTACTTGGCCACGACGTCACGCTGGCAGCCGGTAGCAGTATCGACATCTCCGGCGACACAGGAGGAGGCACCGCACTGGTAGGTGGCAATTTCCTGGGAGCCGGGCCGGAGCAGAATGCGCAGGCCACGACCGTAGCCGTCGGGGCCACCATCAATGCCGATGCCATCTCGAATGGCAACGGCGGCAATGTGGCGATCTGGTCGGATGGCAGCACCATCTTCAACGGCAGCATCACTGCGCGCGGCGGCAAGGAGGGCGGAAACGGCGGGCAGGTCGAGACGTCCGGGGAGCATCTGACGGTCGGCAAGCCGGCCGTCGTCAATACGCTCGCGCCGAAGGGGAAGGTCGGCAGCTGGTTGCTGGATCCCCAGGACATGAGTATCTACTACGACCAGGATCCCAATTCGTTCGGAGATATTTCCGGGGCGCAGATCACGGCGGCATTGCAATACAGTGATGTGACGATCAAGACCGGCCCCACCGTCAGCTGCACCAACGTATCAGGCTGCGGCGCAGGAATCTCGGGCAATGGCGATATCAACCTGGTCGACGGTGTATTGATCGGCGGTATGAATTGGACAAGCGGTACCACGCTGACCCTCAGCGCCTATCGCAATATCAATTTGGGTTACGGCACCTTAATCGATGCTAGCGTCGGCAATGGCAACATTGTCCTGCGTGCCGATAACACCGGAACCGGCACAGGCAGCGTCAAGTTCGATGCCAATGCGCTGGGCGTGCAGGGCAATAACGGTTATACCAAGATCTACTACAACCCGGATGATTATTTCCATCCTACTGACTTCAGTCTCTTTGTCACCATGATTGGATCGGGCCAATTCAACGCCTACATGGCGATCAACCTCACTGCGGGCATTGTGAGCAAGACCTATGATGGGACCACCACGGCCACCCTGAGCGGTGCCATCAACCCCATGGTGACCCCGCCATGGGTGACGATCAATACGTCCGGCGCCATCGCCACGTTCAATGACCGGTTCGCCGGGACAAACAAGGCGGTGACCATCAGTGGTGTCACCCTGAGCGGTCCGGACTCGGGCAAGTACTTCCTCAATGGACTCGACGGCAAGACGGGGACGATCAACAAAGCCAACCTGACCGTCAATGGCGGCCTGACGGCCAACGACAAGACCTACAACGGCACGACCACCGCGACGATCTCGGGCACGGCCTCGGTAGCGGCGTTCGGCAGTGATTCGGTGTCGGTCTCGTTGAGCAGCGCCAACTTCAGCGACAAGAACGCCGGCACCAACAAGGCGGTGACGGCCACGTATGTCCTGACGGGCTCGGATTCCAACAACTACAACCTGATCCAGCCGACCGGCCTGACGGCCAACATCAACAAGGCCAACGTCACGGTCACGGGCGCAACTGCCAACAGCAAGACCTATGACGGCACCACGACGGCGACGGTGTCTGGCGGGACCGTGACCGCTTTCGGCAGCGATGCGATTTCGTTGTCCTTGAGCAGCGCCAATTTCAGCGACAAGAACGCCGGTAGCAACAAGGGCGTGGGGGCGACGTATGTGCTCACCGGTACGGACGCCAACAACTACAACCTCATTGATCCGACCGGGCTGACGGCCACAATCAACAAGGCCAACCTGACCGTGGGCGGCATCAGCGCAAGCGACAAGACCTACGACACCACAACCTCGGCCACGCTGAGCGGGACAGCCAGCGTCACGGCGCTGGGTAGCGATGTGGTCTCGGTCACGGGCACCGGGGTGGGTACGTTCATCAACAAGAACGCGGGCAGCAACAAGGCCGTCACGGTGAGCGGTTATAGCCTGACCGGCAGCGATGCCGGCAACTACAACATCGTCCAGCCGACCGGCCTGACGGCCACGATCAACAAGGCCAGCCTGAACGTCTCCGGCGTCACCGCCAACAACAAGACCTACGATGCCACCACAGCAGCCACCCTCGCCGGCACGGCCAGCGTCACGGCACTGGGCAGCGATGTGGTCTCGGTGACAGGCAGCGGCGTGGGAACGTTCGCCAACAAGAATGCCGGCAGCGGCAAGGCGGTCGCGGTGAGCGGCTACTCCCTCACCGGCGCCGATGCATCCAACTACAACATCGTCCAGCCGACCGGCCTGGTGGCCACGATCAGCAAGGCCGACCTGGTCGTGGGCGGCGTGAGCGCCAGCAACAAGACCTACGATGCCACCACCACCGCTACGCTGGCCGGTACAGCCAGCGTAGCGGCGCTGGGCAGCGATGTGGTCTCGGTGACAGGCGGGGTGGGCGCGTTCGGCGACAAGAACGCAGGCAGCAACAAGGCCGTCACGGTCACCGGCTACACCCTCGGCGGCGCCGACGCCGGCAACTACAACCTCATCCAGCCCACCGGCCTGACTGCCACGATCAGCAAGGCCGATCTCAACGTCAATGGCATCAGCGCCAACAGCAAGACCTATGACGCCTCCACGAACGCGAGCTTGAGCGGTACGGCCAGCGTCGCCGCCCTGGGCAGCGACGTGGTCTCGGTCAGCGGTACCGGCGCAGGAAGCTTCGCGGACAAGAATGCCGGCATCAACAAGGCCGTCATCGTATCGGGATACACGCTCACGGGCAGCGATGCCGGCAATTACAACCTCATCCAGCCCACCGGCCTGACCGCCACGATCAACAAGGCCAATCTCGGTGTGAGCGGTGTAGGTGCCAGCGACAAGACTTATGACGCCACGACCACTGCGACCCTGACCGGTACGGCCAGTGTCGCTGCGCTTGGCAGCGACGTGGTCTCGCTTGCAGGCACCGGCGTGGGCACGTTTGCTGACAAGAACGCCGGCACCGGCAAGACCGTGAACGTGACCGGTTTCACGCTCACCGGCAGCGACGCCGGCAATTACAACATCGTGCAGCCCACCGGGCTGACCGCCACGATCAACAAGGCCAGCCTGACGCCGACCGGTGGCGTGACCGTCAACAGCAAGGTCTATGACGGCACTACGGTGGCCACGGTATCCGGAGCGGCCAGCGTGACTGCCCTGGGTGCAGATGCCGTCACCCTGGTCGCATCAGGGCGCTTCAATGACAAGAATGTCGGCAGCAACAAGGCGGTGACGGTGACTTATGCGCTGGCCGGAGCCGATAGTGGCAACTACGATGTGGTGCAGCCTGCGAGCCAGACGGCAAACATCACGCCAGCGCCGCTGGTGGTCAGCGGCATCACGGCCGGCAACAAGACCTTTGATGGAACCACCAGCGCCAGCATCAACGCAGCCAATGCGCTGCTGGGCGGGAAAGTGAGTGGCGACGACGTGACGGTGACCGCCAGCGGGGCCTTCACGGATCCCGCTGTGGGCAACGGCAAGCTGGTCAACCTCTTCAGCAGGTATGGTGGTGCCGACGCCGGCAACTACATGATCACCGATCAGACCTCGACGCTGGCCAACATCCTTGCGGTAGCGGCGGCATCCCCGGTGGCATCCTCGTCATCCGCGAATCTGCCGCCGCAGGTGCGCGACACGGTCACGCAGGTGCAATCGTCGGTCCTGTCCCCGCAGTCGGCTTCCCGGCCCCAGTCGCTGACGCTTTCGCCGACGCTCACGGTGAGATCCGAAGCGCGTGACGATGCGAGAAACGACGAGGTGAGCCGGGCCGCCAACATCGATCTTGGTCGCACGAACCTGGGCGCAATCGGTCCGTTGCTGCAAATCCGCAATGGCGGTACACAACTGCCGGACGACATTTCCAGAACAGCAGAATAAGATTTTTCATGAAATACGTATCCGCCTCATCCCTGATCGCCATGCCCGTCTCGGCGGCGCTCCTGTTGGTCTCTCCTGCCTGGGCTGCCGGTCCGGGGGCACCTGCCGACGCCGGGTCGCTGCTGCAGGAATTGCAGCCGTCACCGGGCACAGCACCCTTGCCCAATCAACCGGACCTGCGGATCGAATCGAAGGACAGCGCCGCGCTGCCTGCCTCCGCGCCTTTCCTGGTGAAGGAAATTCGTATCGTCGGCAACACGGCCTTCGACACCGCGACACTGCATGCCCTGGTCGCAGACCAGCAAGGAAAGACGCTGACGCTGGTCGAGCTAGGTGCCTTGGCCGCACGCATCAGTACGTATTACCAGCAGCGTGGCTACCCTTTGGCGCGGGCCATTATTCCTGCGCAGACCATTGCCGAGGGGGTGGTCGTGATCCAGGTGGTCGAGGCCCGCTATGGATCCGTCAATTTCTCCAATGGCAGCCGGGTCAATACCGGGTTGCTGGAATCCATCCTGTCACCGCTGCAGAACGGGCAGCCGGTTTCCGAGACGGAGCTGGACCGTGCCCTGCTGCTGCTGTCCGATGTGCCCGGGGTGGGGGTGAATGCGGTACTCAAGCCGGGCGAAGCGGTCGGCACTTCCGATCTCGATGTCGATGCCACGCACAAGGAGGTCGGTGCGGGCAGCATCTCGATCGACAATTATGGCAATCGCTACATCGGCAGGGCCCGCGTCAGCGGTACGGCCAGTTTGTTCAACCCGCTTCGTCACGGTGATGTCCTGTCGGCCAACCTGGTCAGTACGGGCGAGCACATGGCCTACGGGCGCCTCAGTTACGACACGCTGCTCAACGGCGCGGGCACGCGCGCCGGTGCTGCTTACTCGCAGGTGCATTACAAGCTGGGCGGCAACGTCGATTCGCTGGATGCCCACGGCAACGCCATGGTGACCAGCCTGTGGCTCAAGCATCCCGTGGTGCGTGGCAAGGACTACAACGTGTTCGCCCAGATCCAGTACGATGCCAAGACACTGGAAGACCGCATAGGGGCCACCGGTCTGCGTACCGATCGCCATCTCGACAACTGGCTGTTGAGCCTGTCGGGCAATCTGCGTGACAGTTTCCTCGGTAGCGCCGTGAGCGCGTGGGGTGTGGGCTGGACCGCCGGACGTGTGGGCTTCGACGACGCTGCAGCAGCGTCATCGGATGCAGCCAGTGCGCAGACACGCGGGGGGTTCTCCAAATGGAACGTCAACTTCTCCCGGCTGCAGACGCTGGACAGGAACCATTCCCTCTTCGTCAATGTGGCCGCGCAATGGGCCGATACCAACCTCGATTCGGCCGAAAAGATGAGCATCGGCGGTCCCTACAGCGTGCGTGCCTATGATGTGGGTGCCATCTCCGGCGATACCGGTTATCTCGCCAGCGTCGAACTGCGGCGTGACATGGGGCGCGTGGCCGACGGCAACCTGCAAGCCCTGGCCTTCATCGACAGTGCGCGCGTGAGGATCAATCGCCGTCCCTGGACCACCGGCGACAACAGCGTCAGCTTGTCTGGCATCGGCGTGGGCCTGCGCTGGAGCAGCGATTCGCTGTGGGAAGCCAGCGTCTTCCTGGCGACCAAGGTCGGGTCGTCGAGCTCGTCGTTGCTGGCTGCATCGTCCTCTAGCCGGGGGTGGGTGGTTGTTGGCAAGGGGTTCTGACTTCTCTATATGCTGATTGACTCGCAGTCCGTCATCATCGGGCAATGCTGCTTTGTAGAACTCGAGAGTGGCGCTTGAGTCGCTAACCGCGAACTTGATGTGATCCAATATCGGCATTACCTCCTTCTTTCTGGATTTGAGAGGAATAGATCAGCCAAGACCATGCCGACACGATTGTATACTCCAGTCCACGGTGGCTTGGTCAATGGTCGCATGTACAGGCGAGTCGGGCAGCTCGCTCATTATTCTCGAGGCCGCTCGCTGCCCTTCGCGCGCAGACTTCCACAGCAACATATCAATGACTCAGCCATCGCTGCCTTCGCAGATGCGACGCAGAATAAAGCCGGGTTGCTTTCTTAGCCATGCATCAACGTCTGTATTTGCAGCGACGAAATCCTTGATTGTCAGGCCCTTCGCTAACTGGAAGGTGGTTATTTCCATCGCTTCACTCATGGTCTTCTCGTTTGATAGCGTCTTGAGGATGCTGCCAGGGCTTGTAGACAAACTCCAGGCTATAGCCATCAGGATCCAGTACATTGGCGGCGTAATAACGGGGATCGTAGTGAAGTCGTGCGCCTGGGCAACCGTTATCTGTTGCTCCAGCACCCATCGCAGCCGCATAAGCTGCGTCGACGGCCGCTCGGCTATCCGCTACAAAACCGACGTGTGCCGAGCGCGCGTCCGCGTGCCCTGATCGCAGCCAAAAGAAAACTCTCCCATGGGCACCAAAACCTTTGAGATCGGGATGGCCACGAGGTCCGTTCCGACCGTCATAATCCAGTCGGTCAACAATCCCCAGCGGAGCGAGTGCTTGGGTGTAGAAACGAATTGAGCGATCGATGTCTGCCACCGATAAAAATACGTGATCCAACATGGGTTCTCCTGAGTCACATGCGCATCTATGGCTCGTTAGACTACATAGCCGCCGGATACTTCGATGTCTTGTGCATTGATCCAGCCGCTGTCTTCGGTGAGCAAGGAGGTGATCACGCGTGCTACCTCTTCCGGCTCGCCAACACGGCCCAGAGCGGTCTGGGAAGACAGCAGCGCCTCGAATTCGTCATTGAGGCCGCCACCCAGTTCGGTGCGGATGGGGCCAGGTGACACCGAGTTGACGCGAATGCCTTGCTCACCGAACTCCTTGGCCATGTAACGTGTCAGCACCTGCAAGCCACCCTTGAAGGAGGCATAGGGCGCGACGCCAGCGGTGGCCACACGAGTAGTGGCGCTGGTAAGGTTGACGATGCTAGCGCCGTTGCACAGCAGTGGCAGCAACGATTGCGTCAAGAAGAATGGGCCTTTGAGATGTACATTGAAGAGGCCATCGAACTGCTCCTCCGTCACTGCAGCGATAGGCCGGAACAGGCCGTATCCAGCGTTGTTTACCAACCCGTTCAGATGACTGCTACCCCAAGTTTCCTTCAGCGCCTTTTCGACTTCGGAGCGGAAGGCCGCAAAAGAAGAAGTGTTGGAAACGTCCAGTCTCAGCGCAACCGCCTTGCCCTCATTTGCCTCGATGGCGCGTACTACGGCGTGCGCAGCATCAGGGGCGGTGTTGTAGGTCAGGATGACACCAAAACCCCGGCGAGCCGCTTCCATGGCGGTTTTGGCGCCGATGCCGCGGCTGCCACCGGTGATGACGATGACCTTGCTATTCATTTTCAGCTCCTCAAGTTCAATGGTTGGGATGACTGAACTATAGAGACGCGGTCGTTTTCAGCCGCAACGGTTTCTGCTTCATTCTTGCCTATTCCTGCCGGTCGGCTTAGTGGATACAATCCTGCCATGCGAGAACAGCTCAATGAATTGAGGCTATTGGCTAGCCGTGCAGAAAACCGTCCCACTGAGACAGGTATTCCCCGTGTTTTCATGGTTCAAGGCAGTATTCCTGAGCACGAATTGGCCGCTGTGTATGACCCCATGGTCAACCTCATCTTGCAGGGTGGAAAGACCCTGACGGTGGGTGACCAGGCGCTGGACTATGACCCCGCTACATATTTCGTCATGTCAGTAGACCTGCCTGCCGCCGGAGCAGTGAGGCCCGCAGCGGACGGATCACCTTATCTGGCAGTTGCCCTGACATTGGATGCCGCAGTTCTGGCTGATCTGTTTTCTGTGCTGCCTGATCCGGCTGCACCGGCCCCCACAGAGCGAGGTTTTTCAGTTGCGCCAGTGACGCCAGAGCTACTGGATGCTTGGGTGCGCATGCTTCGACTCATGGATCAGCCAGCAGATATTCCGGTTCTTGCGGCAGCCTACGAACGCGAGATTTTGTATCGGGTATTGCAAGGCCCCATGGGATGGATGTTGCGCGATATCGCAACACCGGACACGACACTCGCCAGAGTCAATAAGGTCATCCAGCGTATCCGCCGAGAGTTCGCTCAGCCTTTGGCTGTGGAAGCGTTGGCAGAGGAAGCCGCGATGAGTGCGTCGGCCTTCCACCGCCACTTCAAATCGATTACGTCATTGAGCCCTTTGCAGTATCAAAAGCAATTGCGCTTGCTGCAGGCTCGCAAGCTACTGGTCATAGCCGGAAAGAACGTCACAACAGTGGCATATGAGGTGGGCTATGACAGTCCCACACAGTTCAGTCGGGAGTATGGACGGGCGTTTGGAATGCCGCCGGCCAAGGACGCGTTGCGAATCGTCGCGTCCATCAAGAAGCGGGCTGAATCCACCGGTATGGTGGTGTAAGGATTTTTGCTTAGGGGGGGCGAATCGCGCTAAACGGCGGTGGCGCCAGTAAAGAAGCCGGCATGATAGTTCGGATGGATTTCGGATGTCCGCTTCCGGCCAGAAACGGACCTTTCGAGTTATTTTTCAGCTTGTTTCCACATCCTGCTATTTTCAGATGTTCTTTAGTCCAAGATGTCTCCTATCGCCCGGAAGCTGACTTTCACGAAGCATTGAAGACTGGCGGGGAAAATAGTTTTTGTTGATAAAGTGTGCATCTGAATACCCTCGGTAAAAACCCCGAATTTATTGTTCCTGTGTGAGAGACCATGACGGCATCATTCAATACGATTTTGATATACGCCCGCAATCCTGCCGCCACCAGTGCATTCTACAAAGATCATTTTGGATTCAAGACGACCGGGGAGCTACGTGACGGTCTCATCGAATTGAGTGCACCAGATGCCGGCATCAGTCTTCTGATTCATCAGGCGGCCAAATCTTTAAAATTTGGGCAGTCGGTAGTCAAACTGGTATTCAGCGTTTCCGATGTTGAAAAATTCAAGGTCGACTCTGCGCAAAGAGGTCTCGAATTCGGCAGTACCCACCAGGCAAACGGCTATCAGTTCGCTAACGCGAAAGATCCTGATGGAAATTCGGTATCGATATCTAGTAGAGAGTATCGCCAACGAGCTTGAAGAGAGCGGCTGCTTGCGGCCAGAAGCGACCGTTTGAATGATGCGAAAATTGCTAGTCCAGCTCGGGAGAATTTGATGAATAAGTGCACCCATGAGTATCGATAAGCCCGACTTTTTTCTCTTCATGGTCTTTGCTCCATTAACCGGCTTGTCGATTATTGTGAGGCAGATTATTCGAGAACTGTTGTTCCAGCGGATTTTGAAGATGCGTACTTTTGCAGTCGGAAGCTCATGGTATTCGGTCACGCAAAGTGGGATCGGGACATCTCTGCCACGAGAAGTCATATGGGGAGAGACATCAAGAAAGATGCTCAAGGAAAAACAACTACGCTCTTTGATTCTTGCGGCAAGGATGTTCTCGATCACACTCTACCTCGGCTTGTCGGGAATAGTTCTAACAATGCTCTGGCACGCGTTCGTGCACTATCGCTGACGGCATCAGGCAACAGTAGTCCGCCAGTGACGGGCGTTCGGCCAGAGACATCGTATGGCAGTTCATCCGCGTAGTGTTCTTCGCAGCGCCATTGGAAATTGCCCCCCGAGCCCAAACGCACACCGTTGACCACATTAAAAAAATGAACCCGGAGACCCCCATGCCCCCATCCTCCCCCGCAAGCCCCGCACCCACCGACCGTTACCAGGTCGATTCCTCCTACGCCGTACTGCGCCTGTGCATCACCATGGTCCTCATGATCGTGGGCGCCAGCGGCATGTACGTGATGGCGGTGGTGCTGCCGGCAGTGCAGGCGCATTTCCAGGTAGATCGTGGCCTGGCCTCCATGCCCTATACCCTCACCATGCTGGGCGTGGGCGTCGGCGGCCTCTTCATGGGCCGCATGGCCGACCGCTACGGCATCATGCGCCCGCTGCTGCTGGGCGGGGCCTGCCTGGGCGCAGGCTTCATCGCGGCCGCGCTGGCGCCCAACATCTGGTGCTTCATGGCCGCCCATTGCCTGCTGATCGGCTTGCTGGGCACGGCCTGTACCTTCTCGCCGCTGGTGGCCGATACCTCGCTGTGGTTCCGCAAGCGGCGCGGCATCGCCGTGGCCGTCTGCGCCAGCGGCAACTACCTCGGCGGCGCACTGTGGCCGCCCATCATCCAGCACTTCGTCGACAGCGTCGGCTGGCAGCACACCTACATCGGCATGGGTATCGCCTGCAGCCTCATCATGTGCAGCCTGGCCCTGCTCATGCGCGCCCGGCCGCCGCTGCAGGACAGCGGCCCGGCCAGTACCCGCGCCGGCGGCGGCCCGCGCCCCTTCGGCCTGGCACCGGGTTCGGCCCAGCTGCTGCTGTGCGTGGCCGGTGTGGCCTGTTGCGTGGCCATGGCCATGCCCCAGGTCCACATCGTGGCCTACTGCGGCGACCTCGGCTACGGCCCGGCACGCGGCGCCCAGATGCTCTCGCTGATGCTGGCCTGTGGCGTGGTCAGCCGCCTGGTCTCCGGCGCCATCTGCGACCGCATCGGCGGCCTGCGCACGCTGCTGCTGGGCTCGGCCCTGCAGGGCCTGTCGCTGCTGCTGTTCATCCCCTTCGACAGCCTGGCCTCGCTCTATCTCATCTCGGCCCTGTTCGGGCTGTTCCAGGGCGGCATCGTGCCGTCCTACGCCATCATCGTGCGCGAATACTTCCCAGCCGCCGAAGCCGGCCAGCGCGTGGGCGCCGTCATCATGGCCACCATGTTCGGCATGGCGCTGGGCGGCTGGATGTCGGGCAAGATCTTCGACCTTACCGGCAACTACCATGCAGCCTTCGCCAATGGCATCGCCTGGAACCTGCTGAACCTGGCCGTGGCGCTGCTGCTCCTGAGCCGCGTGCGCGGCATGCGCCTGCGGGCCGCCTGAGGGGAAAAGGGGACGAGCGCGCAACGGCAGATGCGGCCGTGGTTGGCAGCGTAGCGGCTTTCAGCTACGCTGCCGGGTCAACCTTCAATGCCGATTATTCGCCGTTTATTCCTGATTGCGCCATGTTCATCCTTTTCCTCAAGGCGGTCGTCCTGATCCCGGTCACGCTCTTGCCCATCCTCAATCCCCTGGGCATCGCGCCGGTCTTCGCCAACCTGCTGGGCAACGTCAGCCGCAGCACTGAAAAGCGCATCGCGCGCCAGGTCGCCATCAATTGCTGGTTCATGCTGGTGGCGGCCATCTTCATCGGTTCGCACGTGCTGACCTTCTTCGGCATCTCGCTGCCCATCGTGCGTGTGGGCGGGGGCCTGCTGGTGGCGGTCTCGGGCTGGAAACTGCTCAACGACAACAGCCAGGACAGCTCCATCCCCACCCAAGTGGCCAAGACCTATGACGAAGACCTGCCCGACGAAGAAATCAAGGCGCGCAGCTTCTATCCGATGAGCTTCCCCCTGACCGTCGGCCCCGGCACCATCGCCGCGTCCATCACGCTGGGTGCCAATACGCCGACCCGCCTGCTGGACTGGGTGATCTCGGTCGGCAGTGCCGCCCTGGGCGCGGCGCTCACGGCGCTGGTGATCTTCCTTTGCTACAACTATGCCCACAAGCTGGTGAACCTGATGGGGCGGCTGGGCACCATGGTGGTGCTGCGCCTGTCGGCCTTCATCCTGCTGTGTATCGGGATCCAGATCTTCTGGTCGGGGATGTCGGCGCTGCTGGCCGAGGCGGGGATCAGCGGCGTGGCGCCGTGACGGGGTGGGAGGAATTTCAGTAAATCTGAAGCGGGATAGTTAGTTGCAATATGGAAATAACCAACTATTTCAGCCAGCCCAGCTCATCCAGTGCATCCTGCACCAGCTCCAGCCGCAATAGCGGATTGTCCAGCGCCAGCAGGCTCTGCTTGAGGTTCACGGAGATGGGCATCATCTCTGCCCAGCGGTTGGCCACCCAGCCGCAATCGTCCAGCCGGTAAGGCGCGGCGATGGGCACTTCGCTATCCGGCAGGCCCTGGCGCAGTACCGATTGCAGCAGGTTGTCCAGCGCCTGCGAGGTATTGCGCAGCTCTTCAGGGATCGTCACGGCACGGTCCGCTTCCATCATCTCCACCTGCGCGGTCCATAGTCCATGTTTCTGCTGTTCGGCCTGCAGGATGCGGAAACGCTCGCCGCCCAGGCAGGCGATGCGCATGAGGCCGGGGGAGGGCGTGCTCCATTCCTGGATGCGCGCCAGCGTGCCCACACCGACGAAGCGTTCGCTCTGGCCGGGCCGCCGTACCTCCGACCCTTCCGTCAGCGCCACCACGCCGAAGCTGCTGCCCTCGGCGATGCACTTGCCGATCATGTCCAGGTAACGCACCTCGAAGATCTGCAGCGGCAGCCGTCCTTCAGGAAAGAGTGTGCTGGCCAGCGGAAACAGCGGGATGGTTTGGGCCGAGATCGGCGGGCGCGGGGTAGCGGGGGCAGCGGGCATGGTCACTCCTGGCAGCGGTCACTCACGAACGCAGAGCATACCGGTTCTCGGCCACGCATTCATAGCGCTGCACGATGTAGCCGTTGTCGTCCACGCTTTCCAGATAGACGTCGAACTGCCACAGTCGCGCCATGTGGCGCAGCACCTCATTGGTACTGTCGCCCAGCGAGCGGCCGTCACTACGGAAATGGCGCAGCGTGAGGCTGCGGTTGCCGCGCGTGTTGACCGACCAGACCTGGATGTTGGGTTCGCGGTGGTTGATGTCGTACTGCCGGGACAGCGCCTGGCGCACGTACTGGAAGCCGCGCTCGTTGTGGATGGCCGAGACCTCGATCTCGCTGCGCGCCTCGTCATCTAGCACGGCGAACATGCGCATGTCGCGCATGAGCTTGGGCGAGAGATATTGCGCGATGAAACTCTCGTCCTTGTAGTTGCGCATCACGTATTGCAGGGTATCGAGCCAGTTGCGCCCGGCGATGTCGGGGAACCACTCGCGGTCTTCATTGGTGGGGTTCTCGCAGATGCGGCGGATGTCGCTCATCATCGAGAAGCCCAGTGCATACGGGTTGATGCCGTTGTAATACGGCTTGGTGATGGGCGGCTGGAACACCACATTGCTGTGCGAATGCAGGAATTCCATCATGAAACCATCGGTCAGGCGGCCCTGGTCATAGAGCGTATTCAACAGCGTGTAATGCCAGAAGGTGGCCCAGCCTTCGTTCATCACCTGGGTCTGGCGCTGGGGATAGAAATACTGGCCGACCTTGCGCACGATGCGGATCACCTCGCGTTCCCAGGGCTCCAGCAGGGGTGCGTTCTTCTCGGCGAAATATAGCAGGTTCTCCTGTGGCTCGGAGGGGAAGCGGCCCTCCACGGCTGCAGCGGCCGTTTCCTTCTTGGCCGGCAGGGTGCGCCACAATTCGTTGACCTGCGACTGCATGTAGGCCTCGCGCTCGCGCTGGCGTGCTTTCTCCTGCGCCAGCGACAGGCGTTGCGGACGCTTGTAGCGGTCCACGCCGTAGTTCATCAGCGCATGGCAGGAGTCCAGCAATTCTTCCACGCGTTCGAAGCCATGCCGTTCTTCGCACTCGGCGATGTAATTGCGCGCATACACCAGGTAATCAATGATGGCGCTGGCATCCGTCCACAACTGGAACAGGTAATTGCCCTTGAAGAAGGAGTTGTGCCCATAGGCTGCATGGGCGATGACCAGGGCCTGCATGGTCATCGTGTTCTCTTCCATCAGGTAGGCGATGCAGGGATCGGAATTGATCACGATCTCATAGGCCAGGCCCATCTGCCCGCGCTTGTAATCGCGTTCGGTGAGCATGAAGTGCTTGCCGTAGGACCAGTGGCGATAGTTGACCGGCATGCCGTGCGAGGCATACGCATCCATCATCTGCTCGGCCGAAATGATCTCCAGCTGGATGGGATAGATGTCCAGCTCGTAACCCTTGGCTACGCGTGCGATTTCCTCGTTGTAGCGCTCGATGAGATCAAAGCTCCAGTCCGAGGGGCAAGGCAGCGGGTCATGCTTGAAGCGGCTGTTCATGCGTGCACCTGCTTTTCAAAGAGTTCGCGGAAGACCGGGTAGATCTCGGCGGCCGATTGCACCTTCTTCATGGCGAAGTGCGGATGCGATTCGATCAGCTGCATGTACTCGGTCCACAGGTTCTGTTCCGGCTCGGCTACCTGGATGTAGGCGAAGTAGCGCGTCAGCGGCAGGATCGAGGACTCCAGCAGTTCACGGCACTTGGGAGAATCGTCGTTCCAGTTGTCGCCGTCCGAGGCTTGCGCGCCATAGATGTTCCACTCGCTGGGCGAATAGCGTTTGGTGATGATGTCGTGCATCAGCTCCAGCGCGCTGGAGACCACCGTGCCGCCGCTTTCCTGCGAATGGAAGAAAGTGTTTTCATCGACTTCATCGGCGCGGGTGTGATGGCGGATGAAGACCACTTCGATGTGTTCGTAATTGCGCGTGAGGAAGAGATACAGCAGGATGAAGAAGCGCTTCGACAGATCCTTGCGCTGCTCATCCATCGAGCCCGACACGTCCATCACGCAGAACATCACGGCGCGGCTGGAGGGTTGCGGCTGGCGCACCCTGTTCACATAGCGCAGGTCGAAGGGGTCGATGAAGGGGATGCGCAGGATGCGGGCGCGCAAATGCTTCACTTCCTCTTCCAGCAACGGGATGTCGGCGCTGTGCTCCTCGGGTTTGCGCTTCATCTCGGCCAGGGTTTCCTCGGCCACGTCGAGCTGGCGCTGCAGGGGCCCGCCCAGGGCGATCCGGCGGCCCAGCGAGGAGCGCAGCGAGCGCACCACGTCGATGTTGTTGGGCGAACCGTCGACCGAATAACCGGCCCGCTGGTTCTTCCAGTTCGGTACCTGCAGCAGGTTGGTTTCCACCAGGCGCGGCAGTTCCAGGTCCTCGAAGAAGTAATGCATGAATTCTTCGCGGGTCAGTTCGAAGGTGAAATCGTCCTGTCCTTCGCCGTCGTTGCTGGCACTGCTGCCGCCACCGCCGCCGCTGCCGCCGTTCTGGCGCGGGATGCGGTCACCCTGCAGGTAATCCTGGTTGCCCGGATGCACGGCTTCGCGCTTGCCGCCCTTGCCGTGATGGAAGAAGGGCTCCGAGACATCCTTGCGCGGGATGCTGATGCTCTTCGATTTTTCCAGATCGGTGATGCTGCGGTCGCGCACGGCGTCCGCCACCGAACGTTGGATATGCCCCTTGAAGCGCCGCAGGAAGCGCTCCCTGTTGGCGATGCTCTTGTTCTTGCCAGCCAGCCTGCGGTCGATGATCTGATGCAGCACTCGGTTCTCCTGCTAGTGGTCGGCGGTGCGCCAGGCGCACGGCGCCGAAGGGTCGCCGCGCGCATCGCCACACATGCAGCGGGCGATGCGCAACAGCGGCGCTTACGAGGACTTGCGCACGCGCAGGTACCATTCGCACAGCAGGCGCACCTGCTTGGGCGTGTATCCCTTGCTGACCATGCGATTGACGAAGTCTTCGTGTTTCTGCATTTCCTCGGTGGAGCCCTTGGCGTTGAAGGAAATCACCGGCAACAGGTCTTCGGTATTGGAGAACATCTTCTTCTCGATCACCACGCGCAGTTTTTCGTAACTGGTCCACAGCGGATTCTTGCCACCGTTGTTGACCCGTGCGCGCAGCACGAAGTTGACGATCTCGTTGCGGAAGTCCTTGGGATTGCTGATGCCGGCCGGCTTCTCGATCTTCTCCAGTTCCGCATTCAGGGCCGCGCGGTCGAAGCTCTCGCCGGTATCGTGATCGCGGTATTCCTGGTCCTGGATCCAGAAGTCGGCATAGGTGACGTAACGGTCGAAGACGTTCTGGCCATATTCCGAATACGACTCCAGGTACGCGGTCTGGATTTCCTTGCCGATGAATTCGGCGTAGCGCGAGGCCAGCGTGTCCTTCACGAAGGAGAGATATTTCTGCTCGGTCTCCTGCGGGAATTGTTCGCGTTCGATCTGCTGTTCCAGCACGTACATCAGGTGCACCGGATTGGCCGCTACCTCGGTGGTATCAAAGTTGAACACGCGCGAAAGAATCTTGAAGGCGAAGCGCGTGGAGATGCCGTTCATGCCTTCATCGACACCGGCATAGTCGCGATATTCCTGATAGGACTTGGCTTTCGGATCGGTATCCTTGAGGTTCTCGCCGTCATAGACCTGCATCTTGGAGAAGAGGCTGGAGTTTTCCGGTTCCTTCAGGCGCGTCAGCACCGAGAACTGCGCCATCATCTTCAGCGTGCCCGGTGCGCACGTGGCCTTTCCCAGCGAAGAGCTGCGGATCAGCTTTTCATAGATCTTGATTTCTTCGGACACGCGCAGGCAATACGGCACCTTGACGATGAAGATGCGGTCCAGCAGCGCTTCATTGTTCTTGTTGTTGCGGAAGGCCTTCCATTCCGATTCGTTGGAGTGGGCCAGGATGACACCATCGAAGGGGATCGCACCAAAACCTTCGGTGCCCTTGAAGTTGCCTTCCTGCGTGGCCGTCAACAGCGGGTGCAGCACCTTGATGGGCGCCTTGAACATTTCCACGAATTCCAGCAGGCCCTGGTTGGACAGGCACAGGCCGCCCGAGTAGCTGTAGGCGTCGGCATCGTCCTGCGAATACTGTTCCAGCTTGCGGATGTCCACCTTGCCGACCAGGGTGGAAATGTCCTGGTTGTTTTCATCGCCCGGCTCGGTCTTGGAAATGCCGATCTGGCGCAGGATGGACGGATAGCGCTTGACCACGCGGAACTGGCGGATGTCGCCGTTGTACTCATGCAGGCGCTTGACGGCCCAGGGGCTCAGGATGGGTTTGAGATAGCGGCGCGGGATGCCGTACTGCTCTTCGAGGATGGGGCCGTCTTCGTCGTAATCGAACAGGCCCAGCGGGGATTCATTGACCGGCGAACCCTTGATGGAATAGAAGGGCACCTGCTCCATGAGCTGCTTCAAGCGCTCGGCAATGGAGGACTTGCCGCCACCGACCGGGCCCAGCAGATAAAGGATCTGCTTCTTCTCTTCCAGGCCTTGCGCGGCATGGCGGAAATACGAAACCACCTGCTCGATCACTTCTTCCGCGCCATAGAATTCCTTGAAGGCGGGATAGACCTTGATGACCTTGTTGGCGAAGATGCGCGAGAGGCGCGGATCTTCCCGGGTGTCGACCTTCTCCGGTTCGCCGATGGCCATCAGCATCCGTTCGGCAGCCGATGCATAGACTGCCGGGTCGTTCTTGCAAAGATTCAGATACTCTTCAAGCGATAATTCTTCTTCTCTGGTCTTGTCGAACCGGCTTGCAAAGCTGCTGTAGATATCCATACCACCTCCGTCGCTCTCAAAAAAGTACGAAACAGATTCATATGTCTGGACTTGCCATCTGCGGTTATCGAAGAACGCGTCGGTGACTCTGTATTGCGTCATTGCCGGTGTGTTCTTTGAAAGCCGTAGCTTCTACAGCGTGATGCGAAGATCTTTTCAGATCGTGGTTTTATTCTATTCCTTTTTTTGCATCCGCTTGTTGATCCCTATGGTGCAGATTCATTCACCAAGCGCTGGATTTTCTTTGCACTTTCCCGCGCATTGGGGTGAAGCGTTGATTCCCTTGCGTGTGCAGGGATATTCGCTGCTTCATTCACATCATGCTCTTTCAATGTGCGGATTGCTTCAGCGGTTGACCTCACGGTGCGCTATTTTCGCGCAGCGCGCCATCGTGAAAACCCTGATAGCCGGCGGGAGGGAACAGGCGGACAATGCCACTCGGGCGGTTGCGCAGGCCAGCGCGGCGATTGGCTGGCGATGCTGCCGGTCTCCTCCTGCCGGTGCAATGCGTTCCTGCCTGCACACCGGTCTCTTTGCTTCATCTCCCTTATAGCTGGAATCGTGCCAGGCATGTTTGTCATATTGCAGGGTGCAGCTTGCATGACGCATCTTTTTTGTAACAGGACGATTGTGCTCCGCCTCTGTTGCTGATCTGCCTCATTCGTCTCCCATGGACAGTCCCGGCGCACCGATGTCCAGCCGCGCTGGAAAAATGCTTTAGATGATTTACGGTTTTGTTCATGCGTGCGGCGCATGGGGTGTCTGCGTTTTCTTCATGCCGTGAGCCCATCGGGTGATTCTTTTGCCGGATCCGGGGTGATGTCCTGCAAGCAACTTCATATCGCCTTTTTGCGGGCCGGTGGGGGCCAGGAAAGGGGCGATCTTGGGCAAATGCGGCAATTCCGCCACGCCTTGTCCCTGAACTCGGCCGTCGAGGGGCCGGGGAGGGCGTAAAAGCGCATAAGTCATTGACAGCTAAGTAGAAAATGCAGTCTAATTCAGGGTTCACCATCTGAAGAATTGCGCGCGGTGCCGACGCAGTGCTGTTTCAGTTGTCCACCGGTCGATTACCCAGTGATCACACCGGGAGGCGGCAGAGGCCAACAGAGTTAATGGTGTCAGCGATGCAGGGGCTGCCGGCTCATACAGGCGGCAGGGCATCGGTGATGCGGAACAGGCACACCGAAAGCGGTTCCAGAATTCCGATTTATTTTTGCTGTTTGCTCCAAGGCAGCCCAACTTAGCGAGTCCAACATGAAACGTACTTACCAACCTTCCGTCGTGCGTCGCAAGCGTACCCATGGTTTCCGTGCCCGTATGGCCACCCGTGGCGGCCGTGCCGTGATCAACGCCCGCCGCGCCAAGGGCCGCAAGCGTCTGGCTGCAGTTTAAGCCGGGGCTTTGCGCTGCCGTTTCGTGTGACGGACGTCCGTACACCGCTTCCAGCACGTCAAGCAGGCGACTTCCCACGCGATCGGCGAATCGTTAAAACGGATGAGTTTTCATCCGTTTTTCGTTTGCGCCCCGTGTATCGTACCGAGCATTTCGTGTTGTACGCACGCCGCAACAGCCTGCCGCAAGCCCGTCTGGGCGTGGTGGCGGCCAAGCGGCTGGCGCCTCGTGCGGTCACCCGCAACACGATCAAGCGGGCCACGCGCGAGCTGTTTCGCCAGGCTGAACTGCCTGCCGTGGACTGCATCGTGCGCCTGTCGCGCCCGGTCAATACCAGGAAGGATCCTGCCCGCAGCGCGTCCGTCAAGGCCACGCTGCGCGCCGAACTGATGCAATTGTTCGCCTTCCTGCCGAGCGCCCCCGCGTTCGCCAGGAAATAGCCAGGAAAACAGGAAGTGATGAAGACCCCTCTGCTCCTGCTGTTACGCGCCTACAAGCTGGGAGTGAGCCCTTTCCTGGGGCAGAATTGCCGTTTCTATCCCAGCTGTTCCGACTACGCTGCCGAGGCGGTCCGTCTGCATGGCGCGCTCAAGGGCAGCCTGCTGGCCGGCAAGCGCCTGTGCAAATGCCATCCCTGGCATGCCGGCGGGCTCGATTTCGTGCCCGGCTCGGCCGAGGCGCAAGCCCAGGCGCAGGCGAACAGCCCGTCTTCTTCCGTCGTTCCCGATTCCCCGACCACTGCGCTGCCGTCTTCGGTCGCGCGGCTGTCTCCCCCTGTGGCCGCTGACGGTTGCAGCCACTCCTGAACTCATCAATACGCATATGGATATCAAACGTACCGTCCTGTGGGTTGTATTCTCCTTCTCCCTGCTGCTGCTGTGGGATGGCTGGATGCGCCATAACGGACATCAGTCGATGTTCTTCCCGTCGGCCAACCCGACTCAGGAGCAAGCCGCCGCCAATCCGGCCGCACCCACCGCCAGCCCGACCGGCTCCCCCGTGCCGCAGGCCGGTACGCCCGCACCGGCACCTGGCGCGGTCCCCGGCGCTGACGTGGCTGCCGCCACCAAGGGCGAAACCATCACCATCACCACCGACCTGGTCAAGGCCAGCATCGATACCGTGGGCGGTGAGTTGAAACGCCTGGAACTGTTGAAGCAACCCGACGTGGTCGATCCGACCAAGAATGTCGTGCTGTTCGATTCCGAACCCGGCCACATGTACCTGGCGGAGTCGGGCCTGATCGGCGGTCCCTTCCCCAACCACAAGACCATCTTCACCGCACAGCCCGGCGCCCGCTCGCTGGACAACGGCAATGAAGTGCAGCTGGTGCTGGTGGCAGAGCAGGGCGGCGTGAAGCTGACCAAGACCTACACCTTCAAGCGCGACAGCTACCTGATCGACGTCAAGCACACCGTGACCAACACCACGGGTGCGGCGATCAACCCGTCGCTGTACCTGCAGCTGGTGCGCGACGGCAACAAGCCGGGCGGCGAATCGCACTTCTACAGCACCTTCACCGGTCCTGCCGTCTACAGCAGCACCGAGCACTTCGAGAAGCTGGACTTCGAGAAGATCGCCAACGGCAAGCAGCAGCACGTCAACAAGGCGGACAATGGCTGGATCGCCATGGTGCAGCACTACTTCGTCTCGGCCTTCATCCCGCCGCAGAACGCGCAGCGCGACATCTTCAGCAAGAAGGTCGGCGACAACCTGTACGCGGTCGGTTCCATCCTGCCGCTGGGCAGCGTGGCACCGAATGCCAGCGTGACCATGGACAGCCAGCTGTATTCCGGCCCCACCGTCTCCAAGACTCTGCAAGCGATTGCCCCGGGCCTGGACCTGGTGCGTGACTACGGCCACCTGACCGTGATCGCCGAGCCGATCTTCTGGCTGATGACCCACATCCACAACCTGGTGGGCAACTGGGGCTGGACCATCATCCTGCTGACCGTGCTGATCAAGCTGGTGTTCTTCCCGCTGTCGGCGGCTAGCTATCGCAGCATGGCCAAGATGAAGGCGGTCTCGCCGAAGATGCAAGCCATCCGCGAACGCCACAAGGGCGACCCGCAGGCCATGAATCGCGAGATGATGGCGCTCTACAAGACCGAGAAGATCAATCCGCTGGGTGGCTGCCTGCCCATCGTGATCCAGATCCCGGTGTTCATTGCGCTGTATTCGGTGCTGCTGGCCTCGGTGGAAATGCGCGGCGCCCCGTGGCTGGGCTGGGTGCATGACCTGACCGCCCCGGACCGCCTGTTCGGTACCATCCCGTACTTCAACATGCCCATCGGTTTGCTGCCGATCATCATGGCCGCTTCGATGTTCCTGCAGACCAAGCTGAACCCGACGCCGCCGGATCCGGTCCAGGCCAAGGTGATGATGTTCATGCCGCTGGTGTTCTCGTTCATGTTCTTCTTCTTCCCGTCCGGCCTGGTGCTGTACTGGGTGACGAACAACATCCTGTCGATCGCGCAGCAATGGGTGATCACCCGCAACATCGAGAGCGGCAAGACCAAGTAATCCGGTTCTTGCAGGCCATCAAAGGAAAAACCCGTGGAATCCACGGGTTTTTTTTCGGTCGTAGAACGCAAGCAGGGTTAACATGGCTTTACGCTGTTGCTCCGAGGGGGATGCAGCGGCGGGCTCACCTCAACACAACAACAAGTATTCGCAGATGACTTTCGATTCTTCTCCCATTGCCGCCATCGCCACTGCACCCGGACGCGGGGGCATTGGCGTGGTCCGCATCTCAGGCAAAAACCTGGCCCCGGTGATCCGCGCCGTCTGCGGCCGCGACAGCCTGGCACCGCGTCACGCCACCTACCTGCCCTTCCTCAACGAGGATGGCAGCCCGATCGACCAGGGCCTGGCGATCCACTTCCCGGCGCCGCATTCCTATACCGGCGAGGACGTGCTCGAACTGCAGGGCCACGGTGGCCCGGTGGTGATGCAGATGCTGCTGGCGCGCTGCGTGCAGGCGGGCAACGAGATCGGCCTGCGCCTGGCCGAGCCGGGTGAATTCACCCAGCGCGCCTTCCTCAATGACAAGATCGACCTGGCCCAGGCCGAGGCCGTGGCCGACCTGATCGAGGCCACCACCGAAGCGGCGGCCAAGTCGGCTTCTGAATCGCTCTCGGGGGCCTTCTCCAAGGTGATCCACGAGCTGGTGGACCAGGTCACGCGCCTGCGCATGCTGGTGGAAGCGACGCTGGACTTCCCCGAGGAAGAAATCGACTTCCTCAAGCAGAGCGACGCACGCGGCCAGCTGGCCACCATCCGCAGCACGCTGGAAGAGGTGTTCAAGCATGCCGCGCAAGGGGCCTTGCTGCGTGATGGCCTCAATGCGGTACTGGCTGGCAAGCCCAACGTGGGCAAGTCTTCGCTGTTGAACGTGCTGGCCGGATCGGATGTGGCCATCGTCACGCCGATCGCCGGCACCACCCGCGACAAGGTGACGCAGACGATACAGATTGAAGGCATGCCGCTCAACATCATCGATACGGCCGGCATTCGCGAGGCGGGCGAAGATGGCAGCGGCCCGGACGAGGTCGAGCGCATCGGCATCGAGCGCACTTGGGCCGAGGTGGCCAAGGCGGACGTGATCCTGCACATGCTGGATGCGGACCGTGGCCCGACGCTGGAAGATGAAAAGATCACCGCGCGCTTCCCCGAGGGTGTGCCCATCATCCGCATCTGGAACAAGATCGACCGTTCGGGCCACAAGCCGGCCGTCGATCCGATGCCCGACGCCACGCACGTCTATCTGTCGGCCGCCGAGGGGCAGGGCGTGGACCTGCTGCGTGCGGAACTGCTGCGCATTGCCGGCTGGCAGCAGACGGTGGAATCGCGTTATCTCGCGCGCGAGCGGCATTTGCTGGCGCTCAAGGCGGCCGATGAGCATCTGGCCCATGCAGCGGCGCACGCGGCGCTGGACAATGAGGCCGGCGAACATGCGCTGGATCTGTTTGCGGAGGAGCTTCGATTGGCGCAGGAACGCTTGTCCAGCATCACGGGCAAGTTCACGCCGGATGATTTGCTGGGGGTGATCTTTTCGCGGTTCTGTATCGGGAAATGAGCCGGGGGCGGCGCAAAGCCGCGACTGCCATGGATGACAGGGGAAACACCATTCCTGACAGTTTCCCCACAGTCCACTGCACAATTGCAACGGATGTTACAGCGTGTAAAAACGTTGGAGGCGCGCGAGGGCCATCGTTATTCTGAAGTTCCTCCCCCTCCAATTCATCACCCCTGAGAATTGGATTTAACCCGCCGCCGCAAGGTGCGCGGGTTTTTTTATGGCCGCGTGGCTGGCTCTGCAGGAAAGGTGCTGCGCTGCTAAGATGCCTGCTGCCTGAATTCATCCACCCTCATCACCATAGGAAAAGAGCATGTCCGCCAATCCGCGCAACGCCGACTATCCCATCGATCCGCAATTCCTGAACCGCTGGTCCCCGCGCGCCTACAACGGTGCCGAGATCTCCGAAGAAACCGTCCTGACCTTCCTCGAAGCTGCCCGCTGGGCACCGTCGGCTTACAACGCCCAGCCCTGGCGCTTCGTCTATGCACGCCGTGGCACGCCCGCCTGGGACAGCCTGCTGGGCCTGTTGAATGAATTCAACCGTTCCTGGTGCGCCAATGCCTCGGCCCTGATCGTGGTGCTGTCGCGTACCGTGATGGTGCCGCCGGGTGCGACTGAGGCCGTGCCTGCCCCGACTCATTCCTTCGACACCGGTTCGGCCTGGGGCTATCTGGCGCTGCAGGCGTCGTTGTCCGGCTGGCATGCGCACGGCATGGCCGGTTTCGACAAGGAAAAGGCACGTACCGAGCTGAACGTTCCGGCCGAGTTCTCGGTGGAGGCGATGGTGGTGGTGGGCAAGCTGGGTGACAAGTCCATCCTGCCGGAAGGCCTGCAGGCACGTGAGGTGCCGAGCCCGCGTGAGCCGCTGTCCAAGCTGGCGTTTGAGGGCAAGTTCAAGGCTTGATGCCGGCCCGTAAAATATTTCGCAATTATTTAAAAAAAGGGCTGGCGTTTTTAAAAAACCTCTCCTATAATAGCGATCTTTCAGCAAGCAACGACAGCTGAAACGGTTTTAGGAGTGGTAGTTCAGTTGGTTAGAATACCGGCCTGTCACGCCGGGGGTCGCGGGTTCGAGCCCCGTCCGCTCCGCCAAATAAAACGCCTCATTCGAAAGAATGGGGCGTTTTTTTTTTTGCACGTTCTTTTCTGCGTCATCTGCAATAAGAAAAAAGCCGATGCACCCCAAGATGCATCGGCTTCTTCATGCAGCCAGCAGCCAGCAGCCAGCAAGTCCAATCAACCCTTGCCCTTGCTCCCCGACAACTGCTCGACCACCTGCCTTGGCGCCTCGGCATAGTGCTTGAACTCCATCGAGTAAGTCGCGCGCCCTTGCGAGAGCGAGCGCAGCGTGGTCGAGTAGCCGAACATTTCCGACAGCGGGACTTCAGCACGCACCAGCTTGCCGCCGCCCACCATGTCTTCCATGCCCTGCACCATCCCGCGCCGTGAGGACAGGTCGCCCATCACGTTGCCCATGAATTCCTCGGGCGTTTCCACCTCGACCTGCATCATCGGTTCCAGCAGCATCGGACCTGCACGCTTCATCGCTTCCTTGAAGGCCATGGAGCCGGCCATGCGGAAGGCGTTTTCGTTGGAGTCCACATCGTGGTACGAACCGAAGGTCAGCGTAGCCTTCACGTCAACCACCGGGTAGCCGGCCAGCACGCCCGCCTTCAGCGACTCCTGGATACCCTTGTCGACCGCCGGGATGAACTCGCGCGGGACCACGCCACCCTTGATGGCATCGACGAATTCATAGCCCTTGCCGGCCGGCTGCGGCTCCAGCTTGATCACCACGTGGCCGTACTGCCCACGTCCACCGGACTGCTTGACGAACTTGCCTTCCACATCCTCCACGCCCTTGCGGATCGCTTCGCGGTAAGCCACCTGCGGCTTGCCCACCGTGGCCTCGACGTTGAATTCGCGCTTCATCCGGTCCACCAGGATTTCCAGGTGCAGCTCGCCCATGCCCGACATGATGGTCTGGCCCGATTCCTCATCGGTATGCACGCGGAAGGACGGATCCTCCTGCGCCAGGCGATTCAAGGCGATGCCCATCTTTTCCTGGTCGGCCTTGGTCTTCGGTTCCACCGCCTGCGAGATCACGGGCTCAGGGAAGATCATGCGTTCCAGGATGATGGGATGTTCCGGATCCGACAGCGTGTCACCGGTCGTCACATCCTTCAGGCCCACGGCGGCCGCGATATCGCCCGCGAACACCTCCTTGATTTCCTTGCGCTCGTTGGCGTGCATCTGCAGGATGCGGCCCAGGCGTTCCTTCTTGCCCTTGACCGGGTTGTAGACCGTGTCGCCCGAATTGACGATGCCGGAATACACGCGGAAAAAGGTCAGCTGCCCCACGAAGGGATCGGTCATGATCTTGAAGGCCAGCGCCGAGAACGGTTCCTCGTCCGAAGGATGGCGCTCGATCTCGCTGTCGTCCTCGGCATGTCCGGCAATGGCGGGCACGTCCACGGGCGAGGGCAGGTAATCGATCACCGCATCCAGCATGGCCTGCACGCCCTTGTTCTTGAAGGCGCTGCCGGCCAGCATCGGCACGATCTCGTTGGCCACCGTGCGCAGGCGCAGGCCGCGCTTGATGTCGTCTTCGGTCAGGGGATTGCCGGAGAGATATTTCTCCAGCAGTTCCTCATTGGCCTCGGCAGCCTGCTCGACCATCAGGTCGCGCCAGTGGCGTGCGGTGTCCTCCAGCTCCAGCGGGATGTCTTCATACTTGAACAGCACGCCCTGGCTGGCTTCGTCCCAGATGATGGCCTTCATCTTGACCAAGTCGATCACACCCGAGAAATGGTCCTCCGCGCCCACCGGAATCTGGATGGGGACGGCTTTGCCTTTGAGGCGCTCCTCGATCTGCTTCTGCACGCGGAAGAAATCCGCACCGATGCGGTCCATCTTGTTGACGAAGGCAATGCGCGGCACCTTGTACTTGTTGGCCTGGCGCCAGACGGTCTCGGACTGCGGCTGCACGCCACCCACCGAGTCGTACACCATGACCGCGCCATCAAGCACGCGCATGGAGCGTTCCACCTCGATGGTGAAGTCCACGTGGCCCGGGGTGTCGATGATGTTGATGCGATGCTCGGGGTAATTGCCGGCCATGCCCTTCCAGAAGGCCGTGGTGGCCGCCGAGGTAATGGTGATGCCGCGTTCCTGCTCCTGCTCCATCCAGTCCATGGTGGCCGCACCGTTATGCACTTCACCGATCTTGTGGTTCACACCCGTATAAAAAAGAATGCGCTCGGTGGTCGTGGTCTTGCCCGCGTCGATATGCGCGCTGATACCGATGTTGCGGTAGTTTTCTATTCGGGTCTTGCGGCTCATGGCATGTCCTTTCGATGGGTGCCGTCAAATGCTTGGTTCAGTATGGGTTCAAGCGTTGAATGTAAATGGATCGGATGACAGATATTGCTCGCTACACCTTTATTTACGTAACGAGCATTAGATAATAGGAATGTCCGGGCCAAACTTCAAGGGCTGGTGAATTATTTTTGTAACGCTGATTAAAATAAACTACACTGCCTGGCAACACCATTACCGCCAGGGGTAATACCCCGCAAAGGATACCGATGATAAAGACCCGAGGCCGCCCGCGCAGCTTCGACCGCGACCAGGCGCTGCAGCAGGCCATGCAGGTGTTCTGGAGCAAGGGCTATGAAGGCACCACCATGGCCGATCTGACTGAGGCCATCGGGGTGAAGGCGCCCAGCCTCTATGCGGCCTTCGGCGACAAGGATGCGCTCTTTCGCGAAGTCGTGGAGGTTTATTCGCGCACCGTCAGCGCCGAGCCGTTGCGCCTGTTGCAGGCCGGCAAGGGCATTCGCGCCGACCTGCAAGCCATGCTGCGCGCCAGCGTGCGCATGTATTCGGGCAAGACGACGGTGCCGGGCTTGCCGGCGGGAAAGGGGTGTATGGTCGTGATTTCTGCCATCAACTGTGCGCCCGAGAACAGCCAGCACAGTGATGCACTCTCGCAACGCCGCCACAAGCGCCGCAACGAAATCCGCGCGCGCCTGCTGCAGGCGCAGCGTGAAGGGGAGATCCGGGCCGACGCCGATGTGACGGCCCTGGGGGATTTTTATACGAGCTTCCTCAATGGCCTGGCGCTGGGCGCGCGCGATGGCGTGTCCACGGCGCGGCTGGCGGCCACGCTGGCGCCGGCGATGCTGCCGCTGGAGCAGGTGCTGGTGTCGCGCGGCACGCTGGACTGAGGCACATCAGCGCGTCAGCACGTCAGCACGTCAGCACGTCAGCACATCAGCGCGCCAGCGGCAACAGCAGGTCGGCCGAGAAATCCGCGCAGCGTGCCACCAGGGTATGCATCTGCTCGATCAGGGGGCGCGAATCTCCGCGCCGCCAATGGAATGAATAGGTCATGGCCCCCAGCGGGACATCCCCGCGCAGCAGGGCCAGTTTCTTCTGCCCCACCAGCTTCTGCGCCCAACTCTGTGGCAGCATGCCCACGCCCACTCCCGCCATCAGCAGTCCGGTCACTGCGCCCCAGTTGTTGCAGCTCAGCCGTTCCACCCCGGCGATGTCCTGCGCCAGCAGCCAGTCATCGATGAGCCGCGTGGTGCCGGCCGAGGCCGGCAGGGCGATGATGGGGCAGCCCTGCCGCAACAGCGTGGCCAAGCCGGTACGCGGCTTGCGCACGGCCGGTGCGCAAGCCCACACGAAGGGAACCTGCGAGACTGCCTGTGCCAGCAGCATCTGGCGCGAGGAGCGTCCCGCCACGATGGCGAAATCCAGTTCGCCGCTTTCCACCTTTTCCTGCAGGACGCTGCCCACATCCACATAGGGCTCCATGACCAGCTGCGGATGCAGGCTGCGTGCCTGCGCCACGAATCCGGCCAGCCAGGTCAGGGCACTGAGTTCGCCAACGCCGAAGCGGCAGTGCCCGGCCAATCCGTGCGGGACGCTACCGGCCCCAAAGGAACTGCGGATGGCGGCGGCACCGTCGAGCAGCGCCAGCGCCTGCGGCATCAGCCGGCGCCCTGCATCGGTGAGCAGGGCGCGATGGCCGCTGCGGTCAAACAGCACCACCCCCAGTGACTGTTCCAGTTCGTGCAGGCGCTTGGAGAGCGAAGAAATGGAGACATTGATGCGCTGTGCGGCAATGGCGAAATTGGCGCAGGTCGCGGCCCAGTAGAAGGCTTCCAGTTGTTTCAGGGTCATGGCGGGCAGGCATCCTGTTCGCTTTATCGAAACATCATTCTAGCGATAATTTCGCTTTTCATTGAAGAGATCCTGGCCAAGAATCTTGCCACGGCGATTGTGTTTTTCGACCGCACCAGATCAACCGACAACGACAACATGAAGAGACCCCAGCGTTACGCCATCATCGGCGGCGGCATCAATGGACTGGCCGTCGCACGCCAGCTGTTGCTGGACCGCCCGGATATCCACGTCACCGTCTTCGAGAAGGAGGCGGCCGTCGCCCGGCACCAGTCCAGCCACAATTCCGGCGTGGTGCATGCCGGCCTCTACTATGAACCGGGCGGGCTCAAGGCCACCTTGTGTCGGCGCGGCGTGGCCCTGCTCAAGGACTATTGCCAGCACAATGGCCTGCCCTATGACGAATGCGGCAAGGTGGTGGTAGCGCTCACCCCGGATGAACTCCCACGGTTGGAAGCCATTCACCGCAAGGCTGTGGCCAATGGCGTACCGGATGTGGAGATGATCGATGCCGGCCGCCTGCGCGAGATCGAGCCCAACTGCGTCGGCCTGCGGGCGCTGTATTCGCCGCGCACGGCCATCGTCAGCTACGGACAGATTGCACAGTGCATGGCACAGGAGATCGAGCAACGCGGCGGCACCATTGTGCTCAATGCCGCGGTGCGCCGCATCGACGAGCGGGGCGAGCAGGTACAGGTCGAACTGCAGGGCGGACAGGTGCATCCGGAGCTGTTTGATGCGGCCATCGCCTGCAGCGGCTTGCAATCGGATCGCCTGGCCCGGCAGTCAGGCGATGCGGCCACGCCGCGCATCGTTCCCTTCTTCGGGCAGTACTACGTCATCGACGAGCGATACAAATCGCACGTCAAGGGCCTGATCTACCCGGTCCCCGATCCGCGCTTTCCCTTTTTGGGTGTGCATTTCACCAAACGCATCGACGGCCAGATGACCATCGGACCCAATGCTTTCCTGTCGCTGGGCCGCGAGAACTACACCGGTACTGATCCGAGCCTGCGCGACATTGCCGCTGCGCTGACCTATCCGGGGCTGTGGAAATTTGGCGCACGCAACGTGCCGGCCATGCTGCGCGAACTCAAGACCGTGCTGAGCGAGAAGGTCTTCGTGCGCGAAGCTGCGCGCTACGTACCGTCGCTGGCCGATGTGGCGGTTACGCCGGCAGTGCGCGGCATCCGAGCGCAGGCGATGGAAAGTGATGGCCGCCTGGTCGATGACTTCGTGATCCGCCAGAGCCGCCGCGTCACGCACATCCGCAATGCCCCTTCACCGGGAGCGACTTCGTCGCTGGCCATCGGCGAACACATTGTGCGCAATCTGATTCGTCCGTAATACACCGGCGCTGGCCTTGCCCCGGCAAGCAGATCCATGGCGGCAAGCCAGGCGCTCCCGCATCCAAAGAAAAAACACAAGGAAGAGACGCAATGAACGCACCGCAAGCAGAAACACCCCAGCAAGTACGTACCCGGCTGCGCAAGGTCGCCGCCGCTACCATCGTGGGATCGATGCTGGAGTGGTATGACTTTTACCTCTATGCGACGATGGCCTCGATCGTCTTCAGCAAGATCTTCTTCGACCACAGCGATCCGGCCACGGCGTCGCTGCAGGCCTTCGCCACCTTTGCCATCGGCTTCGTGGCGCGTCCCATCGGCGGCATCTTCTTCGGCTACCTGGGCGACCGCATCGGCCGCAAGCGCATGCTCTTCATCACCTTCTGCCTGATGGGGCTATGCACCACGGCCATCGGCCTCATTCCCGGTTACGCCACCATCGGCGTGTGGGCCCCGCTGCTGCTGGTGGCCATCCGCATCGTGCAGGGCCTGGGTGCGGGGGCGGAGCTGGCCGGTGCCGCCGTGACTTCCTACGAGCATGCCGCCGCCGACCGCAAGGGCCGCCAGGGTGCCTGGCCGGCGCTGGGCCTGAACCTGGGACTGCTGCTGTCCTCGCTGACGGTGTACCTGCTCACGCTGGGTGGCGATGCTTTCCTGCTGGCCGGTGGCTGGCGCATTCCCTTCATCCTGAGTTTCCTGCTGGTACTGGTGGGCCTGTGGGTGCGCCGCAGCCTGCCGGAGACGCCCGAATACAGCCATGCGCAGGACAGTCCGGCGCAGCCGCGCCAGCCCATCCGCGAAGTCTTCACCACTCAGATCAGGGGGCTGGCCGTGGTGTTTTTCCTGGCGGTCGGCTACAACGCGCTGAGCTACATCTTCAAGACGTTCTCACTGGCCTACCTGACCCAGTTCAAGGGCGTCTCGGCGCATGTCACCTCGCTTTCGGTGACGCTGGCCAGCCTGGTGGCGATCGTGGCCGTGCCGCTGTTCGGCTGGCTGTGCGACCGCTACAGCAGCCAGCGTGTGCTCATGACCGGCGGCGTGCTCTCGGCGCTGTTCGCCTACCCCTTCATGGCCTTGCTCAGTACGGGCAAGAGCATGGCCATCTACAGTGCCGTCATCGTCGGTACCGGCTTGCTGGCACCCATGATGTTTGCCCCGCAGGGCTCCTTCCTGAGTCGCCAGTTCCCGGTGCAGAGCCGTTCCACCGGCGTGGGGACCGGCCGCGAGATCGGTACCGCCCTTGCCGGTGGCCTGGCGCCGCTCTGGGCACTGGCCATGGTGGCGCAGTCAGCCACGCATTCCACGCTGGGCGTGACGCTGATCCTGGCCTGCTCGGGCGTGCTGGTGGCGGTGGCGACCCTGTTCGACCAGGGCTATCGCTACAGTCGTCACCAGAATTGAGACGGACATGAAAAAAACGCCGCGACGGTCAGCCCATCGCGGCGTTTTCGTTCGTACTGGCGCGGTGATGCGACTCCGGTCAGGCCGCGCGGGCCAGGGTGCCGTCGTTTTCCTTCAGTTGGCCGCCCAGCGCGTCGACCAGGGCGGTCAGCAGCTTGGCCAGCTCGCCGGTCATCAGCATGAAGTCGCCGTCGAAGCGCTCATCGTCGTTCTTGCCGGCGATCTCGCTGTCTTCCTTGAGCACGTCCAGCGGCGCGATGCGCTTGACCGACAGGTTCTCGGTCAGCACGAAGGAGACCTTGTCGGCCCAGGTCAGCGCCAGGCGCGTGCACTGCTTGCCGGCTTCGATGTGGCGGCGGATGTCGTCGGCTTCCAGCGTGTGGCGCACGTAGCGCACCGTCGCCTTGCTCTCGGCGGTGGAGCGCAGCTCGGTATCCTGGTCCACGGTGAAACCATTGGGCGCTTCATCGCTGGCCAGCCAGTCGGTCATGGCCGCTGCCGGCGACATGACGGTGCGCAGCGTTTCCAGCGGGAACTTGGGAATGGCCTTGAACAGCAGCTTCAGGACTTCCTCAGCCTTGGAGGGCGAGCCGGCATCGACCAGCAGCCAGCCATTGACCGGATCGATCCAGACCCAGGTGCTGCGCACTACCGAAAAGGCGCGTGGCAGCAGTTCGTCGGTGACCTGTTCCTTCAATTCCTTGGTCTGCTTGCGGCCCGGCGGGAAACCTTGCTGCTCTTCCAGCTCGGCGGCACGGGCCTTGGTGACCTGGTTGATGACGGTCGAGGGCAGCAGTTTCTTCTCGGTATCGAGCTTCAAGAGCAGCTGGCGGTTGACCACATGCACCAGTTTTTCATTGTTGCGCGGCGGCACCCAGCCCTGGCTCTGCATGTCCAGGCTGGAGCAGGCGGTGAAGGCCTGCGGCGCGAGATGGGATTCGAGTTCGTCGGCATTGATCGCCCACGGTGCGGGCAGACGGTAGATCTGGAGATTCTTGAACCACATAGGTTTCCGGAGCAGGGCAAAGAGGGAAAGGGGGAGATTTTACACGCCCGTCCTGCCGCAAGCGATGTCGGATTGTCCACGCTTGCAGTTAAATTTTCCATGGCCGGGCTTGCCGCAGAGTACGTCGGAAAAACGCACAAATAGTTCGCGGAAAAGTGGATCAGCCGCCGAACGGCAACTCCGCCTGCAGCGCCTGCGCTGTCAAGGCAAGCTCATCCTTGCGCGAGAGCGCACCCACGCGCACTCCGAGCAGGCGCAGCTTCTTTTCCAGCGGTACGCGCTTGAGGCATTCCCCTGCCGCCTGGCGGATGGTGGCGGCGTCGCCGGTGGGTGCGGGCAGCGTGACATCGCGCGTCACACCCTGGAAATCGGCGTATTTCAGCTTGATGCCGATGGTGCGCCCGACATAGCCCTTGCGCTCCAGGTCGCCGGCCAGCTTCACGCACAGGGCGGTGAAGATTTCCGAGAGTTGCGCGCGGTCGGCACGCGCATGCAGGTCGCGTTCAAAGGTGGTTTCCCGACTGATGGATTTGGGTTCGGAATACGTCTGCACCGGTCGATCATCGACGCCCTGCGCCACCCGTCCCAGCCATTCCGAATAACTGCGCCCGAAATGCGCCCGCAGCAATTCAGGCGAGGCGCGTGCCAGGTCGGCCACGGTCTCTATGCCCAGGGCCGCCAGCTTCTCGGCGGCCTTCGGTCCGATGCCATTGATCTTGCGCGCTGGCAGCGGCCAGATGCGGCGCTCGATATCCTCGGGCGTGAGAATGGTGAGCCCATCGGGTTTGTCCAGTTCGGAAGAGATCTTGGCCAGCATCTTGTTGGGGGCCACACCGACGGAGCAGGTCAGGGCGGTAGCCGCATGCACCGCATCCTTGATCTGACGCGCGACCTCATGCGCGGTATCGGGCCACGCAGAAAGATCGATGTAGATTTCATCGATGCCGCGATCCTCGATCAGCGGGGCGATGCTGCGGACCGCTTCCTTGAACAGGCGCGAATACTTGCGATAGGCCTCGAAGTCGGTTGGCAGCAGGATCGCGTCCGGTGCCAGCTGGGCCGCCTTCATGATGCCCATGGCCGAGAACACGCCCAGCGCGCGCGCCTCGTAGGTGGAGGTGGTGACCACGCCGCGCCCGGCGTAATCGCGCATGCGGAAATACTGGCGCGTGCCATCGGGCAATTCCACCGGCCGCGTGGCCGAGCCGCCGCCGATGACCACGGCCTGGCCGCGCAGGTCGGGATAGCGCAGCAGTTCCACCGAGGCATAGAAAGCATCCATGTCGAGGTGGGCGATGCGGCGTTCGTTGGCCATGGTGGTGCGAGCAGCGAAGAGAAAGCGGAAGCGGCGCGATCAGTAATGCGGCGGCTTCTCGTTGGCGGCGGCGCGGTCCTGGCTGGTGTCGGACAATTCCTTGAAGCGCTTGGCCAGGGCATGCAGCAGCATGTCCAGTTCCTCGATCTTCTTTTCCTGGCGATAGACGGTCTGGTTCAGTTCGTCCAGCAGGTGTTCCTGATGGGCGATCTTCATTTCCAGGTCGATGAGGCGGTCGTCTTGGGTCACTTGTGTTGTTCCTCGGAAGGGTTGCCGAGGCTGGCGGTGCGATCATCGCTGATGAGCCAGTGCAGCGCACCCGCCGCAGCGGCGCGGCCGGTGGCAAAGCAGGCGGTGAGCAGGTAGCCGCCGGTGGGCGCTTCCCAGTCCAGCATCTCGCCAGCGCAGAATACGCCCGGCAGGGCGCGCAGCATCAGCGCATCATCGAGCGCCTCGAAGCTGACGCCACCGGCGCTGCTGATGGCTTCGGCGATGGGGCGCGTACGCAGCACGGTCAGCGGCAGGGCCTTGATGGCGCGCGCCAGCTTGCCCATGTCGGCGAAGTCGTCCTTGCTGACCAGCTCGCGCAACAGTCCGGCCTTCACGCCCTTGAGATGCAGGCGGCTTTGCAGGTGGCTGGAGAGCGAACGCGCCCCGCGCGGGTGGGCCAGTTCGGCCTCCACTTTTTCCAGCGGCCAGTCGGGCAGCAGGTCCAGGTACAGGCGCGCCGAGCCTTCTGCGGTGATGGTGTCGCGCAAGGCCGAGGACATCGCGTAGACCAGGCTGCCTTCGATGCCGTCGGCGGTGATGATGAATTCGCCGCGGCGATTCTGCACGCCGCCGCTGGGCAGCGCCGTGCTGGCCACCACCGGCTTGACCGGTTCGCCCGCGAAGCGGCTGCGGAAATGTTCGCTCCAGTCCAGCTCGAAGCCGCAGTTGGACGGCAGCAGCGGGGCGACTTCCACCTGGCGGGTTTGCAGCAGCGGCACCCAGCTGCCATCCGAGCCCAGGCGCGGCCAGCTGGCCCCGCCCAGGGCCAGCACCACGGCATCGGCTTGGACACCGGTGTGGCCATCAGCATGGGCAAAGCGCAGGGCGCCGTCTGCCTGCCAGCCCAGCCAGCGATGGCGCATGTGGAAACGCACGCCGGCCTCGCGCAGGCGATGCAGCCAGGCGCGCAGCAGCGGCGCGGCTTTCATCTCGCGCGGGAAGACGCGGCCGGAGCTGCCCACGAAGGTCTCGATGCCCAGGCCGTGTATCCATGCGCGCAACTGGTCGGCGTCGAAGCGGCGCACGAAGGGCGCCACCTGTTCACGGCGATTGCCGTAGCGTGGCAGGAAGTCGGGTTGCGGTTCGGAGTGCGTGATGTTCATGCCGCCGCGTCCGGCCAGCAGGAATTTGCGGCCGGCCGAGGGCATTGCGTCGTAGACGTCCACGGCGGCGCCTTGGGCGGCCAGCACTTCGGCGGCCATCAGGCCGGCCGGACCGGCGCCGATCACGGCCACGCGGCGGCTGCCGGGAGCGAGTTGGGGAAGAGTGTGCATCGATGTCATGCGCGGCATGATACCGCCCGCTTGCGAGCAGCGCACGCGCTTCCCGCTGATCGCTGCGGATCGGCGGGCAAAACGATCAGCGGCGATGCGGTGCGCTGTACCTGTTTTCCAGACGGGCCACCACCAGCGCCAGGCAGATGGTCATGGAGAAATACAGGATGGAGATGGTGATATACGGCTCCCAGTAGCGGGCATAGGTGCCCGCCACGGTACGCGCGGCATAGGCCAGTTCGGCCAGGCCGATGGCCGAGACCAGCGAGGAATCCTTCAACAACGTGATGGCTTCGTTGCCCAGCGGCGGCAGCATGCGGCGAAACGCCTGCGGCAGCACCACGTAGCGCATCGTGAGCCCGTAGTTCATGCCCAGGCTGGCGGCCGCATAGGACTGGCCGCGTTCGATGGACTGGATGCCGGCGCGGAAGATTTCCGAGATGTAGGCCCCCGCATTGAGCGACAGCGCCACCGTGCCGGAGAGGAAGGCACCGTAGTCCTGCTTGATGGTGCGCGCCAGTTCGCCGGTGATGAAGAGGCCATGTTCCTGTTGCACCAAGAGCGGCATTACCGCGAAGTGGATCAGCATGATCTGCACGAACAGCGGTGTACCACGGAAGAAGGCGACGTAGAAGCTGGCCAGCCAGCGCAGGCATTTGAGGGGCCACTTCCAGGGACCGTGCTGTACGTCGGCCAGGCGCAGCATGCCCACCAGCAAGCCGATGACGGTACCGATCAGGATACTGATCAGCGACACCTGCAAGGTCATGAGGACGCCTTTGGCGAACAGCGGCGCGTAGCCTTGGATGATGCTCCAGCGAAAATCCATGTCGGACTCGATTGGTGGTTGAAAACGGGAAAGGAAAAAGCGGTGACGGCGGCCCGGGCCGCCGTCTTGTTGCCGGATCAGGCAGTCATGCTGTCATGCAGTCATGTACTCATGCACTCATGCACTCATGCAGACCTCTGCTCCTGTAGAAACGCAGGAGCAGCAGGACAGCATATGGGCTTACTTGCCGAAGTATTGTGCGCTGATGGCGGCGAAGCTGCCATCGGCCTTCATTTCGGCCAGGCCCTTGTTGATCTTGGCCAGCAGTTCCGGATCATCCTTGCGCACGGCGATGCCGTAGTCTTCCTTGGGGAAGTCCGGATCGGTGACGGTACGCAGCTTGCTGTTGGGGTTGTTGGCGATGTAGTTCTTGACCACCGGTTCATCGGCCACGACGGCGTCGACGCCGCCGCTTTCCAGTTCCTTCAGGGCCAGCGGGGTGGAGTCGAAGCGCTTGATCTTGGCGCTGTTCTTGCCCAGCACCTGCTGCACCAGTTCGTCGCCGGAGGTGGCGCTCTGGGTACCGACGGTCAGGGGCTTCAGGTCGTCCATCTTGCTGACCTTGGTATTGGCGGCCGGCAGGGCGATGGTCTGGGTGGCCACGAAGTAGGGCTCGGAGAAGGCCACCGTCTTCTTGCGTTCATCGGTGATGGTGATGGCCGAGATCAGCAGGTCGCGGTCACCTTGCGCCAGGAAATTGAAGAAGCCTTCGAAGGGCGTGGGCACGAACTTGACTTCGATGCCGATCTTCTTGGCCAGGGCCTTCATGACGTCGATGTCGAAGCCGACCACGTCCTTCTGTTCGTTTTCCGAGGAGAAGGGGGCATAAGCCGATTCCACGCCGACCACGTAGACGCGGGCAGCTGCGGCTTGCGGCGCGGGGGCGGCGGCGCTCTTGTCTTCCTGCTTGCCGCAGGCGGCCAGGCCCAGCATGCCGACGAAGCCGGCGGTCAGCGCCAGCGTACGGGCGTGGCGGGAGAACATCTTGATCATTGCTTGATTTCCTTGTCTGGAATGGTTGGGGCAACAGGAGCAGGCGTGCGGGTAGCGCGGCGGGCGGTGTTGCTTGGGTGAAACTCGGGGATTTTTTTTGCAGGCGGCATTGTAAACCGCCCGGGGGTGGTGGCGGGCAATGGTGCGTCAAAAAGGGGCAGGAAATGGCGCAAAGCGTGGTGTCTGTGCAATTCTCAGGGCCGATATGCGCAAATGTTGCCCTGCTCCGGACAGGTGGCGCTGTCTTTCAGCCATAGGAGGCCGTGGCCAGGCTGGAAATGAGGCTGCACCCGCAGGCCGCACGATGCCCTTGCAGGGCCACCATGCGATCACCGATCAGCCAGGTCGGCGCCCCCTCGATGATCGGATTGGTGCCGTGCCCTTCCCTGGGACAACTGACCAGGTCACCGACACGGGCAATGCCGATGCCGTGGAGGGTGTGGGAGGGAGAGGCGGAGATCACTTTGCCGCCATGGGAAGTGGAGTCGCCGAGACGGATGACGGGCAGGGGCATCAGTAGTTCTCTTGAAGGAGGGAAATGATGGGATCAGAATGCGCCGGGGCGTGTGCGTAGTGTGCGAATCCCCCCATGGAGTGCGTCACCAGAATCACTTTCTCGCAGCGCTTCTTCTCCTGCTTGTATCGCGTAATCACGGCATTGATCCTCTGCTTCAACTGCTCGGCGGATGCGTCATTGCTGTCCAGCCAGTTATAACCACAGGCATGCACCGGGAATCGATAGCGGTAGCTGAGGGCTACCTGTTCCTTCAGTAAAGCATCATCGCTCTTCATGGATCCCAATACCTTGTTGATCAGCAAATCGCGAGGGCCACCCTTGGTATTGACGAAATCGTTCAACGCGTTCTCGAGCCAAACCAGAAAGTCACCGTAGCTCATCGCGCCAACTTCACCCCAGCCGCGCCGCTTCAATTCTTCGTCGTGCTGGGCGGTTCCGTCGGGTCTTGCTCCATCGTCATCAACGACCATCTTTTGTGGAGCCAAATATTTCTTTCGCAGCGCCGCCCCGCGGGATAGCCAAGGCGACATGGAACGAACGCTATCCAGCCGCCAAGAAATGTCGCCTGCATTTCCTGTTCCCTTCAAATTGCTACCCATCACCCCCGGCACAAAAATCACCGGGATGATGCGATCCGGAATCATGTGGCAGACCGCACACGAGTCATCAGGACTACTGAGCGTGGACTTCCATTCAGGATTGCCCTTCTTGTCAAAGGTCGGAGTCAGCAAGCGTTCATTCTTGTTTTTGCTCATGATGGAGGTCGCTATTCAGGAAGGATGCGCAGGGAGGTGTTCTCGACGAACAGACTCTTCTGCAGGCCGGTCTTGCCTTGTGCGTCGGTAACACCACGTACTTTGGTGCCATCGCCGCGGACGATCTCAAAGCGCCGGTTCTTGACAGGGGATTGGTCATACGGCCACCGCAGTACGAACCCTTCGTCGAACGGCAGGGCCGCCGATGACTTGTTCATCTCGTAGGCCAGGGTTGTCGGACCCGGCATGGAATGGGTAGCGGCCTTGGCCTCCCAGGCTCCTGAGGTCCCTTGTGTGATTCCCGATGCGTTGAGCCGGATGAAGGAGCCTCCTGCCGTAATGAGCACTTCTTCTTTGGCGCGAATCTCCACCCGCCCGCTCGTCGACAGCAGTCGCGCCACCTTCTCGGCAATCAGGTCCAAATCATCGCTCTGCGCCTGCACCGCCACCTTGCCCTTTGCGGAGAACAGCTTGATCCCGGCCTTGAAGGCAAACAGGCTGATCTTCTCGCCCACGCTGGCCAGCAGGCTTTTGCCGGCAGCGATGCTGGTATCCGTTCCCGATGACAACGTGAGATCCGCACCAGCATGCGCATGTACGCCTTTGGGCGTAGTCAGGCCAATGCCATCCGGGGAGGCCGCCAGCAGAACGGCCTGCTTGAAACGATTGGCCTGCGCCTGCGACGGATCCTCGTAATCCCCCTGCGTAGCATCGATGAAATCGCGCAATGCTTCCTGTCCTGCCAAGGGTTCCGCACCAGCTTTCGCTGCGGTTTCCGACAGGGTCCTGCTGAGGGCCGCGCCGGATTTCAGCTGGCCGGTAGCCTCATTGGCATCGAGTTGCGCTCCCTGTGCGCCTGGCCGTCCATAGGTGCTGATGTACAAGCCCTTGTGCGTGACGATGGCGCCATAGGCATCGGTACTGAGCGCGAAGCCGCTGCCGAAGAAGGCGCCACGCTCATTGCCCGTCTGGCTGACCAGGTGGCCGAGATTCAATTGCGCATGGGTATTGGTGCTGTAGAGATGAATCTGGCTTTGCTCAGGGGTATCGTCCATCACCATCTGGTTGAACCCGGTGCCGCCGAACTCCTTGGATTTCACGCCCGAGAGCCGTCCGTCGGTATGCCACTGCGGACGCTGCTCCCCGTTGAACAAGCGACCGGTCACCACTGGCCGGTCAGGGTCGCCGTTGAGGAAGGACACGATGACTTCCTGCCCGATGCGCGGCACCTGGATGGCCCCCCAGGACTGGCCGGCATTGGGATAGCTCACCCGCACCCAGCAGGACGCCGCCTCGTTGCCGGGATTGATGCGGTCCCAGCGGAACTGGACCTTGATGCGATCGAGGTGATCGGTATAGACCTCCTCACTGGCCGGCCCCACGACGATGGCCGTCTGCGGCAGCATGAGCGGCCTGGCATGCGTGCGCGCAGCACGAAGCGGCAGCTTGCGGCGCTGTACCTCGAAGCGTTTGAAGCAATGGCCGGTGTGCTCGTTGTCCGTTTCATCGACCTGCCGTTCGCGCCGGATCGACTCCTTGAAGGCCATCAGTGTGCCTTTCAGGCTGCCCGGAAAATCCAGCGCCTGATGCGACAGGGGCAGGTTGTTCTCGATGAACCAGTCGATGGCGAGGATGACGAACTGGCGTTCCCTGTCGGGCTCGGTCCGGTACTGGGGATGTTCTTCCAGCCTGAACCAGCGCCCGCAGGCCAGATTGCGCACGCCCGAGACGGCTGCGTAGCGCTGCATGGCAGACTCCCATTGCTCAACTTGCAGATCGGCTTGGCGATTGCCGTCTTCCTGCAGCCTGAAACTGTAAGCGCCGGTGTATTCATACATCTCCAGCTGCGCGGGCAGGTGGCCGTATTCGGGCATCACCTGTTCTTCGGCCTCCTTCTGCATGCGAGGCGATTTGTAGTCGTCGCTACGGCCTCGCCATGTCTTGGAGGAAAGCGTGCGGCTGGCGCTCCAATGCAGGATCTTGTCGAGCTCATCGCGCGGACCGGCGCCGTGGAAGGCGATGCCTTGCCGGGGCAAGCCGGGCAGGTTCCAGGTATTGTCGGTGATGACCAGAACGTGGCCGCTGCCATCTTCCCGCTGCTCGTGATGGGCGAACCAGCCTTCTTCTTCCATCAGGCGCTGGACGAAATGCCAGTCGGTTTCGTACTGGGTGCAATAGGATCGCGGGACGTAAGTTCGTTCAAGGACAAAGCGGTAATGGCCGCGTGCTTGCGGATGGTTGTTGAAGACGTCAGCGAGAATGTCCTCGGTCCGCTTGTCCTGCCAGATCCGCGCGTCCTTGCGAAAGCGCAGGAAATGCAGCCACGAAGAGAACGAGAGCTGGCAGAAATCGATCTCGCCGTCACTGCCCAGGCGCTTTGCGGTATGCACGTAGCCGTGCCAGGGTAGGGTGTCGCCTTCATGCTGCCGGATCCATAGGGTGACTGGCTGCGCAATCAACTGCTCCAGCGCAATGCCGGTGTGCGTGGTCAGCAGATCGACGGTGACTTCGTAGCCGTCGTTAAGTCGCTCGGTGGCGATGAGCCGTTGTGGCAAGAGGACGTCTGGCCCGAGTGGAGAGTCCAGTTGGAGCAGCCGGCGATGCTGCGTGATGCGCGCGTGGGGGCGTGGTGAATGATTCGGCGAGGGGGAGGGCATGCGATGCGGCTTCCAGAGAGAATTCGCGCAGTCGGGACCATGCCAGTGAACAAACAGGAAAAAAACGCAGGACTTCTTGCGAAGCGCGCCTGCCCGGTTTGGAAGAGGACGTCCCGGATGCGGCCAATGCCCATGGACTCCTCGGTAGAGCAGAGGCCTCGGGCGACGAAGGCGACAGTCTCCGTTGCACGAGGCACTTTCTCAATGGAAGTAATTCGATTTTTTGCCAAATCATTTTGGCAGTTTTGATTTCCGGTCCACTCGTTGTGAGGCAATGACGGTCAAACGGATGGATGCAGCGGGGTAAGAGAAGCCGCCCTGTCAGTCCCCGATACGCCAGGTGCTAACTTTGCTCCGGCGTATTGCGCGGCTTCTGCAACAACGCCTTCAAATTGGCCAGCCGCGCCTGCGGCGTGATCTTCTCGCTCTCCTGCGGCACCGCTTCGCCTTCATCCAGGCGCATCTCCTTGACGAAGCGCGAGATCTGGCATTCGATCACTTCCTTGGCGCGCTTGCGGCGCTTGCACCAGGACAGGTGCAGCGAACGCTGCGCACGGGTGATGCCCACGTACATCAGGCGGCGCTCCTCTTCCACGCGCGCAGCAGCAGCCTCGGGCGGGGTGTCGGGGTCGCCCTTGTGCGGCAGGATGCCTTCCTCCACACCGACCAGGAACACGTGCGGAAACTCCAGTCCCTTGGAGGCATGCAGGGTCGACATGCGCACCGCATCCTGTTCTTCGTCGCGCCCTTCGAGCATGCTCATCAGCGCCACCATCTGCGTGATCTCCAGCAGGTTCTTTTCCTCGCCCTCGCCATCGCGCCCGCCACAGGCACGCTCCTTCAACCAGTTGATGAAGTCCACCACGTTCTGCCAGCGCGCCTGCGCCGCGCGTTCCTCGAAGCTGTCGTAGAGGTAGAACTCGTAGTTGATCGCCTCCATCATGTCGTCCAGCACCCGGCCGGCCTCTTCGCCGCTGCCCGACGGACCCGGCCGCGTGGCGCGCGATTCCAGCGCATTGATGAAGTCGCAGAACTTGCGCAGCGGCAGCAGCTGGCGGTCGGTCAGCTTGTCTTCCAGGCCGCCCTTGTAGACCGCCTCGAACAGCGAACACTGCCACTGCCCGGCCAGCGTGCCCAGCACTTCCAAGGTCGCCTGGCCGACGCCACGGCGCGGCGTGGTGACGGCGCGGATGAAAGCCGGGTCATCGTCCTGGTTGGCAATCAGGCGCAGGTAGGCAATGATGTCCTTGATCTCGGCACGGTCGAAGTAACTCTGCCCGCCCGACATCACGTAGGGGATGCGTTCGCGCCGCAAGGATTTTTCCAGGATGCGCGCCTGGTGGTTGCCGCGATAGAGAATCGCATAATCGGCAAACTTGGCGCGCCGCTCGAAGCGGTGCGCCGAGAGCGTGATGGCGATCTGGTCAGCTTCGGCTTCTTCGTCATCCATGGCCATGACGGTGATCGGGTCCCCCAGCCCGTGTTCGGACCACAGGGTCTTGTCGAACAGCTTGGGATTGTTGGAGATCACCGCGTTGGCCGCCTGCAGGATGCGCGTGCTGGAGCGATAGTTCTGTTCCAGCTTGATCAGGTGCAGGTTGGGGAAATCCACGCCCAACAGTTTCAGGTTCTCGATGGTCGCGCCGCGCCAGGCATAGATGGCCTGGTCATCGTCACCCACGGCGGTAAACATCGGCTTCTTGCCCACGCCGGTCACCAGCAGCTTGACCAGTTCGTACTGGCAGGTGTTGGTGTCCTGGTATTCGTCGATGAGCAGGTAGCGCAGCTTGCGCTGCCAGCGGTCGCGCACTTCCTCGTTGCTGCGGAACAGCTCCACCGGCAGGCGGATCAGGTCGTCGAAATCGACCGCCTGGTAAGCCTTGAGCGTGGCCACATAGCTGCGATAGATGCGCGCGGCCTGGGCTTCGTCTTCGGTGCGGGCATTCTTTTCGGCCAGATCGGGATCGACCAGGCCGTTCTTCCACAAGGAAATGGAATTCTGGATGCCGCGAATGATGGCCTTGTCGGTGGTGACCGCCAATTCTTGCACGAGGGAAAAACAATCGTCGCTGTCCATGATTGAAAAGCGGTCCTTCAGCCCCAGATGCTTGGACTCCTGCCGCAGGATCTTCACGCCCAGCGAATGGAAGGTCGAGACCGTGAGGTGCTTGGCCTGCTTGGGGTCCTTGAGCAGCTTCGCGATGCGCTCCTGCATTTCCAGCGCGGCCTTGTTGGTGAAGGTGAGCGCGGCGATGTTGCGCGATTCGTAGCCGCAATTCTCGATCAGGTGCGCGATCTTCTGCGTGATCACGCGGGTCTTGCCCGAACCGGCACCGGCCAGCACCAGGCAGGGCCCGGCCATGTAGTGGACGGCTTCGCTTTGCGGCTTGTTCAGGCCGAAGGAGGGTGCGGACATACGGAGGCGATCGGCGTGGGCAGGAGAAGAAACGAGGCGCCATTGTAGCAGCCCGCCCGACCGGCCCGGCGGCGCCTGTGGGACAATGCCCGCATTGCCGGCGGCAACAACAACACGAGAGCAACCATGAAATTCAACCATCTCATCCAGATCAACGATCCGACCAATCCGCTGATCGATTCCCTGACCCGCGAGCAGCTCTGGCGCGGCCTGGTCCTGCGGGCGGAGTCGCCGCGCCTGTTCATGCCGCACCTGGACGACTGCCGCCTCTCCGACAAAAGCCTGGACAGCGTGCGCCGCGAGTTGCGCTATGGCGAGCTGGTCATCATCGACAAGGTCACCTACCTGCCGCAGATCCAGGTGCTCTATGACGTGCCCGCGCAGGGCGAGATCCCGGCTTCGCGGATGAGCATGACCATCGAGGAACCACAGGCCGATGTCCTGTTCGTGCGTTTTGAATACGACGACGGCAAGCCCGAGGACGTCACCGGCGAAGAAGCCTTCTATGACAACTTCCGCCGCTCGGCCTACCAGGAAGCCGATATCGATACGGTGCGCATCATCCGTGAACTGACCCAGCGCGGTGAGCTGCATTGAAGAAACTGAACCAGGTTTGCCGTTGAGTCAGTTTTCCTGATGCAACAAATAAGGCGCGCTCCCTGCGGAGCGCGCCTTTTTGCTTGATGGGATCCGGTCAGGCTCAGGCCGCTCAGGCCAGCAAGCGTCCCAATGCGCCATTGACCAGGGCACCACCGATCACCAGCCAGGCAAACAGCACCGCACCGAGGATCATGGGCTTGATGCCCGCACTGCGCAGCGCCGAGAGGTGGGTCGACAAGCCCAGGGCCGCCATGGCCATGGCCAGCATCAGCGTATCGGCCTGCAGCACCAGCTGGTTGACGGCGGCCGGCAGCGGGAAGAAGGAGTTGAACACCACCACACCGATGAAGGCAAAGGCGAACCAGGGGATGGACAGCTTGCGGTGCTCGTGCTGGTGTCCGGTGACGGACGGCGCCGCCTTCATCGACAGCATCAGCAGGAAGGGCGCCAGCATCATCACGCGGACCATCTTGGTGATCACCGCCACGTCAGCCGTGTGCTGGTCGATGGAGCGCGCAGCGGCGAGTACCTGCGCCACTTCATGGACGGTGGAGCCGATATAGACGCCGAAGTCCGGCAGGCGCAGGCCCCACACCGGTTCGGCCTGCAACGTATAGAGCAGCGGATAGAGGAAGATCGCCAGCGAACCGAAGATGACCACGGTCGAGACCGCCACGGTGACCTGCTCGCTACGGGCGCGCAGTACCGGCTCGGTGGCCATGACGGCTGCCGCGCCGCAGATCGAGCTGCCGGCCCCGATCAGGAGCGCGGCATCGCGATCCAGCTTCAACAGCTTGGTACCGACCAGCCAGGCCAGCCCGAAGGTGGAGAGCAGCATGGCCGCATCGATCACCACACCGGCCATGCCGACGTGGGCGATGTCCTGGAAGGTGAGGCGGAATCCGTAGAGGATGATGCCCGCACGCAGCAGCGTCTGCTTGGAAAAGCGCACGCCCTCGCCGCAATACGCCCCCAGGCGCGGATAGACGGTGTTGCCGATCACGATGCCCAGCACGATGGCCACGGTAAGGGCCGAGAAACCGTGATTCTGCAGCCAGCCGATATTGCCCAGGCTCATGGCGGCCCAGGCGACGGCGCCTGACAGCGCCAGTCCGGCGGCGGCCGGCGGCAGGGAGGGAGTCTGGATGGCGGTACGCATGGGGCTCTCCATGTAAGGTGTGCTGTCGATGGAGTGCACTTTACGCGCCGGGCCTATAAAAGAAAAACGCGTTATTTTGCTAATATCTACCTGTTGAGCAGGTAGAGGCGTGGTGACGTTTTCTGCGCACCCCCATGTCAGAAATGCATAAAGGAGGATCGATGAGGATCACGCTGCGGCAATTGCAGATTTTCCTGGCCGTGGCCCAGTCGGGCTCGACCACGGCGGCAGCTGGCCTGGTGGCGCTGTCGCAGTCGGCGGCCAGCGCAGCGCTCAATGAACTGGAGAGCCTGCTGGGCGTGCAGTTGTTCGACCGTGTCGGCAAGCGGCTGGTGTTGAACGACAGCGGCCGCCTGCTGCTGCCGCAGGCGCGCCACATGCTGGATGCTGCCCAGACCATCGAGCGCCAGTTCAGCGATCCGGCCGCCGGCAGCGACCTGCACCTGGGTGCTTCCACCACCATTGGCAGCTATCTGCTGCCGGCGATGATCGCGGCCTACCGGCGCAGCCATGCAGGAGCGCGGGTGCGCGCGCTGGTCGCCAATACGGCCGACATCGTCGATGCGGTGGTCAATTTCGAAGTGGATGCCGGGCTCATCGAGGGGCCTTGCCATGCCGATGATGTGCATGTGGAACCGTGGATGACCGATGAACTAATCGTGGTGGCTGCACCCAAACACCCCATCGTCCGCGCGCGCCGCAAGATCACCCTGAAGATGCTGCGCGAGGCCGACTGGCTGCTGCGCGAGGCCGGGTCCGGCACGCGCGAGGCGGTCGAGCATGCGCTCATTCCCTACCTGCATCACCTGCCGTCGTCCTTCGAGTTCGGCAATTCGGAAGCCATCAAGCGCGCTACCGCCGAAGGCCTGGGCATCAGCTGCCTGTCACGCTCGGTGGTGGAAGATCTGATCGAATCGAAGAAGCTGGTCGAACTGGACACGCCCCTGCCGACCTTGCGCCGGCATTTCTATATGGTAATCAGCCGCCATCGCGCGCCTTCACCTGGCCTCTCGGCCCTGCTGTCGTTCTGCCGCGACTGGGCGCAGCGGCAGGCGCCGCGCTGAAGGACGGGGCCTGCCAGTAGCTGCGGTCAGATCGGCTCGAAGACGCCCGCGCTGCGGTTCTTGGCAACCTTGTTCCAGGCGAAGATGCGGCCGTTCATCGCCACATACACGCCCGGCGGCAACACCTGGGCCACGCCGCAGGCAAAGCCGAAGTTGAAGAAGGCGTCGGAGTTGGCGATCTCGTAGGGGATCATGGCGCCGGTCAGCACCACCGTCTTGTCGGTAAGCGCCTGCCCCAGCACCTGGGCGGTCTGCTGCATGGTGTCGGTGCCGTGGATGATGACGATGGCCTGTTGCGCCGAGGCCTGGCAGGCTTGCAGCACGCGCTGGCGGTCGCCGTCCTGCATCTCCAGCGAATCGAGCAGGCGCAGGGTTTCCAGGGAGACTTCGGTGGTGATGCGGGCGCGGGCGATGACGTCCGGCAGGTGGCTCTCGCCAAAGCCAAGCTGGCCTGCGATTTCGTCGTAATGCTTGTCGAAGGTGCCACCGGTGGCGATGATGCGCAGGCTCATGGGTTTCCTATCTTCCAACTGGTCAAAATATTCACATCGCGGGATAAGCAAGATGCGATCCCGGACGCCGCGTGCCAGCCGCTTCCCCCCGGATAGCCGCCGCAATGGCTGCTGGCAGGCGCTATCTTACACGCAGGTAGCTTCATTTTCGTGGGGAGACGGGCGGGGCCGGAGCGATTTTCCAAGGACATTTATAATGGACCGGATATGAAACCTCTGGCACCCGGCACCGTCATCTTCCACCGCCATCGCGGCTATGGCGTGATCGTGCTCGTCAACCTGATGACGGGCTGGATTTCTGCGCGCTTCGGCAGCGAGGTGCGCACCCTGGACCTGAACCTGTCGTCGGACGAAGTGCAGCATGCCGATGGCACGCCCATCCTGTTCCGTCGCGCCCCGCCGGACCGCATGCCGCATGCGCGCCTGATGGCCATGGTGCGCGAGCTGCATCGTGCCGGCTACCAGCGGCTCTACCTCTATAGCTGGCCCAAGCCGTCCGGACTGCACTGGCGCTGGCATCTCTTCAGCGGCCCGCGCAACTGGATCGAGCGGCCCTGGCGCGAAGGCTGGTATGGCTCGGGGGCCGATTACAACTTCAATCCGGTGATGGGCTGGGGTGATGGGCCCTCCTCGTCCCCCGAGGAACTGGCGCGCCTGCTGGCCCAGTTCGACCCGCAAGGACTGGCCCAGGCGCTGGGCGAGGACGAGGCCCACGCCAGCTGGTTCGAACTGGTCTGCGCCACGCTCCTGCCGGATTACGCCTTCAGCCTCGGCTGGCACAGCAACGGCAGCATCCCGGAACACCTGCCGGTGATCCCGATCCGGCGCAATGTCCCCGAATACGCCGGTCCGCCACTACCCTGGCCGCCGGGTTGGCGGCACCTGTGGAAGCGCGCCGGGGCCATGCCCCAGCTGACCTATGACCCGCCGGTCAGAACCATTCACCGCATCACCCCAGAGCCTCAGGATTGAGCACGTTCTTCGGCGTCCCGGCGGCGTAGTCGACGATGTTCTGGAAGGCCGCGCGGAAGTAAAGTTCATAGCCGTCTTTTTCCACATAGCCCAGGTGCGGCGCGGCCACCACGTTGTCCATCTTCAGCAGCGGTGAATCCACCGGCAGCGGCTCGCGCTCGAAGACATCCAGCGCGGCCAGCCCGGGGTGGCCGGCTTGCAGGGCCGCTTCCAGCGCATCGGCCTCGACCAGTTCGGCACGGCTGGTGTTGACGAAGCAGGCGGTCGGCTTCATGTGGGCCAGGTCGCTGGCCTTGACGATGCCGCGTGTGGCGTCGTTCAAGCGCAGGTGCAGGCTCAGCACGTCTGCCTGGGCGAAGAAATCCTCCTTGCTGGCGGCGGCCTGCAGGCCATCCTTGATGGCTTGTTCGCGGCTGGCCTCGCGTCCCCACACCACTACCTGCATGCCGAAGGCGCGGCCGTAGCCGGCCACCAGCTTGCCGATCTTGCCGTAGCCCCAGATGCCCAGGGTACGGCCCTTCAGGGCGGTGCCGATCAGGTTGTGATGCGGGGTGGGTGAGACCTGCTGCCAGGCGCCCGCGCGCAGGGCGCTGCAGTATTGCGGCACGCGGCGCATGGCGGCCATGATGAGGGCCCAGGTCAATTCGGCCGGTGCGGTGGGGTCGCCCACGCCTTCGACGATGGCGATGCCGCGCGCGGTGGCGGCGGCCACGTCCACATGGCCGCTGACCTTGCCGGTCTGGGAAATCAGTTTGAGCAGGGGGAGTTTTTCCAGCAGGGGCTGGGTGAGGGCGGTGCGTTCGCGGATGAGCACCACGGCGTCAAACGGCGCCAGCCGCGCGGCCAGCTGGCCGACGCCGCGCACGGTGTTGGTGAAGACCTTGACGTCGTGGCCGTCGAGCAGGCCGAAGCAGTCGAGGTGGCGCACGGCATCCTGGTAGTCGTCGAGGATGGCGATTTTCATGGGAAGTCTCCTGGCACTCTTGATGGGCGGTGTCCGGCCACCTGGGTGGCCGGCGTGGGCGTCCATCATAAAGCGATTGCCGGGATTCGGCACGGGCCGCGCTGCCGGGGCCGATTCCCCGCCATTCACCTGCCGATGTCGATGACCAGCTTGCCGCGCGCCTGCCCCTCGGCCAGCAGGGCGTGGGCCTGGTTGACCTGCTCCAGGGTGAAGCGGCGTTCGTCCATCAGGATGCGCAATTTCCCGGCATCGGCCAGGCGCGCGGCTTCGCGCATGATCTGGCCATGGCGTGCGCGGTCTTCGCCGGTCAGCAGGGGCAGCAGGGTGAAGACGCCCGAATAGGTGGCACCCCGGAAGGAGAGCGGCGCCAGCTTGTGCGCACCCCAGCCGAGGCAGCTGACGACGTGCCCGACATAGCGGCGGGCCGCGGCGAAGGAGGCGTCCAGGGTAGCGCCGCCGACGGTGTCATAGATGACGTCGAAGCCTTTGCCGTCGGTGTATTGCTGCACGTAGTCTTCCACCTGCAGGCTGCGGTAGTCGATGGCGGTGGCGCCCAGGCTCTCGATGAGGCCCTTCTGGTCGGCGCTGCCGGTGGCGTAGACCTCGGCACCCAGTGCACGGGCGATCTGCACCGCGATGTGGCCGACCCCGCCGGCGCCGCCATGCACCAGCACTTTCTGGCCGGGCTGTACGCGGGCGCGCTCGACCAGGCCTTCCCAGGCGGTGATGAAGACCAGCGGCAGGGCGGCGGCCTGGCGCATGTCCAGGCTGCGCGGCTTGTGGGCCAGCAGGTCGCCATCGACGGCGGCGAACTGGGCCAGCGAACCGGGCACGCCGCCGATGCCGCCGGTCATGCCATAGACCTCGTCACCGGCAACGAAACGGGTTTCGCCAGGCGCGACCGCCTCGACCACGCCGGCCAGGTCGATGCCGAGGATGGCCGGCAGGCGGGCCTGGGCGTGGGCGGCGTTGCCGGCCTGGATCTTGGCATCGAGCGGATTGACGCCGCTGGCGGCGATGCGCACCAGCACCTGGCCGGGGCGCAGCGTCGGTACCTCGATGGGGGCAATCGACAGCGGGGTGCCGAACCGGGGCAGCAGGGCGGCTTGCATGAGGGAAGGGGCGTTGGACATGATGACTCCTGATGATGGTCTGGGTGGTGAAAGCATCGCCTCACCGCAAGGCGGCAGGTCGATGCACGCAGTCTCCCGGTTTGCCTTGCGCCGAAAAAGCGGGCGGCGCCAAAGTCAGAATTGCGCATCGGCGAATAATCGGCAGGGCGCCATGCCCTAGAATCAGCGCACTGATATCGACAGCACAGGGAGAACACCATGGACCGACTGGATATGCTCAAGGTCTTTTGCACCGTGGTCGAGGCGGGGGCATTCAGCCGGGCGGCTGAAAAGCTCTCCATGTCCACGTCCTCGGTGACCAACCACGTCGCCGCACTGGAGGCGCATTTCAAGGTGCGCCTGCTCAATCGGACCACGCGCAGCATGTCGCTCACCGAAGAGGGGCGTCACTGCCATGAGCAGGCGCTGCGGCTGCTGGCCGACATGGGCGAGCTGGAGGCGGGTTTGCGGGCTTCCGATACGCGCCCGGCTGGCTTGCTGCGCGTCGACCTGCCCAGCGTCATCAGCCGGCGTTACGTGGCGCCGGCGCTGCCGCGCTTCCTGCGCCAATATCCCGAACTGGAACTGCGCGTGACCGTCAGCGACCGCATGGTCGACATGGTGGAAGAGGGATTGGACGTGGTGGTGCGCATCGGCACCCTGGCCGACTCCGGCATGGTGGCGCGCAAGCTGGCCGGTACCCGTTACCTGTGCTGCGCGGCACCGTCCTACCTGCAGCAGCACGGCTGGCCGCAGACGCCCGAGGCGCTGGACCAGTTCGCCTGCCTGGGTTTCATGAACCCGCGCACGCGCATGGTCAAGCCCTGGCGTTTTGGCCGTGACGGCGTGGAAAGCTCGCATATTCCAAAGGGCCTGCTGGCCATGGATCACGTGGAATCCATGGTGGCTGCGGCGCAGGCCGGCGGGGGCATCATCCAGCAGATGTCGGTGACCCTCGATCCAGCCTTGCAGGAGGGTAGCCTGGTGCCGGTACTGCCGGAATGGCAGGTGGCCGGTCCGGACATCGTGGCGCTTTACCAGCCGACACGCCGGGAGACAGCCAAGGTGAAAGTTTTTGTCGCATTTCTGCAGGAGATATTCACAACGTGAATGGCTCGTCGGCCGCAATGCCCCGCAAATCCAGTGTTTATGCGGTTTATCAAGGAATGGCTGTTATATGTCACGGTAATGAAAAAACAGATTTTTTTTGATTTGTAATTACCTACTACATAAGTCGGGTATTTTTCGCTACAAATTTGCGTAAATTCCGTTTTATCGGGGTACAATCGCTGCCACTTTCCTGCACTCTCGACTGTCGAAGAGTGAGCAAAACCCGCCGCCAGCAAGGAGGCGGGGTGGGTAGCCGGGCTCCTGGAGACGGCTGCCACCGACAAGACCGCCGTACTGCTGACTGGCGTGTTCATTCCGCCGGATCCGTGCAACGACGATCCTGCCGTGCCAACCGAATTCATCAACTTGTGGCATTGGAGGTAGCATATGAACCAACCCCTCATGGCAGGCATTCCCGCAGTCAATGCGCCCGCCTACGTCAAACACCAGAAACTGATCAACTGGGTCGCCGAAATCGCTGCGCTGACCAAGCCGGCTCGCATTTACTGGTGCGATGGTTCGCAGGAAGAATACGATCGCCTGTGCGCTGAAATGGTTGCCGCCGGCACCATGAAGAAGCTCAACGAAGCCAAGCGTCCCAACAGCTACCTGGCCTGTTCCGATCCGTCGGACGTGGCCCGCGTGGAAGACCGCACCTTCATCTGCTCGCAGAACAAGGAAGACGCCGGCCCGACCAACAACTGGACCGATCCGGCCGAGATGCGCCAGACCCTGAACGGTCTCTTCGACGGTTGCATGGCCGGCCGCACCTTGTACGTGGTGCCGTTCTCGATGGGTCCGCTGGGTTCGCCCATCGCCCACATTGGCGTGGAATTGTCCGACTCTCCCTATGTGGCCGTGAACATGCGCATCATGACCCGCATGGGCAAAGCCGTGTATGACGTGCTGGGCAGCGATGGCGAGTTCGTGCCTTGCGTGCACACCGTGGGCGCACCGCTGGCAGCTGGCCAGAAGGATGTGGCCTGGCCGTGCAATGCCACCAAATACATCGTCCACTATCCGGAAACCCGCGAGATCTGGTCCTACGGTTCGGGCTACGGCGGCAATGCGCTCTTGGGCAAGAAGTGCTTCGCTTTGCGCATCGCCTCCACCATGGGCCGCGCCCAGGGCTGGCTGGCCGAGCACATGCTGATCCTGGGTGTGGAATCCCCGGAAGGCAAGAAGCACTACGTGGCCGCCGCTTTCCCCTCGGCTTGCGGCAAGACCAACTTCGCCATGCTGATCCCGCCCAAGGCCTTCGGCGGCTGGAAGGTCACCACCATCGGTGACGACATCGCCTGGATCAAGCCGGGTGCCGATGGCCGCCTGTATGCCATCAACCCGGAAGCCGGCTATTTCGGCGTGGCCCCGGGCACCAACGAAAAGAGCAACTACAACTGCATGGCCTCGGTCTCGGCCAACACCATCTTCACCAACGTGGCGCTGACCGATGACGGCGACGTGTGGTGGGAAGGCATGACCAAGGAGGCCCCGGCGCACCTGATCGACTGGCAGGGCAAGGACTGGACCCCGGAAATCGGCAAGGAAACCGGCCGCAAGGCAGCGCATCCGAACGCCCGCTTCACCGTCGCAGCCACCCAGAACCCGGTGATCGATCCGGCCTGGGACGATCCGGCCGGCGTGCCGATCTCGGCCTTCATCTTCGGTGGCCGCCGTTCCACCACCGTGCCGCTGGTGACCGAAGCCCGCAACTGGGTCGAAGGCGTCTACATGGCCGCGACCATGGGTTCGGAAACCACCGCTGCGGCTGTCGGCCAGCAGGGCGTGGTGCGCCGCGATCCGTTCGCCATGCTGCCGTTTGCCGGCTACAACATGAGCGAATACTTCCAGCACTGGCTGGACATCGGCAAGAAGATCGCCGCCTCGCCTGCCGAGCTGCCCAAGATCTACTGCGTGAACTGGTTCCGTACCGATGCCGATGGCAAGTTCGTCTGGCCCGGTTTCGGCGACAACATGCGCGTGCTGAAGTGGATGCTGGACCGCATCGAGGATCCGCAGGGCGTCAAGACCGGCGGTGTCGAGCATCTGTTCGGCCTCACCCCGCGCTTCGATGACCTGCAATGGGAAGGCCTGGACTTCAGCGCCGAACAATTCGCCACCATCACCTCCATCGACAAGGCCGCCTGGGCCAAGGAACTGGAGCTGCATGCCGAACTGTTCGACAAGCTCAAGCACAAGCTGCCGGTCGAACTGCAGGGCGTGAAGGACAAGCTGGAGAAGAAGCTGGCAGCCTAAGCTGACCGGTTCGGAGAAGACAGGAAGCGCCTGCCGCAGTGATGCGGCGGGCGTTTTCTTTTTGCGTGGCGGATCTGGCGGACGGGTTTTTCAGCCAGGCATCAGCAAGGTCAGCGGCATCAGCGCCGCCCGCAATGCCTCCGGCAACGCCACCGGCCTGCGGCTGCCACGATCCACGTACACATGCACGAAATGGCCTTGCGCAGCGGCAGTCTCCTCCCCCGCCTTGAAGATGGCCAGCTCGTAACGCACGCTGCTGCGGCCCAGATGCGCCACCCGAATGCCCACTTCGATCAAGTCCGGAAAGGCGACGGAAGCGAAATAGTTGCACTGCGTTTCAATGACCAGCCCGATCACTTCCCCTCGCTCGATATCCAGCACGCCCCGCTGCACCAGGTAATGGTTCACGGCGGTATCGAACCAGCTGTAGTAGATGACATTGTTGACGTGGCCATAGACGTCGTTGTCCATCCAGCGTGTCGCAATGGCGTGAAAATGCTGGAAATCGGCGCGGTGGCCAGGTTGGGGACGGTGCTCGCTCATCGGTTCATCAGGGTCGGGATTGGTCAGCTTGTGCGCCTGCACAAGAACGGCGTGCTTGCAGTAACATTGCTCCCACTTCCGCTCGCACCTGCTCATGGCGCGGCCGGGAGTGTTTCATCTTAAGCGATCACGGCCAGAGATTGGCCAGTGCCGTGCTTGCATCGGCGCAGGCCGACGCCATGTATTTTCGGTGATCGCCCTCGTTTTGCGCTCGCCGGCACTGCCGATAGCCAGATCCTCAAGACTGATAGTTAAATCCAATCAAAAGTATTGATTAAATAAAATTGATCTATTTTGTTTGGCGTTCTACTATTCAACCCATCGCTTCACTCAACCCCCTTTAAAAGGAAATCGACAATGTCCCTGATCAACACCACTATCAAGCCGTTCAAGGCAACCGCTTACCACGATGGCAAGTTCGTCGACATCACCGAAGCCACCCTGAAGGGCAAGTGGTCCGTGTTCGTGTTCTACCCGGCCGACTTCACTTTCGTGTGCCCGACCGAGCTGGAAGATCTGGCCGACAACTACGCTGAATTCAAGAAGCTGGGCGTTGAAATCTACGGCGTGTCCACCGACACCCACTTCGCTCACAAGGCATGGCACGACACCTCGGAAGCCATCAAGAAGGTCCAGTACCCGCTGGTGGGCGACCCGACCGCCACCCTGGCACGCAACTTCGAAGTGCTGATCGAAGAAGAAGGCCTGGCACTGCGCGGCACCTTCGTGATCAATCCGGAAGGCGAAATCAAGGTCATGGAAGTGCATGACAACGGCATCGGCCGTGACGCTTCGGAACTGCTGCGCAAGGTCAAGGCCGCCCAGTACGTGGCATCGCACCCGGGTGAAGTCTGCCCCGCCAAGTGGGAAGAAGGCGCTGCCACCCTGAAGCCTTCGCTGGATCTGGTCGGCAAGATCTAAGCAACATCCCGCCGTATCGCGCCAGCCAAGCGCTGTTCTCCGGCTGGCGCCGCACTGAATATCCCGCAGTATCCGTCCTGACCCGCTCCCCCCGGGCAAGCGGCCGACCCCCACAAGGGCGAGGCCGTGGTCAGGGCGACCCTAGAATCTCTCAACGAGGAAGTAATCATCATGCTTGATGCCAATCTCAAGACCCAATTGAAGGCCTATCTGGAAAAGGTCAGCCACCCGATCGAGATCGTCGCGTCGCTCGATGATGGCGCCAAGTCCCGTGAGATGCAGGAACTCCTGCAAGACATCGTGCTGCTTTCGGACCGCATCAAGCTGGTCGAGCAACGCGGTGCCGATGCCCAGGGACGTACCCCGTCCTTCAAACTGAACCGCCCCGGGACCGATATCAGCGTCGAATTCGCCGCGATCCCCATGGGCCACGAATTTACCTCCCTGGTGCTGGCGCTGCTGCAAGTCGGCGGGCACCCGGTCAAGCTCGACGACAAGGTCATCGAGCAGATCAAGAACCTGGACGGCGACTATCGCTTCGAGACCTACGTCTCGCTGACCTGCCAGAACTGCCCGGAAGTCGTGCAGGCGCTCAACGTGATGTCCATCATCAATCCGCGCATCCAGTCGGTGACCATTGACGGCGCGCTGTTCCAGGGTGAAGTCGAGCAACGCCAGATCATGGCCGTGCCGACCGTCTACATGAACGGTGAAGTCTTCGGTCAGGGCCGTACCGGCGTGGAAGAGATCCTCGCCAAGCTCGACACCGGTGCCGCTGCCCGCAAGGGTGAAGAACTGAGCGCCAAGGAGCCGTATGACGTGCTCATCGTCGGCGGTGGCCCCGCCGGTGCAGCCGCTGCCATCTATGCAGCGCGCAAGGGCATCCGTACCGGCGTGGTGGCCGAGCGTTTCGGCGGCCAGGTGCTCGATACGCTGGCCATCGAAAACTTCATCTCGGTGCAGGAAACCGAAGGCCCGCAATTCGCCACCGCGCTGGAACAGCACGTGAAGGCCTATGACGTCGACATCATGAACGTACAGCGTGCCGAAGCCCTGGTGCCGGGCGACAAGCTGATCGAAGTGAAGCTGGCCAATGGCGGCGTGTTGAAGGGCAAGACCGTGATCCTGTCCACCGGTGCCCGCTGGCGCAACGTCAACGTGCCGGGCGAGCAGGAATACAAGAACAAGGGCGTGGCCTATTGCCCGCACTGCGATGGTCCGCTGTTCAAGGGCAAGCGCGTGTCGGTGATCGGTGGCGGCAACTCGGGCGTGGAAGCGGCCATCGACCTGGCCGGTATCGTCGCCCATGTGACCCTGATTGAGTTCGCAGCCGAACTGAAGGCTGATGCGGTGCTGGTGCGCAAGCTCAAGAGCCTGCCCAACGTGACCATCGTAACCTCGGCACAGACTACCGAGATCACCGGCGACGGCCAGCGCGTCAACGGCATCAGCTACAAGGAACGCGACACCGGTGAGGTCAAGCACGTGGCGCTGGAAGGCGTGTTCGTCCAGATCGGCCTGGTGCCCAATACCGAATGGCTCAAGGGAACCCTGGCCTTGTCCAAGCACGGCGAGATCGAGATCGACGCCAAGGGCCAGACCTCGATTCCTGGCGTCTTCGCGGCCGGCGACGTGACCACGGTGCCGTACAAGCAGATCGTCATCGCCGTGGGCGCAGGGGCTACCGCTGCTCTGTCGGCTTTCGATCACCTCATCCGTTCGTCGGCGGATGATGTGGCACCGGCTGTGGCCAAGGAAGCGGTTGCGGCCTGATTGATTCCGGCCAGCCAGTAAGGCAGTAAAAGAAACGCCACCGGTTCGCCGGTGGCGTTTTTGTTTCTGGCCTGGGGTATGTGATCCGATGCATCCAAGGGTTTGCGGATACGTATCGGTATGCAATGCGTGGTCTTGGCAGCGCAGATGAAAAAACGCCATCGGCTGACCGATGGCGTTTTCTTGACTTGCTCATCTGCCGCCGTGGCGGCGGAACTGCCTGATGATTACTTGAACATCAAACGCAGCGAGTCCCAGGCGCGGCCGATGAAGCCTGCCGGGCCCACCGATTCCAGTGCGATCACCGGCAGTTCGGCCACGGTCTTGTCATCGATGGTCACCTTCAGGGTACCGACCTTGGCGTTTTCCGAGATCGGGGCGATCAGCGGATCATTGCGTTCCAGCTTGGTCTTGACCTTGTCAGCGCTGCCCTTGGGGATGGTGATGTAGACATCGTTCTTGAAGCCGACCTTGATCTTGCCCTGCGAACCCTTCCACACGTCAGGCGTATCCACGGCCTGGCCCTTGGCGTACAGCTTCACGGCGTCGAAGTTCTGGAAGCCCCAGTTCAGCAGCTTCTGGCTTTCCTGGGTGCGGACCTGGTCGGACACGGTACCGATCACCACCGAGATCAGGCGACGCTCGCCGTTGGGCACCGGGCGATGGGCCGAGGTGATCAGCGAATAGCCGGCGCTGGAGGTGTGGCCGGTCTTCATGCCGTCGACCGTCGGATCCAGCCACAGCAGGCGGTTGCGGTTGGGTTGGGTGATGTTGTTGTAGGTGAACTTCTTGACCGAGTAAAAGCGCTTGTAATAGTCGGGGAAGTCGTTGATCAGGTTGCGGCACAGGATCGACAGGTCGCGCGCGGTCGTGTAGGTGTCGGCGCTGGGCAGGCCATGCGGATTGCTGAAGTGGGTGTTGGTCAGCCCCTGGCGCTGCGCTTCGCGGTTCATCAGCTGCACGAAGGCATCTTCGGTGCCGGAGACCGCTTCGGCCACGGCCACGGCGGCATCATTGCCGGACACCGAGATCAGGCCGTACAACAGGTTGTCGATCGAGACCGGCTTGTTGGGCTCGATGAACATCTTGGAGCTGCTCGGATCGACCTTCCAGGCGTTGACCGAAACGCTGACTTCCTGCTCCAGGCTCAGGCGCTTGTCGCGCAGGGCGGCGAAGGCCAGGTAGGCGGTCATCAGCTTGGTCAGGGAGGCCGGCTCCACGCGGGTATCGGGGTCGGCTGAGGCGATGACCTGGTTGGCCGAGGCATCGAGCAGCAGCCAGCTCTTGGCCGCCACGGTCGGCGGCGGCAGGCTTTGGGCGGAGGCGGTCAGGGCGGAAAGGGAAAGGACGGTTGCGGCGAATGCCGCGAGAAGCTTTTTCATCGGTGCCTAAGAAAAATTGCCAGCACGGGGGAACATCGTAGCTGTTGGTTTGAAAAGAGGGTGAGGCAGGACGGATCAGTCTGGTCAATCGATGCGAACAACCGCAATGGCGCGCTGCGCCGGTCTGGCTGGCCGCACTGAATTATAAAACGTCATGTGGCATCGTTCCCAATTGAATGGATCTTCATCCCCGAAAATCCCCTCACGATACCGGCATGCACCCTGGTCCTGGCCTCGTACAGCGCCGCCATGCTTCCGGATGAACACCGGTCGTGCCGGAAATCTTCAGGCCTGAAGCTGCGCCGGGCGGCGATGCCAGCTTTCGACCACGACGTTCTTGATATGTTGCAGCTTGCGGTGAAAAAAGTGATCCGAGCCCGGAATCACCACCACCGGCAGCTCCTGCGGGCGCGCCCAGTCCAGCACGGCGGACAGGGGAATGGTCTCGTCCTGCTCGCCGTGGATCAGGATGGTATTGGCCGGGGCTGGCGGCATGGGCCACTTGCCGGCGGCCGTGCCGACCAGCACCAGGCGCTCGGCAGCCGAGGCGGCGTCCTGTTGCAGCAGGCGCTGCTGCAATTGCGCCTGCACGAAGGTGCCGAAGGAGAATCCGCCCAAGGCCAGCGGCAGCTCCGGATACTGCGCGCGCATGTGCTGCAGCAGCAGGGCCATGTCGTCGGTCTCGCCGGCGCCGTGGTCATGCACGCCTTCGGACTTGCCCACGCCGCGGAAATTCATGCGTACCGCCACGTAGCCCAGCGCCAGGAAGGTGCGGGCCAGGGTTTGTGCGACCTTGTTGTCCATCGTGCCGCCATACAGCGGATGCGGATGGGCCACCAGGGCCAGGCCCACGGGAGCGGCAAACTGCTCGGGATCGGGCAGGTCCAGCGCGCATTCGAGCTGGCCGACGGCGCCGGCGATCTGGAAGTGTTGGGTATGTACGTTCATGGCTTGCGGGGAAACGGATGAGGGGAGGCTTGCTGCGCCCGGCATTGCGGGCGGCAGCTTGATCAAACTTTCATATCGTCAGATTTTCAGGCGATCCACGACCTTGCCGCCGACGATGTGGCTGTCGATGATCTCGTCGATGTCTTCATTGTCGACGTAGGTGTACCAGGTGCCTTGCGGGTAGATCACCACCACCGGGCCTTCTTCGCAGCGCTCCAGGCAGCCGGCCTTGTTGATGCGGACCTTGCCGGGCGCGGACAGGCCCAGTTGCTTGATGCGCTTCTTGGCGTGCTCCTGCGCGGCCTGCGCGCCCTTGTCGGCACAGCAGGTACGCTCGCCCGGCTTGCGCTGGTTCAGGCAGAAGAAGACGTGATGTTCGTAATAGGGTTGTTCTTGCGCTTGCTCTTGATCGCTCATGGAAGGCCCTGTGGAGAGTGACGGCAGTGCCGGCGCAGGCCGGCAAAGCGTCAATGATACACCTCGCTCAGCCCGGCCTGCGGTGCACCGGGTGCAACAGGAACCAGATCGCCAGGAAGGGCCACAGTACCGACAGGAACTGCGCGGCACCGTCGAAGTTGAGGAATTTGCCCTGTACCCAGGTTTCCAGGGTGGAGAGATAGTAGGGGTTGGCCGGCACCGCATTGGTCACCACCAGGCTCAGGATCAAGGCCAGTGCCGCCACCCGCCGCTGCGCCGTGGGCGGGGCCCAGGCCAGGCCGACGATCATCAGGGTGCCCAGCATGATGCCGCCCACCGCACTGGGCGAGATCCAGACGAAGGCGTTTTGCGGTGCGAAGAACAGGGCGCAGGCCAGTGACTTGGTCGCAATGCAGGCCAGCAGGTAGAGCGTCACCAGTCGCCGGCGCGGGGCCTGGCGACGCATCAGCAGCAGCACCAGCAGGGCCGCGCCGGTCAGGCCGCAGGCGGTGACGATGACGTCGGCCAGCCAATATTGTTCGGCGCTGGGTTGCGCGCTGTTGAGCCAGGTGGTGGCCAGGTCGATGGGGGTGTCGAACAGGTCGGAAAAGAACGCCGACAGCGGCGGCACCAGATGTCCCAGGCCGAACAGGTGATTCTGGGGATAGATCAGCGCCAGCGGCCACAGCCACGCCACCACCAGCCCGCGTCCGGCCGCGCCTGAGAACCAGCGCCGGCGCAGCATCAGGAGGCGGCTATCCTGCAGGAAGGTACGGCTGCAGGCCGCACCCAGCAAGGCTCCCAGGGCCACGCCCAGCGAATTGGTCAGCAGGTCGAGATTGGAGGGCACGCGCGTGGGCAGGTAGGTCTGCACCGCCTCCATGCAGGCCGACAGCAGCACACCGGCCAGCGTGGCCGGCCATACCGCCCACCAGGGGCGCAGGCGCGGATGCAGGGCCAGCACCAGCAGCAGGCCCAGCGGCACGTAGCCGGCGACGTTGGTCCAGACGTCGAACACGGTCCAGTAGTAAGGCAGGCGCGCGCCCAGGTAATCGAAGGGCTTGAGCCCCATGTCGCGCCAGCCGGAGAAGGGATACCAGCTGGCGTAGACGATCAGCAGCGTATAGACCAGCAGGCTCACGCGCGCGAACGACGAGGCTGCCGGCGCACTGGCCGGGGTAGCGGGAGGCTCGGAGCGGGAATCGGGTGGCACGGGCATGGGCCAGAGGGTAACCGATTTCGGGCCAGGCGGCGCCGGCTGGCTGCCGTCTTTACCATTGCAGCGTGCCAGGCACCCCGCGCAGGCGCGCTCTGCCGTTACAATGCGCGCATGACACTGACCTTTCCCATGCCTGCCGAGCCTGAATCGGCGCCGCTGGTGCGTCTCGAGCGCATCGGCATGCTCCTGGCCGGATCCGATCCCCAGGGCCAGCAACGCATCGATGTCGAAGCCGTGGCCGAGACCGGTTCCACCAATGTCGACCTGATGCAGCGCCTGTCGTCCCTGCAGCGCCCGTTGCTGCTGGTGGCTGACCGCCAGACCGCCGGCCGTGGCCGCGCCGGCCGTCCCTGGCGCGCCGCCCCGGAAGATTCCCTGACCTTTTCGCTGGCCTGGCGCCTGCAGCGTCCCATGCATGCGCTGCTGGGCTTGCCGCTGGCCGTGGGCGTGGCGCTGGCCGAGGCGCTGGAAGTGTTCGGCATCCGGCCGCAACTGAAGTGGCCCAATGACGTTTTGCGCGACGGCGCCAAGCTGGCGGGGATTCTCATCGAGACCGCCGCCGATGGCCGCCAAGGGGATGGCACCTGGGCCGTGATCGGCATCGGACTGAACCTGGCGGTCCCGCCGGGGCTGGAAGATGAACTGCAGCGCGCCGTCGGTGCCGCGCCAGAATTGCAGAAGGCGCCGCGCGAAACCGTGCTGGCCATCATCGCCAGCGCGCTGGCAGGGGTATTGGAAGAGTTCGAGGCGCGCGGGTTCGGGGCCTTCGTCAAGCGCTGGGAAGCCTTCCACGCCTATGCGGGGCAGGCCGTCAAGATCGTCGAGAATGGCCGCGTGCTGCAGGAAGGCACCGCGGTGGGCGTGGACATGATGGGCCGATTCCTGATGGACACCGAGGGCGGACAGGTCGAGATCCTGGCCGGGGATGTCTCCTTGCGCTTGCAAGACGCATGAGGCTCCTGGTCGACGCCGGCAATACCCGCATCAAGTGGGCGGTCGTGGCCGATGCGGATCGGAGTACGCTGCCGCGCTGGCAGCAGCAAGGCGCAGTGGAACGTGCCCAGGTGGAGGCGCTGGCCCAGGACTGGAGCGGACTGGCCAGCCAGGCTGCTGCTGATGAAGCGCTGCAGGTTTGCGTCTCCAACGTCGCCGGCCCGGCCCTGCGCGAGAGCCTGCAGGCCCTCTTCCACGATGTCTTCGGGCCGCGCGTGATCGTCGAATGGTTCGCTTCCACTGCCGAGCGGGCCGGCGTGCGCAATGGCTATCGCCATCCCGGCCAGCTGGGCTGCGACCGCTTTGCTGCGGCCATCGCTGCGCGGGCGCTGTTTCCGGATCAGGAACTGCTGGTGGCCACCTGCGGCACGGCCACCACCATCGATGTGGTCAGCGCCGACGGCTGCTTCGAGGGCGGCATGATCCTGCCGGGCTTCGGCACCATGGCCACTTCGCTGGCCTTGAATACGGCCCAGTTGCCCCGCATCGATGGCGCTGCGCCGCCCGAACGGATGTTTGCGGACAATACCGTCGATGCCATCGTCGCCGGCTGCATCGCGGCCCAGGTCGGCGCCATCGAGCATGCGCTGGCCGAACGGCGGCGCCTGCGTCCGCACGCTCAACTGCGCTGCCTGCTGGCCGGAGGTGCCGGGTTGCTGCTGGCGCCCTACCTCGCAGCGGGCGAGACGCCGCTGGAAAAAGTGGATAATCTGGTGCTCATAGGCCTTCATATGGCCACCATGCGGGTATGAACCATGGACGCTGAGCGCTTGTCCATGCAGACAAGCAAATCAATCAGGGCAAGGAAGACTGGGCGCGGATGAAGCTGAAACTGCTTTTTTGGCTGTTGCTGGTAGGTAACGTGGTCCTGTTCGGGATGTCGCGCGGCTATTTCGGTGCCAACGCCTCCGAACGGCGCGAGCCGCAGCGCCTGGCTGAGCAATTGCGCCCGGAACTGCTGAGCGTGCTGCCGGCCAACAGCGAGAAACTGGCGTCGCAACTGCGCGCGCAGCCGGCGACGACGCAGGCGTCCGCTGCCGACCCTGCGACGGCGGCCGCAGCGCCTGCCGCTGCCGCCCCGGCGGCAACCCCCGCCACGGCGTCCCCGGCCCAGCCTGCGGCTGCGCAGGTCGCCACGGTCACCCCTTCCTGTACTGAGGTCGGCAACTTCACTGCCGCCGATGCGCGCCGCTTTTCGGACCAGCTGGCCGGCCTCAAGCTGGGTGACAAGGTGGTCCAGAAGCTGACCCAGGACGTGACCAGCCACATGGTCTACATCCCGCCCCAGGATGGCCGCGAGGGCGCCGAGCGCCGCGTTGCCGAGCTGCGCCGGCTGGGCATCGGCGATTTCTATGTCATTCCTGACAGTTTCCCCAATCCGGCGCTGCGTTCGGGTGTCTCGCTGGGCATTTTCCGCACCGAGGAGGCGGCCAAGGCCTATGTGGGCCAGCTGATCTCGCGCGGGGTGCGCAGCGCCCGCATCATTGCGCGCCGCTCGGGGGCCGGCAAGCAGGTGTTCCAGCTGCGCGATCTGAGCCCGGAAGCCCGCACCGCGCTGGAGAACATCAAGAGCGCCTTCCCGGATCAGGAAATCCGCGCCTGCAGCGCCTGAGCGCGGCGGCGTTGTCTGGATAGGACACGCCGCATGTTGCAGTGCGAAGGCAAGCGGCTTTCCATGTAAAATCGCGTCCCTAACCGCATCACCCCATCACTTTTTCCTCATCGCATCGACAGGACATTGCCATGACCACCGACCTCACCAACGTAGCTCCCCAGATCAAAGCCGAAATCCTGGCCGAGGCGCTGCCGTATATCCGCAAATTCCACGGCAAGACCATCGTGGTCAAGTACGGCGGCAATGCGATGACCGAAGAAAGCCTCAAGCACGGCTTCGCCCGCGACGTGATCCTGTTGAAGCTGGTCGGCATGAACCCGGTGGTGGTCCACGGCGGCGGCCCGCAGATCGATGCGGCGCTCAAGAAGATCGGCAAGCAGGGGACCTTCGTGCAGGGCATGCGCATTACCGATGAAGAAACCATGGAAGTGGTGGAATGGGTGCTGGGCGGTGAAGTGCAGCAGGACATCGTGATGCTGATCAATCACTACGGCGGCCAGGCGGTGGGCCTGACCGGCAAGGACGGCGGCCTGATCCGCGCGCGCAAGATGCAGATGCCGGACAAGGAGCATCCCGGTCAATTCCTCGACATCGGTTACGTCGGCGAGATCGACGCCATCAACCCGGCGGTGGTCAAGGCGCTGCAGGACGATGCATTCATCCCCATCATCTCGCCGATCGGTTTCGGTGACGATGGCCAGGCCTACAACATCAATGCCGACGTGGTGGCCGGCAAGATCGCCGAGATCCTGCACGCCGAAAAGCTGATCATGATGACCAACATCGCCGGTGTCCAGGACAAGGCCGGCAACCTGCTGACCGACCTGTCGGCGCGCGAGATCGATGAGATGTTCGCCGACGGCACCATCTCCGGCGGCATGCTGCCCAAGATCTCCTCGGCCCTGGATGCGGCCAAGTCGGGCGTGAACACGGTCCACATCATCGACGGCCGCATCGAGCATTCGCTGCTGCTGGAAGTGCTGACCGAGCAGGCCTTCGGGACCATGATCCGTTCACACTGATCGCTGCAGGGCTCCGGTCATGCAAAAAGGGATGAGCTTGCTCATCCCTTTTTTTGTGCACAGCGCATTGCCGCGCCTTTGATGCGTCGCGGCCGGGCGGATTCAGTAAAGTTGCCGCACCTGCAAGCCCTGCTTTTCCAGCAGGACCGGCACGCTGCCCGGCCCGACCAGATGCAGGATGCCGATGGCCGCCACGGCCTTGTCCTGCTGGCGCAGCAGTCCTGCAATGCCCGCCGCCAGGCCGGGGTTGCGCTCGCGCAGCAGGGTTTGCACCGCAAAGCGGCTGGCGAAACTCTCATCCTGCTGCATCTCCTGCAAGGCGGCAGCGAAGTCGGCGCTGTCGGCGCGGCGCCAGGCGGCGACCAGGCGGTCCAGCTTGCGGGTGAGGTCGGCATCGTCCAGCTCCTGCAGGGTATCGGAGAGGAATTGCGCCTGCTGTGCCGGCGTGAGCTTGCTGAACAGGCCCATCTGGCGATCGGCGCTTTCCAGTTCAATCACCTTGCCGCCATGTGCACGGACGGTGGCCGCCAGATGGCTGTCCACGGCCAGGTCGGTGCGATAGCCGTGACGTACGTATTCCTGCACGGTCAGGGCCATGGCCAGCATCCAGGGGCGCAGTTGCTGCACGTTGTCCGGCGTCATGCCGAAACGCTGCAGCGTGGTCCGGGTCCGTTCGCGCAGTGCCGGGTCGAGTTGGTCCAGCAACTGTTGTCCGGCAGGATAGACCGCGTAGCGCTGTACGGCGCTCTGCATGGCGGCGCTGTTCTGCGGGTCCAGTTCCAGCGCCAGTGCGGGCGCCACGGCCAGGGCTTGTTGCAGCTTCGGTTCCAGCGGATAGAAGTCGGGAGCGCCGACGTGGATCGTGCCAAACAGCAGCAAGGTATGGCGGCCGTCGGAGACCTGGTAAAGGGCGCCGCGCGGTGGCGCCGGCGGGGCCGCATCGGTTGGCGTGGCAGCGCGGGCGGGGGAGAGCAAGTTCAGGCAGGACAGCCAGGTCAAACTCACTATAATCAAGCGTTGCATCAATCCGGTCACTGCTGGCCTTTCTTTCCTAGCTTGCTGAAGGTGCGCCCCGGTGACGGCGGCGCGCCGGTCTTTTTATGGCGTCCAATACTACACCGCTCTGGCTGTTCGATCTCGACAATACCCTGCACAACGCCTCGCACGCGATCTTCCCGGCCATCAACACCAACATGAACCGCATCATCAAGCGGGTGCTGGACAACGATGGCCAGCCCAGCGACGAAGCGGCGGTCAATTACCTGCGGCGGCACTACTGGAAGCTCTACGGCGCCACCCTGCTGGGGCTGGTGCGCCACCACGGGCTGGGGGTGGATGAATTCCTGCATGAAGCGCATCTGTTCGATGACCTGCCGGGCATGGTGCGTGCAGAGCGCGGTATCGGGCGCTGGCTGTCGCAGTTGCCGGGGCAGAAGATCCTGCTGACCAACGCACCGCGCCGTTATTCCCGTGAGCTGGTGCGGCACCTGGGGCTGCACCGGCATTTCTCGCATCACATCTCCATCGAGTCCATGCACGTGCATCGCCAGCTGCGTCCCAAGCCTTCGCGCATCATGCTGCGCAAGCTGCTGGCGCGCCACAAGGTGGCGCCGCGCCGCTGCATCCTGGTCGAGGATACGGTCGATAACCTCAAGAGCGCGCGGGAGCTGGGCGTGCGCACGGCCTGGGTCACGCAGTATCTGCGCGGTAGCCAGGCGCTGCTCGGGCACATGGGCGGCCAACGCGCATTGAGTCGCTTGCCGGGTTTTGTCGATGTGAAGGTTCGTTCAGTGCGGCAGTTGCCACGACGGCTTGCGGCGCTGGGGGCCGCGCGCTGAGCTGAAGGGATCTGCCAAAAGTCAGTCGGCGCAGTCGGCGCACCAACCTTTGATGGTCAGTTCCACTTCATGACTCTGGAAGCCTTTGCCCAGGGTCTTGCGCAAGGCCGATTGCAATTGCGCGGCGGTGGAGCGGTGACGGTCGGCGTCGGGCAGGACGGTAGCCAGGAAGTCGGTGCCATCGCTGGCATCCAGGCAGAACACGCGGTTGCAGCGGGTGCACTTGAAGTGGCCGTGCTGGTGCTGCTTGCCTTGGGCATGGTCGTGCAGGCCGTGTTCGGCGTGATCGGCACCGGCGCTGTAGCGGAAGATGCGGTCGTCGCTGGAGATCTTGTGCGCCAGGCCGGCTTCGGTCAGGCAATCCAGGGCACGGTAGAGCGTGACCCGGTCCATGTCGGCAAAGCGATCCTGGATATCCTGGTGGGACGCCGCGCTGCGGGTTTCCAGCAGCGCACCCAGGACATTGACGCGGGCCTGCGTCACGCGTACGCCGGCCTCGCGCAGTTGTGCCTCGGCCAGCGCGGTCACCGTCGCAGCCTGGGCGGCAGTGCTGGCGGGAGAGGATTCGGCGGCTTTGGCTTTCATGGTCGGCATGGGCGAGTGTGCTGGGCCAGCGGGACTGGCCAACGGTTCGGTAGCACGTGGCGTGCGGAAGCCTCCATTTTATCCGATCACGGCCCGGCGCTCGCGAAGGCGCGGCCGCCAGCCGGCCGGCAGTTACTTGCCGCCGCCTTTGCGGGCCCGTGGATGGGCCTGGTCATAGACCTGGGCCAAGCGCTGGAAGTCCAGCGCGGTGTAGACCTGGGTGGCGGTGATGGAGGCGTGGCCCAGCATTTCCTGCACCGCGCGCAGGTCGCCGGAACTCTGCAGCACGTGCGAGGCGAACGAATGGCGCAGCATGTGGGGATGCACGTCAGCCGGCATCTCCACCCCCTTGCCATGGGCCTTGAGCCGCAGCTGCGTCACCCGGGGCGACATGCGCGCGCCGCGTTCATTGAGAAACAGCGCGTGACCATCGGTCCCACGGTCGGCCTTGACCAGTCCGGCGCGCAAGGGCAGCCAGTCGCGGATAGCCTGCAAGGCTGCCTGGCCCACCGGGACCTTGCGCTTCTTGCCACCCTTGCCGGTGACGGTGACTTCCGCCTCGTCCAGGTCGATCCAGCCGGCTGATTCGTAGGGGCCTTCGCGCACATCGGCGACATCAATGCCAACCAGTTCCGAGACCCGCAATCCACTCGAATACAGCAACTCGAACATGGCCCGGTTGCAGGCCGCCAGCGTGGAATCGGGATCGCGCGCCGGATCGGCCTGGGAGACCAGGCGGATGGCCTCATCGGCCGGCAAGGCCTTGGGCAGGGGTTTGCTTTTCTTGGGTGGCTTGACGCCATCGACCGGATTGGCCGGCATCGCCTGTTCCAGCGCCAGCCAGGCGAACAGGCCGCGCCAGGCCGACAGCTTGCGCGAGATGGAGCGCGCGTTGAGGCCGCGGGCATGCAGGCGGGCAGCGCATTTGCGGATCTGGGCCTGGGTGACGTGCTGCAGGGCAGGTTCACTGGCGTCCTGCTCCGGGTCGGCGGGCGCCAGCAGGGCGCACAGCTCTTGCAGGTCGCGCGCATAGCCGTCCAGCGTATGCGGCGAAAGCTTGCGCTGGCTGCGCAGGAAGGAAAGATACTGTCCGATCAGGGACGTAGCCGGCACCGTTGTGTCATCCATGCGGTGACTCCTCGGCGCTGGCCGCCGCGCTCAGCGCAGCAGGCAGGCCAGGGCGGCGCTGCCGGTTTCGCCGATGCGGGTCAGGAAATCGGTGCCCATGTCGGCGGTGAAGCGGCTGGGATCGGGCGAACCCAGGACCAGCAGGCCGAAGGCTTCGGGCGCAGCACCCACGCGCAGCGGCAGCATGGCGACCGATTTTACGGAGGCGGCGTCCTCCAGCCAGCCGGCCGCTTCGAAATCCTTGTTGGGGCCGCAGAAGGGCGCCGACAAGCCATTGGCGAAAATGCGTGCATCATCCGAGACTTCCTGCGTGGCCCAATGGCCGGCGTGCGCGGGGCCCAGGTTCCACAGGCGTACCGTCACTTGCGGCACGTGGAAGATCTCCTGCAGCCGGTCTACCAGCACGCGCGGCAGGTCTGCGGCATCGCGGGTCAGAAGCAGGGCGCGGCTCCATGCCTGGAACTTGCTTGTGATCTCGTCGTTTTCCTGGGCGATGCGCATGAGGTCGGCCATGCGCAGTTCCTGCACGCGGATCTTCTCGCGCAGGATTTCCATCTGGCGTTCCTGCAGCGACACGGCGCGGCCCATCACGGGGCTGGTCAGCTTGACCGTCGAAAGCAGTTCGGCATGCTCCTCGAAGAAATGAGGGTGGTCGAGCAGGTAGTCGGCAATCAGGCTGGAATCCAGTTCGGTGGTCATCGTCGCGGGGTCTGTGTTGGAGTGCCGGTGGCGCGCGGGGAGGAGCGTACCGGAAGTATCGCGAGATTATCCTCGCTATCGGACACACTGACAATCATCGGCACTGGCGGGACGGGCTTGCCGGGGCCGGCAGGGCGGGCGAGGACAAAAAAGAAAGAGGCCTGCATGATTGCTCATGCAGGCCTCTTTCGGTACGGCTCAGGTTCAACTCAGGTTGAAACCGATGTAATCACACCGGCTTCAGATCCATGAATTAGAACTTGTGACGGATACCGGTGATGACAGCGGTTTGGCTGGCATCGGAACCGGTTGCGCCGCCGATGACACCCGGGTTTTGGATGTCGGTAGCACGCATGTTGGACACGAAGGCGTACAGGTCGGTACGCTTGGACAGCCAGTAGTCAGCACCCAGGCTGATCTGGGTCAGCTTACCCTTGCCGTTGACGCCGTTGAAGGTCGCGCGGGAGTGGTCAACAGCTGCCAGCAGCTTCAGGGAAGGCGACAGGGAGTAGGCGGTACCGATTTCATAGGTATCAACCTTCTGTGCGTTGGCCAGGGTTGCGGTAGCAACGGTCGGGGTGCCCTTCAGATCTTGCTTGACGCGCGAGTAGTTAGCGTACACGCGGGCCGGGCCGAACTGGTAGGAAGCCACAACGTTCAGGCTCTTCAGAGCGGTGCTGCCAGCGTTGGCGGCGTTAGCTGCGGTGGTGGCGTTGTAGGTTGCCAGGGTGGAGGCCGAAGCGCTAGCCGAAGGAGCGACGCCTTGGATCAGCGAAGTGTCCGACGGGGTGGTGCCAATCTTGGACTGGTAGTAGTTGATACCCAGACCCAGAGGACCGTTGTCGTACTTGCCGCCGATGCCGTAGGCTTGACCAGCGGAGGTCTTGCCAGCTTGTTCGCCGAAACCGTAGATCAGGTTACCGGTGAAGCCGCTCAGGTTGTTGGTGGTGTAGCTGATCGAGTTGTTGGTACGAACACCTTGCAGGCGGTTCAGGCCCGAACCCGAGTTGGAGACCACGCCACCGAAGTCGTTCACAGCGGTGTAAGCGGAGATGGTGTCAGCGAAATCGGTTTGACGACCCAGCAGCACGGTACCGAAGCCACCAGCCAGACCGACCACCGACTTGCGGCGGAACAGGTTGGAGGAGGTCACGGCGTCGGCGCCTTGCAGGCCGCCGTCGTCGTTGGTGAAGCCAGTTTCCAGTTGGAACACGGCCGACAGACCGCCGCCCAGGTCTTCCACGCCCTTGAAGCCGATACGCGAACCTTGGACCACGCCCGAGTTCAGACCGAACTTGCTGCCAGTGCCAGTGCCAGCAGCGTTGACGACCTTGCTGGAGTAAGCGATACCAGTATCAACGATACCGTAGATAGTAACGGAGCTTTGTGCTTGAGCAGCACCTGCGAACGCGCCGAGGACGGCCAGTGCCAGCAGAGATTTTTTCATTTGACATCCTTCTATAAAAATAGTCTTGAGGATCCGTACTTCTGGTCGGATGGTGAGACATTAAGGGTTCTCATTTGGCGTGGCCGCAGATTGGTCACGTGGAAGGCGGAATTTTGGTTGAAAGCGTCAAACCGCTAGCGTAGTGTTGTTTTTTTCAAACGCTTTCCTGCCCGTCAATGCCTGACAGGCAAATTTTGGCTTGCAGCTTGTCACTCATTAACGGCATTGCACCCCAAAACTTGATCCGTCCCGTCTCGCCAGCCACCTTGTTGTTAAAAAGATGCGTTTCGATTGTTTTCGATGGTTTTTTAAAAAAATGTCGATTGTGGGGCATAATTTTGGCTTTCTGACCTGATGTGGAGGCTGGATGGCCAATCGCGAGGATCTTGCAATCATCCGCGCAGCACGTGCCGGAGATGCCCAGGCGCAACTGAACCTGGGCCAGCGCTACCTGTTTGGGGGCAATGGACTGCCGCAAAGTCCGGGTACTGCATTCCACTGGCTGGAGCGAGCGGCGCGCCAGGGGCAGGCCGATGCGTGGAAGCTCATGGCGCAGCACATTCCGTATGAAGTGATAAGCCAGGTGGCCCGGCCGCATGAAGCGGCCCAGTGGTATGAGCGGGCGTTTGAGGATGGTTCCATGCGTGCGGGCCTCACGCTGGCCCGCCTGGTGCTGGAGCATCCGGCAGGCGCTGCGGCGGCCAGTGCTCAACAGAAGAGCCGCGCCTTGCGCGCGCTGGAGGCCGTGGCGGCCGAGGGCGATGCGGATGCGCAGTGGCTGCTGGCGCGCCAGGGCGAACGCATGATCGCGCCGGCAGCAGGAGCGCCGCAGGCGGCCGCTGAGCCGCAGGCAGCAGTGCCGGTGCAGCCGGAGCAATTGCAGCACTGGACACGGAAAGCCGCCGATGCCGGCATCGAGCAGGCCCAGCATGCGCTGGCCGACAGCGCCTGGCGCCAGTCGGACTTCGCGGTGTTCCGCCAGCGCGCCCAGCCCCTGGCCGACGCCATGCTGCGCCAGCATGACCAGCTCCAGGCTCAGCTCAATGGGCCCTCAGAGGCCTTGGCGTCCGCCCTGGGAGCGCAAAACATCCAATTGCTGCGCCGCCTGGGCGAGGTACATCTGGCTGACAGGCGTCCTGACCTGCAGCAGGCGCAGCAATTGTTGGAGCTGGCAGCCCTGGCCTGCGACCGCGATGCGCAACTGGCCCTGGGCCTGTTGTACGGTCGGGTCGATGCCTCGGGTGAGCGGCGTTTCGCCGGGCAAGGTTCGGCCAATTACAAGAAGGCCATCCGCTGGCTGACCCTGGCAGGAGAGCAGGGGATGGCCGCGGCTTGGTACGTGCTCTCCCGCATCTATCTGAAACCTGAGTTTTCACAGCGCAATCTTGCGGATGTGCAGCATTACCTGGAGCGTGCCGCCGAGATGGGGCATGTGGAGGCGCAGGTGGAGTGCGGCGTGGGCGCATGGCGCAACCGGCGCGACGATCCCGCCAACGACGTGCGCGCGCTGTACTGGCTGCAGAAGGCCGCGACCCAAGGGGCGCAGCAGGCACAAGCGCTGCTCGACAAGGTGGCCGACCGCCCGCAAGCTGCGGCCTGGGCCGTGCAGGCGCGCGCGCAGATGAGCCGTGAGCAGGTCAATGCCCATCCTTTCCTGGCGGCCCGCATCGAGCTGGCCATGCTGTTTGGCCTGACCCGGCCGGAAGCCTTGTTGATCGACTTGAAACAGGCCGATTGCGGGCATTGCCTGATGGTCGACATCCGCAGCCAGTACGCACGCAGCAAGCGGCGGCTCATCATGGTCGAAACCGGGGAGCAGCGCGGTGCGCTCAACCGTATCGGACGCCTCTTCGAAGACATGGATTGCGGGCCCAGCGGTCCGGAAGGCAACTATCGCCAGCGCCTGTATCGGCTGAAGACGGTCCTGCCACAGTCTCAGGATGACGAGGAAGCCGAAGCGCAAGACCTGGCGGCCTGAGCCGGCCAGCCCGCGCGTGGGGCTGAAATGAAAAGCGGCTTGCTGATGATGGTTCAGCAAGCCGCTTTTTCGTTGCAGGGAGGCAAGGCGATCAAAGTGCGTCAGGCACGTCAATCTCGCCTTCGAAGACGGTCACGGCGGGCCCGGTCATCATCACTGCCTCGCCCGGACCGGCCCAGGCGATGTTGAGGACGCCGCCGTGGGTCTGGACCGCTACCGGCGAATCCAGCAGGCCGCGGCGGATGCCTGCGACCACGGCCGCACAGGCACCGGTGCCGCAGGCCAGGGTTTCGCCTGCGCCGCGTTCATAGACGCGCAGGTTGATGTGGTGGCGGTCCACCACCTGCATGAAGCCGGCATTGACCCGCTTGGGAAAGCGTTCATGGTGCTCGATCAACGGCCCGTCCACCAGCACCGGGGCGGCTTCGCTGTCCTCCACCACCTGCACCGCGTGCGGATTGCCCATCGACACCACCGAGATCCAGGTGGTCTTGCCGGCCACGTCCAGTGGCCAGAGCGAGTCTTCAGCCTCGCTGCGATGCTGAAGGTTGCGGCTGTCGAAGGGGACGTCGGCGGGCGTGAGGATGGGCGCGCCCATGTCCACGGTGATCTGGCCGTCGTCTTCCAGGCGCGGCTCGATCACGCCGGACATGGTTTCCACCCGGATCGCGCGCTTCTCGGTGAGACCCTTTTCGGTGACGAAGCGCACGAAGGCACGGGCGCCATTGCCGCATTGCTCGACTTCGCCGCCATCGGCGTTGTAGATGCGATAACGGAAATCGACCCCGGCGCCTTGCGCCTTTTCCACCACCAGCATCTGGTCAGCGCCGATGCCGAAGCGGCGATCCGCGATGAACTTCCACTGGCCAGGCGTGAGCGAGATGGCTTGATTGACGGCATCAAGGACGACAAAGTCGTTGCCGGCACCGTGCATCTTGGTAAATTTGATTTTCATCACATCATTATAAGTACGCTGCGCCCGATTCAAAGGGCGGCGGGGTGGTCGGCGCTGCCAGCGTCAGTGCTGGCCCTTGCGATAGAAGTCCGGTTCGCCCGGGGGGCGATTCTTGAAACGCTTGTGCGCCCAGAAATATTCGGCCGGGGCTTCCAGTACACGCTCTTCGATAAAGGCATTCATGCGGCGGGTGGCGGCCACGATATCGTCGCCCGGATAATTTTCCCAGGCTGGATAGAAGGTAGTCTTCCAGCCGCGATAGCCGGGCAGGAAGGTGGTGATGACCGGTACCACGGACGCCCCGGTGGCCGCCGCGATGCGGGCGGTGGCGGTGAGGGTGGCCGCAGGCACGCCGAAGAAGGGGACGAATTCCGCATCGCGCGTGCCGAAATCCATATCGGGCAGCATGATGAAGGGCAGTCCTTCGCGCATGGCGCGAATGATGGGCTTGACGCCTTTCTCGCGCGCCAGCAGCGTCACCGGGCGGAAGCGCGAGCGGCCCTTGAGCAAGGCCTGGTCCACCACTTCGTTCTGCTGGCGGGCGTAGATGGTGCAGACTGAATAGTCCGAATTGAGCACCAGCGCGATGCCGGGGATTTCCAGGCAGACGAAATGGGGGCACAGCAGGATGGTCGGGCCGCGGTTGAGCGTTTCGAAGGGAATGCCGGGTTCGACCTGGATCAGGCGCTTCAGGCGAGACTCCGGTGCCCACCACAAAATGCCGCGCTCCAGGGCGCTGCGGGCATAGGCCTGGAAGTGGCGCCGGGCCAGCAGGCGGCGTTCCTGTTCCGTTTTTTCAGGAAAGCACAGGCGCAGGTTGATCAGGGTGATGCGGCGACGCGGACGCATATAGATATAGAGCAGCCAACCCAGCGCCTCGCCCAGTCGCCCCAGGATGGGCAGCGGCAGCCAGTGCAGCAGCCACATCAGCCCGATCAGGGCTCTCATTGCGCCGCTCCCGGCGGGGTCACGCCTGGCGGCGTCTTGTAGCGGTTGTAGCTCCAGATGTACTGCGCCGGGCAGCGGGCGATCAGCTTTTCCATGGCGGCATTGATGGCACGGGCCTGTTGCTCGGGCGTCTGGCCGAGTTCGCCCTCGAAGGGCACGAAATGGATTGCATAACCGCGGCCCCAAGAGAGGCGCTCGGCGTAGGCCAGGATGATGGGTGCGCCGCTCATCTGTTGCAGTTTGGCCGGCAGGGTCATGGTATAGGCCGGCTTGCCGAAGAAATCCGCCCACACGCCTTCGCCGTTCTGCGGTACCTGGTCCGGCAGCAGGCCGATGGCCTGGCCGTTCTTCAAGGCCTTGAGCAGGATGCGCACGCCCGACAGGTTGGCCGGTGCCAGGTGCAGGTTGGCGCGGGCGCGGGCGCCTTCGATCAAGGGCTTGAGCGCGGCCTTGCGCGGCGGGCGATACAGCACGCTCAGGCTGTCATGGCGCGCCACCGATTGCGCTGAAATCTCGAAACAGCCCAGGTGCGGCGTCAGGAAGACGATGCCGGCCTTGGCGTCCAGCGCCTGCTGCACCAGGTCCCAGTTGACGATGCGTGCCGTGCGCAGCACCCGTTGCGGACTTGCGCACCAGATGAAGGGCAGCTCGAACATGCCCTTGCCAGCTTCGCCGACCGATTTCCAGAGACTGCCGCGATGGCCGGCCAGCGTGATGTTGTCAGTCAGGCGGCGGCGATAGGAGGGCGAGAGCAGGAATACCAGCCAGCCCACCACCACGCCGAGGGCATGCAAGGCCGGCAACGGCAGGAAAGAAAGCAGGCGGAATAAAGAAACGAGCATACTTGCCGATAACAAAAAGGCGGAGTTGCTCCGCCGTCAAATTGCAAAAGATCGCAGGAGGCGTAAAATAGCACAAGCCGTCGAGTTAATGACAACTTGCGAGACGGGGTACAAATATCGCTAAAGCGTCGCAGGCACGACTAACGATGGGCCGCGACATTTTGCTAAATCGTTTTCAGTCTGAGGCTTGCATGTCCAACGAATATCTCTTCACGTCCGAATCCGTCTCCGAAGGCCATCCCGACAAGGTCGCCGACCAGATCTCGGATGCCATCCTGGATGCCATCTTCACCCAGGATCCCCAATCCCGCGTCGCCGCCGAAACCCTGTGCAACACCGGTCTGGTGGTGCTGGCCGGTGAAATCACTACCCGCGCCAACATCGATTACATCGACGTTGCCCGCGAAACCATCAAGCGCATCGGCTACGACAACGCCGACTTCGGCATCGACTACAAGAGCTGCGCCGTACTGGTGGCATACGACAAGCAATCCCCCGACATCGCCCAAGGTGTTGATGAAGGCCGCGGTGTTGACCTGGAGCAAGGCGCCGGCGACCAAGGCCTGATGTTCGGCTACGCCTGCAACGAAACCCCGGAACTGATGCCGGCCGCGATCTACTACGCGCACCGCATCGTCGAGCGCCAGTCGCAACTGCGCAAGGATGGCCGCCTGCCCTGGCTGCGTCCCGACGCCAAGTCCCAGGTCACGCTGAAGTATGTGGACGGCAAGCCCGTCGCCATCGATACCGTGGTGCTGTCGACCCAGCATGCGCCGGAGATGGAGCAGAAGGCCATCCACGAAGCCGCCATCGAGGAAATCATCAAGCCGGTGCTGCCGGCCGAGTGGCTCAAGAACACCCGCTACCTGATCAACCCGACCGGCCGCTTCGTCATCGGCGGCCCGCAGGGCGACTGCGGCCTGACCGGGCGCAAGATCATCGTCGATACCTACGGTGGCGCAGCGCCCCACGGTGGCGGTGCCTTCTCCGGCAAGGACCCGTCCAAGGTCGACCGTTCGGCTGCCTACGCCGGCCGCTACGTGGCCAAGAACATCGTCGCCGCCGGCCTGGCCGAGCGTTGCCAGATCCAGGTGTCCTACGCCATCGGCATCGCCAAGCCGACCTCGGTCATGGTGACCACCTTCGGTACCGGCAAGATCAGCGATGAAAAGCTGGCCCAGCTGGTGCAGGAGCACTTCGACCTGCGCCCCAAGGGCATCGTGCAGATGCTGGACCTGCTGCGTCCGATCTACGCCAAGACCGCCGCCTATGGCCACTTCGGCCGCGAAGAGCCGGAATTCACCTGGGAGCGTACCGACAAGGTCGCCGCCCTGCGCGCCTCGGCTGGCCTGTAAGCCAGCCTGTCCGGCAACTGCCGGCTTGCAGCATGCATGATGAAGCGCCAATGCATCTGCAAACCGGCATGAAAGGCGTGTGAAGACCGATTCACACGCCTGTTCCGGGGATTGACTAGCGCCTGACCCGCGCTACAATGCTGTTCCCGCGAACGAAGATTCGTGCACTGTTCCGATGTTGGCATTGCGTCCGGAACCTGGAACCTCACAATGCCTCACCGCTGCAAGGAGCGTTGCGACAGGGCTATCACCCTGCCAGGCTTGAAGCGGTGAACAGGCGCAGGTCGCCTGGCAACCGCGCTCACGTTACTTTTTTTCTGGCTTTTTCATGAAAGGAGGGCGTGAACAGCGCCATTGCCATGACCACCAATCCTACCCAAGACTACATCGTCGCAGACATCAAGCTGGCCGACTGGGGCCACAAGGAAATCAAGATCGCCGAAACCGAAATGCCGGGCCTGATGGCGATCCGCGAGGAATTCGCTGCTTCCCAGCCCCTGAAGGGCGCGCGCATCACCGGTTCGCTGCACATGACCATCCAGACCGCCGTGCTGATCCAGACCCTGGAAGCACTGGGCGCGCAAGTGCGCTGGGCTTCCTGCAACATCTATTCGACCCAGGATCACGCTGCTGCTGCCATCGCGGCCAACGGCACCCCGGTGTTCGCCGTCAAGGGCGAAACCCTGGATGAATACTGGGAATACACCCACCGCATCTTCGAATGGACCGATGGCGGCTATTCCAACATGATCCTGGACGATGGCGGCGACGCCACCGTGCTGCTGCACCTGGGTACCCGTGCCGAGGCCGATATCTCGGTGCTGGACAAGCCGGATTCGGAAGAAGCCGTGTGCCTCTTCAACGCCATCAAGCGTTACCTGGCCAAGGACCCGCAGTGGTATTCCAAGCGCATCAAGGAAATCAAGGGCGTCACCGAAGAGACCACTACCGGCGTGCACCGCCTGTACCAGATGTTCAAGGAAGGCAAGCTGGCCTTCCCGGCCATCAACGTCAACGACTCGGTCACCAAGTCCAAGTTCGACAACCTGTACGGCTGCCGCGAATCGCTGGTGGACGGCATCAAGCGCGCCACCGACGTGATGATCGCCGGCAAGGTCGCCATCGTGGCCGGTTACGGTGACGTCGGCAAGGGTTCGGCCCAGGCCCTGCGCGCGCTGTCGGCGCAAGTGTGGGTCACCGAAATCGATCCGATCTGTGCCCTGCAGGCCGCCATGGAAGGCTACCGCGTGGTCACCATGGACTATGCCGCTGAGCATGGCGACATCTTCGTGACCGCCACCGGCAACTACCATGTGATCACCCATGAGCACATGAAGAAGATGAAGGACCAGGCCATCGTCTGCAACATCGGTCACTTCGATAATGAAATCGAAGTCGCCGCCCTGAAGCAGTACACCTGGGAAAACATCAAGCCGCAGGTCGACCACGTGATCTTCCCGGACGGCAAGCGCATCATTCTGCTGGCCGAAGGCCGCCTGGTGAACCTGGGTTGCGCTACCGGCCACCCGTCCTACGTGATGAGCTCGTCCTTCGCCAACCAGACCATTGCCCAGATCGAACTGTTCGTCAACACCAAGGACTACCCGGTCGGCGTCTACACGCTGCCCAAGCACCTGGATGAAAAGGTCGCCCGCCTGCAATTGAAGAAACTCAATGCGCAGTTGAGCGAACTGACCGCCGAACAGGCCGCCTACATCGGCGTGAAGGTCGAAGGCCCCTACAAGCCTGAGCACTACCGCTACTGATCCCTGCCTGGCGCCGGCCTTCTCTTGCATGGAGAGGGCCGGCCCGGCAGCCTCAGCATCGTCTCCCGCCTGCGGACCTTGCATCCCCTCTTGAGGTGATGCAAGCTTCACGGGTATCTTCATTACTCCCTGACGGGGTCGAAAGGTTTTCCATGCGCCTGCTGCTGACCTGGCTCATCAATGCATTGGCCTTGCTGGCCGTTCCTTACCTGATGCACTCGGTGCAGGTCGACAGCTTCGGTTCGGCCCTGCTGGCCGCGCTCATCCTGGGCTTCGTCAATACCATCGTGCGTCCGGTGCTGGTGGTGCTGACCCTGCCGGTGACCATGCTCACCCTGGGCTTGTTCATCCTGGTCATCAACGGCCTGATGTTCTGGGTCGTGGCGCAACTGGTCGGCGGCTTCCACGTGGCCGGATTCTGGTCGGCGGTCGGCGGCGCACTGCTCTACAGCATCGTGTCCTGGGCTCTGTCCACACTGTTGCTGAAATCGGGTTCGAATCAATGAGTAAACATAATTTCAGTATCGAATTTTTCCCGCCCAAGACCGCTGAAGGCACGGAAAAGCTGCGCGCTACCCGTGCCCGGCTGGCTGAGCTGGCACCGAAGTATTTCTCGGTAACCTTCGGTGCCGGGGGCTCGACGCAGCAAGGCACGCGCGACACCGTGCTGGAAATCATCGGTGAAGGGCATGACGCCGCGCCGCACCTGTCCTGCATCGGCAGCTCGCGCGCCAGCCTGCGCGCCATCCTGGAAGACTATCGTGCGCAAGGCATCAAGCGCCTGGTGGCCTTGCGTGGCGACCTGCCAAGCGGCTACGGTGCCATGGACCAGGCTTCCAGCGAATTCCGCCATGCCAACGAACTGGTCGAGTTCGTGCGCGCCGAAACCGGTGACTGGTTCCACATCGAAGTGGCCGCCTATCCCGAGATGCACCCGCAGGCGCGCTCGCCCCAGGACGACGTGCAGAACTTCGCGCGCAAAGTGAAGGCCGGTGCCAATTCGGCCATCACCCAGTATTTCTACAATGCCGACGCCTACTTCCGCTTCGTGGATGACGCCGCCAAACTGGGTGCCACCGTGCCGGTGATCGCGGGCATCATGCCCATCACCAACTACACGCAGCTGATGCGTTTCTCGGACATGTGCGGCACCGAGATCCCGCGCTGGATCCGTCTCAAGCTGGCCAGTTACGGCGACGATACGGAATCGATCCGCGCCTTCGGCCAGGATGTGGTGACCCAGCTGTGCCAGCGCCTGCTGGCAGGCGGTGCGCCCGGTTTGCATTTTTATTCACTGAACCAGGCCGGGCCGACCGAGGCGATCTGGCAACAACTGGTGAAGTAGACTGCAGCTGCTTCTGCGAGCCGGACTTGGGTCCGGCTTTTTTTTTTCATACGTCCTCGAAAATGATGCTGTCCAGCGGGATATCGTGCGCCTGCGCCTCGAACTCAACCCGCCCGAAGCTGTGACAGACCCCCACGGCCAGCGGCCGCGGGCTGGCCGCCAGCGTGCGGTCATAGAAGCCGCCGCCATAGCCCAGACGGTATCCTGCCGGATTGACACCCAGGCAAGGAATCAGCAGCGCCTGTGGCCGCACGACGGTCGTGCCGGCAGGTGGCACTAGGGTACCCATCCCATCCTTTTGCAGGGGATCGCCGGGCTGCCAGGCGCGGAATTCCAACGCCGCATCTTTATCGACCACCACCGGCAGGCACAGGTGCACCCCGCGCGCGGCCAGCGCGTTATAGGTCGCAGACAGATCCGGTTCGCGCCGGATCGGCTGGTACACCGCCAGGCTGTGGATGGCGTGGGTGGCGCACCAGTCCAGTATCCGCTGGCCGATGACGGCATCGGCTGCGATCTTGTCCTGCTCGCCCAAGACCTTGCGGCGCGCCAGCAACTCGGTGCGCAAGCGCTGTTTGTGAAGGGCGGCCGCCTGCTGTTGCGTCATTGGCGGGGGCGTGTCGCGTGCTATGCTTGGGTTCATTTTCCGTTTCACCAATCTGCATGAAGAAGCTTGCATGAGTATGCGTCCGAAGAATCATCCGTTCAACCAGCGCCTGCGCGCGCTGGCCGCCTCATTGGCGCTCCCCCTGGCGCTGGCGACTGGCGCCATGCTTGCCGCTGCACCGGCCGCCCACGCCCAGAAGCGTGTGGCGCCTGACGCCGCGCCTGACGATATCTTCCTGGCCCTGCGACAGGCTGCCGCCAGCGACAATGCCGCGCTGGCGCAGGACCTGGCCTCACGCTTGTCGGGCTATGAGCTGGCATCCTATGTCGACTACTATCGCCTCAAGCCACGCGTGCGCGATTACAGCGCCAGCGAGCAGGAAATCCGCGATTTCCTGGCACGCTGGGACGGCCAGGCCATCGTCGACCGGCTGCGCAACGACTGGCTGCTGGCCTTGGGCAAGACCGGCAACTGGGCCGTCTTCGATGAGCAGTATCCCAAGTTCGTGCTCGATGACGATACCCAGGTCAAATGCTTTGCCCTGAACTCGCGCGCACTCAAGGGCGCCAATGTCGCCGACGAGGCGCGCACCCTGCTGAGCAATCCCAAGGATTACGGCCAGGGCTGCAGCGACCTGATCGCGACGCTCGCCCAGAATGGCCAGTTCAGCGATGCCGACGTCTGGTTCCAGATCCGCCAGGCCGCCGAGAACGGCAATGCCACCGTGGCCCGCCGGGCAGCCGTGCTGGTCGACAGCGGCGACGTCAGCGTGACCCAGGTGATGGATCGTCCCGCGCTGATGCTGGCCAAGGGGCCGGGCCGTGGTCCGGCGAACCACCAGCTTTATATCATCGCGCTGGGCCGCATCGCCAAGACCAATCCTTCCCAGGCCGCGACCTATCTCAACGATGCCGGCCGTAACCTGACCTCGCAGGAAGTTGCACAGGCTTGGGCACAGATCGCCCTGGCCGCGTCCTACAAGCTGGCACCGGAAGCCTCGGATTACTGGCGCAAGGCCAAGGACGCGCCACTGACCCAGGATGCGATGCAATGGAAGGTCCGCATGGCCCTGCGCGACGGTGACTGGAAGACCGTGCGCAAGACCATCGAAGCCATGCCGGCCCCGCTGCGCAGTGACACCGCCTGGGTCTACTGGCTCGGCCGTGCGCTGAAGGCCGAAGGCCAGAACGAGGCGGCTCGCCGCCTGTTCGAGTCGATTGCACCCAACTTCAGCTTCTATGGCCAGCTGGCGCTGGAAGAGCTGGGCCAGCAGATCACCATCCCGCCCGGCCCGACGCCGCCGGGCGCCGGTGAAGTGGCGCTGTATTCGCAGAATGCCGGCTTCAAGCGTTCGCTCAAGTTCTACCAGCTGAACCTGCGTTTCGAAGCCATCCGCGAATGGAACTGGGAACTGCGCAACATGACCGACCGCCAGTTGCTGGCCGCCGCTGAATACGCACGCCAGAACGACGTCCTGGACCGCATGGTCAACACCTCCGACCGCACCAAGACCGAGTTCGATTTCACCCAGCGCTTCCCGGCACCGCACCTGCCGGAGATGAATGCGGCCACGCGTCCGCTGGGCATGGAGAATGCCTGGGTCTATGGCCTGATCCGCCAGGAGTCGCGCTTCATCAAGTCGGCCCGTTCGCACGTGGGCGCTTCCGGCCTGATGCAGTTGATGCCGGCCACCGCCAAGTTCGTCGCCAAAAAGATCGGGATGACCGAATTCACGGCTGACCAGGTCAACGACATCAACACCAACCTGCTGCTGGGCACCAGCTACCTGGACATGGTGTTGAACAACCTGGAAGGATCGGAAACCCTGGCCACCGCCGGCTACAATGCCGGTCCCGGCCGTCCGCGCACCTGGCGCGCGACCTTGCCGCGACCGGTGGAAGGCGCGATCTTCGCCGAAATCATCCCTTTCAATGAAACCCGGGGCTATGTCAAGAACGTGATGTCCAATGCGACCTACTATGCGGCCATGTTCGAGAACCGCCCGCAATCCCTGAAGCAGCGCATGGGCACGGTGGCACCCAATGCCAATGTCGCCACCGACCTGCCCTGATCCCGTCGCCGCGGCCGCCGTCCGCAGTTGATGCGGTGGCCAGCGCTTCCCCCTGGAAATCGGAGAGAGACAAATGGCAGTCAAGAAGATCCTCGTCATCGGCGGTTCCGGCTTCATCGGCACCCGCCTGATCGAACTGCTGGGCAGCACCACCGGCTATCGCGTCATGGTGCCCACGCGCCGCTACGAGCGCGCCAAGCACTTGCTGGTCTCGCCTGTGGTCAGCGTGGTCCAGGCCAACATCCATGACGATGCCGTGCTGGCACGCCTGGTGGCGGAAGCTGACGTGGTCATCAACCTGGTCGGCATCCTGCAATCGCGCCCGGCACGTGGCGGCGCACCCTATGGTCCGGATTTCGAACGCCAGCATGTGCTGCTGCCGCGCCGCATCGTGGCCGCCTGCGTGCAGCAGGGGGTGCCGCGCTACCTGCACATGAGCGCGCTGTGCGCCGATGCCCAAGGGCCATCGATGTACCTGCGTTCCAAGGCCGCCGGCGAACAGGAAGCGCTGGCCTCGCCGGCGCTGGATGTGGCCATCTTCCGCCCCTCGGTCGTGTTCGGCGAGGGCGACAATTTCATCAACATGTTCGCCGGCCTGAACCGCATGTTCCCGGTGATCCCGCTGGGCAGTCCCGATGCGCGCTTCCAGCCGGTCTACGTGGGCGATGTGGCGCAGGCTTTCGTCAACGCGCTGGCCTTGCCGCGCCTGGGCGGCAAGGTGTTCGAACTGGGCGGTCCCAAGCAATACACGCTGCGCGAACTGGTACGCCTGTCGGGCTGGTACAGCGGTCATCCGCGTCCGGTGATCGGCTTGCCCGATGCGGCCGGCTGGCTGCAGGCCTTCGCGCTGGAACACCTGCCAGGCAAGCTGATGAGTCGCGACAACGTCGCCTCGATGAAGGTGGACAATGTCCTGCACGGCCCCATCGCCCCCGAGCTGCAGCTCACGCCGCGCGCGCTGGAGGAAGTCGTTCCCGGCTATCTCCTGCCGCGCAGCCCGCAACAGCAATTCGACTTCTTCCGCAGCACCGCGCGGCGCTGAATGGTTCAGTCGTCGCGTCATTGAACTTCGAGAAACGAGCTCCCATGCAAGATACAGAACTGGATCCGGTCTTGTCCGAAACCCTGCAAAAGGCCGGACGCCACATGCCCACCCTGGTGATCGCCAACAAGAATTACTCCTCGTGGTCGATGCGCCCGTGGGTCACTGCCGTGGCCTTCGATATTCCTTTCAAGGAAGTGCGCGTGCTGCTGGACCAGCCCGAGACCGCCGGCGAGATCGCCCGCTACACCGGCTCGGGCCGCGTACCGGTGCTGCTTGATGGGGACATCGCGATCTGGGATTCGCTGTCCATCTGCGAATACCTGGCCGAGCAATTCCCCGACCGCCACCTGTGGCCGGCGCGCACCGATGCCCGCGCCATCGCACGCAGCATCTGTGCCGAGATGCACTCCGGTTTCACCGGCCTGCGCACCGCCATGAGCATGGACATCCGTGGCCGCTACCCCGGCAAGGGGCGCACCGCCGAGGCACAGGCCGACATCGCGCGCGTGTGTGAGATCTGGGAAGAGTGCCTCTCGCAATTTGGCCATCATGAATTCCTCTTCGGCGATTTCTCCATTGCCGATGCCTTCTATGCACCGGTGGTGATGCGCTTCGTCAGCTACCAGGTGCCGCTGGCCCCGGCCCTGCAAGCCTATGCCGACCGCGTGCGCGAGCATCCGGCGGTGGCGCGCTGGATCGCCGAGGCGCTGGCCGAGAAGGAAATCCTTCCGGATCACCAGTGAGGCGCAGCCGATGAAGACCTACACCGTCGGCGGCGCAGTGCGCGACGGCTTGCTGGGGCTGCCGGTGAAAGACCGCGACCACGTGGTAGTGGGGGCCACGCCGCAGCAGTTGCTGGAGCTGGGTTTCCGCCCGGTCGGCAAGGATTTTCCGGTGTTCCTCCACCCCGATACCCACGAGGAATATGCCCTGGCCCGCACCGAGCGCAAGACTGCGCCGGGCTACAAGGGCTTCGCTTTCCACGCCGCCCCCGATGTGACGCTGGAAGATGATCTCGCGCGCCGTGACCTCACCATCAATGCCATTGCGCAGGATGAGGATGGCACCCTGGTCGACCCGTATCACGGTCGTGCCGATCTTGAGGCGCGTGTATTTCGCCATGTCTCTGACGCCTTCGTCGAAGACCCGGTCCGCATCCTGCGCGTAGCCCGTTTTGCGGCGCGCTTCGCCGATTTCACGGTGGCCCCGGAAACCAACGCGCTCATGCAGCGCATGGTGCAAGAGGGCGAGGTCGATGCCCTGGTGCCTGAACGCGTCTGGCAGGAACTGGCGCGCGGCCTGATGGAGCACAAGCCTTCGCGCATGTTCGAGGTCTTGCGCGCCTGCGGTGCCTTGCAGCGCATCCTGCCGGAACTCGCTGCGTTGTGGGGCGTACCGCAACCGGAGAAATGGCATCCTGAAATCGATACCGGCGTCCATGTGATGCTGGTGGTTGATTGGGCCGCCGCGCAGGATTTTTCTTTGCCGATCCGTTTCGCCGCGCTGTTGCACGACCTCGGCAAAGGCACCACGCCGCCCGAGATCTGGCCGCGCCACCATGGACATGAAGCGCGCAGCGAACGCCTGGCCGAAGACGTCTGCACGCGCCTGAAAGTCCCCGGCGAATGCCGTGACTTGGCGCTGATGACGGCCCGCGAACATGGCAATGTGGGACGCTCTTTCGAGATGCGTCCCGATACCTTGGTCAAGTTCTTCGCGCGCTGCGACGCCTTCCGCAAACCGCAGCGCTTCCTCGACATGCTGCGCGCTTCGGAGTGCGATCATCGCGGCCGCACCGGCCTGGAGTTGCAGCCCTTCCCGCAGGCAGCCTATCTGGAAGGCGCACTGCAGGCCGCGCAAGCCATCGATGCCGGTGCCATCGCGCAGCAGCAGACGCAGCCGCAACGCATTCCCGAGGCCATCCTCGCGGCACGTACCGCCCAGGTGGCGGCTTATGTCGAGCGGTATCGTCCGGCCCAGGCTTGAGGGAGCGTCACGATGAGTCATCCCCTGTCCCGTCTCCTCCAGCGCTTGCGCGGCCAGCGATCCGACCTGCCACCCGCGCAGCAGGAGAAGCAGGACAAGCCCAACGTCTTCGTCAAGGAGCTCTCGCCGCGTGCGCGCCGTCATCTCCTGCGTCACTTCCTCGCGCTGGAAGAAAAGGATCGCCTGCTGCGCTTCGGTTCCAAGCTTTCCGATGAGATGGTGACGCGCTACGTGGAGGGCATCAACTTCGAGCGCGATACCGTCTTCGGCGTCTATGACCGCCGCCTGCGGCTGCTCGGGGTGGGCCACCTGGCCTTTGCGCCCAAGGAAAGCACGCGCATCAGCGGTGCCACCATCAAGCCGGTGGTGGCCGAGTTCGGGGTGTCGGTGACGGCCGCCGCGCGCGGGCTCGGGGTGGGCACGCGCCTGTTCATGCGCGCCTCCATGCACTGTCGCAATGCCGATGTCGATACGCTGTACATGCACTGCCTCTCGTCCAACAAGGTGATGATGCACATCGCCAAGAAGGCCGGCATGGAAATCCACCGCGACTATGGCGAGGCCGATGCCTACCTGAAGATCAAGCCTGCCAACTCGGCCACGGTGTTCCAGGAAGCGCTGGAAGAGCAAGTTGCAATGTTGGACTATATCGTCAAGGCCAACTTCAAGGCCCTGCTGAAATGGGGCGCGCGCGTGACCGGCATCGGTGCCAGAAAGAAGGACGACGGTACGCCACCGCCTGCTGCCTGACGCGCCGCTTGCGCGAACGCACATGACCATCCCGTGCCGCGAGCGCATAATATGCGCCTCACTTTGATAACGGGTATGCCATGAGCACCAATCCCAACACCGATGATTTCTTCGCCACCGTCGCCACCAAGTCCGATAGCGGAGCCTTGCGCGGTGACTACAGCCAGGCCGACGCCAACTACGTCGTGGCCCAGAACTGGGAGGCTTACACGCCCGCCCAGCACGCGCTGTGGCGTCGTCTCTACGAGCGCCAGGCCAAGTTGATTCCCGGCCGCGCCTGTGATGTCTTTATCGACAGCCTCAAGGCGCTCGATGTCTCGCAAGGCATCCCGCGCTTTGACCGCACCACCGAAGCGCTCTTCAAGGCCACTGGCTGGCAGCTGGTCGCCGTGCCGGGCCTGGTACCGGACCACACCTTCTTCGAGCACCTGGCCAACCGCCGCTTCCCGGTCACGGTGTGGCTGCGTGAAGAGCACGAGTTCGATTACATCGTCGAGCCCGATCTGTTCCATGACTTCTTCGGCCATGTGCCGCTGCTGTTCAATCCCGTCTTCGCCAATCACCTGCAGGAATATGGCAAGGGTGGCTTGAAGGCGCTCAAGCTGGACGGGCTGGCCTATCTGGCGCGCCTGTACTGGTACACCATCGAGTTCGGGCTGATCCAGGGCAAGGAGGGGTTGCGCATCTATGGTGCCGGCATCCTGTCCTCGGGCGGCGAGGTCGAGTACTGCCTCTCCAGCGACCAGCCGCGCCGGGTGCCCTTCGAGGTGGAGCGCATCATGCGCACGCTCTACAAGATCGATACCTACCAGGAGACCTATTTCGTCATCAAGGATTTTGAGCAGCTCTTCAACGACACGGCACCGGACTTCACGCCACTCTACGAGCGGCTCAAGCAGCAGGAGGCTTTGCCGGCCAATACCTTGCTGCCTGGCGAAACCAACTTCCCGCCCAATCGCTGAAGACGACATCGCTGCAAGCAAGCCCTCAGGAAAGCCGGACATGCGTCCGGCTTTTTTTGTGTCCGGAAGAAGCGCAAAAAAAAGCGGATCCGACAGGGGAGGCCGGATCCGCGAGCTAGTGGTGCTTTCAACACTAGAGGGGAGGAACCTTGCACAGTAACGGATACCAATCAATCGCTGTTCAAGTGAGGTCTATTAAACGTCAGCGGCCGAGCTGGTCCAACGGCTTTTACGGGCTGTTACATTCACGTCTTGCTTGTAACACTTGGGGCGTCCGCAGCCTTTTTTTTTCAGCCGGAAATGTTGTTGTTTTTCGCTTTCCGGCATTTTCTTCTCCGCATTGCCAGCAATGCCGCAGGACGTGCGGAAACAGTTTCCTGCAAGGCAAAAAAGCCCGGAAACCCTGCTGCGGCGCGCGTAGCGGGCCGGTCACCCTTGTGCTAACTTGACACTACAACTTGAAGACACCCGGTTCACAAGACTGAGGTGTTCCCGATTCCCGACAGATCGGCGTAGCCGCACAGCGACACCTGTGCAGGCCGTGACTGCCGGGAGCATGTGCAAGGCAAAAACAAGATTTTTGGCACGGAGACCACATGAACGCACCCCTACCCGCCGGGCAACGCCTGCTGCTGGACGATGTATCCCTGGACGACAAATATGCACTGGAGCGCGGCCGCGTCTTCATGACCGGCATCCAGGCGCTGATCCGCCTGCCGATGCTGCAGCGGCAGTACGATGAGCGCGCAGGCCTCAACACAGCCGGCTTCATCACCGGCTATCGCGGCTCGCCATTGGGCTCGGTCGACCAGACCGCCGAGAAGGCGCGCAAATACCTGGAAGCCAAACAGGTCAGATTCCATCCCGGCATGAATGAAGACCTGGCCGCCACCAGCGTGTGGGGTACGCAGCAGGTCAATCTCTTCAAGGGTGCGCAATACGATGGCGTGTTCTCGCTGTGGTATGGCAAGGGCCCGGGGGTGGATCGCTGCGGCGATGTCTTCAAGCACGCCAACATGGCAGGCACCTCCAGGCACGGCGGCGTGCTGGTGATTGCGGGCGATGACCACGCCGCCAAATCCTCCACCGCCGCGCACCAGAGCGAGCACATCCTGAAGGCCTGCGGCATTCCGGTGCTCTATCCGTCGTCGGTGCAGGAGTACCTCGACTACGGCCTGCATGGCTGGGCCATGAGCCGCTACACCGGCTTGTGGGTGGCGATGAAATGCGTGACCGACCTGGTCGAATCGGGCATGTCGGTGATGATCGATCCGGAGCGCGTGAAGATAGAACTGCCCGACTTTGAACTGCCGCCCGATGGCCTCAACATCCGCATGCCGGATACCGTGCTGGGCCAGGAAGCGCGCATGATCAACTACAAGTGGTATGCCGCCCTCGCTTACGCGCGCGCGAACAAGTTGAACCGCATCATCTGGGACAGCCCGCGTGCGCGCATCGGCATCATCACCGCCGGCAAGTCCTACCTCGATACGCGCCAGGCGCTGGAAGACCTGGGCATCGATGAACAGGTCGCCGCCGACATCGGCATTCGTCTCTACAAGGTCGGCATGACCTGGCCGCTGGAAGCCGAGGGCGTGCGTGAATTCGCGCAGGGTCTCGATGAGATCCTGGTGGTCGAAGAGAAGCGCCAGATTCTTGAATACCAGTTAAAGGAAGAACTCTACAACTGGCGCGACGATGTTCGTCCCCGTGTGGTCGGCAAATTCGATGACACCGGCGAATGGAGCGGTTCACAGCGCGAAGGCCATGGCAAGTGGCTGCTGCCGGCCACCTATGAACTGAACCCGGCGCAGATCGCACGCGCGATTGCCACGCGCATCTCGCGCTATTTCGCCGGCCATCCGGTGGAGCAGCGCGTACGCACGCGCGTGGCCTATCTCGAAGCCAAGGAAGCGGCCCTCAACATCAGCAGCAAGCCCGATCCCGACAAGGACCGCGTGCCGCATTTCTGCTCGGGCTGCCCGCACAACACCTCCACCAAATTGCCCGATGGCAGCCGTGGCCTGGCCGGTATCGGTTGCCATTACATGGTCACCTGGATGGACCGCGAGACCAGCCTCTTCACCCACATGGGCGGCGAGGGCGTGACCTGGGTCGGACAGGCGCCGTTCACGACGGAAAAACACGTCTTCGCCAACCTCGGTGACGGCACCTACTTCCATTCCGGCCTGCTGGCGGTGCGCGCCTCGGTCGCGGCGAAGGTCAATATCACGTACAAGATCCTGTACAACGATGCGGTCGCCATGACCGGTGGCCAGGAGTTCGACGGCCCGCTCGATCCGGCCATGATCTCGCGCCAGCTGGCCGCTGAAAACGTGCGGCCCATCATCGTGGTCACCGATGAGCCGGACAAGTATCCGGCCGGCACCCAATGGGCCGAAGGCGTGACCATCCGCCATCGCAGCGAACTCGATGCCGTGCAGCGCGAACTGCGTGAACAGCCGGGTGTGTCGGCCATGATCTATGACCAGACCTGCGCCTCGGAAAAGCGTCGCCGCCGCAAACGCAATGCCTATCCCGACCCGGCCAAGCGCGCCGTCATCAACGAGGCGGTGTGCGAAGGCTGTGGCGATTGCAGCGTGCAGTCCAATTGCCTGTCGGTCGAGCCGCTGGAAACCGAGTTCGGCCGCAAGCGCCAGATCAACCAGTCTTCCTGCAACAAGGATTATTCCTGCGTGAACGGTTTCTGCCCCAGCTTCGTGACGGTGGAAGGGGGCCAGTTGAAGAAACCTGTACGCGCCAAGACGCAATCGGGGCCGGCCTTGCCGACGCTGCCGCAGCCGCTGCTGCCAGGGTTGGCGCAGCCCTACGGCATCGTGGTCACCGGCGTGGGCGGCACGGGCGTGATCACCATTGGCCAGATCATCGCCATGGCGGCGCACGTCGAAGGCCGGGCCTGTTCGGTGCTGGACATGAGCGGCCTGGCCCAGAAGGGCGGGCCGGTGATGTCGCACGTACGCGTGGCCGAGGACCCGGCGCACATCCAGTCCACTCGCGTGGGCACCGGCATGGCTGATCTGGTCATCGGCTGCGACGTGATCGTCACCGCCGGCCGCGATGCCCTCTCGCGCATGGGCGAGGGCCGTACGCATGCAGCGGTCAATTCGACGCAGATGCCGACCGCAGCCTTCGTGCGCAATCCTGACTGGCAATTCCCCACCGCCTCCAGCGAAGGCGAGATCGCCAAAGCCTGCGGGCGGGACAATCTTTCACTCATTGATGCAGGCCGCATCGCCACGGCGCTCATGGGCGATGCGATCGCGACCAACATGTTCATGCTCGGCTATGCCTGGCAAAAGGGCTGGGTGCCGTTGTCCGAAGCGGCGCTGATGCGCGCCATCGAACTCAATGCGCTGCAGGTGGATTTCAACAAGCAGGCCTTCGCCTGGGGCCGCGTGGCCGCACATGACGTGGACTTCGTGCTGGCCGCCGCGGGCCGCAACGGCATGACGGCGCAGGTGATCGAATTCAAGCGCACGCCGACCCTGGATGAACTGGTGGAGCGCCGCGTGGCCTTCCTTACCGATTACCAGAACGCCGCCTATGCGCGCAGCTATTGCGATGCCGTGGAAGAAGTGCGGGCGCGCGAGAGCACTCTGGGTGAGGTGGCACGCGGCCTCAAACTGAGCCGCGCGGTGGCGACCTCTCTCTTCAAGCTCATGGCCTACAAGGATGAGTACGAAGTCGCGCGCCTCTATACCGAACCGGCCTTCCGCGCCAAGATCGCCGGCATGTTCGAGGGGGATTACAAGCTGCGCTTCCACCTGGCACCGCCGCTCTTGGCCAAGCGCGACGACAAGGGACACCTGCGCAAGCAGGCCTTCGGCAGCTGGATGATGCCGGCCTTCGGCGTGCTGGCCAAGCTGCGCTTCCTGCGGGGGACGGCCTTCGATCCCTTCGGCTACACCGAGGAACGCAAGCAGGAGCGAGCGCTGATCAGCCAGTACCGTTCTACCCTGTCACGCCTGCTGGCAAAGCTCACGCCCGAGAACCTGGAACAGGTCGTCGCAGTGGCCCGCATTCCGGAAGAGATTCGCGGCTATGGCCACGTGAAGGAACGCCATCTGAAAGCGGCCATGCAGAAACAGGCCGCCTTGCTGGCACAGCTCGAACAGGGATCCTCGCAGCAGCCGCACTCGCCGCAAGGAGGCGGCAAGCGGGCGGCCTGAGAACGCAGGTAGAAAGTTGTAAACGGTCAGCGGATCAGGCCAGGCGGCCGCCGCTGACCCGTTCGATACCGGCGAGGTCGCGCCAGCTCCGGACTTCCTTGAAGCCGGTGCCGGAGAGCAGTCCACGCACCGCAGCGGCCTGGTCGTAACCGTGTTCCATCAGCAGCCAGCCGCCGGGTAGCAGATGCCCCGGTGCGCCGTCGATGATGCTGCGCAGGTCGGTCAGGCCATCAGCGTGATCGGTGAGCGCATCGACCGGTTCGAAACGCAGGTCGCCTTGGGAGAGGTGCACATCCCCTGCGACGATATAAGGCGGGTTGGAGGCGATCACCGCAAAGCGTTGATCCTGGGGCAGGGCGGCGTACCAGTCGCTTTCCAGCAGCGTCACGCGGACCTGGTTGGTCGTGGCGTTTTCGCGTGCGATGGCCAGTGCGGCAGCACTGGCGTCCAGTGCCGTCACTACCGCATCGGGCCGCGTATGGGCGATGGCGATGGCAATCGCGCCCGAACCGGTCCCCATGTCCAGCAGGGCCGCGCCTTGCGGCAATCTTTCCATGGCCAGTTCCACCAGCAGCTCGGTATCGGGCCGGGGGATCAATACATCCGGCGTGACGCGCAGATTCAGTCCATAGAATTCGCGCTGCCCGATGATGTAGGCAATCGGCTCGCCGCGCAGGCGACGGGCGTAGAGGGCCGTGAGCGCCTCCGATTGAGCGGCATCGAGCCGCCGTTCGGATTGCGTGATCAGCTGCACGCGCGTGATGCGCAGCGCGTGGCAGAGCAGGATGCGGTTCTCCAGCGGGTCCAGCGGCGCCGTCTTCAATACGGTGGCCAGCGTGCAGCCGGCATAGCTGGAGAGCGGCTCCATCACTTCCAGATGGTGGTGCGCGGTGCGCGCTTGAACAGTTGCACGGCCAGCACCAGGGCCAGCACGCCGAACCAGATCAGCGACCAGGTGGGGATCTGCAGGCCGAACACGGGCGGCCAGGGCGCCGAGCAGAACCCGTCGGCCGTGAACATCTGCGGCCACAGCTTGGCCGTGGGCAGCTGGTTCAGTGCCGTTTCCAGCGGATCGGTGGTGCAGGACACGCCCGGATGCGCCTTCACATACAGGTGCCAGATCGCCGTGCCGGCGCCGCCCAGCGCGGCCAGCAGGCCCAGTCCGGCGCTGCCGCGGCGGGCCGCTTCGGGCATCAATGCGCCGATCAGGGCGAAGGCGCCCACCAGGACGAACATGTAGCGCTGGATGACGCACAGCGGGCAGGGCTGCATTTCTTCGACGATCTGCAAGTACATGGCAACGCCCAGCAGGGCAGCGCAGACCAGCGCCACCAGCAGGAAAACCGCTTTGGATGATTTCATGGTTGAGGGTTCAGTGATTCATTAATGGGGGACAGCGTCGGGGCAGTTCGATGGGCAGGACCGCCCGAATGATCGGGCGGCTTTTTTGCCATGACGCGATTGTAGAGAAGTCCGGGCCTGCGTGCATGCTGACCGCGCAGGCAAAACGGCGGCAAAGGCACTCTGAACCCATCCCCCCGGCTTGGTTCCGGCGGCCTCAGTCGTCGCCCAGCTGGGCCAGCAGTTCGGCCTGGTGCTCGGTGATGAGGGCATTGGTCAGTTCGTCCAGGTCGCCATCCATGATGAAATCGAGCTTGTAGAGCGTCAGGTTGATGCGGTGGTCGGTCATGCGCCCCTGCGGGAAATTGTAGGTGCGGATGCGCTCGCTGCGGTCGCCCGAGCCGATGAGCGACTTGCGGGTGGCGGCCTCCTTGGATTGCTGTTCGCGCAACTGCACGTCCTTGATCCGGGCGGCCAGCACTTTCATGGCCTGCGCCTTGTTCTTGTGCTGGCTGCGGTCGTCCTGGCATTCCACCACGATACCGGTCGGCAGGTGGGTGATGCGCACGGCCGAATCGGTCTTGTTGATGTGCTGTCCGCCGGCACCGGAGGCGCGGTAGGTATCGATGCGCAGGTCGGCCGGGTTGATGTCGACGTCCTCGACTTCATCGGCCTCGGGCATCACCGCCACTGTGCAGGCGGAGGTGTGGATGCGGCCCTGGGTCTCGGTGGCCGGCACGCGCTGCACGCGGTGGCCGCCGGATTCGAACTTCAGGCGCGAATAGGCGCCGAAGCCGGCGATGCGGGCGATCACTTCCTTGTAGCCGCCCAGCTCCGATTCTGAGGCCGAGACGATCTCCACCTGCCAGCGCTGGCGTTCGGCATAGCGGGTGTACATGCGCAGCAGGTCGCCGGCAAACAGGGCCGATTCGTCACCTCCGGTGCCGGCGCGGATTTCCAGGAAGATGTTTCGTTCATCATTGGGATCCTTGGGCAGCAGCATCTTCTGCAGATCCAGCTCCAGCGCCTCCATGCGGGCCTTGGCGCCATCGATTTCTTCCTGGGCGAAAGCCTTCATATCGGGGTCCGACAGCAGCTCGCCGGCGGTGCGGATATCTTCACTGGCCTGCACATAGTCGTGGTACAGCGCCACCAGCGGGCCCAGTTCGGCGTGTTCGCGGGTCATTTTGCGGAAGTTGTCCATGCTGGACGTGGCATCTTCCTGGGCCAGCAGGCTGTTGAGCTCTTCCAGCCGTTCGGCGAGCTGGTCGAGTTTGGCGAGCATTGAGGATTTCATGAGGTCGGGAAGTCAGTATCGGTCAGCAATGAAGGGACGACGGCAGCCGTCGGCGACGGCGCGAGGGTGCCAGCCGCAGACAGCGGCCAGCCGGGCGGAAGGCGCTAACGCTTGGAGCGGAACAGTTGCGGCAGCAGCGAGACCAGCTGGCTGCGCTGTTCGCCCTGGGCGTGATGCAGGGCCTGTTGCGGGCCGTGCAGGAACTTGGCGGTCAGGCCTTTGGAGAGGGCATCGAGCACCGCTTCCACATCCTCGCCCTTGGCCAGCATGCGGCGTGCGCGCTCCAGTTCGGCCAGGCGCAGGGCCTCGCCGGTTTCGTGCAGGTCCTGGATCAGCGGCACCATGGCGCGACTGTCGATCCAGTGCATGAAGGATTGCACCCGGGTTTCGATGATGGCTTCGGCCTGGGCGACCGCCGCCTGGCGGTTTTCGACGCCGCTTTGGACCACCGAGGCCAGGTCATCCACCGTGTAGAGGAAGACGTCGTCCAGGCGGCCGACTTCGGCCTCGATATCGCGCGGCACGGCCAGGTCGACCATGAAGATGGGTTTGTGGCGGCGTGCCTTGACGGCCCGTTCCACCAGACCGAGGCCGATGATGGGCAGCTGCGAGGCGGTACAGGACACCACGATGTCGAAGCTGGCCAGTTGCTCCGGCAGGTCGGCCAGGCGGATGGCACGGCCGCTGAAGCGATGGGCCAGGGTTTCGCCGCGTTCCATGGTGCGGTTGGCCACCGTCAGGGTCTTGGGATTCTGGGCCGCGAAGTGCGTGGCGCACAGCTCGATCATTTCGCCCGCGCCGATGAAGAGCACGTTCTGGCCGGAGATCGAATCGAAGATGCGCTGCGACAGCCGCACGGCGGCCGCGGCCATCGAGACGCTGTGCGCGCCGATTTCGGTGGTGCTGCGCACTTCCTTGGCAACCGCAAAGGTGCGCTGGAACAGCTGGTGCAGATACGTGCCCAGCCCGCCGGCGGCATCGGCCTGGCGGACCGCATCTTTCATCTGGCCCAGGATCTGCGGCTCGCCCAGCACCATCGAGTCCAGCCCGGAGGCGACGCGGAAGGCATGGCGCACGGCATTGTCCTGCGGCAGCGAGTACAGGTAGGGACGCAGGTCGGCGTAGGGAATGTGGTGGTACTCGGCCAGGAACTGCGCGGTGCGGTCGATGGCGAATTCCACGCCGTCTTGCCCGGCGGCTGCCGCCGCATACAGCTCGGTGCGGTTGCAGGTGGAAAGGATGGCGGCCTCGCCCGAGGCCACGATCTTGTCATGCCCCCCGAACCACGCACGCGCGGACGCCACCGCCTGACCGATCTGGTCAGCGGGGAATGCCACTTTCTCGCGCAGCGAGACCGGCGCGGTAGTGTGGTTGAGTCCGACGGCGAGCAAATGCATGGAAGAATCGACTAAAAGGCAGCAGTGCAGATGAGCTGGGATATTGCACTTCTATGGCTGTGAACCTGAATGAAAAGCGTAGGAATCAATGCAATTCGTACAAAATCAGACAGATTCGGCCCCGGTTTTGGGAATAATTATACTCTTTGCCCACTTTCGGGTTGGGGCGCCCCCTGATAATCGGTATATGTCCCTGACATGGATCAGGCTTGGCGCAGATGGCCGGGGCGCCGATGCAACACTGTGCGGCGCGCTATTCCAGCCGTTCCAGCTGGTAGCCATAGCCGTAGACGGTGGCGAGCTGGTAGCCATTGCCCGGATGCAGCTTGAGCTTGGTGCGGATGCGCGAGACGTGGGTATCGATGGTGCGGGTGGGGGTTTCCGGTTCGGCGCCCCAGATGCGCTCCTGCAGGAAGGCGCGCGACAGCGGGCGTCCCAGGTGCTGCATGAACAGCAGCGCCAGTTCGACTTCCTTGCGGGTGAGCGTGGCATCCAGGCCGGGCCGCTCGGGATGGGTGATGCGCAGGCGTGCCAGGTCGACCATGAAGCCGCCGGCTTCCACCACGCTGGGCGGCGCTTCGTACGGCTGCGCGGCCAGCAGCAGCAGGTCCAGGCGCAGGGCCAGTTCCTGGCGCTCCACCGGTTTGACCAGGAAGTCATCGGCACCGGCCATGCGCAGGTTGCGCAGCCAGTGCTGGTGGGCGGGGGTGCACAGCAGCAGCACCACCGGACGCGCCTTGGAGGCCGCCGGCGGGCGATGCTGCTGGACCAGCATGGTGACCGCGTGCTGATGCCGCTGCAGGTCGTCCAGATCCAGCACGACCAGGTTGGCACGGTCGGCACAGGCCGCAGCAAAGCCCTCCACACCGCTGTAGACCTGGCATTCATGGCGATCGGCCAGTTGCGTGACCAGGGTCACGGTGTCGGCGTCTTTGGAAAGAATCCCGATTTTCATTGCATCTGTTCAGGATGGAAGTCAAAGGCAGTCAACGCACGGCTCCCCGGGGTGGTGGACCGTATTGGCAAAAAGGGCAGCCTGGGCTGCCCTTTTCTTCATGCAGGCTGCGGCGTGCGCGCTCAGGCAGCCGGTACGTCGCTGTCGGGCAGCACCACGTTCACATCCAGCACTTCCAGGTTGCCCTGGCGGTCCAGCGAGATCTTGATGTCGTCGGCATTGACCTTGGTGTACTTGGAGATGACCTCAATGAGTTCCTTGTGCAGCGCCGGCAGGAAGTCCGGACCCTGGCGGCCGTTGGAACGCTCGCGGGCGATGATGATCTGCAGCCGCTCCTTCGCCGCCACCGCACTTTTGGGCTTGCTGGGGAACAGGAAAGAAAGCAGGGACATGTCACTTACCTCCGAAGATGCGCTGCAGGAAGCCCGGCTTTTCGTAGGTGGTGAAACGCAGCTCGACGGTCTCGCCGAGGAAGCGCGATACCACGTCCTGGTAGGCCTGGGCCACGTCGCTGTCCTTCATGTGGATGGCGGGGGAACCCTGGTTGGAGGCCTGCAGCACGGTTTCCGATTCGGGGATGATGCCGATCAAGGGAATGCGCAGGATTTCCTGCACATCGGTATAGGACAGCATTTCGCCATCTTCCACGCGCTTGGGGGAATAGCGGGTGATGAGCAGGTGCTCCTTGACCGGCTCGCCGCCCGAGGAGGCGCGGCGCGACTTGGCCTGGATGATGCCGAGGATGCGGTCCGAGTCGCGCACCGACGACACTTCGGGGTTGGAGACCACGATGGCTTCGTCGGCGAAGGTCAGCGCCATCACCGCACCGTGCTCGATGCCGGCCGGGGAGTCGCAGATGATGTATTCGAAGTCCATCTTGGAGAGGTCGTTGAGGACACGCTCCACGCCTTCTTCGGTCAGGGCGTCCTTGTCGCGGGTTTGCGAGGCCGGCAGGATGAACAGGTTGTCGCAGTGCTTGTCCTTGATCAGGGCCTGGTTCAGCGTGGCTTCCTTGTTGATCACGTTGATGAGGTCGTAGACCACGCGGCGTTCGCAGCCCATGATCAGGTCCAGGTTGCGCAGACCGACGTCGAAGTCGATCACGGCCGTCTTGTGGCCGCGCATGGCCAGGCCCGATGCGAAACTGGCGCTGGACGTCGTTTTGCCGACGCCGCCCTTACCCGAAGTCACAACGATGATTTTTGCCACGAAAAACTCCTTAAGAAGAACAGTACGCCGGCGGTCCCGGCTGGATTCGTTTAAATGATTTACGCCGGAGCCTTACGACGCCGACATGGGCAGCACGTCGATACGTTCGCCTTGCAGGCGCACCTGCACCTGCTTGCCGACGAGCTCCGGAGCATGACCGTTCTCGAAGGTCCGATAGACCCCCGCAATGGAAACCAGTTCCGCTTCCAGTGAAGCAGCGAAGATGCGCGCGCTCGTATTGCCCGAGGCACCGGCCAGGGCACGGCCGCGCAACGGCGCGTAGACGTGGATGCAGCCATCGGCAATGAGCTCGGCGCCGTTGTTGACCACGGCCAGCACCACCAGGTCGGCGCCGCGCGCATAGATGCGCTGGCCGGCGCGCACCGGGGTGTCGATCACCACGGTGTTGGCCACCGGGGCCGGGGCGGGCTGGGGAGCGGGTGCAGCGGCAGCAGGCGGAGCCACCGGGGCGGCTGGCGGGGTTGGTGCTGGTGCGGCTTGCTGGGCTGCCGCCTCTTGCGCCCGCGCATTGGCGGTGCCGGCACCGGCCACCGCCGAGTTGTCGATGGCCAGGCCCTGGGCGACGATGCCGCCATGCAATTCTTCCGGCGCATTGCGCACGGCCACCGTATTCAAGCGGAAGCGCTTGAACAGGGCCACCACGGCGCTCCAGTCGATGGCCGCAGCGGCTGCCGCATCCAGGGTGCCGATATCCAGCACCGCGAATTCGTCTTCGAAGAAATCGGCGACGCCGCCGGTCATTTCCTTCAGGGCTTTTTCCAGCGAAGTCGGATCGGTTTCATGCAGGATTGCCGAAATGGCAACTACAGTGGAAATTTTGATTTCGATCGGTTTGCGCGCTTTTTGCATAAATCCTGTAGTTCAATGCGGCGGAAAGTGAAGGAAAATGCAGGCTTTCCACCCGGTTTGGGTGTGCATTATACAGGCTGGATGCGGCTGCGATAGCGGTGGAACGGGGGTTTTCGGCGAGCCGATGGTGAGCTGGCCAAGACTGTTCGGTGATTCGGCAAAAGTTGCAGTCGTGAAGATTTCTGAGAGAAAAGTGCCCCGGCGAGAGCGCACATTGCCAAAAAAAACCGCCGGCACCTCACGATGCCAGCGGTTTTCTTGAAGCCTGCCCCGGCCGCCTGACAGCAGCGCCGGGGAGCCATCCGGAAATCAGCCCGGTACCTTGCCGTCCACGCCCTCGACGTAGAACTTGATGCCATGCAGGAAGCCGTCATCGGCCACGGCGTCCTTGCCCAGCACTTCCTTGCCGGCGTTGTCCTTGATCGGACCCTTCCAGATCGGGGCCGAGCCGTCGACGATGCCCTTCTTGCGCTCTTCCACCAGCGACTTCACGTCGGCCGGCAGTTCAGGATTGAAGGCGGCCAGGTCGATGCCGTTTTCCTTCAGGCCGATCCAGCTGGTGCTGCTCTTCCACGAGCCATCCAGCACGGCTTGCACGCGCGCCGTGTAATACACGCCCCAGTTGATCATGGAAGCAGCCAGGTGGGCCTTGGGGCCGAAGCTGGTCATGTCGCTGTCCCAGCCGAAGGCATACACGCCCTTTTCCTGCGCGGTCTGTACCACGGCGGCGGAGTCGGTGTTCTGCATCAGCACGTCCACGCCCTGGCCGATCAGGGTGGTGGCGGCTTCACGTTCCTTGCCCGGATCGAACCACTTGTTGACCCAGACCACGGCGGTGGTGGCCTTCGGGTTGACCGAACGCGCACCCAGGGTGAAGGAGTCGATGTTGCGGATCACTTCAGGAATCGGCACCGAAGCCACCACGCCCAGCTTGCCGGACTTGCTCATCTTGCCCGCGACCACGCCGGCCAGGTAAGCGCCTTCATAGGTGCGCACATCGTATTGCGCCAGGTTGTCGGCGGTCTTGAAGCCGGTGGCGTGTTCGAACTTCACATCCGGGAATTCCTTGGCGACCTTGAGCATGGCTTCCATGTAGCCGAAGGTGGTGCCGAAGATCAGCTTGTTGCCGTCGGTGGCCAGCTGGCGGAAGACGCGCTCGGCGTCCGCTGCGGATTCAGGAATGTTTTCCACGAAGGTGGTCTTGACCTTGTCGCCGAACTTTTCTTCGACTGCCTTGCGGCCCTTGTCATGCGCGAAGGTCCAGCCGGCGTCACCGACCGGGCCGATGTAGACGAAGGCGACCTTCAGCGGATCAGCCGCCGGTGCGGCGGCAGCCGGCGCAGCAGCGGGCGCGGCGGCAGCAGGTTCTTCCTTCTTGCCGCAACCGATCAGGGTTGCTGCGGCCAGGGTGGCGAGCATCGTCAAGGATGCCCTGCGCGAAATCTTCATTGTGTTCTCCCTCAAGGTCAGTGGATAAATGCAAGTGCTGCTACAAAAACGGAATAAACGATTTAAACGAGATAAACGAGATCAATGGTTCAGGAAGCGCCCGGACGGAACGGCTTGCCCAGCGACGCCGGCATGTTCAGGCGGATCCAGTCGGGGTTGCGCGAGATCAGCGCCAGCACCACGATGGTGGCCAGGTACGGGGCCATCGACAGGATCTGCGAGGGCACCGTCACCCCCATGCCCTGCAGGTAGAACTGCGCGATGGTCACGCCGCCAAACAGCAGCGAACCCAGCAAGACGCGTGCCGGACGCCAGGTGGCGAAGGCGGTCAGGGCCAGCGCGATCCAGCCGCGTCCGGCCACCAGGCCCTCGACCCACATCGGGGTATAGACCAGCGACATGTAGGCACCCGCCAGGCCGCAGCAGGCGCCCCCGAACAGCAGCGCCAGGTAGCGGATGCCGCGCACCGAATAGCCCAGCGCATGCGCCGATTCCGGCGACTCGCCCACGGCGCGCAGGACCAGCCCGGCCCGTGTGCGATACAGGAACCAGATGCTGGCCAGGCACAGCGCGAAGGCGACATAGCTCATCCAGTGCTGGTGGAACAGCGCCTTGCCGAGGAAGGGAATATCCCCCAGCAGCGGAATCGAATTCGGTTGCGCCGGCAGGGCCAGGCCCACGAAGCGCTGGCCGACGAAGGCCGACAGGCCGGCCCCGAAGATCGACAGCGCCAGGCCGGTGGCGACCTGGTTGGTGGCCAGGCGCAGCGCCAGCCAGGCAAAGAGCGTGGCCATCAGCATGCCGCAGACGGCACCGGCGACAAAGCCCAGGAGCGGGCTCTTGGTGGCATAGCCGACCGCGAAACCGGCGATGGCCGCCACCAGCATCATGCCTTCGGCACCCAGGTTGAGCACGCCGGAGCGTTCATTGATCAACAGCCCGATGGCCGCCAGCAGCAAGGGTGTGCCGGCATTGATGGAGGCTGCGATGAGAGGAGCGAGTTGTTCCATGTCCTGTCCTGATTCCTTAGACTTTCTTTTTCCACGCCAGGCGGTAATCGATGAGCGTATCGCAGGCCAGCAGCAGGAACAGCAGCATGCCCTGGAACACGCCCGTGATGGCCGAGGGCAGGCCCAGGCGCGACTGCGCCAGCTCGCCGCCCAGGTACAGCAACGACATGATCAGCCCGCCCAGGATGGCGCCGACCGGATGCAGGCGGCCGATGAAGGCCACGATGATGGCGGCGAACCCATAGCCCGGCGACACCGACGGCAGCAGCTGCCCGATCGGACCGGCGATCTCGAAGGCGCCGGCCAGTCCGGCAAAGGCACCCGAGATCAGCAGCGAGACCCACAAGGCCGAACGTGCCGAGAAGCCCGCATAGCGCGCCGCATGCGGCGCCACGCCACCGACCATGAGCGAGAAGCCGCGCAGGCTGCGCATCATGAAGATGGCCATCAGGATGGCTGCGACGATGGCCACCGCAAAGCCGATATGCAGGCGCGTGCCCGACATCAGCATGGGCAGCATGAATTCGCTGGAGAACACCTTCGATTGCGGGAAATTCATGCCATTGGGATCCTTCAGCGGACCATTGACGGCCCACATCAGCAGCAGCTGCGCCACATAGGTCAGCATCAGCGAGACCAGGATTTCATTGGCATTGAACTGGTCACGCAGGTAAGCGGTGATGGCCGCCCACAAGGCACCGCCGATGATGCCGGCCACGATCATGAGCACCAGCCCCATGCCGCCGGAGATGCCGTGTCCCGGCACATCCAGCCACACCAGCATGGCCCCCGAACAGAGCGCACCGACGGTGAACTGGCCTTCGGCACCGATATTCCAGATGCTGGCGCGGAAGCACACCGCCAGCCCCAGCGCGCACAGGATCAGCGGTACGGATTTGAGCAGCAGCTCGCTGATGGCGCGCTTGCCGTTGAACGGATCGACCAGGAATACCTTCAGGCCCGCCAGCGGATCCTTGCCCAGTGCCAGGAACAGCAACGCCCCCAGGAACAGGGTGGCGACGATGGCGATCACCGGCGACAGATAAGTCATGGTCTTGGAGGGCGCACCGCGCAGTTCCAGACGCAGGGGGAAGCGCATGCGTTCAGCCATGGTTCACCTCCGCAGCGGCGGCCGCCGGTTCATCCCACAAGCCGCTCATCCACACGCCCACTTGTTCGCGCGTGGCCTGTTCGATGGGGATGGAGGGCGACAGTCGCCCCTTGGCGATGACGTGCAGGCGATCACATAATGCGAACAATTCGTCAAGTTCTTCCGAGATCACCAGCACTGCACAACCTTCCTGTTTCAGTTTCAAGATTTCGCCGTGGATCTGGGCGGCGGCACCGACGTCCACCCCCCAGGTCGGCTGGGCCACCACGAAGACGGCGGGTTTGCGTTCCATTTCGCGGCCGACGATGAATTTCTGCAGGTTGCCGCCCGACAGGCTCTTGGCCGGTGCATCCGGTCCGGCCGCCTTGACCTTGAAGCGTTCGATGATGGACGCCGCAGCACGCCGCGTGAAACCGAAATCGATCATGCCGCGCTTCACGTAGGGCGCTTTCTGGTGCGACAGCAGCATGTTGGCGGTGAGCGAAAGCGTCGGCACGGCACCGCGCCCCAGGCGTTCTTCCGGCACCAGGCCCAGGCCCGCTGCGCGGCGCGGATTGGGCGAGAGGTCTCCCACCGCCTTGCCGGCCAGCATGATCATGTTGGGCGCGGCGCGCTGGTCTTCGCCGGACAGCGCCGCCAGCAATTCCTGCTGGCCATTGCCCGAGACCCCGGCGATGCCGACGATTTCACCGGCGCGCACTTCGCATTCGATGTCCTTCAGTTCGGTCGCAAACAGGTGCGCCTTGGGCAGCGAAAGACGATTGACGTGCAGCTTGCGCTCATTGCGCAGCGAATCGGGATTGCGCTCGCGCTGCAGGCGCACCAGCTCATCACCGATCATCATGCGCGAGAGGCTGGCGCTGCTTTCATTGCGCGGATCGCAGTTGCCGGTCACGCGGCCACCGCGCATGACGGTGGCGCTGTGGCACAGCGCGCGGATTTCGTCGAGCTTGTGGCTGATGTAAAGAATGCTGCAGCCCTCATCGGCCAGGCGGCGCAGCGTCACGAAGAGTTTTTCCACCGCCTGGGGCGTGAGCACCGAGGTCGGCTCGTCCAGGATCAGCAATTGCGGTTCGGTCAGCAGCGCGCGCACGATTTCCACGCGCTGGCGTTCCCCGACCGACAGGGTATGCACATGGCGCTGCGGGTCCAGCTCCAGCCCGTATTTTTCGCCGGTGCGGGTGATGCGTTCGGCCAGTTCCTTGAGATCGGTCTTGGCGTCCAGGCCCAGGGCGATGTTCTCGGTCACGGTCAGCGTATCGAACAGCGAGAAATGCTGGAACACCATCGCAATGCCCAGCTTGCGCGCCACCTGCGGATTGGCGATCTGCACCGTCTCACCGTTCCAGCGCAGTTCACCGGCATCCGGCTTGACCGCACCGAAGATGATCTTCATCAGGGTGGACTTGCCCGCGCCGTTCTCCCCGAGTACGGCGTGGATCTCGCCGGGCGCAACGGCCAGGCTGACATCGTCATTGGCCAGCACGCCCGGATAGGCCTTGCGCACATGGCTGATTTCAAGACGGAGTGGAACTGCGCTCACGTGATTTCCCTGTGGTGATGAGGTTGGTCATGTCCAAATGCAAGGCGGTCCGCGTGCCTGCGGCCGCCGCGAGCGCCCCCAGCGGCTCGCACGCGCGACATCATAGACAAATTGCGCCGCGCCGCATACCGCTTTTGCCGGGTTTTCCGCCCCTGTTGCGGCGTAATCGCCCGATTTATCTCATTTTCCCCGATGCGCCCAGCCGGTGGTGCGTTTCTCGATGATGGCGAACAGTTCGTACATGGCCATGGCCATGGCCCCGATCACCACCAGCCCGGCAAAGGCCAGCGGCATCTTCATCGAGGAGCCGGCCGAGACCAGCAGGTAGCCGATGCCCTGGTTGGAGGCATTCATCTCGGACACGGTCGAGCCCACGAAGGCCAGCGTGATGGCCACTTTGAGCGAGGCAAAGAAATACGGCATCGAACGCGGCAGGCCGACCTTGAGCAGGATGTCCATGCGGCGTGCGCCCAGCACGCGCAAGACGTCTTCCAGCTCCGGTTCCAGCGTGGCCAGGCCGGTGGCGATGTTGACCATGATGGGGAAGAAGGAGATCAGGAAAGCGGTCAGGATGGCCGGCCCCGCGCCGATACCGAACCAGACCACCAGCACCGGCACGAAAGCCGCCTTGGGCAAGGCATTGAAGGCCGTCATGAGCGGATAGGCGGCGGCATAGAGCATGGGTGAAGAGCCGATCACGAAGCCCAGCGTCACACCGACCACCACCGCAATGGCAAAGCCCACCATGGTGACCCAAAAGGTGGAGAGGGCGTGTTCGGTGATCGGCCCGGCGTAATCCACCATGGCCTGCAGGATGGAGGCGGGGCTGGGGAAGATGAAGTCGGAGACCTGCCACACGCTGCAGATGAACTGCCACACGCCCAGGATGGCGAGCAGCAGGAACCAGGGAGCCAGCGTGGTGGCGGCGCGGTTGAGTTTGCCGTTGAACGGAGTTTTCATGAGTTTCCTTGGCCGGGCCGTGTGAGGGTCAGGTATTGCGCACGTGGCCGATGTGCTCGCGCAGTTCATGCACCAGCGCGTTGAAGCCGTCGGTATAGGTGGTTTCCAGCGGACAGGGGCGCGGCAGCGGATTTTCCCGCCGCACCACGATACGCCCCGGGCGCTTGCTCATCACGTAGATGGTGTCGGCCAGGAAGGCCGCCTCGCGCAGGTCATGCGTGACCAGGATGACGTTGAAGCGGCGCTCGGCCCACAGGTCGCGCAGCACGCACCACAGTTCTTCGCGGGTGAAGGCATCGAGCGCGCCGAAGGGTTCGTCCAGCAGCAGCATCTTGGGCTCATGGATCAGCGCGCGGCAGATCGAGGCGCGCTGCTGCATGCCACCCGAGAGTTGCCAGGGGAATTTGTCGGCATAGCCGTCCAGCCCCACGGTCTTGAGCAACTTGAGGGCACGTTCGGTGTACTCGGCCTTCTTCTGCTTGAAGTCGCGCCGATAGGGTTCGACGATCTCCAGCGGCAGCAGCACGTTTTCCAGCGTGGTGCGCCAGGGCAACAGGGTCGGGGCCTGGAAGGCCATGCCCACGAACTTGAGCGGCCCCGTGACCGTCTGGCCGTTGATGACGACGCTGCCGCGATTGGGTTGCTTCAAGCCCGTGGCCAGCTTCATGAAAGTGGACTTGCCGCAGCCGGACGGCCCGACGATGGCGATGAACTCGCCTGCACGGGTCTGCAGGTCGATGTCTTCCACCGCAAATTCGGCGGCGCCATCATAGGCCAGGTAGACGTGGCGGAAATCGACGAAGGGTTCGCTCATGAATGCAGTCGGCCAGAAATGAGATGAGATGAATCGAATGAACGATATAAATGATTTACTTGGGGAACACGTCCAGCTCGGCCTTGGCCGGCAGGAAGCTGCCGTTCCAGATCTTGTCGGCATTGACGCGGGTCTTGGTGCCGTAGGCGTCCGAGACTTGCGAAGCCATGAGCGTGAGGCGCGGACCGTAGACCTGGCCATAGCCTTCCGACTTGGCATGGGGCGTGGCGATGGCGCTGGCGATGGCCAGCTTCAGGCGGCGCAGCTCCAGCTTCTCGTCGATGAGGCCATCGCGTTCCTTCAGGACCTTGATGGCGGCTTCCGGATTGGCCATCACGTCGCGGCTGGCCTTGGCGAAGGCGCGCAGGAAGCCCTTGATGGCCTCCGGCTTCTGCTTGACCATGGTCTCGGAGGCGATGATGGTATTGCCGTACAGGCGCACGCCGTAGTCCGGGTACATCATCACGTTGATGTCTTCATCCTTGATGCCGCGGGCGTTGAGGTTCAGCAGCGAGGTGAAATAGAAACCGGTGATGGCATCCACATCGCCGCGCGCCAGCATGGTTTCGCGCAGCGGCGGGTCCATGCTGGTCCACTGCGCCTTGGTGGCATCGAGGCCGTTGGCCTTGGCAAAGATCGGGTAGGCGCGGCGCCCGGCGTCGAACACCGGCGCGCCCAGCTTCTTGCCGGCCAGGTCTGCCGGTTTCTTGATGCCGGATTTCTTGAGCGAGAACACCGCGGCCGGGGTGTCGTTGTAGACCATCATCACGGCCACCGGCTTGCCCGGTGCATCGGGGTTGTTGGCCGTGAATTCCATCAGGGCGGCCATGTCGGCGAAGCCCATGTCATAGGTGCCGGAGGCCACGCGGTTGACCGCATTGCCGGAGCCGTTGCCGGCGTCGATGGTGACATCCAGTTTTTCCTGCGCGAAGTAACCCTTGGACTTGGCTACCAGGAACAGGGCTGCCGGCCCTTCGAAGCGCCAGTCCAGCTGGAACTTGACCTTGGTTTCCTGTGCCAGCGCCAGCGAGGAGCTGGCGGCCAATACCAGGCCGAGAACGGTGGTGCCGAGTTTGAAGAGCTTGCTGGAATGCACGATGGACTTCCTTCCTTGTTCGTTTGAATGTCAGATCCCAGGGCTTCAATAGCATTTAATGTGCCAAGCCAGCCTGCGGTTCGCGTCTGCTCTGCTTTGCCGGGCGCGGCAGGGGCCAGGCGGTCGGCAAGGGCCCTGCGGATGATCGACATCCGCTTTTCTTTTTGTCGACAATCAAAAAATCCATTTGCGACAATTTGGTGCTTGCCTGCACCTAAGTAGAAAAAAATGCACTAAAAAAATTTGGCTTACGGCGCTGTAAGGCAGGCGGCATGCGCCTCCTGGCAGTTTTTGTCCGCGCGTACCTGGTTGTCGCGATTGTCGACAATGCGAGCCGCCATGCAACTAACTCCTGCATGAGGGCTTGGGAAAGTGCCCGGACTCGGCTAGGATTGCGCCCCGGCGCGCAGGGCGCAGCGCTCGATGCAGCGTTGCGCGGCTCGCTTTGGGAGCGATGGATTCGCTACTTTTGGTGGGTGCGATTGCGCGCGCAAAGTGCCGGCTTGGGGGCTGGCACGGGCTTTGCGTAAACGCTGCCGTCGGTGCGGGTGTCGGCAATGCTGTCAGCAATTTGCCAGACCTTATTTGACGAGGGCAAGCACACGAGGGGTACCGGAGTCGCTGCTGTGGCGGGGAGAGTGCAGGACGCCGCAGGATGCGAACCGGTCTCCGGTTCAACAGCCATTTTTTAGATTAGCAATACAGGGAGAAACTTATGAAGAAGGGTATCAAGGGGAAGTACTGGATGATGGCAGCCGTGGTTGCTTCGTCCGCAATCAGCATGTCGGCTCATGCCTTGGACTGGTCGGACACCTCGATCGGCTACCGTTACGGCACGAAGTTTGCCGAGCCCTTCAATTCGAAGGACATCAGCAAGAACATCGTCAACCTGCAGCACTCCGATGGTTACAAGTACGGCACCAATTTCCTCAACATCGACATGCTGCTGTCGGACAACAAGAATGACAATGCCACGGAATTCTACGTCGTCTATCGCAATACGCTGGATATCGGCAAGATCAGCGGCAAGGACCTTTCCTTCGGCCCGGCACGTGGTGTCGGTCTGACCCTGGGCTTTGACTGGAACACCAAGAACGACAACAGCTACGCCTCCAAGAAGCGCATGTGGGTGGTTGGCCCGACCCTGATGATGGATGTGCCTGGCTTCCTGAACATCAGCATTCTGGCGCTGTTCGAAAGCAACAAGCCCATCGGTGTGACAAGCCGTTATGAGTACGATACCCACCCGATGCTGAACCTGGCCTGGGGCATTCCGCTGGGTAGTTCGGGCTGGGCCTTCGAAGGCTACACGAACTATATCGCCGCCAAGGGCAAGAACGAGTTTGGTGGTCCGACCGCGCCCGAACTCAACTTCGACGGTCAGGTCATGTATGACCTGGGTACTTCGATGGGCATGGGCAAGAACAAGTTGCGCGTGGGCCTGGAATACCAGTACTGGCGCAACAAGTTCGGCAACCCGCACAACGTGCCGGGTTCGCTGGCCAAGACCCCGATGGTGCGCGCCGAGTATCACTTCTAAGTCCGGTTGATCCGGCTGCTTGCAGCATCATGGCGATGCCGGGTCTTCGGATCCGGCATTTTTATTGGGTGCTCGCCGTTGGCCGGGAATTGGCTACACTGTGGCTGGCCGGTGGCACCCAGGGTGCTATGTGGTTTGTCATATGTTGGCTATAAGTTTTCAGGCATGAGGTATCGGCCAGGCTGATATCTAATTGCTGGGTTTTGAACAGGATGGGGGTTTGCGCGTTGCGGCCTTCGTCATCCACAGGGATTTGAGAGCGGAGCATCATGGAAGCATACCTACTTGACTGGCTGAACTTGCTGCTGCGCTGGCTGCACGTGATCACGGCGATTGCGTGGATCGGTTCTTCCTTCTATTTCGTTTGGCTGGACAACAGCCTGGTGGCGCCGACCGATCCGGAGCTCAAGGAGAAGGGTGTCGGGGGCGAGTTGTGGGCGGTGCATGGCGGCGGTTTCTACAATCCGCAAAAGTATCTTCTTGCACCCAAGGTGTTGCCGGAGCATCTGCACTGGTTTTATTGGGAGTCTTACAGCACGTGGCTGTCTGGCTTTGCCTTGTTTTCGCTGCTGTATCTCTTCAATGCGAACGTCTTTTTGGTCGATCGCAATGTGTTCGACATGTCGGCGTCGATGGCGGGCGGAACGGCGATTGCCTTCCTGGTCTTCAACTGGCTGATCTATGACGCGATCTGCAGCACCATCGGGGATCGGCCAGGGGCGGATCGGCTGGTCAACCTGCTGGTCGGCTTGCAGGTGATCGTTTCTGTTTGGGCGGCTTGCCATCTGTTTTCGGGGCGGGCGGCTTTCCTCATCAGCGGGGCTTCCCTGGCCACCATCATGAGCGCGAATGTGCTGGTGTGGATCATTCCGGGGCAGCGCAAGATGGTGGCTTCCATGCGGGCCGGGCAAGCGCCCGATCCGATTCATGGCAAGCGCGGCAAGCAGCGTAGTGTCCACAATACCTACTTCACCTTGCCGGTGCTGTTTGCCATGCTGTCCAATCACTACAGCATGACCTATAGCGCGCCGCATAACTGGGTGGTCCTGTTGTGCATCATGGCGGCCGGTGCCTTGATCCGGCAGTTCTTCGTGTTGCGGCACAAGGGGGTTTATAACTGGTGGTATCCGGGGATTGCTGTTGCGCTGCTGCTGGCGGTGATCTTGTGGATGAGTCCTGCCATGCAATCCAAACCTGTGGCGGCTGTTGCTCCTTCTCCTTCTGCTGAGGCTTCATCCGCTGCTCCTGCTGGCGACGCTGTGGCCGCAGGGTCGTTTGCCCAAGTCCAGCAAGTGATCCAGGCGCGATGCATCCAGTGCCATGCCGCCAAACCTACCCTCATGCCGGTGCCCGGCAAGGGCGTTCTGCTCGATTCGCCTGAACATATCTCCCAGCACGCTCAGCAGATCTATCAACAGGCTGTCGTGCAGAAGGCCATGCCTTTAGGGAACATGACCCAGATCACCGACGCTGAACGCGCCATCATTGGCAAGTGGTTCGAAAGCGGCGCTCCCGTTAAGTGATTTGTTGAGTGTGGGGTTGTCTTGGCTGCGGGCTTTTCTGGTTGTTCTGTTTGGGGCAGTCTGCACGGATTGCTTTCCTGCGCTCTAGCTTAATTCTTATCTCTCTCCGGTCGGAAGGACGCGCCGGGGGCGGCCCGGCAGCCGCTCACTTTTCTTGTCTCGCCAAGAAAAGTAAGCAAAAGAAGGCGACCCCAAAGAGCCAGCCCTCCTTCGGAGGGTCCCCGTCGCAGCGAAGCGAAAAGTGGGAAGGATAGAGTCGCTTCGCTCCGACTATCCTTCTGATCCACTTTTCGCTCCGCTGCGACGGCTGGCTCTATGGGGACGGCAACCTCCACGGGCTCGCCTTCGGCCTCGCAGCGTCTCCGACTCGCCTTCGGCTTTGGGTTGGCTCGCCTGTGGCATCGACCTTTTGATCGTTCCCACTCCCGTTCCGGGTTTTGGGATTTTCCTTTTTTGTTTTTGGCTTTTGTGTAAATAATTTCCCTTCGGTCGTCCTGAGTAGTCGCGCAGCGACGTATCGAAGGCTAAAGAACGGCAAGGCAAAGCCGCAGGCGAGTCGGAGGTATTGCGATGCCGAAGGCGAGCCGTTTCGGCTGTCCGCATCTGCGCCGCCGCTTCAGGAGCCAATAAAACGGATCAGAAAAATAACCGGAGCGAAGCGACTTTATTTTTCCCGTTTTATTGGCTCCTGAAGCGGGGACCCTCCGAAGGAGGGCGGCGGAGTTGCGGTCGCCTTCATTTGCTTACTTTTCTTGGCGAGACAAGAAAAGTGAGCGGCTGCCGGGCCGCCCCCGGCGCGTCCTTCCGACCGGAGAAAGATAAGAATTAAGCTAGAGCGCAGGAAAGCAATCTGTGCAGACTACCCCAAACCACAAAACCAACGCCGACAAAGAAATACCGCCCAAGGACAAAACCCAAGGGCGGCACAGACCAATTCCAAAAAAGAATAAATCAGCGTTCGGAAAACGGATGCGTCTTCTTCCAGTGTTCAGCGATATCAATCCGCCGGCAGATCCAGACCTTGTCATGTGACTGCACATAATCCAGGAAGCGCTGCAGGGCGCGGAACCGCCCAGGCCGCCCAAGCAAGCGGCAATGCATCCCGATGGACAGCATCTTCGGCGCCTCTTCACCCTCTTCATAGAGCACGTCGAAGCTATCTTTCAGGTACTGGTAGAAGTGCTCGCTGGTATTGAACCCCTGCGGCGTAGCAAACCGCATGTCATTGGAATCCAACGTGTAAGGCACCACCAGATGCGGCGCCTTCACTCCATCGCTGGTCTCCACTTCAGTCCAGAACGGCAGATCATCCCCGTAGTAATCGGAGTCATAGGCAAAGCCCCCATGCTCCACCACCAGCTGCCGCGTATTGGGCGAATCCCGCCCCGTATACCAGCCCAGCGGCGCGCTCCCGGTGAGCTCACGGAAAATCTGCACCGCCTCCCGCATATGCGCCCGCTCGGTCTCGATATCCATGTTCTGGTAGTGAATCCACTTCAAGCCATGGCAAGCGATCTCATGCCCCAATTCCTGGAACGCCTGGGTCACATCAGGCGAACGCTGCAAGGCCGTCGCTACGCCAAAGATCGTCATCGGCAGACCACGCTTCTCGAACTCGCGCAGGATGCGCCACACCCCCACCCGCGACCCATATTCGTAAATCGATTCCATCGACATGTGCCGCGCCGGATAAGCCGCCGCCCCCACGATCTCGGAAAGGAATTGCTCCGACGCAGGATCGCCATGCAAGACGCAATTCTCGCCGCCTTCTTCATAATTGAGCACGAATTGCAAAGCCACCCGCGCCTGGCCAGGCCAGCGCGCGTGCGGCGGATTGCGGCCGTAGCCGGCCAGGTCGCGAGGGTAAGTTTGTTGCTGTGACATAAGTTCTTCGTTTGGCTGTCAAGAAAGGAAATCGCAGCGCCCGACCACAGCGCCGCAGGAAAAATCACACACGTGCAAAACCGCTGAGCAATCCATGATAAGCCTTGGGCAAGGGCCGCGCCCATTCACCCCCCTTGGCCGTGCCCAGCCCCAGTGCCACCAGCGACTCCGCCAGCTTGACCGCTGCGGTCACGCCATCGATCACCGGCGCACCAATGTCGCGGCCAATGGCCGCACACAGGTCGGCCATGCCCGCGCAGCCCAGCACGATGGCCTCGGCCCCGTCCTCGGCCAGCGCCCGCCGGCACTCCTCGGTAATGCGCGCCCGCGCATCGGACGCCGGATTCTCCAGCTCCAGCACCGCAATCTCGCAGGCGCGCACGTTACGGCAAAAACGCTGCATGCCGTAACGCTCGGCCAGGTGCCAGGCCATGCCGCTGGTGCGCGCCAGCGTTGTCACCACCGAAAAGGAGGGCGCGACCAGGCTGGCCATGTGCATCGCCGCTTCAGCAATCCCGATCACCGGCCCCCGCGCCAACTCACGCGCCGCCGACAAGCCAGGATCACCGAAACAGGCAATCACGTAGGCATCCACGCCCTCGCGCTCACCCTGCTCGATTTCCTGCAGCAGCCCCGGCACGGCCAGCGCCTCGTCATAGTGGCTCTCGATCGAGGCCGGCCCCATCTGCGGACTTACGCCCGTGATCTCGGTGCCGGGGGCCGCCACCTGGCGGGCACAGGCCGTCATGGCCTCCGTCATGCTCATGGTGGTGTTGGGATTGATCAGCTTGATGCGCATGCTTGTTCCTTGATGCAATGAAGTCCAGGTCGGCGACGCTCAACGCTTGCGCGCGAACATCAGGTAAAACACCGCGCCCAGCGCCGCACCGATGAACCACGAGAAGTCCGCTGCTTTACGCAGCTGCGGCAGCATCACGCAGGCCACGCAGACGGCAGCGGCCAGCACCAGCGCCTTGACCGCATCACGGTTGACGCCATTGGTGTACCAGTAACGGCCTTCCGGACGCATGGTGTAGAGATCCTCGACCTTCACCTGGCGTTGCTTGACCAGGTAGTAGTCCGACAGCAGGATGCCGTACAGCGGGCCAATGAAGCCCCCCAGCACATCGAGCGTGTAATGGATCACTTCCGGATTGCCGAACAGGTTCCAGGGCGTGATGAAGATCGAGGCCGTGGCCGCGATCATGCCGCCGGCGCGCCAGCTGATGCGGCTGGGCGAGAGGTTGGAGAAATCGAAGGCGGCCGAGACGAAGTTGGCCACGATGTTGATGCCGATGGTGGCCGTCAGGAAGGTCAGCGCGCCGATCACCGCAGCCGTGGTGCTGTCGATGCGCGAGACGGTTTCCACCGGGTCGGTAATCAGCTCGCCAAACACGGCGATGGTGGCAGAAGTCGTCACCACCGTGACTATCGAGAAGGCCAGGAAGTTGACCGGCAGGCCCCAGAAGTTGCCGCGCTTCACATCGGCGAAAGTATGGCAGTAGCGGGAGAAGTCGCCGAAGTTGAGCATCGGCCCGGAGAAGTAGGACACCACCAGCGAGATCGCCGTGATCATCATCGAGACCGCCGCCCAGCCGCTGTACTTGATCTCGCCCAGGTTCAGGCCCACGTTCTGCCAGCCAGCCTTGTAGATCATCCAGCCCGCCAGGATGAACATGACCACATAGACCGCCGGACCGGCAAAGTCGATGAACTTCTTGATGGTCTCCATGCCGTTCCAGAACACCAGCGCCTGCAACACCCACAGCAGCAGGAAGCCGCCCCAGCCCAGGGTGGAGAGACCGGCGAAGGAGTGCACGTGGACATCGGCATAAGGCTTCAATTCCGGGAAGAACTTCAGCACCACCACCACGAAGGCGGCTGAGGCCAGGTAGGTCTGGATGCCGTACCAGGCCACCGCGATCAGGCCGCGGATCATGGCCGGGACATTGGCGCCCAGCACGCCAAAGGACAGGCGGCTCATCACCGGATAGGGCACGCCATGCGCCTGGCTGGGACGCGCTACCAGGTTGCAGAGCAGGTAAACGATGCTGATGCCGATCAGCAGCGAGATCAGCACCTGCCAGCTGGTCAGGCCCAGGGCGAACAGGCTGCCGGCAAACACGTAGCCGCCCACGCTGTGCACGTCGGACATCCAGAAGGCAAAGATGTTGTAGGAACCCCAGGTCTGTTTCTTCAGCGGGGCAAGGTCTTCATTGGTCAGGCGCGCATCGTCGGCGCCGGCGATATAGGCGCCGGGTGCAGCAGAGGGGGAAGCGTCGGTAGTCATGGCCGGTCTCCATCAAAGAGAAAGGTGGGGTGAAGCGAATCACGCCCGGCCGCAGCCGGGCTGTTCAACGGACTTCCTGCATGCTCTTGTCGGCATGGTGGTGGTCACACGGTCGGTATTGCATGTGGCCGCGCGACGTGGCCCTGTTTGTTTCTCACTTCCTTCTTCCATCTTCCTGATCCTCCCTGGCGGGAAAATCAGGGTGTGCGCGCCGGCCCGTGGGTCACAGTCCCTTGCCGAGCACGGCACGCAGATCGAACTGGTCATCCGCATCCGGCCGTACCCGGTCCTCGCACAAATGCAAGTGATGTGCCATATGCGACTGGGCAGCGGCGACATCGCCTTTTTCCAGCGCTTCCAGCACGGTCTCGTGTTCATCGAAGGAGCAGGCGTTGTGACCCGGCGCCTCCGTCTTGGCGATCATCAGCGTGGTGCGCGAGACCAGCTTGCGCAAGGTGTCCACCAATAGCGCATTGCCGGTCAGCTCCGCCAGCGCCAGGTGGAACTGGGCGGAAAGCCGGATCCAGCGCGGCCGGTCACCGTTCAGGTAGCAATCCCGCTCTTCCTCCACCATGCGCCGCAAGCCGGCGATCTGGCGTGTGCCGGCCTCGCGCCCGACCTTCTCCAGCACCGCATGTTCGAGGATGTTGCGCAACTCGAACATGTCGCGCACCTCGGCATGCGAAGGGCTGGCGATGAAGGCGCCTCGGTTGGCTTCCAGGTCCACCATGCCCTCCGAGGCCAGGCGCGAGAGCACCTTGCGCACCGTGTGGCGGGCCGTGTCGTAGATCTGGCACAGGGTCTGCTCGGTCAGCTTGGTACGCGGCGGCAGGCGGTGCTCCATGATCGCGTCATAGATGTCCTGGTACATCCTCTCCTCGACCGCTCCCGTGCTTTCGCGCTCGCGCGCACTGGCGCGGGCCGGGGCGGCAGGGGGGCGTGCGGTTTTGCTGGCTTTGTTCATGATGCTCATGCTCTGGCTGGAATGACTGTCTGGAAGGTCTTGCCGGTCAACAACGAGGCGCATGGATCGTCAACAATCTGAAAATGGATTTGCAACAAAACGGGGCTCATTCTGCACCAAAAAGAATGCCCTGTGACCCTCTTTGGGTCACTGTCTGCGCGACTTTCGATGCTGCGGCGCAGCGCCGACGGGGCAAATTTCCCTTGTGAACAATGGTGTACCGCGTGCTGCATGGCGTAATCTTTATTCCAGAAATTGTTGTCAATCCGTGCGTACGATTGCGGCAAAAACGGGTGGTCAATGGTGTCGGTGGCGCGCTGCAAAAGACGGGCCGGACCGTCGCCAATCCCCTGTCACGGCTATGCAAGAAGCGTGCTTGACCGCAGGGGATATGAAAAGAAAACGCCCGGCACGGGGCCGGGCGCGGTGTGGCGGGCTGCGGCGGGCTCAGTGGCTGGCGGCGTACTGTTCCAGCTCCTGGTGCAGGGTGGCCTTGTCTTCGTCAGACAGGAAGCAGGCATCGATGCCATTGCGCGCCAGCTGCAGCACCTGCTCGCGCGAGAGGTTCAGCGAGCGGGCGACGGCGTGGTAGTTGGCGTTCATGTAGCCGCCGAAGTAGGCCGGGTCGTCGGAGTTGACGGTCACGGCCAGGCCGGCATCGAGCAGGCGCGCCAGGTTGTGCTCGGCCATGTCCTTGACCACGCACAGCTTCAGGTTGGACAGGGGGCAGACCGTCAGCGGGGTGCGCTGTTGCGCCAGGCGCTGCATCAGGGCCGGATCTTCCTCGCTGCGCACGCCGTGGTCGATGCGTTCGACGTGCAGCACGTCGAGGGCGCCGATCACGTAGGCCGCCGGACCTTCTTCACCGGCGTGGGCCACCAGGCGGAAGCCCAGTTCGCGGCAGCGCGCATAGACGCGTTCGAACTTCTCCGGCGGGTTGCCGCGTTCGGAGGAGTCCAGGCCGATACCCAGCCACAGGTCGGCGTACTGCTCGCGTAGCGGCAGTGCCGCTTCCAGGGTGGCGAAGGCGTCCTCTTCCGAGAGGTGGCGCAGGAAGGACATGATCATCACGCTGCCGAAGCCATCGCGGCGGCGCGCATCGCGCAGGGCGGCGGCAATGCCGGCGAATACGGTGGCGATGGGAATGCCGCGCTCGGTGTGGGTTTGCGGATCGAAGAAGATCTCGGCATGGCGCACATTGTCGGCTTGCGCGCGGGCAATGTAGGCCGCGGTCATGTCGTAGAAATCCTGTTCGGTGCGCAGCACGTTGGCGCCGGCGTAGTAGAGATCGAGGAAGGACTGCAGGTCGCTGAAGTTGTAGGCCGCGCGCAGGTCGTCGACCGAGGCGTAGGGCAGGGCGACGTTGTTGCGCTGGGCCAGGGCGAACATCAGTTCGGGTTCCAGCGTGCCTTCGATGTGCAGGTGCAGCTCGGTTTTGGGCAGGCCGGCGATGAAACCGTCCAGCGCGGCGCCGGTAGCGGAAGAAGAAATGACAGCTGAGCTCATGGAAACGACCCTTCAAAAATGGCTGGAACAGGGAAGGCGGGCGCGGGTTGAGACCCGATGGAGCCGCGCGACACCTCGCCGCGCCAGCATAGCCGCCTTCCGGACCCCGCATTATCACGCAAATCGCATACCCGGCTCCACAAAGGTAAAGGCCGGTATGCCGCTGAACCAAAGCGGCCGCACGGGCTCTGAGCAGCAGCATGGCTGGCTCCCGCCGGGCGGGACTTTGACGAAGATGCAAGGAATTCTCGCCAGCACCGGGCAAGACATGTTTAAATGCTAAGCTTCTTGGGGGAAACGAATGCGCAAGTCGATCAGGGAAAGCATGCAGTGGATCGTGGGTGGCACGGTGCTGGTGGCCATGTCGGGATGTTCGGTGATGCCGTGGACGGAAGCCGAGGACCCGACGGTAGTCCCTTACAAGACCATTCTCAGCGGTTCCTACCAGGGTTTCCTGAAGAACTGGGATGAGCAGCGTCAGCCGGTCTTCTGTGCCCTGATCCGCAGCCGCGCCGAATGGGACCGCTGGATGCAGCCGGCCCCGGTGATGAACGACAAGCGTCCCTTCGGCCCCTCGGCTGATCATTTCGAGCGCAAGCAATACCTGGTGGTCGCGCGCAGCATGAGCGCCCCGGATGCGGCCGAACGCCCCCATGTCTTCACGCCCTTGTCGCTGCATCTGCGCGACGGCACTCTACGCCTGAACTATCTCTATCGTGCACCGGCTTCCGGTGCTTCGTATCGCATCAAGGATTACCTGATGGTGGCCATTCCCAAGGAACGATTCACGACGGGGCCGGTGGTGTTTTATGAGAATGACCGGAAGGTGTGTGAAGTCGACCGGTAACGCTCAGGCTGGCCGCATCGCCAGCGACATCCGTGCAGGACATGAATGAAAAAGCCGAAGGCGAGCACCTTCGGCTTTTTCTTTTCTGACTCCGGCTGACACGTGGCGGGTTTAAGCCCCCTGCGTCATGCCAATGAACTGCTGCAATTCCGGCGTCTTGGGATTGCCGAACAATTCCTCCGGCGGTCCGATCTCATGCACCTTGCCCTGGTGCATGAACACCAGCCGGTTGCAGACCTCGCGCGCAAAGCGCATCTCGTGCGTCACCATCAACAGCGTCATGCCTTCCTTGGCCAGGCCGCGCATGACGGTCAGCACTTCGTTGACCAGTTCCGGATCCAGCGCCGAGGTGATCTCGTCACACAGCAGGGCTTGCGGATTCATCGACAGCGCGCGGGCAATGGCCACGCGCTGCTGCTGGCCGCCGGAGAGTTGGTCCGGAAATGCATCGAACTTGTGGCCCAGCCCGACCTTCTCCAGGTTGGCCTTGGCGGTGGCCATCGCCTCGGCTTCGCTCGTGCCCTTGACGATCATCGGCGCAATCATCACGTTGCGGCCCACCGAGAGATGCGGGAACAGGTTGAACTGCTGGAAGATCATGCCGACCTTCAAGCGCAGGTTGCGCAGCTCCAGTTCGCTGGCACCCAGCTTGGCGCCGGCTACGCTGATGTTGCCTTCGTCGATGCTCTCCAGGCCGTTGATACAGCGCAGCAGCGTGGACTTGCCCGAGCCGCTCTTGCCGATGATGGCGATCACTTCACCCGGTTCGACGTCCAGGCTGATGCCCTTGAGGACTTCGTTGTCGCCGAAGCGTTTCTTGACGTTGTCAATGGCGATGAGCGGCATTGTATTTCCTTTCTAAAGACTGGCTGTACTTGGACAGCGGCCAGCAAAGCACGAAGTAGAAGGCGCCCACGATGGCAAACACCGTGAAGGGGCGGAAGGTGGCATTGGTGATGACGGTGCCGGCCTTGGACAATTCGATGAAGCCGATGATGGAGGTCACCGCAGTGGACTTGATGATCTGTACGCCAAATCCCACCGTCGGTGCAATCGCAATACGGAAAGCCTGCGGCAGCACGATGTAGCGCATCTGCTGGAAGTAGCCCATGGCCAGTACCGACGAGGCTTCCCACTGCCCCTTGGGAATGGCTTCCACGCAGCCGCGCCAGATCTCGGCGAGATACGACGCGCTCCAGCACATCAGCGCCAGTCCGGCTGCCAGCCAGGCCGGCACTTCGATACCGAACAGCGCAATGCCGAAGAAGACCAGGAACAGCTGCATCAGCAGCGGCGTGCCCTGGAACAGTTCGATGTAGAGCCGTGCGACTTGCCGCAGCCAGTTCTGGCGCGAGGTGCGCATGAAGAGGATGATCAGGCCCAGCGCGCCGCCGAGCACGAAGGTGACCAGCGACAGCAGGATGGTCCAGCGCCACGCCAGCATCAGGTTGCGGACGATGTCCCAGGTAGTGAACGTGATCATGCGGTCCTCCGGGCGGTGATGAAGTAGTTGCCGATCAGGCGCAGCAACTGGCGCAGCAGGATGGCCAGCACCAGGTAGATAGCGGTGGCGACGATGTAGGCTTCGAAGGCGCGGAAGTTGCGGCCCTGGATGTAGTTGGCCGCGAAGGACAATTCTTCCACCGCGATCTGCGAACACACCGCCGAGCCCAGCATGACGATGACCACCTGCGAAGACAATGCCGGCCAGATTTTCTGCAGCGCCGGACGCAGGATGATGTGGCGGAAGATCTGCCCGCGCGACATCGACAGCGATTGCGCCGCCTCAATCTGCCCGCGCGGAATCGCCTGCACGCCGGCGCGGATGATCTCGGTGCTGTAGGCGCCCAGGTTGATCACCATGGCCAGGATGGCCGCCGTGATTTCACTGATGTGGATGTTCAGCGACGGCAGGCCGAAGAAGATGAAGAACAGCTGCACCAGGAAGGGCGTGTTGCGGATGATCTCCACATAGCCGCTGACGATGGGTTTGAGCCAGCCCGGCCCCTGTGTGCGCGCCCAGGCACCAAAGATGCCCACGGCCACGCCCAGCACGCCGCCGATGGCGATGAGCTCGGCGGTGGTCGCCACACCCTTGACGATGACGTCGGTGTAGTCGAGCGTGGAAAGAAAATCGAATTGATAAGCCATGATGTCGTGTCTGCCCTGCCTCGAAAATGCTGCGTTTGCCGGGTTGTCCGCCTGCCTGCTGCCGGGGTGAAGCTGTATTGCTGCTGTATTGCTGCTGTATTGCTGCTGTATTGGTGCTCTCTGGCGACCGTATTGCCGTCGCCTTGTGGACTGTACTGGTGCGTTCCCGCAACTGTCATGCCGCACACCACGAAGGTGTGCGGTCACTCCAGCAAATTACAGGCCAGCCGGCAGCGGCAGGCCCAGCCACTTCTGGGAGATGGTGTTGAGGCTGCCGTCCTTCTTGGCATCGGCCAGGATGGCGTCGACCTTGTCCTGCAGCTTCTTCTCACCCTTGTTCAGGCCGATGAAGCAGGGCGAATCCTTGATCAGGAACTTGGTCTCGGGCTTCTTGGGCGGGTTCTTGGCGATGATGGCGGCGGCCACCACGTTGCCGGTGGCGACCAGTTGCACCTGGCCGGAGAGGAAGGAGCTGATGGTGCTGTTGTTGTCTTCGTAGCGCTTCACGGTCGCCGAGGCCGGCACGATCTTGGTCAGTTCCAGGTCTTCCACCGAACCACGGGTCACCGCAATGGTCTTGCCTGCCAGGTCGGCGGCGCTCTTGACCGGCAGGTCGGCCGGGCCGAACACGCCGTTGAAGAAGGGCGCATAGGCGGCGCTGAAGTCGATCACTTTTTCACGCTCGGCGTTCTTGCCCATGCTGGAGATGACCAGGTCGACCTTCTTGGTGGTCAGGTAGGGAATGCGGTTGGCGCTGGAGACGGGGATCAGTTCGACCTTCACGCCCATCTTCTTGGCGATCAGGTTGGCCACGTCGATATCGAAACCCTGGGGCTTCAGGTCGCTGTCGACCGAGCCGAAGGGCGGGAAGTCGGCCGGGACGGCCACGCGCAGCGTGCCGTTCTTCTGGATATCGTCCAGGGCGTCGGCGCGGGCAGCCGAAGCGGAGAACATCATGGCGCCGGCCATCAGGCCGAGCAGGAGTTTGGTCAGTTTCATAGCAGTTTCCCTTGGGTTGACGTCATTGACTACGTTGATGAGAGGCCTGTTGTGCAGCTCAAGGCCCTTTGCTTTGCTGGCGTGGCGGCCCGGTCTCGCTGGCGGCCCCCGGCCGCGATACCGATGCCAGCGCCTGTCGCAGCGGTTCCAGCGGATCGCTGCTGCGCACCTGGGTGAGCCCTGATTCCACATGTTGCAGGTGGTCCTGCATCAGTTGCTCTGCCTGTTCCAGATCGCCGCGCTCCAGCGCCTCGACGATCAATACATGTTCCGAACACGAATCCTCCGCCTGCTCCGACGACTGGTGCAGCATGGCCGTCAAGGTGGTGCGCGCGGTCAGGTCGCGCAGCGTTTCCGACAGCAGCGAGTTGCCCAGGCATTCGCACAGGCAGACGTGGAAGTCCCCCAGCAGGTAGCTGCGTGCCCCCACATCGGCCCCGGCGATGGCCGCCTCTTCGCGGGCGATGTGATCGCGCAGCTGGCCGATGGCCTGCGTGCTGATCGGCCGCACCCGCGCCTGGCGCAACAGCCCCAGCTCGATCACGCGGCGTGCCTCGAAGGCTTCGCGCGCCTGTTCGGCGGTGGGCTCGATGACGAACCAGCCGCGCCGCGCACTGACGGTGACGATGCCGCGCGCCATCAGCCGGGTCAGCGCTTCGCGCACCTGGGTGCGCGAGACGCTGAACAGGTCGGCCAGCTGCTGTTCGCCCAACCGGGTCCCCGGCGCCAGTTGCTTGGCGAGGATGGCCTCGGTGATACGGACCGCAATCTGCGACGACGACTTGGCGGAAGGATCGATGCTCATGTCCTCTCCTCAGCAAGTTGTGTGCCACGCTGATATACAAGATTGGCATACAACAACCCGCGACGATTATTGGCGGCCAGACGCCGCTGTGGCAAGGGTTTGCGACCGGTGTCGCAGTACGGTCACGACCGCGGGAGGGGCGGTGATGCGGCGCAAAACGGGTGAAATGAAGGTTTGGGGGCAGCCGCTGCCTGCTTTTGGTGCGTGCGGGCCGACCACAAGCGCGGTTGGCTTGCCCTGCTTTTGTGCGCCGCAGGGTGACCTGTGAAGGAATTGGCAGTTTTAGCCGTCAAATTTTTGCGGTTAGGCGGCAATATGTTCACTTGAAGACACAGCTAAATTCCCTCGCGGTAATAAACTTGCAGTTGAATCTAGTTAGAATTTGATACAAATTGCTAACAAGCGCACCAGGAAAATCTGAAGAATTCGAACAACAAGCGGGGGATGGCAGCTCATCCGAGTCAGGATTTTCCGGATGCCAACAAGGACGTAGCCATGGTTTCATGTGGCCTGCCAAGTTCATGACAAAACATCAGGGGGAGCACGTGCCGCGCTCTGCAGCAAGCCAAGCCTTACAACAATCAGCTGGCCGGACCTGGCGCGCCTTGCGGGCGCTGGCCTGGGCCCTGGCCGCCGGCGCGGCGGCGCTGGTGACCGGTGCGGCACCGGCCCAGAATCCGGCGGCGGCAAGCGCAGCCGCGCCCACCTCTATCGCCTTCTACTACGGCCCCAATCCCCCGCTGGCCGACCTGCAGGCCTTTGACGTGGCGGTGGTGGAACCGGCCTTCGTGCGCGACCCGGCCGCGCGCACACGCAGCGCGGCCAATGGCGCGCACCAGCTGTTTGCCTATGTCTCGCTGGGTGAGGTCCAGCCTTCACGGCCTTACTACAAGCAGATGCCGCCCGGCCTGCTCAGGGGAGACAACGCCGCCTGGGGCAGCCGCGTGATCGACCAGACCGCACCCGGCTGGCGCGACTTCTTCTTCGACAAGATCGTGGCACCCTTGTGGGCGCAGGGATGGCGCGGTTTCTTCCTCGATACCCTGGATTCCTACCAGCTCTTTGCCAAGACCGATGCCGAGCGCGCCGCCCAGACCCAGGCCATGATCGCCACGCTGCGCGAATTCAAGCGCCGCTATCCGCAGGCCAAGCTCATCCTCAATCGCGGCTTCGAACTGTTCCCGGAGGTGGCACCGCTCACTTACGCGGTGGCTGCCGAATCGCTCTATCGCGGCTACGATGCCGGCCGCCGCAGCTATGGCGCCGTGAGCGACAATGACCGCGCCTGGCTCTCCGGCCAGCTGCGCACCATCCGCGACCGTTATCGCCTGCCGGCCATCGCCATCGATTACGTCGATCCGTTCCAGCCGGGTGCCCGCGCCCTGGCGCGCGAGACGGCCAACAAGATCAGCGCCGACGGCTTCCTGCCCTGGGTGGCTGATGGCACCTTGATGTCCATGGGCGTGTCCACTGTCGAACTGGTACCGCGCAATGTGCTGGTGCTGCTGGATGTGGCCCAGGGTGATGACCTGCATACCACCGAGGCCCAGCGTTTCCTGGGCATCCAGCTGAACCATCTCGGCCTGCGCTACGAATTCCGCGAAGTCGGCCGCGAGGGCCTGCCCACCGAGCCGCTGGCCGGGCGCTATGCGGGCGTGGTGACGTGGTTTCGCAGCGGCACCGATCACCAGCGACTGGGCCCGTGGATAGGGCAGCGCATCAAGGAAGGCGTGCCGGTGGCGATCTTCAATGCCTTCGGTTTTCAGATGACCAAGCTCAGCGCCGGCATGCTGGGGCTGACCAGTTTTGCCGCACCGTCGCCGGAGCAGCTGGAGGTCACGTATGCCGACCCCGAACTGATGGGGTTCGAGACCAAGCCGCGCGTGGACCGCACGCAACTGGAGCTGGTGCGCCTGACCGATCCTGCCGCCAAGTCCCTCTTGCGCATGAAGGATGGCCGCAACAATACCTACGATGCGGCCGCCATCATGCCTTGGGGCGGTTTCGCCCTGGCCCCGTTCGCCACCACCACGCTGCAGGTGATGGACCCGCCGCGCTGGGTGCTGCAGCCCATGCTGTTCCTCAAGCGCGCGCTGCGCCTGCCCGAACTCCCGGTGCCGGACGTCACCACCGAGGGCGGCCGGCGCATCCAGACCAGCCACCTCGATGGCGATGGTTTTCCTTCCAAGGCCGAGTATCCGGGCTCGCCCTTTGCGGTCGAAGTGCTGCAGCGGGAGATCTGGGACCGTTACCGTTTTCCCGTGACGGTCTCGGTGGTGGAGGGCGAGCTGAGCCCGCAGGGCGTCTATCCGCAGCTCTCGGCGCAGACCACGGCGCTGGCGCGCAAGATGTTCACGCTGCCTTACGTCGAGCCGGCCAGTCATTCCTTCTCGCATCCCTTCAACTGGGCCGATGCGATGTATGACACCCGTACCGCCGACATCAACCAGATGGATGGCGATGCCTCGCGCACGCTGGACATCCCGAACTACAAATTCAACCTGCAGCGCGAGATCAAGGGGTCGATGGACTACATCAACAAGACCCTGCTGCCGCCGGGCAAGAAGGCCGAGGTCTTCCTCTGGACCGGCAACTGCGTGCCGCCCCCCGAGGCCATCGCCCAGACCTACCTGGACGGCTTCCTCAACATGAACGGCGGCGACACCATGATCACCAGGAGCCGCAACACCTGGACCGACATCGCCGCGCAAGGCGTGCGCAAGCAGGGCTGGTACCAGGTCTTCGCGCCCAACCAGGACGAGAACGTCTACACCGGCAACTGGACCGGACCCTTCTACGGGTTCGAGCGCGCCATCGAAAGCTATGAGTTGACCGGCGAGCCGATCCGCTTCAAGGCCGTGGACATCTACTACCACTTCTATGCCGGCACCAAGCCCGCATCGGTGGCAGCGCTGCACAAGATCCACCGCTGGGCCGAGGCGCAGCCGTTCACGCGGCTGTACGTCTCGCAGTACATCCGCAAGGTCATCGATTTCGAAAACACCAGCATCGCCCGCACTGCCGATGGCACGCTGGTCTATCGCACCGGCGAGTACCTGCGCACGCTGCGCATCCCGGCTGGTGCCCCTGACGTGGACTTGTCACAGCCCGGCATCGCCGGGATCGCACCAGGCCCCAGCGGCCGTTACCTGATCACCTCGGCGGGCGAAGTGCGCATCCGCCCGCGCAGCAGCAGCGAGCAAGCCGATGCGTCGCCGGCCTTGCCCATGCTGCTGGAGGCGGCCGGGCAGGTCGGTGATTTCCAGCGCAGCATCAACGGCAACAAGGCCGAGCTGCGTTTTTCGCTCACCGCCAATGGCGTCACGACCTTCAGCATCAGTGGTGCGCGTACCTGTACTGCTACCGCCGACGGCGTGGCGCTGGCCAAGGGCAAGTCGGTCAGCATCACCGGCCAGGCGTGGTATCGCAATTTCACCGGCAAGACTGCAGTTCACCAATATGACATTGGCTCCGCAACCGCCCCGCTCGCGACAACAAGGCACCTGGTACTCGTTCAATGCACCTTATGAACGGGCCAGGCTGTTCTCGCCCTAGACGATCGCCGGCTTCGCGCTGGCGGTCGGGACGGTACTCGCCCTGGTCTACCCCAAGGTCTCGCTGCAGCAGCGCCTGGAAGTGGCCAATGCCAGCGGCAAATCCGACCTGCTGACGGTCGAGTACATCAAGGTCTTCCTCAAGGCCCAGCCAGGCAATGCGGCGCTGCGCGCCGAGCTGGTCAAGCAGATGATCGACCTCGGCCAGTTCGGCGAGGCGCGCGCGCAACTGGCCTTGCTGCAGATGGACAGCAGGGCTGACGCACGCTTGTCGGCAGCCTGGCTGGAATACCGTATCCGCCAGCAGGAAGTCTTTGCGCTGCCAAAGGATGCGCCCGAGCGCACGCCCTTGCTGGTGCAGCTGCGTGAGCAGCTCAATGTGCTGATGACCTATCCGCTCACCGCGCAACAATGGCTGATGCTGTCGCAGGATGCGCTGGCGCTCGGTGACGGCGAATCCGCTCGCGCTGCCTTCGCGCGCCTGCTGGCCGATCGCAGCACGGCCGACATGTCCTACACCGAAGCGGTACGCCTGGGCCAGCAAAGCCTGGGCGTGGGCGATTACCACAGCAGCGCCGCCTTCTACCTGCTGGCCATGCAGCATGCCGGTTCGCTGGCCGCGCGCCGCGAGAATTTCCTCGACGCGATGCGGACCCTGCAGGCCGGCGGCTTCTACCAGGAAGCGCTGGCCGCCGCCGAGGCCAACCTCGGTCCGCTGGCCAATGACAAGACCGTGCTGCTGTACCTGACACGGCTGGCCCAGGCCGCCAATCGTCCGGATGCCGCCGAGCGTTACGTGAAGCAGTTGCTGCAACTGTCGATGGCGCGTGCGCTGGCGCCGCTGGCGGCCGCGCGAACCGGGCAGGGCGGTGTGGTGGCCGTGTCCATGCACGATTTCAGGCAGTCGCTGCAGCAGATGCAATCGCTGCTGCACCACCCGCAGCGCCTGCAGCATGAACTGCAGCGCGCGCTGAAGCAGGGCCGCCTGCTGCGCGTGGCCGGGGAGAACCAGCCCTCGGCAGCCGATGTGGCCTCCAGCCGCGCGCTGGCCAGGCTGCCCTTTGATGAGGAGATCTACACGCTGGCCTACAACGTCTTCCTGGCCAATCGCAACCTGGTCGATGCGCGCCTGCTGGCGCAATCGGCGGTGCGCCAGCGTCCCGATGACGCGGCCTGGCGCAAGCGGCTGGCGGAGGTTTCCGAATGGAGCGGCGTGCCGGAACAGGCCACGCCGCAATGGCTGGCCTATGCGCGCCTGTCGGGCGATGAAGCGGCGTGGGACAACGTCCTGCGGGCTGCCGCCGGGACCTTTGAACAAGACATGCTGGTGGAAGCCCTGCAGCACAAGATGCAGGTCGAGCCCGGCAATGCGCAGTGGGTCAACCTGCTGGTGGCGCAATACGAAAACATCGGCCAGCCCGAGCGCGCAGTGGCCTTGCTGGAAGAGCGCCTGCGCGGCAAGCCGGCACGCACCCCCGATGCCGCCACCGAGCGCAACGGTACGATGGAAGCGCTGGCCAAGCTGTACCTGCGCATGGGCCGCGATGATGCTGCGCTGGCCACCTTGCGCCGCCAGCGCGAGGAATTCGGCCCTTCTGCCACCAACGCCCTGATGACCGCCAATCCCCTGTACCTGCGTGGCCGCCTGGACGATGCGCTGGAGGTACTGCGCGCTGCCGCCAAGGTGGCGCCGGACGGCAATGCCGACTTCTGGCGCACCTATGCGGAAGTGTCGCGCTACATGGGCCTGAATGAAGAGGCGCGCATCGGCTACGACCGGCTGCTGGCCGCAGACCAGGCTGCCGAAGGCGACATGAGCAACATGATGGTGGTCATCCAGGATCGCGAACCCCGTGCCGCCGCCGAGCTGGCCGAGTTCGGTTTCCACCGCACCGGCGTACCCAATTTCGCGGTGCAGGCGCTGACCTATCGCCTGCGCCTCAATGACCTGGAGGGCGCGCGCGCTTTCCTTGCCAGCCTGACCCCGCAGCAGAAGGCAGCACTGGAAAAATACGTTCCTTTCCTCAGCGTGCGTTCTTCGGTCAGGCAATTGCAGCGCGATCTCGACGGGGCGCGCGCCGACATGCGCCTGGCCCTGTCGCTGGCACCGCGCGCGGCCGATGTGCGGGCCGAGACCCTCTGGGTGCTCATCGCCACGCGCGATGCGGCACTGCTCAATCGCGCCCTGACGATGTGGGCGCATGAGGCCGAGACCACGCCGCAACTGTGGGGACCGTATGCTGCGGCCAACATGTCGCTGAACCGCCAGGACCAGGCGCTGCACTGGTTCCGCAAATCCGGTTTCCCGCATGACGATTACCTGTGGCTGATGAGTTATGCCGAGGCACTGGATGCCACCGGCCAGCCCGACCTGGCCTGGCGCATCCGCCGCCATGCCTGGCTGGAAGTGCGCAATCCGAAACTGCTGCGCAATGTCCCGCCCGGACAATTGCACGAGTGGCGCGATCGCCTGGCGGCGCTGGCACCGCTCTTCATGAGCGCCGATGACAGTGCGCGCGTCATGCGCGCGCTGTTGCGAAGTGACGTGACGCTGCCGCCGCCCCCGGACGACCAGCCCGTCCCCGCCAATGGCCCGGCCCTGCTCAAGGACATGCAGCAAGCCGCGCGCAGCGATGCGCGCCAGCGCAGCCAGGATGAGGCGCTGTCAGCACGATTGGCGCAAGGTCCGGCGGCACTGTTCGCGCCCACGAACGATACCGGCCAGCGCCCGGGCGATGATGCGCGCTTGTCTTCCGGCGCGCGCGAACTGGCGCTGGCCTATGCGATGAACCAGAACCAGTCCGACCTGGCGCGCACCTGGCTGGCCACACGCTTTGCCCGGCAGCTCGACAAGCCGCTGTGGGGCGAGCTGGCCATGGCGCTGGCCAGCGATGACCGCCAGCGACTCAACACCATGCTCGACAACCTGGCCGACTGGCTGCCCATGTATGACCGCGTCGAAGCGGCGCGCGTGGCCGGGCGCGTCGGCCTGGCGCAGACACTGGCCTTCGACCAGCTCGAACGCCTGCCCGCTGACGACGAACTGCACGGACGGCTCACGGGCCTGGTCACCGATGAGCCGCCGCGCTTCTCGACAGGCTTCACGTCCACGCGCGAATTCCCGCTGGCCACCAAGCTCTTCACGGCCAATGCCGGCGTGGCGCTGACACCGGGCACGCGCTTCTACTTCGGCTATACCGAACGGCACCAGACGGTCAACGACACCACCTTGCTGGGCGATGTGCCGGCCGTGGATCGCCTCTTCGAATTCACCCTGCGCAGACGCATCGAGGATGGTTTCGTCAGTGCCAGCCTGCAGCACCGCGATGCGATGACTTCCTTCAACGGGCTGCGCCTGGAATTCTCGCAACAGCTCACGCCCAAGATCACGCTCTCCGGCAATGGCGGGCTGAACCTGGCGGCCATTGATTCGGCACTGATCCGCGTGGGCGGACGGCGCAGCGGCGGCGAGCTGAACCTGAACCTGCAATTGAGCCGTACCGAATACCTGCGCCTGGGCGGCGGCCTGCAGCGCTACCAGACGCAGTCCGGCACGGCGCTGGGCAATGGCCGCACCCTCAATGCCGAAATCGGCACGCACCTGCGCGTGGAATATCCCAACCTGACCCTGCGCGGCTTCGTCAACGATGCCAAGTTCAGCGATCGGGGTGCCAGCGATGAGCAGATCGCGCGCCTGGTCCCGGCCGGCAACGATCCCACGGGCTTTCGCTACATGCCGCTGGATGCGCGTTCCTGGGGCATTGCACTGGGCGCGGGGACCGTCATCGAAAACGCCTATACCCGCGCCTGGCGTCCGTATGCCGAGTTCGGCCTGACCCGTACGTCCGACATCGGCTGGGGCCGCAACCTGCGTGCCGGCATCGCCGGCAGCGTGCTGGGACAGGACGTGCTGTCGGTGGCCGCGCAGAGTACCAGCGCCACCCCCAATACGCCGCAGCGCGGGTTTGAATTGAATGTGCTCTACAAATGGTTCTATTGAAATTGAAACTGAAACTGAAATTGAAACCGAAACCGAAACTGAAGGCGAAGACCTTGCTGTCCTTACCGTGTCGACATTGATTGATCAATGAAATCGATGAATCAGCCCTCATTAATCTCTGGCCGCGAAAGGCCGCGCATTGCTCCAAGGTGACCACCATGACAAACAAGATCCGCTCCATGTTGTACAAACTCGGCAGCGCTGCCGTACTCGCCCTGGGCCTGGCCGCCTGCTCCACCACCGACATCGGCCAGGCGCCGGTGGTGCCGGCTGATGCCCGCTGGGGTTTGCTGCCCTTCGCCAATCACACCGAGACCCCGCAGGCCGGACTGCGTGCCGAGTCGATCTCGGAAAGCATCCTGCGCGCCAACGGACTGGCCGAGCTGCGCCGCTATCCGGCTTCGCTCAACAATGAAACCTTGTTCGAACCGATGGACCGCAAGCAGCTCGATGCTGCCCTCGACTGGGCGCGCAGCGAGAACATCGCCTATGCGCTGTCAGGCACTGTCGATGAATGGCGCTACAAGGTCGGCATCGACGGCGAGCCGGCCGTGGGCCTGACGCTGCAATTGATCGAGGTCTCCAGCGGCAAGGTGGTGTGGGCTGCGGCCGGTGCCAAGAGCGGCTGGAGCCGTGAGGCGCTCTCGGCCGTGGCCCAGAAGCTCATGCGCAACCTGCTGTCCCCCCTGCGCTCGCTGGCGCAGAGCGCTGCGGCCGTCAATGCCGCAAGCGCCGGCGAGGCGGCACGGGGTAGCGCACCGCAGGCCGATGCACTCACCAGTACTTCGGCTCCCGCGACGCCGCGCCCCTGATGGGAGAGAACGTGAACGAGCGCCAACGGCCCGCCTCCCCACCGGCCTCCCCGCCAAACGGCAGCGGCCGGCCATGGGCCGCCTCGCCGCGACCGGCCGCTACGGCAGCACAGAAGCGCCAGAAATTCTGGTCGCGCTTCTTTACGCGCTTCGATACCGACAGCGGCTCACCCCGCAAGGCGGCGCTGCGCATCGTCGAGACCATTGCGCTGGTGGCGGCCGCGCTGGCCGTGGCATGGTGGCTGGCTCCGGAAGATCCCTTCGGGCTGCAGGCGCAATTCCCCTGGTTGTGGCTGATGCCGGCCATCCTCGCCATGCGCTACGGCAGCACGCTGGGCGTGGTGGCCGTGGCCACCATGCTGGGCGGCTGGTATCTGCTCATGCATGGCCATCAGGAGGACGAGGCGCAAGCCGTGGTGTCGGCGGCGCAAGCCTTCCCGCAAGCTTATTTCCTGGGCGGGCTGGTGCTGACGCTGCTGTGCGGCCAGTTCGCCGAAGTGTGGAATGCACGCAGTCGCCGCCTGCGCGGAGTCAATGCCTACCTGGAAGAGCGCCTGACCATGCTCACCAAGAATCACTTCCTGCTGCGCCTGTCGCACGAGCGGCTGGAACAGGATCTGCTGTCCAAGCCGCTGACCCTGCGCGAATCGCTGGACCGCATGCGCGCCCTCACGCTCACGCAATACCTGCTGGACCCGGCGCGCATGCCGGCGCCGGATGCCTTCCTGCAGATCCTGGTGCAGAGCTGCCAGGTGGAATCGGCCTCGGTCTTTGCCTGCGATATCCACGGCCACGTCCTGCCGGAGGCGGTGGCCAGCGTGGGCAAGGTCACGCCGCTGGTGGCCGATGATCCGCTGGTCCGTTATTGCCTGACCCAGCAGAAGCTGGGCCACATCCAGACCGAGAGCCTGAACCAGACCCTGCGCAACCAGAGCCGCTACCTGGTCTGCGCGCCCTTGCGCAATTACGAGGGCCGCCAGTTCGGCTTGCTGGTGGTGGAGCAGTTGCCCTTCCTGGCCTTGAACGAAGACACGCTGCAACTGATGTCGGTGCTCATCGACTACTACGCCGACGGCATCGAGATGGGCGACAGCGCCCGCGCCATCCTGCAACAGCTGCCGACCTGTCCGCCGGAACTGGCGGTGGACCTGGTGCGCCTGCATCGCCTCAAGCGCAGCACCGACATCGATTCCTCGCTGGTGGCGCTGGTCTTCGGCGACGACGAACTCTCGCGCGACATGTACGACCAGGTCCGGCGCCTCAAGCGTGCCGCCGATGTGGTCTGGACCTACAAGGCCGGTGGCCGCAACGTGTTGATGACCCTGTTGCCGCTGGCCGGACCGGCAGCGGTCGATGGTTACCTGATGCGCATCGAGACTGCCTCGCACGCGCAGTTCGACAACAAGTCCCTGGCCAACTTCGCTGCCGCGCACACCGCTGCCCTGGGCAGCGATGAGCCCATGCGCCTCTTGATCAACCTGGTGGAACGCTGTGCTGCTTAAACTCTCCGCTGCCGGTCTGAGTTTCGAGACCGCCTCCGTCGCCTTGCTGCTGCAGGGCGGCAACGGGCTGGGCGTGCTGGCCGCCTACCTGGCGCTGCACCTGGTGTCCTCGGCGCTGTTCGCGCTGGCCATCGCGCAGGTGGCCCCGCCGCAGTACCGGCGTCCGCGCACGGCCTTACTGCTGTATTTGTTCTTCTTCAATTTCTTCATTCCCGTCGGCGGCATGCTGTGTGCGGTGGTGGCCTTGCTGGTGGCCGTGCTCTGGCCCAAGGACAAGCCGGAAGACCACTTCGATACCAGCCAGGCACCGGCCTTCGTCACCGCGCGCAGGCGCGAAGGCAGCGGCTTTTCCGGCAACCGCGTGCGGGCCCAGCTGGGCAACGTGGCCACGCCCGTGGACAAGCGGCTCAACGCCCTGGTGGCCATCCAGAGTACGCCCACGCGCGCCAGCGGCGCCTCGCTGCGCAGCCTGCTGGGCGACCCGGCCGACGACGTGCGCTTGCTGGCCTATGGCATCCTGGATGGCAAGGAGAAGAAGATCACCCAGCGCATCGTGGACATGCGCAACCATCTCAAGACCGTCTCCGATCCCGAGACCCTGGGCATCCTGCACCAGCAGGTGGCCGAGCTGTATCAGGAGCTGATCTACCAGAACCTGGTGCAGGGTGACCTGCTCAACTACTCCTACGCGCAGATGCGTGAACACGCCCAGGCGGCGCTGCAGATCGATGCAGCCCAGCCCGGCCTGTGGTTCATGCTGGCGCGCATGGAACTGGCCAACCGCAACGTGGCCGACGCCGCCGAGGCCATGCAGCGTGCGCATGAACATGGCTTTTCGCGCGTGCGCCTCTTGCCTTACCTGGCTGAACTCAGCTTCCTCGAACGCGACTACGAACAAGTGCGCAAGCTCTTCATCGAAATGCAATACGATCCCAGCGTCTCCTCGCAGCCGCAGCTGCATCGCTACTGGCGGCATGGCCGGCGTACCATCGCCAATCGACCCGAACCGTTCAATCCCGCAAGCGCTGCACGTCCCACCGGAGGCCGCCGATGAATGCTCCCGCCCTCCGGCCGGTCGCCGGCGATGCCTCCTATCAGCGCCGCGCCAAGGACTGCGATGTCATGCTGCTGCTGGAAGGGACCTTCCCGTACGTGAGCGGTGGCGTGTCAAGTTGGGTCAACCAGATCATCCGCGGGTTTCCCGAGATCCGTTTCGGCCTGTGCTTCATCGGCAGCCGGCCCGACGATTACGGCACGCCCAAGTACGCGCTGCCGGACAATGTGGTCCACCTGGAAACGCACTTCATCCACGAACACCTCTCGGCCACTGAGGTGGTGCGTTCGCGCGGCGATGCCAAGGCCTTCGAGCGCATCGACGAGCTGCATGCGATGTTCCGCGCCTACGACCGCACCGATGCCACGTCGCATTCGGCGCTGGTGGCGCAACTGGGCGAGCTGATCCCGATGATGGAAGACGGCGGCAAGATGGACCAGGACACCTTCCTCTTCAGCAAGCGCTCCTGGGATTACCTGGCTTCGCAATACCGCATCTTCTGCACCGACCCGTCTTTCGTCGATTACTTCTGGACCGTGCGCATCATGCACCAGCCGGTGTGGACCCTGGCCCGTGTGGCGCGCCAGCTGATCCCGGCGCGCTGCTATCACACCATCTCCACCGGTTATGCCGGATTCCTCGGGGCGCTGATGAAGATGCAGACCGGCCGTCCGCTGATCCTTTCCGAACACGGCATCTACACCAAGGAACGCAAGATCGACCTGTTCCAGAGCGAGTGGATCCGCGACAACCGCAACGTCTTCGAGAAGGATGCCTCGCAGATTCCCTACTTCCGCGAGATGTGGATCCGCTTCTTCGAGGCGCTGGGCCGATTGTGCTACCAGGCGTCCAACGAGATCGTCGCGCTCTACGAGACCAACCGCCTGCGCCAGGTCCATGACGGCGCACCGGCCGAGCGCACGCGCAATATCCCCAACGGCATCGACCTGCCGCGCCTGTCCAAGCTGCGCGCATTGCGCAGCGAGAAGATCCCGCCGGTGCTTTGCCTGTTGGGCCGGGTGGTGCCGATCAAGGATGTGAAAACCTTCATCCGCGCCATGCGCACCGTGGTCAACCAGTATCCGGAGGCCGAAGCCTGGATCGCCGGGCCGGAAGATGAAGACCAGGCCTACGCCGGTGAATGCCACGCGATTGCCGATGGCCTGGGCCTGACCGACAAGGTCAAGTTCCTCGGTTTCCAGAAGATCGATGAGCTCATGCCCAAAATCGGACTGGTGGTGCTCTCCAGCATCAGCGAGGCCTTGCCGCTGGTATTGCTGGAAGGGTTTGCCGCCGGCGTGCCGGCGGTAGCCACCGATGTGGGCTCGTGCCGCCAGCTCATCTACGGGCTCTCGGAGGAGGACCAGGCGCTGGGCGCGGCCGGTGACGTGGTCGGTATCGCCCAGCCGCAGGCGCTGGCCGATGCGGCCTTGAAGCTGCTGACCGATCCGCAGCGCTGGCATGCCGCCCAGGCGGCAGGCATTGCGCGCGTGGAGCGTTATTACACCCAGGACATGATGTTCGGTGCCTACCGTGAGCTGTACCAGCGTTCGCTGGCACACGGCAACGCGCACACCGACGCTGCATCCGGCCAGCCGCTGCGCTGCCCGGTGCGGCACTGACGAGGACCGCCATGGCCGGTATCGGTTTTGAACTGCGCAAGATATTGAAGCGCGACAGCCTGCTCTCGCTGATGCAGGCGTATTCCTACGCGGCCCTGATCAGTTCGGGGCCGTGGATCATGTCCATCGTCGGCATCCTGGTCATCGGCCTGGTGAGCTATACGGTGAACATGCCCAAGCTGGCCATCGTGCAGTTCCAGGTCAGCATCACCTACGTGATTTCGCTGTCGCTGATCTTCACCGGCATCTTCCAGCTGGCCTTGACGCGCTTTGCGGCGGACCGCCTGTTTGAAAAAGACAATCACTCCATCCTGCCCAATTTCCATTCGGTGTCGCTGTCGGTGACGCTGGTGGGCGGCGTGCTGGGACTGCTGGCGGTGGCTTTCCTGTTCCCGCAGCAGAGTGCGCTGTACCGGCTGCTCCTGCTGGCGGCCTTCATCATCATGTGCAACATCTGGATCGCCACCATCTTCCTGTCGGGGATGAAGCAATACAAGGCCATCTTCTGGATCTATGCACTGGGCTACACCATCACGGTGGTAGCGGCGCTGCTGCTGCGTCCGCTGGGACTGGAGGGCTTGATGGGCGGCTTCGTGATCGGCCAGGCAGTGTTGCTCATGGCGATGATGGCGCTGATCCTGCGCAATTTCCCTTCGGACCGTTTCATCTCCTTCGAATTTTACGAGCGCAAGAAACTCTATCCCTCGCTCATGGCCATCGGCTTGTTCTACAACACGGCGATCTGGATCGACAAGGCCATGTTCTGGTACACGCCCGAAACCAGCCAGGCCATCATCGGCCCGCTGCGCGCCTCGGTCATCTATGACCTGCCGGTGTTCCTGGCTTACCTTTCCATCATTCCCGGCATGGCCATTTTCCTGCTGCGCATGGAGACCGATTTCGTCGAGGACTATGATGCCTTCTATGAGGCCGTACGTACCGGGGCTTCGCTGGAAACCATCGAGAAGCACCGCAACGGCATGGTGGAAACGGTGCGCCTGGGCCTGCTGGAAATCATCAAGATCCAGGCCATCACCACCTTGCTGCTGATGGTCACGGGCGAGTCCATCCTCAAGTGGCTGGGCATTTCCACGCTCTACCTGCCGCTGCTCTACATCGACGTCATTGCGGCCAGCCTGCAGGTGGTGCTGCTGGGCATCCTCAACGTCTTCTTCTATCTCGACAAGCGCCGCATCGTGCTGGGCCTGTGCGGGGGACTGGTGGTGCTCAACGTCGCCCTCACCGCGCTGTCGCTGCGCCTGGGGCCGACCTTCTACGGGTTCGGGTTTGCGCTGGCGGTGTTCGTGGTGGTGCTGGCCGGTTTCGTGCTGCTCACCCGCAAGCTGGAACTGCTGGAGTACGAGACCTTCATGCTGCAATGAGCGCCGCGCTCATTGCGGGACTCATTGCGGCAATGCTTGCGCCTTCCATTTTTTCCACAGGCGATGCATGCGTTCGTGGCCATCCTTGACCTGGCCGGCGAGGAAGCCGCGTGCGTAGGCGATGCTCGGGGCCAGGCGTACCTGCTTCTGCTGCAGTTGCTGCAGCAGGGCATCGGCCACCACCAGGTCGTTCTGCAGGCCCAGCTGGTCCTGCAGGCGTGACAAGGCTTTCAGGTAGGGGCGGCTGCTTTTCTCGCCATACAGCGCCTGGAAGAACTCGATGTCGTAGCGCATCTTCTTGGCGGCGATGCGGGTACGGTGGCGCGCGCGGTCGTTTTCTTCCAGATGTGCACCGCGCTTGTTGAGGCGCTTCTCATCCCGTCGCAGCATCTGGCGTGCGTAGCGGAAAAGCGCTTGCGCGAGGGCTTCCCGGCCCGCAGCGTCGAGTCCATCGCGCCAGCCCGCCGTCAGCAGCCAGCGGCTGAACTGCAGCACCAGCGCCGTATAGCGCGGCGAGGCCACGGCCTGCACCGCCAGTGCATGTTCCTTGCCGGCTTCCACCAGCGCCGCATGGCGCACCCGTTCCAGGTCGATGGCACCGATGGCGTGCGCTGGCAGCGCGGCCAGTGTCTGCGTGGCCAGCACATCCCAGTCACGTGCATTGCCGATGGCTTGCGAGACCCACTCGAATTCAGCGGCCAGGGAAGCGGGCAGGGTGATCACGGGATCGAACAGCGTGAAGGCCGAACGCAGGCGGCGCAGTCCCACGCGCATCTGGTGCAGGCGCTCGATGTCGTCGCTATCCTGGTCGGCGATGTCATTGGCCTGGATCTGCTCCACGCAATTGTTGACCACCGCCAGGAAGGCCTGCTCCACCGGCATCTTGCGGGTCAGCTGCAGCGGCTTGGCGCGGCTGGCCGAGGAGGTGGCGGCAATGCCCTGCTGCGTGCGGCGCGCCTGATGGAACAGTCCATAGCCGCGCTGCGCCTTGCTCTGGATGCCGATGCGCAGCGGCAGGTCCTGCAGCAACTGCAGGGCGAAGTCGAAGAGGGCGCTGGCCTCGCCTTGCTTGAGTTCCAGTTCGATTTCGCAGACGTCCACCTTCAGGTCGCGGTGTTCTACCGTGCCCTGGTCGATTACGCATTCCACCTCGCTGCCATCCTGCAATACCAGGTCCCACACCATGCGCTGGATGTGGGTGCTGAAGATGGGCGTCAGCTGCGCAGCGGTCTTGTCGGAAAAGACCTTCCTGGCCCAGGTCTCGTCGGAGGCCGCCAGCTCGCGCAGCACCGGCAGGTCAGGTTGTTCACCATCGACCAGCGACTCCCATTCATTGCGCTGGTGCAGGCCGCCACTGACGCCGCCGCCTGCCTTGAGGGTCTGGATATATTCATTTCCGGTCCGGCGCACGCGCAGCCCGGCTTCGTTCTGGCGCAGCAGCAGGTCGGGCGTATCGAAGTAGGTACCGGTCTGGTCCTTGATGCGCGGTGCGGCCCGGGCGTAACGCTTGATGAGCGGATGACGGATGAAGGCCTTGGTGTGCTCGGGGGCGAGCAGCAGTTTCAGTTCGGTTTCCATGAGGCGTTCCGTGTCGGTTGGAAGTAGGGCGCTACCGGACTGGGCGGCGGCGAAGAAGCGGGGCGGGAAAGCGGTGCCTGGCGCTGCGCCATGTAGCGTGCGGGCGGCTTGCCCAAGGTATTGCGGAACATGGTGATGAAGGCGCTCACCGATTCATAGCCCAGGTCTTGCGAGACGCGCTGCACCGAGCTGCCCGAGGCCAGCCATTGCAGGGCCAGCATCAGGTGGATCTGCCGCCGCCAGCGGCCGAAGCTCATGCCGGTTTCGGCCTGCACAAAGCGGGCAAAAGTGCGCTCGCTCATCGCATGACGCTGGCCCCATTCGGCCACCGTGCTGCGGTCGGCAGGTTGTTCGGCCAGGTGGCGCGCAATCGCACGCAGCCGCGAATGCTGCGGCACCGGCAGGTGCAAGGGCAGGGCGTGGCGCTGGCTGTGTTCCAGTTCTTCGACCAGCACGGCGGCCAGGCGCGCGGTGCGCTCGTGCGGCGCGTAGTCCTGGCGCTGTTCGGCGAGGTGGCAGATCATCTGCACCAGCAGCGGCGACAGCGCCAGGGTGCAGCACTGGTCCGGCATGCTGGCCGCATGCGGCGCGATGAAGAGGAAGCACAGCTGGCCGTCCAGCGTGACGCGGTTGCTGTGCGGCACGCCCGGCGGGATCCAGACCGCCGACTGGGGCGGCACGATCCACATGCCCTGGGCCGTCTCGCAGGTGACCGCACCGTGCAGGGCCACCACCAGCTGGCCCTTGCGATGGCTGTGGAAGGGCGTCTCCCGCTCGCTCTGGCTGGTATGCACGCGCAGGGCCGTGACCGCGGCGTCGAGGCGGTCCGGATCGTGTTCGACCAGGCTGGCATAGAGAGTGGCCATAGGGAGTTGGGTTGACCGTTTTTAGCAATATGCTGGCATTGTAGCCAAATACGTGCAGGCTGCGATTGGCTAAGCTGGGCGCTCGCTGCTTTCGATCAATCATTGCCATCACGCCCGCCATGCATGCCACGCATCCCCCTCACGTTCGCCCTGTTCATCGCAGTGTCTGGCTCATTGCAGGCATCCTGCTGATCGCCGCCAATTTGCGTGCGCCGGTGACGGCCGTGGGGCCGGTGATGGGGCTGCTGCAACAGACCTTCGCCCTCTCGGCCGGGGCGGCAGGGCTGATGCTGACCTTGCCATTGCTGTGCTTTGCGCTGGTCTCGCCGCTGGCGGCGCGCGTGGCGCGCGGCCTGGGACTGGAGCGCACGCTCTTGCTGGCATTGTTGTTGATCGCAGGCGGCATCGTGTTGCGCTCGTCCGGATCGGTGGCAGCCCTGCTGGCCGGGACTTGCGTGATCGGCTGCGGGATTGCCGGCGGCAATGTACTCTTGCCGAGCTTGCTCAAGCGCGATTTTCCCGATGACCTCACGCGCATGACGGCCGTCTATGCGCTCACCATGGGCGGTGCATCGGCACTGGGCTCGGTGTGCGCCGTTCCGCTGGCGGCGGGACTGGGCTGGGCGTGGGCGCTGGCTTCTTTCATTGCATTGCCGGTGGTGACGGTGCTGGTGTGGCTGCCGCAATTGCGGCGCGATACGCGCCCGGCCACGGCGCCTGCGCGCGCGGCGTCGATGTGGCGCCAGCCGCTGGCGTGGCAGGTGACCTTCTTCCTCGGGACCAATTCGCTGGTGTATTACGTGGTGACGGCGTGGCTACCCTCCATCCTCGCGGCCAATGGGCGCAGTGCGGTGGAGGCGGGCAACCTGCATGGCCTGATGCAACTGGCCTCGGCCTTGCCCGGTTTGCTGCTGGTACCGCTGGGTCCGCGCATCCGTGACCATCGGCCGGTGGCGGTGAGCATGTCGGCTGCCACTGTCCTGAGCCTTGTTGGCCTCATGGCGTGGCCGCAGGCGTCCATCGTCTGGGTGCCGCTGTTCGGATTCGGGACCGGTGCGGTGCTGATTCTGGGGCTGGCTTTTGTCGGTACGCGTGTATCGACGCCGCCCCAGGCCGCCGCGTTGTCGGCCATGGCGCAGAGCGTCGGCTACCTGCTGGCGGCCGCCGGGCCCATCCTCATGGGGCGGCTGCATGATGCCAGCGGCGGGTGGACGCTGGTGCTGGGCTTGTGTGCGGGCGGCGCGGTGCTCATGGGCGCGCTGGGCTGGCTGGCGGGCCAGCCGGGGCGGGTCATCGGGGCGGCCGCGCCAGGAGAGTGAAGCGCGACTGGAAATATCCGGCGGCTTCGCGGATCATGGCGGCTGCATCGCATAAGGGCGGCGTGTTGATCGCCGCTTTCGATTCCCCTTGATCCGCGACGACCAGCGCGACATACACCATGACAGCCTCGCTTCTTGCCCCGGTAGACCTGTATTGCGAACGGCTCGGTACCGCTTTCTGGGCCGAACCCGTCAATGCGCTTTCCAATCTCGCTTTCCTGCTGGCCGCGTATTTCTTGTGGCGCTTGCCGCTGCCGCAGGGGCGCAGCGCCGTGGTGATGTCACGCATCCTGATGCTGATGGTGGCCGTGATCGGGGTGGGCAGTTTTCTTTTCCACACCGTTGCGCAGCGCTGGGCATTGTTCGCCGATGTCATTCCGATTTCGGTGTATCAGGTGCTGTTCCTGGCGTTCTATCTGCGCAAGGTGGCGCGCCGCAACTGGCTGGTGACGCTGGGCTGGGTACTGTTCTTCTTTGTCGTGACCTACGGTGCGGGACGCTTGCCGGAGCAGTGGCTCAATGGTTCGGTGGCGTCGTATGGTTCGGCATGGCTCTTCATTGGCGGACTGGGCGTGTATCACTGGCGCATGCGCAAGACTGAACCGATGGCCCTGCTGTTGGCCACCGGTGTATTTACACTGTCTCTGGTGCTGCGCTCGATGGACATGGCAGTGTGCCCGAGCATCAGCATCGGGACGCACATGTTCTGGCATCTGCTCAACGGGGTGGTGTTGTATCTCACCACGCGGGCTTTTGTTCGCAATGCAGGCTCGGGGCCATGAAATGTTGTCGTCCGGTTCAGACTGAAATCGCCAGGGCCATGGCGTTGAATAAGGCGTGTACTGAAACCGTGACTAACACCGGAAAACCCTTCGGTCTTCTGGTCTCGACCAGGAAGACCCAAGAGAAGGCCAGGCCCGCGATGAACATGTCAACAGGCCAGCGCTCCTCAAATTCATGTGCCAATGCAAATAGAAAGCCCGAGATGATCAGGATGACGGGGGCGTTCAAGCGAAGCATTTGCAGACACTTTATGCATGCCCATTGAAAAATCAGGGTTTCCACTAAAGGGGCGAAGATGATCCCCATCAGCACGACAAGCGCCGGTGACCAGGTTCGAAAGGGATCTGGCTGCGCAGTGACTGAAAAGCCGAGGAAACTTGCGGTTTCGTTCACCAGAATCTGTCCCGCCAAAATCAATAGCGGAGTCACTACCACCAGATGCCACCGAGCCACGATATTGGGATCGAGGAGGCTGCTTGAGCCTTGGCAGCGTCTACGCATTTGCGCCGTTTTTCATGAGTATCGAGACTGCAGTCATTCCTTGACTGCCCGCGTTCGTGGCACCCTTGTTCTTTCCAGCGTCCCGCCTTTGTAAGGCACCCGCCCCGACGGCACCACCACGGCTGCCTTCTGCACATGTCCCTCCTGGTCATCAAAGAACATGTGTGCGCCGAAGGCCTGCAGTACCTCCGCCTTGTTCAGCCCGCCGAGGAAGAAGGCTTCATCCACCGTCACGTTCCAGGTCCGCAAGGTATGGATGACGCGCTGGTGCGCCGGGCTGTTGCGTGCCGTCACGATGGCAATGCGCACCGGGCACTGCTTGGGCGGAAACTGTTTCTGGATCGCCGACAAGGCCAGCAGCAATTTGGCGAACGGACCTTCCTTCATGGCCTTCTTGCGATGGCGCTGCTCATGCCGCGCAAAGGCCTCCAATCCCTTCTCCGCAAAGATGCGCTCGGACTCCGCCGAGAACAGCACGGCATCGCCATCAAAGGCAATGCGGATTTGCTTGTCCGGCGCACTGTAGTCCAGCGGGGCGGCATACAACTGGGCCGCCGCCACGCCGGCATCGATGGCTTCCTGCACGTCGCCGGTATCGCGCGAGAGGAACAGGTCGATCTTGAAGGCTTGCAGGTAAGGTGCGGTCGGTCCGCCACCGGTGAAGGCCGCACGGCTGATGTCGAGCTTGTGGGCGGCAATGGCATTGAAGGCGCGCAGGCCCGTGTCGGGCGTGTTGCGCGAGATGACCACCACTTCCACCAGACGGCGTTCCGGGATCAGTTCATTCAACTGCAGCAGCGCCTTGACCAGCGGGAAGGCCGTGCCGGGCTGCAGTGGATCGTTCTCGTGATCGCGCTGGTACTGCGCGTAGGCATCCACGCCCTCTTGGTCGTAGATGGCGTTCTCCGCTTCAAGATCGAAGAGGGCGCGGGAAGAGATTCCAATGACGAGCTTGTCCGAGAGATCGTAGGGCATGCGGCACATCCGTGGCGGAAAAGCCCTGATTGTAGAGCCCCCGGCCTGCCGACGCAGCCTTGGCAGAGATATTCGTATTCTTGATGTCTGGAGCGAACTGCTGCATATATCACCTCAAGTTCTGCCAACTGCGCATATTATTTGCCAAACGGGGGTGTTACTCCGCGTAAAGAGAAAAAATCGGATTGCCCCGTTCAAAATAAATTTGTATGATGACCGGATAACTTTACGATAACGACTGCGAGACAGCATGTTTCAGAAGATCCCCGCACAGGCGCTCAGCGACACTGTAGCCAGGCAATTGCTGGAAAACATCGACGCCGGTGCCTTCCCCCGTGGCAGCAAGCTGCCCACCGAGGCGGTGCTGGCGCAGCAGTTCGGTGTGAGCCGCACGGTGGTGCGCGAAGCGATTGCGCGCCTGAAACATGAAGGCGTGGTCGAACCGCGCCAGGGTAGCGGCGTATTCGTGACCGAGCAGGCGGGCATCAAGCCGCTGCGCATCGATTACACCGAGGTCAGTTCGCCCGATGCGGTGCTGCAGATCGTCGAGCTGCGCCGCGCCATCGAGGCCGAGGTCGCCGCGCAGGCGGCCAAGCGCCGCAGTGCGGAAGACCTGCAGGCTATCGAGGCGGCATTGCTGCAGATCGGGGTCGATGTGGCCGCAGGTGGTGATGGCGTGGCCGCCGATGTGGCCTTCCATCGCGCACTGGCGCAGGCCACGCGCAATCCGTACTTCATCAAGACGCTGGAGTTCCTGTCCCAGTATCTGGAAGCGGCCACGGCGGTGACGCGTGGCAATGAAGCGCGGTATGAGGATTTCTCGCGCCAGGTGCGCGAAGAACATGAGGCCATCGTCGCGGCCATTCGCGCCGGTGATGAAATGGCGGCCCGCAATGCCGCCCAGACGCACATGTTCAATGCGGCACGGCGCTTGAGCCAGGGACAGTCCTGAACAGGATGTCCCGGCTTGAATGGCAGCAAATGAATTAAATGCTTTAAATGTTTTAAACGATTTATAAGATTTAGACGATTTACGAAATCTGGAATTCTGACGCCGGCCTTTGCCGGCGTTGCATCATCAACCCGGCGCAATGTCCTGCCCGTCATGAGCGGCAGCGGCGTCATCAATGCGGAGGCAATTATGTCCAAGAATGTAGGTGTGATCGGTTTGGGAGCCATGGGTTATGGCGTGGCCAGCTCGCTGTTGCGTGCCGGTTTCAATGTGCATGCCTGCGACGTGCGCAAGGAAGTCCTGGACAAGTTCGCCGCCGCCGGCGGTGTGGCCTGTGCCAACCCGGCCGAGCTGGCCGGCAAGGTCGACGTGGTCATCACCCTGGTGGTCAATGCCGCGCAGACCGAGATGGTGCTCTTCGGTGAGAACGGCGCCGTCCCCGCCATGAAGCCGGGCAGCGTCGTCATCTCCAGCGCCACCGTGGCGCCTGACTTCGCCGTCGAACTGGGCAAGCGCCTGGCAGAAAAGGGCCTGCTGCTGCTGGACGCACCGGTCTCCGGTGGTGCCGCACGCGCCGCTTCGGGCGAGATGACCATGATGACCTCGGGCCCTGCCGAGGTCTACGCCAAGATCGAAGACGTGCTGGCGGGCATGGCCGGCAAGGTCTATCGCCTGGGCGACACCCACGGCATCGGCTCCAAGGTCAAGATCATCAACCAGCTGCTGGCGGGCGTGCACATCGCTGCCTCCGCTGAAGCCATGGCACTGGGCCTGCGCGAAGGCGTCAATCCGGATGCGCTGTATGACGTCATCACCCACAGCGCCGGCAATTCGTGGATGTTCGAAAACCGCGTGCCGCACATCTTGAACGGCGACTACACCCCGCTGTCGGCCGTGGACATCTTCGTCAAGGACCTGGGCCTGGTGCTCGATACCGCCCGCCGCAGCAAATTCCCGCTGCCGCTGTCGGCCGCTGCGCACCAGATGTTCATGATGGCTTCCACCGCCGGTCATGGCGGCGAGGATGATTCGGCCGTCATCAAGATCTTCCCCGGCATCGACCTGCCGCCGGCCAAGGCCAAGTAATCCAGCGTCGTCCCTGCATCTGAATCGAGGAGTTTTCATGTCCACATCCCGTCCCTTGCTCGGTTGTATCGCCGACGATTTCACCGGCGCGACCGACCTGGCCAACATGCTGGTCCGCGGCGGCATGCGCACCGTGCAGACCATCGGCGTGCCCAGCGAAATGCCGGCCGTGGCGGCCGATGCGCTGGTGATCGCGCTCAAGTCGCGCACCATTCCTGCTGCCGAGGCCATCGAGCAATCGCTGGCGGCACTGCGCTGGCTGCAGCAGCAGGGCTGCACGCAGTTCTTCTTCAAGTACTGCTCCACCTTCGACTCCACCGACGACGGCAACATCGGTCCGGTGACCGATGCGCTGATGAAGGAACTGGGCGTGGACTTCACCATTGCCTGCCCGGCCTTCCCGGAAAACGGCCGCACCATTTATCGCGGCTACCTGTTCGTGGCCGATGCGCTGTTGAATGAGTCGGGCATGGAAAACCATCCGCTGACCCCGATGACCGATGCCAACCTGGTGCGCGTCCTGCAGCGCCAGACCGAATCCAAGGTCGGCCTGGTGCGCTACGACACCGTGGCACGCGGCGCGGCCGCAACCCAGGAGCGCTTCACCGCACTGCGTTCCGAAGGCGTCAAGATGGCCATTGCCGACGCCGTCTCCGACAAGGACTTGTTCACGCTGGGCGAAGCCTGCGCCGAACTCAAGCTCATCACCGGTGGTTCCGGCGTGGCGCTGGGTCTGCCCGAGAATTTCCGCCGCGCCGGTCTGCTGACCGCCGCCGGTGAAGCCGCACAACTGCCCAAGGTCGATGGCCTGTCGGTGGTGCTGGCCGGTTCCGCCTCCAAGGCGACCAATGCGCAGGTGGCCGAATGGAAAGCCAAGCGTCCCGCCTTCCGCATCGACCCGCTGGCCCTGGCCCGTGGCGAAGACGTGGTGGCACAGGCGCTGGCCTTTGCCGATGAACGCATCAAGAACGAGCCGGTACTGATCTACGCGACCGCCACCCCCGACGAAGTCAAGGCGGTGCAAAAGGAGCTGGGCGTGGCCAAGGCCGGTCACCTGGTCGAGCAGGCGCTGGCATCGATCGCTGCGGGCCTGAAGCAACGTGGCGTGCGCCAGTTCGTGGTGGCCGGTGGCGAGACCTCCGGCGCGGTGGTGCAGGCGCTGGACGTGCGCGCCCTGCGCATCGGGCCGCAGATCGATCCGGGCGTGCCGGCGACCGCTACGCTGGATGAGCAACCGGTGGCGCTGGCCCTGAAGTCGGGCAATTTCGGCAGCGTCGACTTCTTCGAGAAGGCGCTGCGCTATCTCGACGGGAAGACGGCATGAGCCGCAACACCAACGAAAGCGCGCTGCGCGAAGAGATCTGCCGCATCGGCGCTTCTCTCTACCAGCGCGGCTATACGGTCGGTTCGGCCGGCAACATCAGTGCGCGCCTGGATGACGGCTGGCTGATCACGCCGACCGATGCCTGCCTCGGTTTCCTCGATCCGGCGGCCATCGCCAAGGTCAATACGGCCGGCGAATGGGTCTCGGGCGACAAGCCGTCCAAGACCCTGGTCCTGCATCGCGCCATCTACGACAACAATCCCGAGATGCATGCGGTGGTGCATACGCACTCCACGCATCTGGTATCGCTGACCATCAACGGCGTCTACAGCGAGCAGGATGTATTGCCGCCCATCACGCCGTATTACGTGATGAAGGTCGGCCACATCCCGCTGATCCGCTATGCCCGTCCGGGTGCGCCGGAAGTGGCCGAGCAGGTGGCAAAGATCGCCACGCAAGTGCGCGGCGCGCTGCTGGAGCGGCTCGGTCCGGTGGTGTGGGAAAGCTCGGTCTCCAAGGCCGCCTTCGCCCTGGAAGAACTGGAAGAAACCGCCAAGCTGTGGCACCTGGCCGGTGGCCGTGCCACGCCGCTGGAAGAGCCCGCGCTGCAGGACTTGCGCGACACCTTCAAGGCGCGCTGGTAGCAGTCACGACAGCGCCCAGGCAGCGTCAGCAACCCATAGCAACAAAGCGTCATGGCGGCCGATGTTGGCCCGCCATGCCCCGCTTGCGCCCAACGGAAGGTGGTGGGCACAGGCGGCAGTCAAGCCGGCACCAGACCGGCCAATCAATGCCGGCCTTCGTACGGTTCCGAAAAGAGCGGTACGCGGGTCCGATTGAATCCATAAATTGCCCGTCAGACCACGGGCACCAAGCAACCAGCGGCCGTGCATAGACAGCCGCGACACTCTTAGGGAGATGTAACATCATGACCACCGCAAGCACTACCGGCGTCGGACTCGACGTCAACGACAAATCCAAGGACGGGCTGTACAAGAAAGTCTTCTGGCGCATCATGCCTTTCCTGATGCTGTGCTACGTGATCGCTTACCTGGATCGCGTCAACGTCGGCTTTGCCAAGCTGCAGATGTCGCAGGACCTGGGCTTTTCCGAGACCGTCTTCGGTCTGGGCGCGGGCCTGTTCTTCATCGGCTACTTCCTCTTTGAAGTGCCCAGCAACATCCTGATGCACAAGGTCGGCGCGCGCATCTGGATTGCCCGCATCATGATCACCTGGGGCATCCTCTCGGCGGCCTTCATGTTCGTGCAGAACGCCACCCAGTTCTACGTCCTGCGCTTCCTGCTGGGCCTGGCGGAAGCCGGTTTCTATCCCGGCATCATCCTGTACCTGACCTACTGGTTCCCTTCGCACCGCCGTGCCAAGGTGATCGCGGTCTTCATGTCCGGCATCCCGGTGGCCGGCATCCTGGGCAACCCGCTGTCGGGCTGGATCATGGATGCGTTCCACAACAATGGCGGCCTGGAAGGCTGGCAGTGGATGTTCCTGATCGAAGCCATTCCGGCGGTCCTCATCGGCCTGGCCACGGTGCTGTACCTGGACAACGACGTCAAGAGCGCCAAGTGGCTCTCCGATGAAGAGAAGGCCAGCCTGCAAGCCGACATCGACGGCGATGCCAAGGGCAAGGAAAGCAAGCACGGCTTCGGCGCCATCGTCAAGGATGCGCGTGTCTGGCTGATGTGCCTGATCTACTTCTCCTTCGTCATGGGTCAATACGGCCTGACGCTGTGGATGCCGACCCTGGTCAAGGCCACCGGTGTGAAGGGCAACCTGGAAATCGGCCTGCTGTCGGCCATTCCGTTTGGCTGCGCCATCATCGCCATGAACCTGATCGGCCGCAGCGCCGACCGCATGCGTGAGCGTCGCTGGCACCTGGTGATCCCGGCCCTGATGGGCGGTGTGGGCTTCGTCGGTGCGGCCCTGTTTGCCGACAACACTGCAGTCTCGATCGCTGCGCTGTCGCTGGCTGCGGCGGGCGTGCTGACCTGCGCCCCGCTGTTCTGGTCGCTGCCCACGGCCTTCCTGTCGGGTGCTGCGGCGGCCGTCGGTATTGCCGCCATCAACTCGGTGGGCAACCTGGCCGGTTTCGTCAGCCCCTACCTGATCGGCTACCTGAAGGACCTGACCCACAACAACGCTACCGGCATGTACATGCTGGCGGTGATGCTGGTGGTCGGTTCGATTGCCACCCTGGCCACCAAGCCGGGCATGGTCAACAAGTAATGTGATGTCCCGTTCAAAGCCCGCATGCCTGTGCCTGCGGGCTTTGACGTTTTCTGCGCCTGCTGCCGGTGTGGACGCGCGCAAGCGTGTTCGCGCTACACTGGCCCCCTCGTTACCAAGGAGAATCCGATGCTGCGTTTTGCCGCCAACCTGAGCATGATGTATGTGGAACATGATTTCCTGGACCGCTTCGCCGCCGCCGCCAAGGATGGCTTTTCCGGCGTCGAGTTCCTGTTCCCCTACGACTACCAGCCTGAAGAGATCAAGTCGCGCCTGCAGGCCAATGGCCTGACCCAGGCGCTGTTCAACGCGCCCCCGGGCGACTGGGCCGCCGGTGAGCGCGGCATCGCCTCGCTGCCGGGCCGCGAAGACGAATTCAAGCGCAGCATCGAGACTGCGCTGAAGTACGCCTCCGTCATCGGCAACAAGACCCTGCACGTGATGGCTGGCCTGATCAAGCCCGAGCAGGATCGCGCGCGTCACCGCGCCGTATATCTGGACAACCTGTCCTATGCGGCACACCAGGCCGAATCCGCCGGCCTGACCGTGGTGATCGAGCCGATCAACACCCGCAACATTCCGGGCTTCTTCCTGAACCGCCAGGACGATGCCCAGGCCATCTGTGCCGAAGTGGGTGCGCCCAACCTGAAGGTGCAGTTCGACTGCTACCACTGCCAGATCGTCGAAGGCGACGTGGCCGTGAAGCTCAAGCGCGACATGCCCGGCATCGGCCACATCCAGATTGCCGGTGTGCCCGAGCGCCACGAGCCGGATGTGGGCGAGCTGAACTATCCGTATCTGCTCAAGCTGATCGATACCTTGGGTTACCAGGGCTGGATCGGTTGCGAATACAACCCGGCGGGGGCGACCTCTGCGGGATTGGGATGGTTGAAGGCGCTGGCTGAGCAAGGCCTGACCACGCTCAAGGCCTGATCACGACATGGTGTCAGCCCGCGTAAAGCGGGCAAGAAAAAAGCGGAGCCCATGCAACGGGTTCCGCTTTTTTGTTTGGACGATGGATTCGTTCAGAACAAATCAATTTCCCCACCCACCGGCTTGGCCTGCAGCTTGGACGCATATTCACGTTCACGGCTGGCCAGATCGGCAGCGGCATCCTTGATCTTCTTGACCAGCACCTTGCCCGTGCGCGGGAAGAAATGCACCTTGCGCGGCCAGATGTCGTTGAGGTCTTCGGCCACCACGCGGATCTTCTCGGCCGAGAGGTAATTCTTCACGAAGGCGGCATTGCGCTCGCCCACGTTCATGGCGTTCATGCCGCGCAGCACCGCGCCGCCGCCAAAGACCTTGCATTCCAGGTTCTCGCGCCGGGCACCGGCCTTGAGGACGTCGTTGATCAAGACTTCCATGGCATAGGTGCCATAGCGCATGGAGGCCGAAACCGGGCTGTCAGCCTCGCCGCCGCCATCGGGCAGCATGAAGTGATTCATTCCGCCCACACCGCTGACGCGGTCGCGCAGGCAGGCCGAGACGCAGGAACCCAGCACGGTCACGATCATCATGTCTTCACCGGTATAGAAATATTCGCCCGGCAGGATCTTGGCGGTGTCGCAATTGAAGGCCCGGTCGTGATATCGATACGACGCGAAATTTTCCGGCTTGTTGATGACGGTTTGCATGCGGGCCCCTGATCGTTCTTGTGTGCCCCCCAATGAGGGACGGTGAGTGTTGGCGGTCCATGCATTGTCAGTCAGGCACGGCCCCCACGATATCGGGGAATTCCCTAGCCCGGAACATGCTTGTGCGCCATCGTTAATAGGGGATATCCGCAATCGCCCGCCGCTCCCATCCCGTGGTACGCTGCGCCCCCTCGACATGACCCGATCCCGGTCCGCTCTGACGGAGACGATTTGTACAGGCATTCCCCAAATGCCGGAGACAGGTATCGGACAGGCAGTTGAAACCGGCAGGCACGGCCCATTCAGGCAGGTGCGCCGTGGCCCCGCGCGGCCACGCCCGGCTGGGCTTGCATTGATCCGCAAGGCCCTCATGACGCAGCGCTTTCGCGCCCGCCCTCCACGGCAGGCGCTGCGGCCTGTGGCATGCACCGGTTGTCCGACTCCCCGCCACATGCAGGGGAGGCAGCCCTCTCTCATCACAAACGGATTAGACAATGTTGAAAAAATCCTTCCTGGCTTTGCTGGGATTCGTAGTTGCGCTGGTCGTCACGCCCGCTTCGCAGGCGGCTGACGTCAAGAAGGTCGACGTGCTGCTGGTCGGCGGCGGCATCATGAGCACCACCCTGGCGGTCTGGCTCAATGAGCTGGAACCCGGCTGGACGATGGAAATGGTCGAGCGCCTCGATGGCGTGGCCGAAGAAAGCTCCAACGGCTGGAACAACGCCGGCACGGGCCACTCGGCCCTGGCCGAACTGAACTACACGCCCGAAGACAAGGACGGCAAGATCCAGATCGCCAAGGCCATCGAGATCAACGAAGCCTTCCAGATCTCGCGCCAGTTCTGGTCGTGGCAGGTCAAGAGCGGCGTGCTGAAGAACCCGCGCTCCTTCATCAATTCCACCCCGCACATGAGCTTCATCTGGGGCGATGACAACGTCGCCTACCTGAAGAAGCGCTACGAAGCCCTGCAAGCCAGCCCGCTGTTTGCCGGCATGCAGTATTCGGAAGACCACGAGCAGATCAAGAAGTGGGTGCCGCTGATGATGGAAGGCCGCGACCCCAACCAGAAGCTGGCTGCCACCTGGACCCCGCTGGGTACCGACGTCAACTTCGGCGAGATCACCCGCCAGTTCGCGGCCTACCTGCAGACCCGCTCCAACTTTGCCCTGAAGCTCTCCAGCGAAGTGCGCGACATCACCCGCAACGGCGATGGCACCTGGCGCGTGGTCTACAAGAACCTCAAGGATGGCAGCACCACCGAGACCGATGCCAAGTTCGTCTTCATCGGTGCCGGTGGCGGTGCCCTGAAGCTGCTGCAGAAGTCAGGCATCCCCGAGGCGCGTGACTATGCGGCCTTCCCGGTGGGCGGTTCCTTCCTCATCACCGACAACCAGGACATCGCCCTGCGCCACCTGGCCAAGGCCTATGGCAAGGCTTCCGTGGGCGCGCCGCCGATGTCGGTGCCGCACCTGGATACCCGTGTGCTGGATGGCAAGCGCGTGATCCTGTTTGGCCCCTTCGCCACGTTCTCGACCAAGTTCCTGAAGCAAGGCTCTCTGTGGGACCTGTTCTCGGCGACCACCACGCACAATGTGTGGCCGATGGCCCGTGTCGGTATCGACGAATATCCGCTGGTGGAATACCTGGCCGGCCAGCTGATGCAGTCCGACGACCAGCGTTTCGCCGCGCTCAAGGAATACTTCCCCAACGCCAAGAAGGAAGACTGGCGCCTGTGGCAAGCCGGCCAGCGCGTGCAGATCATCAAGCGCGATGACGCCAAGGGCGGCGTGCTGAAGCTGGGTACCGAGATCGTCGCCTCGGCCGATGGCAGCATCGCCGGTCTGCTGGGCGCCTCGCCCGGCGCTTCGACGGCTGCGCCCATCATGCTGAGCGTGCTGCAGAAGGTCTTCAAGGACAAGCTGGCCACGCCGGAATGGCAGCAGAAGGTGCGCCAGATCGTGCCCAGCTACGGCACCAAGTTGAATGACCACCCGGACCAGGTCGCCAAGGAATGGGCCTACACCGCAGAAGTGCTGCAGCTGATGCCGCCGCCGGTGATCGCTCCCAAGGCGGCCGGCCAGACCGGCAAGGGTGGCAGCATGGAAAAGCCGAAAGCCAACGCATCGGCCGATATGGCGCTGTGATGGCGGGGTTGCCTGTTTTTTGGGCAACCTTGAAATGAAGTTTTCTGAAAAATGGGTAGTCCGGTGTCGCGCCGGCTACCCATTTTTTCATGGACCATCCTCAAGGCTGCCTGGCGGTGCAGGGCAGCGGTAGCTGCAGCAAGGCGGGCCAGCGGCTTGCCCAGTCGCTCTCGTGCGCCATGCCGGGGATGATCGCCAGCGCGGCGCAGTGCCCGGCCTTGGCGACGAAGCTGCGCGTGATGGCAGGGGTAATGACGGCATCCTCGGCACCGCCGACATGCAATTGCGGGATGCGTGCCACCTGTGCGGCCACATCGATGGGATTGAGCGAGCCCGGCATCTGCGAGACCTTGTGCCATTGGTTCACGGCCACGTGATCGAGATTGCCGGCCACCGTGCGGATGGCGCTGACATCCTTGCGCCGTGCCGCCAGCAGCACGGCGATGGCGCCGCCGCCCGAATAGCCGACCAGCTCAAGCCTGGCCGGCTGCAGTTGTGCCACATAGCGGCTCAGGGCTTCATCCATGGCGCTGACCACTTCCGGCGAGTAGCGCAGGCCGGCCCAGTAGAGCGGATGGCAGACCGGGTTGCGCGCCATGGGCGTGAACTGGCAAGGCCGCGCGAGATACACCACGTCACCGCCATCGCTGGCCGCCAGGCGCAGGCCCATGGCCGAATGCGGCGTCGGGTCCGGCGAGACCTGGTTGCGCGTGATCCAGGCGCGGCCGTCGCCTTCCAGGTAGACGCGCAACAGCGGCGCCTTCGGCCGGGCGTGCACGTAGGCCGTGAGCACGAAGGGACCGCCGCGCACTTCCTCGCGGTGCAGGCCGGCGGGTGCGGCCAGGGCATCGGCGCGTCGGACCAGGTCGGGATCGCTGGCGCAGCCGGCCAGCAGCGCGAGGCTGGCGAGGGCAGGCAAGCGGAGTCGGGAGAGGAAGGAGGAGCGCATCGCGCGATTGTCGCCGGAGTGAAAAGGGCCCGCAAGCGCAAGCTGCGGGCCCTGTCCCATGGGATCAGCAATCTCAGAAGAGCCAGCCCACGCGAGCGGTCAGTTGATGCATCAGCGAGCGGTCGCGCACTTCGGCGTCATAGCCCAGCGTGCCATAGCTGCCCTGGGCGCCGTTGAAGCGATAGCTCACGCCCAGTTGCACGGCGTCGCGATTGGGTGCGGTGCTGGCGGTAGTGAAGCTGGGGCCGCCGGCCACGAAGCTGGCGGTGACATCCGGGTTGCCAGCCAGCTCATGCAGGTAGCGCGCACGCAGTTGCAGGCGGTCGCCGTTGTCGCTCAGGCGATTCAGTTCCACACCGAGGGTAGGCTGGACCGAATTGGCGCGGCTGGAGGCCACATTCTGCGCCAGCGCTGCATTGCCGCTTTCGGTGTAGCCCTCATTGCTCAGGTGCGACAGGCGCAGGCCGGCCAGCCAGCGCCCGGACCAGCGCTGGCTGACCGCAAAGGGCAGCCCCGCTTCCACGCGCGCGCCGAGCTGCCAGCCGTTGTAGCTGCCATTGACGCGCTGGCCGAGGAAGTTGATGGCGCGCTGGCTGCTGTAGTGATTGCCACCCACCATGAGCGCGCCATCCAGCGTCCAGCCATCCATGTCCAGGCCGACATAGCCACCGACGTTGACGGCGTCGACATTGACGTCATTGCCGCTGGCATCGTCACTGCCGCGTGTACCGGCACGGGTATAGCCCAGGGTCAGGCCGGCCACTTCGCGCGCCGACAGGTCGGTTTCCATCCCGGCGGCCATGCCGTAGGCATTGACGTCGTAGCCATCAGCGCCGGCGCGGGCCTGCTGCCGGCCCCAGGCGCCCAGGCCTTGCAGCCAGACGCGGCCGCGTGCGGCGGCCTCGCCGGTGGCTACGCCACTGCTGCCCTGGCTGGCCACGGGCGCATCACCGCGTGCGCTGTCCACGCGCCCGGCCACGGCCGAGAAGACGCTGCCCATGGAGACCTGTGCTGCTTGCTGGCTGGCGCGATTGGTTTCCGGTTGCAGCTGCCGTACCGCGCTGCGATAGGCAGCCGTAGTGGGCAAGGCATCCAGCGAGGCCAGCAGGTTCTGCACCTGGGCGTTGCTGCTGTTGTTGCCCAGCGCGTCGAGCGCACGGCCCAGCGGGCTGCCGCTGACGTCGCTCACGCTGGCGGTACGCTGGGCCGTAAGGATCAGGTCGTTGCCCGAGACTTGCAGGCCGTAATCCAGCGTGGCGGTATTGGCCAGCTGGATCTTCGACACATCGACCGACAGGCCGCCGGCCGCCGAGAGGATGGTCCAGCGCGCCGCCCCGGGAACATAGGTTTTGACCACGGGCTGCAGCGTCGCACCGTTGGACAGCGTGGCGCTGCCGGCGGCATTGATGCGGTCGGACTGCGTGCCGGCCACGCCCACCTGCAAGGTGGCGCCGCTGCCGACCGAGAGATTGCCGCCGACGTTGATGATGCGGGTGGCCGTCCCCTGCGCGGCCTGGAATGTGCCATTGACGGCCAGGTTGCCGCTGGTGCCGAAGGCCCCGTTGACCTGCAGCACTGCGCCCTGGTTGACGGTCATGTTGCTGACGGTGCCGAGGTCATAGTTGAAGCGCGTCACGCCGTCACGCACGACGTAGTTCTCGAAGCCCGACAGCACGCCTGCTGCGAAGGTCTGCGTGCCCCCGGTGGTGAGCGTGTCGATGCCGGCGCCGCCGTTGATGGTACCGATCACGGTGCCACCCAGCAGTTGCAGCGAATCGTCGCCATCGCCCATGTCGATGGCCATGCCGTTCTTGCCTTCGATGCGTCCGTAGTTGATCAGCGTATCGTTGCCGCCGCCCATCTGCACCGCTGCGCCCGGCGCGGAGCTGCCGCCCTGGCCAATCAGTGTGGCCTGTGCGCCGCCGGTGATCACGCCGCTGGCATTGTTGATGAGGGTATCGTCGTAATTGCCGACCAGCCCGACGGCGATCCCCTTGTTGCCGGTGATGCTGCCGTCGTTGACGATATACGCCTTGGCACCATTGACGCCACTGGCCCCGCCGGTGCCGCGCCCGGTGGTGTTGCCGTTGTTGTAGGTGATGCGCGGATTGCCTGGGTCCTTGGACCAGTCATTGCCATCATCGATGAGGATGCCGTGGGCATCGCCATAGATCACCGCGCCAGCATGGTTGATGATGGTGCCGCCACCGGCGGCGATGCCGTCGGCGCCATTCGGCTGGCCGGTGGAATCGAGCCCGCCTGCGCCATTGCCACGAATGGTCCCCCAGTTTTCGATGTAGGCGGTGCCGTCGATATCGACGCCGTCGCCATCGCCATTGCTGGTGGTGGCGCCGTTGCCGAGCACGTCATACACGCGTCCGCTGCCGGCATAGTTGCCGATGATGGTGCCGTAGTTGAAGACCACGCCATGGCTGTCGAAACCCACGCCCGAACCATTGTTGCCGGTGATGACACCACTGGCCTGGTTGATCACCACGTTGTTGCTGATGGCCACGTTGCTGCGCGTGCTGCCATCGGCATAGGTGGCGTCGAAGGTGATGCCGCTTGCGCTCAGGCGCGGCGTGAGCGCGATGGCATTGGCCAGGTTGCTGTCGGGCGTGGCGGCCACCGGATCGCCGCCGTCGATGCCGTGGCGTGCGCCGGTGATGCTGCCGTAATTGACGATGACGGCATTGCGGATGCCGTCGTCGATGGAGATGCCATCGGCTGCTTTGGGCGGCGAACCGCTGGCGCAGGCCGACAGGTAATCCGGGCAGGAGGTGTTGACCGGGCTGGTGGTGAAGATGCGTCCGTAGTTGGTCAGCAGGATGTTGGAGCCCATCTTGATCGCGCTCGAACTCGACGAGCTGATGGTGGCGCTGCTGTTGCTGGCTGAGCCATTGACGATGGTATTGCCGGCGGTGGAGTAGTCGCCGTTGGCATTGATGGCGTAGTTCTTGCCATTGTCCGCATTGGTGGGCGTGGGGCCGGTCTGCGAGATGGTGCCGAGGTTGACGATGGAGAAGGTATCGCTGCCCTTGCCGATGAGGATGGTGGGCGTCTTGGCGCTGCTGGAGGAACTGGTGATGACGCCGCCGGCAGCGTTGTTGAGGATCAGGTTGACCTTCTTGTGGTTGATGCTGATGGCCGCCAGGCCGCTGTTCTGGCCGATGGTGCCGGCGTTGTTGATGGTGACGGTACTGAGGTTGTCGTTGTCCTGCGAGGTCCGGATGGTGGCCGCGCTGCCCGAAGCCAGGGTGCCCCCGGCGTTGACGGTGATGTTGTCGGCACCGTTCTTGGTCAGGGTCTTGGCGGCGGTGTCGGTGGTGCCATCGGCTACCGTATAGTTGGCCGCATGGGTGGGCGCGTGGATGGCTTGCAGGGCAAGGGCCAGCGGAAGCAGGCGCAGGGGTAAAGAAGAACGGGCCATGTGCAAAGAAGTTGGTAGCAGGTTGTCAAGATCTGAAAGTTTGCTGACAACATGTGACCGGACCATTACATCGGTCGCTTGCGCCTGGCTTTTCGTCCCTCGATGTGGTCTTTCTGATAATCTTCTGCCGTGGCAAGACGCTGACAATGTAAAGAACAAGGGGAGAGCAAGGATGGGAAGTTTCTTCATGCAGGCGGGGGCAGTCCATGGATAAATCGCTGTGGAGCTTCCTGCTGCCGCAATGGGATGGCACGGCCTACGGCGGGCTGCAGTGGGCGTTTGCGCTGGTGATGCTGGCGGCCGTGGTGGTCTTGCCGCTGCTGCTGGCACGCAGCGCCCGGCCTGCGCAGTGGCAGGCGCGGCTGCAGGCGCTGGCTGGCGAGCGCGGGCCTTTGCCTGTCACGACCACGCCGGACCAGCTGAGCCAGGCCGTGGCCACGCCCGCCGAACGTTGGGCCGCCGCGATGCCGGGCTTGATCCTCATGCTGGGTTTGCTGGGTACCTTCATCGGCCTGGGCCTGGCCTTGACGGCCACGGCCGGCGTGCTCGGGCCGCAGGCGGCACCGGGTGCGTTGGGGGCGGTCATTGATGCGCTGGGCAGCAAGTTCAAGATTGCCGCGTGGAGCATGCTGGCGTTCCTGATCCTGAAGTCCTGGATCACCTTGCGCGCGCATGAGCAGGCGCGCCTGGCGTGGAGCATCGGCGTTCTCAAGGACGTGGCCACTGCGGCTGCGCAAGCGCAGGCGGTGCAACACGCAGAAGAACAGCAACGTCTGGTCGACGCCATCAAGCAAAGCGGACAAGCCCTGCTGGCGGCACAGCAGGCCGAGGCACAGCGCGCGCATCTGCGCCATGGCGAATGGCTGGATGCGATGCAGCGCCAGTCCGGACGTTCCTCCTGAGGCCGCGATGAGTCGATCCGATCACGAATGGGTCGCCGCCACCGGGCTCATGGCGGCGTTGGCGGGGGTATTGATCGTCCTGCTGGCGGTGAGCCGGGCGGGTGGTCCGGAGCTTGCGCAGCAGCGTGCGCAGGCGCCGCAGTTGGCGTCCGCTTCCGCGCCCACGCCGCCCCCTGCCGCCCCCTTGCCGGCAGCAGCCCCCACGCCACCGGCGCCTGCAGCGGCTGACGCTGCGCCACCTCAGGCCGCACCGGCGACGGCCCGGCGCGAATCCGACGGGCCGGGATTGACGGTCGTGTTGCGCCAGGTGCAGACGGTGTTTGCGCAGCAGGGCGCTTCCAACCTGGTGGCGGTGGATACTGAGGCGGGGAAGATCACCTTGAAAGAGGGCGCGTTCCGTCGCGGCAGTGCTTGCGTGGAGCCGGAAGCGCGGGCCGCGTTTGCACAGGTCGAGGAGCGCATTGCGGAGTATTTGCAGCAGCATCCGGCGGGCCGCATCTATGTGGAAGGCCACACGGATGACAAGCCGGTGAAGGCACCGGTGACCGATGTACGCGCGTATTGCACGGTCTACGATGACAACTTCACGCTGTCGGCCGCGCGTGCCCGCGAGGCACGTTTGCTGCTGATCGGACGCAGTGCGCCGGAAGCAGCGCGCCGCGTGATCGTGGCGGGGTATGGGGATTCGCAACCGCTGCCGGGGCTGGCGGCCAGTGATGAACGCAACCGGCGGGTGGAGGTGCGGTTCGTCAATGGGGGGGAGAGGAATTGAGCGGAGGTCGTGACGTTGGGCGCGTTGCGATCAGTTCGGTTTTGTTTTTCTGTTTTTGTGTTATCAGCTGGCGTGATGGGTTGCGTTGATTCAAGCCTGCGAAAGTGATGACAGTGAATCCAGGCGGGCACAATCCCATCGGCCATCAAGGGCTGCCTGGTAAAGCATGCCGAGGGTGATGGGTGGTCTGTCGTAGGAAGCCCGCTTTTTCTTCGAGATCATGAGCAGGAAAATCTCGAGCGGGCTGAAGCCTTCGGGGACAAAATAATGATCAAAATTGTAGTCCCCGTAGTCGATGGAGAATTCTTCAAAGAAGTGCTCCATGAAATCTTCCGCTTCATCGCCATCGACATCCAAGTCGTTGTAGAGCTGCGTATCGCGAGTGATCAACTTTTTGGGACTTGTGCCGTTTTCCTTGCGGACCCAAGCTTCCAATCTTTCCCAAGCGATAGCCCGCATTACAAGACCTTGTCTTCCGTTCTGACCCGGCGATTATGCATTGACATCTGCGCAGAGCTTTTCACACATTACCTTAAGGATGACCTCGGGAGATTGTTTCGGAGGGTTGTGTGGATCCTTCGGAAGCCTGACAACATTTGTCGCGCCCTTCGCACTGACACCAGAGGTGTCTGCATCAAGAACCATTACCACAGACTGGAAATAGTCATCAGCTCCTAGCAGTCCAACAAGATTTGAGCATCCGACTTTGGCAGCTATAATTTTCAATTTTGCATTCGCCGTCCGATTGATTGATTTCTTCCGAGCAGGAGTGAGAATCGCGTTCAAAAATAAAGCAGCTTCCTCATCCTCTACATAAATCTTCACAACAGGCTGAGTTTGTTTTGTTGCAGTCGGTAGCCGCAGATGCATATCGCTATGAATGGCCGCAAATTCTTTTGCATCTAGCAATTGAATCGGCAATCCACCTTTGAGATACGCAATATGGTCTTGGGGAGAGCCTTTGTATTTCTTATTGTTTATTTCGCTGTGGGCGTGTTCAAGCATGGTCAGCGAGTGAGTCGTCGCAATGACTTGGATATGCAGTTGGCGTGCTCTGCTCTTTAATTGGTCTAAAAGCTGAATTTGGGCATGAGGATGGAAGCCTGCATCAATTTCGTCGATGATTAGAAGGCCTCCTTCGTAAGCGTCACCAAGTGTGCGTTGAAGCCTCTTGAACGATGCGAGCGCAGTGGCTATGGAACTGAGGGAGTCCTGTCCTAGTGAAACATTCGTACTGTCATAGCCTTGATACTCTGGGTAGATTGCTCGCTTCTTTGTCCCTTTAACTGATTGGGCGACAACATTCGCGTTTCCTGACGGAATTCCTGTGCCAATGACTTGATTCGTGAAGTCCAGGTAAAAGTCGTAATCCTCTTGGTCCATTTCTGCTTGGCGACGCTCAAATGAGGCGGGGTCGGCTTCGCCAATTGGCAGTACGCGGGTCATGCCTAAATAGACTGTGGGGATTGGCACTTTTCCATCTGCTGGAATGGAGGTGCCGTGAACAGAGAGTGGGCCCTTGGGTTCATTCCGAGGTACTACGCGGAGACGCTCTTCTGAGCCTGATACATTACATTTTTTGTAGAACTGGGTGCCTTCCTTTTCATATGTTAGAAGGGCAGACGGTTTTTCCTCTTCTCCACGCACATAGTCTCTCTCAAAAGACAGTTTGAGAATTTCATCAACATTCGCGTTCGGTAGGTTTGCAAAATAGGTATGGTTTTTGAGCCCTCTTGTCAGGCCAGAGCCACCCGCGATTAATGCCAATATCGTCGATTTTCCAACCCCATTGCGCCCGGCAATTAACGTTAGGCGCGGGGCAATCTTTATTTCCAGCGAGCCGAGTTTGCGGAAGGGCGGTTGAGCAAAACTAATTGAGCGCAGTTTGATTTTGTTGTCCGGAACAGCTGACTTGCTTTTAATTGCTTTTGCCATTTCTTTTGCAACCTTTTTAATTGCTCTAATCAGAAGCGCAGTGTTGCGCTCTTCCCCATGATTTCAGACCAATAATAGCTGCTATTGTGGCAAAACGATGCACAAGTAATAGATGTGTGTTGGAAAGCGAGCGAAGGCAGACGAGATCGGGAATAGGCCGACGCGAGGATTTTCGTCCCCGGAAATGAAAAACGCCAACCGGTGAGGGCTGGCGTTTTTCTTGAAGTATTTTTGGTGGCCCGGGGCGGAATCGAACCACCGACACAAGGATTTTCAAGACCCTCTTCGGGCCATTGAGTACCGTTCTAGCAAGAGGTGATGGCTCTATGAAGTGAGCTTAATAATTTGGGGGATTAGGGGGTTCTCTTACATTTTCAAGGATCAAGCACTACTTAATAAGGGAGCGTCAGAACCTATCGCTGCTTAGACAGCTTAAATTCTATTCGAGAAAAAATAGCAAAAAAATTGCTTCAAGTGCAGTAGAAAAACCGTAGATTTTTCGAAAAAGGGCGGAGTTTTTGGCGTTCAATTTAACGTCGATCCCCCGATTTTCATGGGACTTGAAAATCGCTTTGTGATTGAAAATTGTATCGGCGGAATGTAAATGCAGCTTCCCATCCGGGCGGATTTGGATGCTCGATGCAGGCATTCTGATGCAACGCGGCGCACTCGTTCTCTTTTAGTAACCCTGAAAAAGGGTGTTGACGTCCATTGAAACTCACGTTAACCTGCATGCGGCTTTTAGTTTCACTTTATCGAACGCATCAATTGCGTACGTTGCTGGATCCAGTCGAGCTGGACAGCGACGCTCCATGATCTTACTCAAAGATCGCCCGATTAGCGGTTTCATTCCGCTGTGCTTGCCTCTCATCTTCCACGAGGCAGTTTCCGAATTTGTTAGGTTCCACGTACACGTCCGTCTGACTGTGTACGAATCCAATTCCGACGCATGTGAGCTTAGGCCACATGGCTCTGCACGTTTGAGTGCTTCCCACAGGTCCCAGGCCTTGTCCGTCCACATGCAACGCATGTGCTCAATTTCGCCGTAGCGACTACGGTCCGAAATTTCCTGAACGGGGCTGCAATTGCGCTGCCGTTTCTTAAGCCCCGATGCCTCTCTGGCATCGGGGCACCTCCAACTATTATTTTGGGAATGTGAAATGAGTGTCGAAGCGACGCAGGCAGTGCCTTGGAAAAATATTCCAAGTGAATACCACGTTTCGGGAGACGGTGTTTTTCTTCATCGAGATGGCGAAAAAAAGTCGGACGAAGTGCAGCTCACCTCGGTACCCGCCTGGGTAGAAACTGTCACCCGAGAACTTAACGGCAAGAACTGGTCGATCGAAGTTGCATGGCGCGATCACGACGGTGTTGTTCGATCCCAGTTGATTCCATATGCGACGCTTTTAAGCGGGACGGAACAATTTTCAGTCCTTGCATCGGAAGGACTGCTTATCCTTCCGCGAGCGGTCCCTCTTTTTGCCCACTATTTGTCGATGTGCGTAGCGCAACCTGCCATCGAAAGGTCTTTCACTTTCCCTGAACTTGGCTTTCACGCATGGAACCGCGCAGAAGTTGCCGACGTGCTTCACTTCCTGATGCCATCGAGTTGTCTTTCTCCTGCTCCTCATCGATTGAAGGCCGAGGCCGAACTTTGTCAGGCAGTTTTGTACGATGCCTCCAAGGACGCAGTTGGTGAGGTCCGTTACCAACCTCATTATCGAAACAAGGCTGCTGCCGGATATCACGCGTCGGGTGATCTGGCCGCCTGGCAGGAGCTGGTTCATCCGTTCCACCAGAATGACCTTTTCGTTTTTTCGATGAGCTTTGCGTTTGCCAGCATGTTGACGGGAATTTGTGGCGTCGATGTGATCATTGCCCATCTTTACGGGCAATCGTCTTCGGGGAAAACGACTGCGCTGCAACTTGCAATGTCCATTCTTGGCAAAGCTGGAGATCCTCAGGTGCCGTCCGCGAGTAACGTTGAACGCTGGAACACGACGGCCAACGGTGTCGAGCTCCTATTGTCGGAGCACTCCGGCATGTTGGCGGCGGTCGATGAGCTCGGTAGCAGTGCCGAAACTATCATCTCGGTGTACAACGCGACGGCGGGTGCTGGACGAACTCGTATGACGGATTCGGGACAACGTCGGGAGCAGCGTACATGGGCTCTGGGTATCTTGTCGTCAGGAGAGGTATCGATGCGCGAGAAAGTAGAAGGCGCGAGCAAGCGATCGGTGAAGACCGGTGAGCTCATCCGTGCGCTTGATATTCCTGTGGCATCGTTGGCGACAGGGGAAGAAGAACACTTGGGCGATTATGCCGGGATGATTGCCAACCTTAAAATGCGATGTGGTGAGATCTATGGGGTAGCTGCTCCTGCATTTGCACAGGCCGTCATCGATCACTTTATCTTCGCATCGAAGCTTCGGCAGTTTTTACATCAGGAGACTGACACGTTTCACAAAGAGCTGAAAGACGCCGCGGCATTGAAGTACCGTCTGGATGCCGCCCATGTGCGGGCACTTCGCCGTTTTGCGTTCATTCAGGCAGCAGGAATTATGGCGTCCCAGACGGCAGTGTTTCCCTGCTCGGAGGAGGATATCCGTCGGGCTGTCTCTCGGACCGTGTCTGCATGGCTTGAAGCGTTGCCTCCTCTCAGCCTTGGAGAGCAAGCAGTCGAGTCTCTTCGTGATTACGTCATTCAAAATATGGGCCAGATTTTGCACTACATTCCTTGGGTTAAACAGGGCGGAGTAAAAGCCGATGTTCCAATCCGTTTGGCGGCAATCTGGAAAACTGATCTCATCCTTTTTACGAAAGATCAGTTTCGACAGGCATGCGGAGATATTTCAGAAAAGGAAGCAGTTAAATATTTGAAGGCGAAGGGGATGCTTCAATGTGAAGCTGGAAAGAACACGTACCGATTCACTTCTAAGTTTCTTGAGTACAAAAACGTCCAATTCATCGCGGTCAATGCAAAGCGTTTATTGAGCAACGAAGAAATCAACTCGGCGATGGAGGAGAGTGCACCTTCTGAAAATCAAGCTTTGAATGAGGCTGAGCCCGACAGTGAGGCAGATCAATTAACCCGTGAAGATGATTGGCCGCAAAAAACTCAAAAGGATCGTGATTCAATTTAACGCTTCCCTCTAGTTCTCAAAGATTTCATATGTGAAATTAGGGAAAACAGGGGGCATCCCTTATTAGTCAAGAGTTTCTAGCGAGAGAAATGACGGAGATGCAGGGAAATTCTCCGCCTTGAGTAAGCTCGTCAGATCATAGAAATATCATTTTGATGGTCTACGGCCATCCTTATACCCACTAGGTCATTGGGCCTCGTGGGTATTTTATTTTATTGATCTAAAGGATTTCTATGCTTTCAGTTTTTGCAAATGTCGCACGGGTTGCGCTACCTGCTGCGGTAGGTCCGTTGGGCCTAATCATCGTTCCGACGATCGTCTATGTGCTGGTCAACCGGAAGATCGATATTTCGATCTCGCTGAAATAGGTTGCCACCTACCCCCATAGAAAATTTTGAAGGCCCCCGTGATTGATTCACGGGGGCCTTTTGCATTTGCGAAGGAAACATATGAACAACGCGACAAACATCTTTCGTTTCGATTTGGGGATGCTCTTGAGTACCCAAGGTGCAGACGCGCTCCTGCGTTCTGTGAATCATTCACCGCTGCAATACCTAGCTCGCCATCGACGGGGTGACTGGGGCGATATTTCAAGCGACGACATACAGGCTAACGAAAGTGCTCTGCAACTGGGCGGGCGGATCTTGTCTGCGTACAAGATTGGAGAGCATCGACTGTGGGTTATTACTGAGGCGGATCGTTCGTCCACGACCTTACTTCTGCCAAGCGAGTATTGAAGCCAAGGCAGCTTCGGCAGTTGCAGAGAAAACCGTCAACTTGCCGCAAGGCCTTGCCCGCCGAATTTGATGTCTTGGATGAGGCCGCCGATGGCCCGCGCCGGGCGTGGCCTCTTGTGCAATCCAAAATCGGCAATCGATATGCGACGCAAGGATTTTAACGACTTTCAACTTTTTTTCGAGATTTGTTGTGATGTATCAGATACTTGAGATTCATATTTAAAGTTAAACATTAAGTTTGCATTTTTGAAAAAGGACGAGTTCACAACACTTCCATAGGCGTTTGCTACGGCCCGCCTGCTCAGTCCAAGCCGCTCCACGGTCATTTACCGGGGGGGCGGCTTAATTTTTTCACGTTCATCTAGAGGCCCACCGTGTCCCGTAAATTCAACTTCACGAACCGCTCACTGGCATCCCTGCCGAATCACGATGCATCGTCCCCCTCCAGTTCTGCGGAATATTCCGACACACAAGTCCGAGGTTTGAGGATGACCGTTGGCAAGACGGGCACTAAAACCTTTGGCATGCGTTACCAGACCGCCGCAGGTATTAAACGCTTTGCCCGCATCGGCACATTTCCCGCTATCGAACTGGCAGAAGCTCGGGCGAAGGCTCTGGAGATGCGCGCGATTCTTGATCGTGGCGGTGATCCACTTGAAGACAACGATCGCTTAAAAGCGATGCCGAGCTTCGCCACATTTGTGAACGATGAATATTTGCCGTTCGCCCGTCAGGCCAAGAAAAGCTTTAAGGACGACGAGTCAAAATTCCGCTGCCACCTTCTTCCCAAATTTGGCGAGCGACGCCTCTGTGACATCAGCGTGCGCGATATCCAGCTTCACCATGCAGAGATTCGGTCCAGTCACAGTGCGGCGACGGCAAATCGCCACCTGGCTCTGTTGAAGGCAGTGTTCCGGAAGGCCATCGAGTGGAATCGGTTGACCGTTAGCCCCGCAGCCAGTACTCGGCTATTTCGCGAGAACAGCCAAAATCAGCGCTTTCTCACGCCTGGTGAAATTGGAAAAATCTACGCAGCAATGGAGCTGGAACATAATAAAACTGCAGTAGCGGCGTTGAAGTTGCTGTTGCTGACCGGCACTCGTCGGCAGGAGGCATTGCGCGCAAAGTGGGTTGATGTTGACCTGGAGCGCGGGCAGTGGTTTCTTCCAGAGACCAAGAGCGGCCGGGGCCGCTATGTCGGTTTGAGCGAAGATGCCAAAGCACTCTTAGCTGCGCAACCGAGCCGAGGGACATCGCAATGGGTCTTCCCTGGACGCGATCCGCAAAAGCCCCTTAATAATCCACGGAAGGCGCTGAGTCGCATTTTGGCTGCAGCGGGCGTTGACCATATCCGTATTCATGACCTGCGACACACGAACGCTAGTCTTGCAATTAACTCTGGCGCGTCGCTGTTTGAGGTCCAGAATTTGCTCGGGCATTCGACACCTCAGGTTACGCAACGATACGCGCACCTCACTGCAAGCGGTCTACTGGAGGTGAGTGAAACCATTGCAAGCGTAATTAACGAGGCAGTAAAGGAGGCGCAGCAAGAAGCACAATAAAAAAAGTAAATTCCCCCAAGCGGTTTAAGCCGTTTGGGGGATTTACCTTGCCGCCTTGATGAATTGGTCCTGATTTCCGTGCTCCTCCCCCTATTTTCCTAATTCACCCTGTTGCAAATCCAGAGGTGCGGAAGGCTGCCCTTTATTCAATAGCTCAAGCGAGAACTGGATTTTTTCTCAACTCTATAAACAGTCCAGTGATTTAGTAAATCCAAAGAGGAACTCACATGGCCGAAACACAATGCTTCAAAAGGCAAGCATCCGTCCATACGAAATTTCGCATTTCACTCTTTCGTACTCTACGATCTGACTGGCTTGCCCGTGCAGCCTGCCTGCCAGGACGGACACTGCATTACGCGCTAGCGATTCATAGTTTGGCGAGCCTAAGGGGTTCAGCCACCGTTGTTGTCAATGGCAGCACGTTGGCTAGGTTTGGCGTTACTCGTGAGGTGGCTGGAGAAGCCCTGACGCGTCTGGTCGAGGAGGGGCTGGTAAAGGCAGATAGGGGGCGTGGAAGTGCGCCAGTGGTGACTTTGTTAGAGTCTGGCGGAAAGGTGTTGATGCTCAGTGATCAGTAAACATAGCCGTAATCAATCAGCTCATTCCGGATCAAGTCAATGTAGATCGCATCAGGATTCGGCGATCGCATAATATCCACGATGCGGAGGTAGACCTTTTCGAGCTGTTCATCATCCACGTTATAGGAACGAGACGATCGGAACGCATCTGGCTCAATACCGGCAATGTCCAGATCTACAGGAAGAACGATTTCAATGAAATCGGTTGGAAGCGCTGAGTTGCAGAGTTGCATCAAACCGGTAATGGCCACCACGATACCCTCAGAGAGGAGTCTGTCGCAGGCGGCCATTTCGCTGTAAGCATCTTCGACTCTGCCTTGCGCTGGCCGCAGCTCGACCATGTATTCGTTCAATGGGGATTGGAAGTGAACTGCGCGGCTGTCATCGAGATTGACGGCCTCCCCTGACCAGTACGTCATGATCTGGGCATATTGGGGCGGTAGGTTAGGGGCTCTCTCAAATATGCATCCGCGAAGATGAACTGGCATGCTGACATCCGCAATATTATCGGCACGGCCAGGCGCTAATGAGGCTATTACGCGATGGTTGGTTGGAAGTGTCGCCAATTTGAGCTTGTTTGCATTCTTCAGGAAGTATCCCGGTGATTGGGATAAGTCGGTGTTCGGATCATCAGATAGGGTGATCCGGTCATAGTGGGAAAGGTCTTTGATGGCAATGGCGGTCGCCATTGCCTCCTCTGAAACGTAGATTGTGGCCTGCATTTTTTCCTCAAAGTTCGGGTTGTTCGGTAATGTGGAAGCCGCGACGAATCAGCTTCATCTTGTGACGCTGTTCGATTTGAGGGCGGCTCTCGTGGAATAGCTGCATGTCCCTGCTCTCGTGCCAGCGCGTTGCATGCTTCGCTTTGAGAGCTTGAAGAACAGAGTCCGCATTAAGCGTCGGATCGCAGAAAAAGCGGTGTTTGTTGAAACCTATGCGGTCAACGTCATACTGTCCGCTAAAAATGAAGCGTTTGGCATCTTCTTCTGATGCTACCCGGATCAACTGAATAGGCTTCGCGGCTTTCTTCGATCTTCCTAAGCAGTAGCGCGGATATGCGGACTCAGGTGAGGTCTGCTTGAACAAATACCCAAATTCCTGCTCCAACACTGCTTGCGGCTGCTGGGAGGTTACGAGCAGGTCGATATCACCGTATTCTGGATAAAGATACGGTGCTGCAAGGTGCTTTGCTACACCGCCAAACAGGAAGGTATCCGGCCGTCGTAGTAGAAATCGCAGTAGTTCTGCATTGTCCTGGATGATGTCGTGGCCGTTGTGATCCGCTTTCGCGAGATAGCGACCTTGTAGGCAAACCGACCTAGGCACAAATACGATGCCTGAATGCCGGAAGGAGAGTCGGGTGAAATCCAGATGGAAGATAGAGTTCAGATTTTCACGTAGGACCAGACGCCTCCCTAGTCGCCGCCACAGGCTTTCGTATTGAGGCAAGAGCTGCACGATGCCGGAAGTGGGGAGCGGCGGCAGCACGAGCGAGAACTCGACGTCCATGCCATGCCACTGTGCCTCGTATGCTGGAATCTTTTCCAAGACGTCGGGCTCTAGCGAGATCGATACGTAATCCACAAAGCCGTTCAGTTTCCCGACCTCTTCGATCTCCCTTGTGATCAGTCGTACTTTCAGCCGATGAGTCTGGATGATCCTTATCATCGACAGCAACTTGGCGTGATTCACCTCGAAATCGTAGAGTGGGTCTGCGCCACCGCTGATCGTAATGAAACTCTTTCGGCACTGGCGTACGAAAGCGTCAATGGCCTCCTTGGATTGAACTCCATGGGGCAGCAGGGCTGAGTCGCGCCAGTTGCAGTATCCACAGGATTTTCTGCATCCAAAGCCGCGCTCCTTCCAGTTGACGATGATGGTGAAGTTGGAGGCAACGGAGCTCACGAGGCTTCGTCCTTCGCTGTCGCTTTCTTTTTTGGTAGGCGGAGAGTGCCTCTGGAAGGAGAACTGCTATCAGCATTCGATGGCAGTTGCTCTTGTGCGTTCTGTTCGGTGATCAATGAGCCAGGCTCCGCGAGCATCGACGCTTTCCAGGCCTGCCAGTCGCCGCTTTTTTCGTACTTAGTCCCCGGCGTGGCGCTAACGCTGATAAGTCCTTCGGCGCGGAGGATCGCGACCATGAACCCGGAATTGTTGCTACTGCGACCGGAAAAAGCATGTTTGAATGTGCTGGAGGGAAATGCCTGCTCGGTCTCAGTCCCCGCAAGACAAGCCTCAATCGCGTCGAATGGCACCTTTTCACGGCTGAAGTATCCGCCTCCTTCGTTGCCTGTGATCTGGATGTGTAGAGTGAGGCGATCGCTGTCTGTCGTTACTGCGTAGGCAATTGCCCCCTTACCGAACTTGCCGACTTTTGCGGCAGTCGAGGCTTTGAGTAGCCAATATGATTGCGTATCAGCCTCTTCGGTGGTAGTTGGCTGTGCTTGCTCTGCGAGTGGCACGATGGATTTTGCTTTGGACATACTTTTCTCCGATTAAAAAAGTCAGACTGGAAATAGAAATCCCCCATGGCATTGCTGCCATGGGGGATCGGAATATTGATTAAAAAGTAAGTGCGGTTGGTCAGAACAAAGGAGCGCTTGTACCTGGAGGAAGTTGAGCCAGGGTGACGGCAAGTCTCGGTTTCGCGGCTGCAGCTCTAGCGCCTTCTATCGAGCTGCGCTGCATTGAGTTTGTCCTTTTGCCTTCCTGACTATGAGCATGATATTTGGGTATCGACTTGGGCTCGTTACGAGTTCCAAAGAGATGGCTGGAGATTTCTTTCGAGAAATATCATGGTTTGGACGTTATTTAAGGAAGTCCTAGTGTCTTTGTATCTGGTCGGGAGTGACATAAAGTCGCAAATCCTCCGTTGTTCCGCGTTGTTCCAAATTGTTGACTTTGATTTTGGTAAGGAGTATTGTTCGGTACAACATGGAGCTGAACCGCCCAGACTTTCGCGGAGGCTATTGGGTTTAAGTTATGCCGACACCGCAGCATTGCTGGCGAACCGGCTGTAGTAGTTTGCCTCAGCTTCTGCCGGAGGGATATAGCCGATGGATTCAAGCAGTCGATGATGATTGAACCAAGCCACCCATTCGAGCGTGGCGAGCTCGACGGATTCCCTGTTTTTCCAAGGGCCACGGCGATGAATCAATTCAGCCTTGTACAGGCCATTGATGGTTTCGGCCAAGGCGTTATCGTAGCTGTCGCCACGGCTGCCGACCGATGGCGCAATACCCGCCTCGCCTAGACGTTCACTGTAGCGAATACCGACATATTGCGATCCCCTGTCGGAATGATGGATTAAGCTGCCGTTGCCTTCGGGCTGGCGAGCATAGAGCGCCTGCTCCAGCGCATCTAGCACGAAGTCCGTCGTCATGCTGTTGCTGACACGCCAGCCAACGATGCGACGGGCAAACACGTCGATGACGAAGGCCACATACAGCCAGCCTTGCCAGGTCGATACGTAGGTAAAGTCGGATACCCAAAGCTGGTTGGGGCGATCAGCCTTGAACTGGCGATTTACCCGGTCCAACGGGCAGGCTGCCTTCGGATCAGAACGCGTGGTGCGAAGTTGCTTACCACGCCGGGCTCCCTGAAGCCCTTGCTGGCGCATCAACCGCTCTACCGTACAACGTGCGATAGATACGCCCTCACGATTCAGCTGTCGCCATACCTTGTCGGCACCGTACACACGCATGTTGGCGTGCCACACCCGGCTGATTTCAACTCGCAGTACCGCATCACGCTTGCTACGAGCACAGCACAATTGAGGATTGCGCTGCCTTGCTGCATAACGTCGATATGCTGACGGGGCAACCTGCAATACCTTGCAGATCGGCTCGACCCCGTGGGTATCCCGGTAGCGATCGATATAGGTATTTACGACTTCAGTTTGCGGTCGAGCTCCGCCTGCGCGAAAAAAGCGCTCGCGGTCTTGAGGATCTCGTTGGCACGACGCAATTCCTTGACCTCGCGCTCCAGTGCCTTGATACGCTCACGCTCGGCCGTGCTGACGCCATCCCGCTCGCCGCTATCGACCTCGGTGCGTTTGACCCAGTCCAGCAGCGTCTGAGGCGTACAGCCGATCATCGGCGCAATCGTTTGGACCGCAGACCACATGGAGGAATGCTCATCCCGCTGCTCACGCACCAAGCGCACCGCACGCTCTCGTACCTCAGGGGAAAACTTGTTTAATTTCTTGTGCATGGCTCTATTCTCTCAAGAGTTAGAGCCTCCTCAAAATCCGGGGCGGTTCAAGGGACATCTTTCACAGTCTGCCCATCTGAAGAAAACCGCCCCCCTGATCCGCTCTTTACTTTCCTTTCCCCAGTCGTCTCAACTGTACTGCATCGACAACGTTTCTGGGAGAAGAATCGACTCTGAAGACATGAACCGTTTCCGCAGTATTACGCGCCACCCCCTCCAGAGACATAGCCGAGGCCGCGATCTGTTCAACCAGTGCAGCATTTTGCTGCGTCAGACCGTCCAATTGACTGACCGCCGCATTGATCTGGGAAATACTGTCGAGCTGGTCATGCGCCGACTTGCTGATATCATTGACCAGTGAGTTGACGCGACCAACACTTCCAACGACATCCGCCATGGTTTTTCGTGTGAGGTCAACCGTAACGCTACCGGCTGCGACCTTTCTTTCCGAATCCTCAATCAGATCACGAATCTCCTTGGCTGCTGTAGCACTGCGTTGAGCCAGCGTCCGCACTTCGCCAGCGACAACCGCAAATCCACGCCCCTGCTCTCCGGCGCGGGCTGCTTCAACTGCTGCATTGAGCGCCAATATATTGGTTTGGAAAGCAATGCCGTCGATGACTTGAATGATCTCGCCGATGCGCGCGGATGACTCCCTGATATTGCTCATGGTACTGGCCATCTCACCGACCGCCTGACTACCTCGTTCGACCATGGTACTGGTATCTCGCGCCAGCTGACTGGCGCGTTCGGCAGATCCTGCAGCCTGTCGAACGGTATCGGTAATTTGCTCCATCGATGCAGATGTCTGTTCCAGGTTGCTTGCTTGTGCTTCCGTACGCTGAGACAGATCTTGATTTCCACTGGCGATTTCCGCTGCCCCCCTGACCATTTCCTGGCTTTGAGCACGTGCGTCACCGACAATCGACTTTAGGTTAACGCTTAACTGGCCCAATGCCATTTGCAATTGACCAATTTCGCCCCCCCTACTTGTCTTGATGGTTTGACTCAGATCACCAGCAGCCAAACGATTGGCGGCAGTAATAAATTCGCCTATCGGCACCAAAAAATCTTTCTTGAAATACCACCAAATTAACAGCGCCATCAACACGCCGATGCCGACATCGGCGGCTCGACCAACCGATGTATCAGGCAAGAACCATCCCAAGGTGGATGACATGGTCACCATCAACAATAGCGCAAGCAACATCTTTAACGATGTCCCAACGCGCAGCATGCGCGATAACCCAGCCAACACGCCACGCTTGTTAATCCGGCCAGCCGAAAGCGTATGAATAACCTTTCCTGCCTGCATTTCGGCGCGCATGGTGGCATAGAGGTCTTCCGCACTCTCTATCTGGGCTCGCGTAGCTTCGGTACGCACTGACATATATCCAGCAGGAACCCCATCTTCTAAAAGTGGAGTCACGTTTGCAACCACCCAGTAATGATCACCATTCTTACGGCGATTTTTTACCAAGCCAGACCATGGTCGCCCAGTGGAAATGGTTGCCCACATATCCCGGAAGGCTTCTTCAGGCATATCTGGGTGCCGAATCACGTTGTGTGGTTGTCCGAGAAGTTCGGTCTTGCTGTAACCACTAACGTCCACGAACATTGCATTGCAATAAAGGATTCTTCCTTTGACATCGGTAGTGGACACTAACGATTGCCCGCTTGGAAATGGATACTCCTGACCGGAGGTAGGGAGATTTAGGCGCATGAGATTTGATTACTTAAAAATGTATCGATGGGGGCCGGGCGGCCAAACAGATAACCTTGAAATGCCCCGCATCCAAGAGAGCGGAGATAATTGAATTGCTCAATCGTTTCAACGCCCTCAGCAACAACCTCAAGGTCAAGAAACGTCGCCATCGAAAGTACGGCCGCGGTGATCCCTTGGTCTTTTCGATCGTTAAGCAAAGTCCGTACAAAGGACTGATCAATCTTCAGCTTGTTCAACGGTAGGCGTTTGAGATAGCTCAACGACGAATAGCCTGTGCCGAAATCATCCAAGGCAAGCTTGACCCCCTGCTTCTTGAGTGCGGCGATCTTATCCTGCAAGTCGCCGTCTATGCTGTTCAGCAAAGCGGTCTCCGTGAGCTCAATACATAAGCGCTCCGGAGGAAAGTCGAAGCGACGTAACAAACTGCGCAGATATTCAATGAAGTTGGGCTCATTGAATTGCCTTGCGCTGACGTTGACACTCAATGTCCACCGTTGTCGCTCGTGATCAGACTTCCACTCAACCAGCATCTCACATGCACGATCCAGCACCCAGCGTCCGATGGCAAGAATGAGCCCACCTTGTTCTGCGATGGGGATGAATTCGTTTGGCGGCACCAATCCTCGGGCCGGATGCTGCCACCTGATTAATCCTTCCATGCCCACCACAACTTGCTGATCATTCACGATGGGCTGGAAAAACAGACGCATCTCATCGCGTTCTATGGCGTCACGTAGTTCGTTCTCGACAACAAAGCGGCGATTGACCCGCTCTTGCTGTGAATCATCGAACAGTACCACCTGATTCTTTCCATTTCCCTTAGCCTCAAATAGCGCGATATCAACCTTTCTGAGCATGTCGCCAATACTTAAAGAATCACCTTGCTGCAATAGCATGCCCATACTTGATGTCGATATGATTCCGTACTCGTCGTCGGTACGGCGACCAAGCTTATACGGAGCACTCAACGCAGCCTGAATGCCTTGTGTAATTAACTCGGCCTCGACAGTCGCCTGACCGATATCTGTTCCCAGTTTATCGATCAACAACATGAACTCATCCCCCCCCATACGAGCAGCAGTGGCTCGGCCATCGATCGAACGCAGAATGCGACCTGCCATGTCGCAAAGGAAGTCATCTCCAACGGAGTGACCGAACATATCGTTGACCCTCTTGAAATTATCAAGGTCAAGAGACACCAGGGCGAAATACTGCGAATTCTTGGCGGACGAAATACGGGCCTTTTGAAGCGCATCCTGAAACAGTCTTCGATTGGGCAAACCTGTCAGAGGATCGTAATGCGCCAGAAAACTAGCACGCTGCTCCACTTCCTTGAGTTTCGTGATATCGGCACGAATTGAGATGTATTTAAAGGGAATTCCGTCCTCGTCGAGAAAGGGTACGATAGTGCTGTACACCCAATATAGTGAACCGTCACGAGCACGGTTACAGATTTCCCCTTGCCAAATCCGCCCACTTGAAATGGTGATCCATAGCGCTTCGAAAAAATCACGGTCATGATGTCCGGAGTTGATGACCCGATGGGTCTTCCCATAGAGTTCCGACCGCGAGTACTGGGAAATCTCACAGAATTTCTCGTTGACGAAAGTGATCACACCGTGGACGTCAGTTACCGCGACAATCGCGTGTGCGTCGAGCGCCGCCAAATAGTCCATTAATTCCTTTTGGGTGGCATCCAACGCTGCCTTGTCAGTGACGTCATTGACAAGGATAACGACTCCGTCGATTTCCCCCGTTTCGTCCCTAGAAGGAAAGAAGGAAGCATCCATCATCCGGCCCTGCTGGGAAACTAAAGTGGACCCATCCGTCAAGACAGCGTTTGCCAGAATTTAAGCTGCATCCATGACTTCACTTGCAGCAGAACAGCGCTGCCCTGATCCTGC
>NZ_NJGV01000007.1 GCF_002213425.1 Herbaspirillum aquaticum | reverse complement strand
AAACCGACACCGGTATTGAAGCTGTACATCATGGGCGCTTCATCGTGCATCCAGGTGGATTCGATGTAGTCGCGGCTTTGCTTGAGGGCGGCACGTGAAGACTCGGCCAGGGCGACTTTCAGGTGCGGTGCGCGGGCCACGCTGACGACTTGGGCGGCGGTGAGGTTGAATCCGTCGATGGTAATAGTTTGCATGTGTGATCTCTGATGGAATCGTGTGCGATTACTTGGCCCCAGCCTGGAACCACGCGGCCAGTTCGGCGCGTTCTGCATCGGTCATCTGGGTCATGTTGGCCAGCGGCATGTCCTTGGTCTGGACTGCACGCTGGAAGATCTTGGCTGCGTGCTGGTGGATCAGCTCGGGCGTTTGCAGCATCATCCCGGCCGGTGCGGTGGCAAAGCCGGCCTGGGTCGGTTTGTCCGAATGGCAGCTGGCACAGCGCTGGGTGACGATGGCCTGGATGCGTGCAAAGTCCGGTGCGGCAGCGGCCGCCGGGGCCGCGCCTTCGCCTGCGGAGGCAGCAGAAGCAGCAGGGGCAGCAGGTACGATGGGACGCGGTGCAATCGCCACGGCCACGGCCAGCAGCAAGACCACGCCAGCGATGGGATAGCCCACCGACACCCGGCCCTTGTGCCGCAGATTGAAGAAGTGACGAATCAGCACACCGGCCGCCATGATCGCCGCCAGCACCAGCCAGCTGTAGGCATGCGTGTAGGTCATCGCATAGTGGTTGCTGATCATGATGAAGAGAATGGGCAGCGTGAAGTAATTGTTGTGCACGCTGCGCTGCTTGCCCTTGCGGCCGTGGATGGGGTCGGGCGAGCGGCCGGCCTTCATGGCCTCCACCAGCTTGCGCTGGCCGGGAATGATGACCATGAGCACATTGCCCACCATGATGGTGCCGATCATCGCGCCCACATGGATGTATGCCGCGCGGCCCGACAGCAGGTGCGTGAGCAGATAGGCCACCGCCACGATGAAGACGAACATCACCAGCCCCAGCAGCCCTTCGCGCTTGCCCAGCGGCGACTTGCACAGCAGGTCGTAGACGATCCAGCCCAGCACCAGGGTGCCGATGCCCACGCCGACCGCTTCCGGCCCGGTGAGGTTGGCCACGGACTTGTCCACCATCATGGCCGAGGCATTGAAGTAATACACGATGAAGAGCATGGCCACACCGGTGATCCAGGTGGCATAGGCCTCCCACTTGAACCAGTGCAGTTCTTCCGGCAGCTCGGCCGGAGCGACCTGATACTTTTGCGGATTGTAGAAACCGCCGCCGTGCACCGCCCACAGCTCGCCGGAAACGCCCTTCTTCTCCAGATCGCTGCCCGGCTTGGGCGGGCGGATGGAGTTGTCCAGCCAGACGAAATAGAACGAGGCACCGATCCAGGCGATGCCCGTGATCAGGTGCAGCCAGCGGACCAGCAGGTTGGCCCAGTCGATGCCATATGAAACCAGGAGTGCTTCCATGTCTTCCCCACGCAGGATTGCTGTCCGCCACCGCGACCTACTCCGGACAGGCGAGGCATTGCCTCAGGAATGGGCCGCCATGAAAGTCTTCCCCCGCCCTGCGTGTACCAGGGCTGCAACTGGATGAGTGGAGTGAAGGCTTCCCGCGCGCCGGGAAGCGCAGGCACCGTGCTGGTGCCGTGGCTGGTCTCCCGTCGTGCTGCCGCTACGACCCGATGGCTGGTGCCATCTGTTTTATGCCGTCCCGCTAGTGCGGAACGGTTGCACGAACGATAAACGCCGGGACTGCGCAAAACATGGTCATCAACGTATATTTGACATACGAATGACGATATACAAAAATGCCCCCTGGATGTGGGACGCTTGCGCTCGCATCACGCCAGGCCGCCGCCCGAGCCGGTCCGGCACACGACAACGATAATGCGCCTGCCCCGATGCAGCCGCCCCAGAGTGAACGAAAAACCGTCACCTGCCCCGCACCACAAGACCCCGGAGACATCCCCATGTCCAGGCTGCCTGACCATCTCGACATCCACCTCATCCGCATTCTTTATCTCCTGCTCTGCGAGAAGAACGTATCGCGGGTCGCCCTGAAGCTGAACCAGCCGCAGCCCTCGATCTCGGCCTCGCTGCGCAAGCTGCGCGAGCTGACCGGCGACCCGCTGCTGGTGCGTGGTGCGCGCGGCATGGTGCCGACCCAGCATGGCGAGAGCCTGTTGAAGCCCGCCAAGCGCATCCTCGACGAAACCGAGCGCCTGTTCGTGCCCAAGACCGCCTTCGTGCCGCAGGAAGAAGAGCGCACCTTCCACATCGCCGCGCCCGACTACATGAACACGCCCTTCTTCACCGAAGTGATCGCCCGCCTGCGGCGCGAGTCGCCGCGCAGCCGCATCGTCATCCACGCACTGGGTCCGGATACCGATTACGTGCGCCTGCTCTCGGATGGAGAACTGGACCTGGTCATTGCCAACTGGGACGAACCGCCTGCGCATTTGCACCTGTCAAAGCTGTTTGACGATCCCATCGTCTGCCTGATGCGTGCCGACTGTGCCTACGCCAAGCGCACCGCACGCGAGGCCATGAGCATCGAGGACTATCTTTCGCTGCCCCATGCCGCGCCCTCGCAGATCCTGCCCGGCTATCACGGCACCATCGATACCTTCCTCGAAAAACAGAACCTGCATCGCAACGTGGTCGTGGAGTCGGCGCACTTCCGCATGCTGCCCTACATGGTGGCGCAGACCGACCTGGTGCTGACCGCCGGCCAGCAGTTCGCCAGCTTCTACGAAAAACTCCTGGGCCTGAAAAGCTATACGGTGCCCATCAAGTTCCCACCGCTGCGTTTTTACCAGCTGTGGCACGAGCGGGTGCACCAGGCCACCGAGCACAAATGGCTGCGCGCCCAGGTCAGCGCGGCGGCCAAGATGATGGCGCAGGGCCGCGCCTGAACCGGTGCCGGGCCGCTGCAGCAAAGGAAACGGGCGGTCCGGCATATATCGGGGGCACGCCAGCCGGTATGCCGGGGCTTATATATCGCACTCCCCGGATTGCATTAGTATCGCCAGCATCAGACCGGCATCCGCACACAGGCCCCACCAAGACGCGGAGCACGGTACTGGGCCGGAACCAACTTCAAGCGGCAAGGCACACCCCCTCACGGATTGATCACGGGGGGCGCGGTCACATGCCAGGTTCCATCGATAAAAAATACCAGGAGACAATCCCATGCAAGCCACTCGCCATCCGGTGGATGAACGCCTACCCGTATTCAAGCTCTTCGCCCTCGGCATGCAGCACGTGCTGGTGATGTATGCCGGCGCGATCGCCGTGCCGCTCATCATCGGCGGTGCGCTCAACCTGCCCAAGTCAGCGATCGCCTACCTCATCAGTGCCGACCTGTTCTGCTGCGGCCTGGTGACCATCATCCAGAGTGCCGGCATCTGGAAATTCGGCATCCGCATGCCCGTCATGATGGGCGTGACCTTTGCCGCCGTGGGGCCGATGGTGGCCATGGCCAACAACCCGCAGCTGAACATCCTCCATATCTATGGCGCGGTGATTGCTTCCGGCGTGTTCTGCATCCTCGCCTCGCCCTACATGAGCAAGCTCATGCGCTACTTCCCGCCGGTGGTCACGGGCACCGTCATCACGGTGATCGGCGTCTCGCTCATGGGCGTAGGGATCAACTGGGCGGCGGGCGGACAGCCGGTGATCGGCAAGCTGGTCGACGGGGTGTTCGTGAAGGTCCCCAATCCCGATTACGGCTCGCCGCTGTCACTCTCGATTGCGGCGGTGGTGCTGGTCTCGATCCTGCTCATCACCAAGTACACGCGGGGATTCATCTCCAACATTTCGGTGTTGATGGGCATGGTGGTCGGGTTCGTGATTGCCTTTGCCTTGGGCAAGATCAGCTTTGACGGGCTGGATGCGGCGGACTGGTTCGCCTTCATCCAGCCCTTTCACTATGGGCTGCCGCAATTCGACATCGCCTCCATCATCAGCATGTGCCTGGTGATGATCGTGACGATGATCGAATCGACCGGCATGTTCATGGCCCTGGGCGACATCGTCGGCCGCCGCATCGACGACCGCACGCTGGCCAGCGGCTTGCGCGTGGATGGCCTGGGCACGGTGATCGGCGGCCTGTTCAACACCTTCCCCTACACCTCCTTCTCGCAGAACGTCGGACTGGTCGGCGTGACGGGCATCCGCAGCCGTTTCGTCTGCGTGGCGGCCGGGGTGATCCTGATCGCCTTCGGCCTGTTCCCCAAGATGGCGCACGTGGCCGCTTCGATTCCGCAATTCGTTTTGGGTGGTGCCGGCATCGTGATGTTCGGGATGGTGGCCGCGACCGGCATCAAGATCCTGTCCAAGGTCGATTTCCATGGCAACCGCAACAATCTTTTCATCGTGGCCATCAGCATTGGCGTAGGCATGATCCCCATTGTCGCGCCGACCTTCTTCGACAAGATGCCGCACCTGCTGGGCACCATCTTCCACAGCGGCATCCTGCTGGCCTCGGCCATGGCGGTCGGCCTGAACCTGTTCTTCAATGGTCGTGGCAGTGAAGAGGACGTGGCCCGCTATGCGGTGGCGGCGGCGCAGAGTTCGGATCACTGACGCGGGGCGGCGAGATATGCCGCCGCGCATACGGCCCAGATGAAACCGTTGATGCCATCCGGGCCAAGATGTTTTAAAGTCTCATCTGCGCTGCAGACCGCACCGGGCGGGCTTTGGCGCAGACCGTGAGACGACAGCCGCAAGCAACAATCGGCGCCGACAATCCTGATTTTCAGGGTGGAATGGCGGCACGCACTTGCGGCATCACCCATGAACACAGCGAGGGAGCCGGCGGCACGCCGACCGGCCAGCACATGACGACGACACTGGAACAACTGAACGCAGCCGAGACTTCGGCCTTCATCGCCGCCCTGCACGGCATTTATGAGCACTCTCCCTGGATTCCCGAGCGAGCTGCGCTGCAGCGTCCTTTCCGCAACCTGACCGCCTTCAAGCTGGCCTTGCACAAGGTCGTGACCGACGCCAGCCGTGCCGAGCAATTGGGTCTGATCCGTGCCCACCCCGAACTGGCTGGCCGCGCCGCCATTGCCGGCGAGTTGACGGCCGAGTCCACCGGCGAGCAGGCCAAGGCCGGATTGAACCTGTGCAGCCCTGAAGAATTTGCCCGCCTGCAACAACTCAATGCCGACTACAACGCCAAGTTCGGCTTCCCTTTCATCCTGGCGGTGAAGGGCCCTACCGGTGCGGGCCTCACGCGCCAGCAGATCATCGCCACCTTTGCCCGCCGCCTGCGCAACCAGCCGGAAGACGAACTGCGTGAAGCCCTGCGCCAGATCGGCCGCATTGCCGAGATGCGCATCAATGACCTGCTGGGCTATCGCCCGGTGATGGGGGCGACCGTGATGCAATGGGCCGAAGAAATCGGCGCCCTGTCGGAAGACGAAGGCGCCCTCACCTGCACTTATCTCACCGAGACGCACCAACGCACTGCAGAGCAGATTGCGCAGTGGATGCGCGAGGCCGGCATGCATGTGCATATCGATGCGGTGGGCAACGTGGTGGGGCGATATCTTTCCACTGATCCGCAGGCCAGGACCTTGCTGACCGGCTCGCACTACGACACGGTGCGCAATGGCGGCAAGTACGATGGCCGCGAGGGCATCTTGCTGCCCATTGCGGTGGTGAAGCACTTGCAGGAACGAGGCGAGACCTTGCCTTTCCATTTCGAGGTGATTGGTTTTTCGGAAGAAGAAGGGGTGCGTTTCAAGAGCACCTTCCTGGGCAGCAATGCGGTGACCGGCCATTTCGACATGAAGCTGCTGGACCTGCAGGACAAGGACGGCATCAGCATGCGCGAGGTGATCACCCAGGCTGGCCATGATGTCGCGGCCATCCCGCAGATAGCGCGCGACCCGGCCGACATCCTGGGCTATGTGGAGGTGCACATCGAGCAGGGACCGGTATTGCTCAATCGTGATTTGCCGGTAGGCATCGTCACCTCGATCGCGGGCAGTTCGCGCTATCTGGTGGAGTTGAAGGGTGTGGCCAGCCACGCGGGTACTACGCCGATGGACATGCGCAAGGATGCGGCCGCCGCCGCGGCCGAGATCATCTTGTATGTGGAGCAGCGGTGTTCGCAGGACCAGCATGCCGCGCTGGTGGGCACGGTGGGGCAATTGCAGGTACCGCGCGGATCGACGAATGTGATTCCGGGTGGGTGCCAGTTGTCGCTGGACATACGTGCGGCGGTGGATGAGGTGCGTATGGCTGCGGTGAAGGACGTTCTGGGCAAGATCGAGGAGATCTGTGGCCGCCGCAGTATCGATTTCAAACTGGAGGAAACCTTGAGCGCACCGGCAGCGCCGTGTGCGCCGTGGCTGATGGATCAGTTGCGTGCTGCCACGGAGCGTGCCGGGGTGACGCCGTTTGAGCTGGCGTCGGGGGCGGGGCATGATGCGATGGCGATTGCGAAGCTGACGGATGTCTGCATGTTGTTTACGCGTTGTGGCAATGGTGGCATCAGCCACAATCCGCTGGAGACGATGACGGCGGATGACGCGGAGGTATCGGGGCAGATTCTGCTGGATTTCCTGCGCAGTTTTGAAGTGAAGCGTTAATGATTCAAATGATTTAAATGATTTATCGTTCGACGCGTCTTCGATACGCGGCGATGCCGCTACTCAGTCCGAACGGGAGTGGGAAGAGCGAAGGAAGAGCGAAGGAAGAAAAAAGGCAGTGAAAAGGTAGTGAAAAGGAAGAGGCAAGACGAAGCCGCAGGCGAGAACGACCGAGGCCGAAGGCGAGCAAAAGGGGGCGAGGCCGCAGGCGAGCCCGAGTGGGGGTTGTCCCCATAGAGCCAGCCGTCGCAGCGGAGCGAAAAGTGGATCAGAAGGATAGTCGGAGCGAAGCGACTCTATCCTTCCCACTTTTCGCTCTGCTGCGGCGGGGACCCTCCGAAGGAGGGCTGGCTCTTTGGGGTCGCCTTCTTTTGCTTACTTTTCTTGGCGAGACAAGAAAAGTGAGCGGCTGCCGGGCCGCTCCCGGCGCGTTCTCCCGACCGGAGAGAGAAAGTCATTAAGCTAGAGCGCAGGAAAGCGATCCGTGCAGACTACCCAAAAACACAAAACCAGCAAAACCAGCAAAACACCAGCATTAAGCAAAATTTAACGCAAAACAAAACCAGCATTAAACGGACCTAAACCCTCCCAACAACCCCACCCGCCGCAGTCGTTAATAGGGCAAGAAAGGGACTCCCCCCTGTCACCTGCGCCGACCCGCAAGTCAAACACATCAACAAGGAACCCAAGAAGGAGTCCACCATCATGCAAGAGCAAGCAACAGGCAAGACGCTGTTGATCAGGAACGCGCGCGTCCTGGTCACCATGAACGAAGGTCGTGAAGAGATCGCCAATGGCGCGCTCTACATCAGGGGCAAGGTCATCGAGCAGGTCGGCAAGACCGAAGATCTTCCGCAAGAGGCCGACGAGATCATCGACGCCAGCCACCATGTGGTCATCCCTGGCCTGGTCAACACGCACCACCACATGTACCAGAGCCTCACGCGCGCCATCCCCAGCGCGCAGAATGGCGAGCTGTTCAACTGGCTGACCAACCTGTATCCGATCTGGGCGGGCCTCACGCCCGAGATGATCCGGGTATCGACGCTGACCGCCATGGCGGAGCTGATCCTCTCGGGCTGTACCACCAGCAGCGACCACCTCTACATCTACCCCAACCAGACCCGCCTGGACGACAGCCTGGAGGCCGCTGCCCAGATCGGCATGCGTTTCCACGGTGCGCGCGGTGCCATGAGCGTAGGCCAGTCCAAGGGCGGCTTGCCACCGGACCGTGTGGTGGAAGAAGAGCCTGCCATCCTCAAGGACACGCAACGCCTCATCGAGACTTACCACGACAGCCAGCGCCACGCCATGCAGCGCATCGTCGTCGCCCCCTGCTCTCCTTTCTCGGTCTCGCGCGACCTGATGCGCGAGGCGGCCGACCTGGCGCGCCACTATGGCGTATCGCTGCACACCCACCTGGCTGAAAACGTCAACGACATTGCCTACAGCCGCGAGAAGTTCAACATGACCCCGGCGCAATATGCCGAAGACTGCGGCTGGGTCGGCCATGACGTCTGGCACGCCCACTGCGTGCAGCTGGACGAACACGGCATCGACCTGTTTGCCCGCACTGGCACGGGTGTGGCGCACTGTCCCTGTTCCAACATGCGGCTGGCCTCCGGCATTGCGCCCATCCGCAAGATGCTGGACGCGGGCGTGCCGGTTGGCCTGGGCGTGGACGGCAGTGCCTCCAATGACAGTGCCCACATGCTGGGTGAAGTGCGCCAGGCCATGCTGCTGCAGCGGGTGGGCTTTGGCCCCGACGCCATGACCGCGCGCCAGGCGCTGGAAGTAGCCACCCTGGGCGGTGCCAAGGTATTGAACCGCGACGACATTGGCGCACTCAAGCCCGGCATGTCCGCCGACATCGTCCTGTTCGACACGCGCCAGATCGCCTTTGCCGGCGCGCTCCATGATCCGGTGGCCGCACTGGTTTTCTGCACACCCGCCAACGTGAACACCAGCATCATCAACGGCCGCGTGATCGTGCGCGAAGGACAGCTCACCACCATTGACCTGGGGGCGGTGCTGGAGCGGCACAATCATCTTGCGTACCAGCTGGCTGAAGCGGCGCGGTGATCGTCGCAGGCAGGCGTTTTCCATAGCATCCGGATACCGTGCAATCCGCTGGCACATGACGTAATATGTGCAGCGGTTGGCGGCCGGCCTCATGCTTGGCGCGCCTGCCTAAAAAATCAATCAGGGGAAATCATGAAGTCCGGACTGGCTTTGAGCTTGCTCGCCCTTCTCACTTTATCCGGGTGTGAAACCTATCGCATCACCGGTTATCAACCATCGCCAGCGACGACAGCGGCTATCCTGGCATCCAGGCCCGTGCCCGTGGCGGTCATGCCGTTTTCGGCAAGCAAGCCCGGCCTGGCTTCCATCACGTGCCGCGCAGCAGGGCCGGTGACCGTTGCGCCGCATTTTGCGGGCTATATCGAGAACGCCTTCATCATCGAACTGCGCAAGGCCGGCGCCTATGACCCGACCTCGCCCATCAAGATCAGCGGCAAGCTCGAAGAAATCGATTTCAGTACCAGCATCACCACGACAACATGGATGCTTTCGCTGACGGTCTCCGATGCCAACCAGAAAAGCTTCACGGTTCAATCCACCCAGCAGTTCGAGGGGAGCTTGTTTGCCCCGGTCGCCTGCAGCATGGCGCGGGACTATTTCATTCCGGCCGTACAGAAACTGGTGCGCGAGGTACTGCTGGATCCGCGTTTCAAACAGATGACCAAACCGGTGCGGGATCTCCTCACGCAGGCTCCAGACCTCTCCGGGAGTGAAGTAAGATAGCGCGTGACCGGCAGTCTCCGGTCATGCGTCATCCATCAGCAATCAATAATCAACCAAATCAAATCGATCAAGGGGAATCATGCTGAAAAGGATTCTGGGACTGGCCGCGCTATGCGCGACCCTGCTGCTCACTGGTTGCGCCACCGTCAAACCAATGGCCTACTCCACCGATGCGCCGCAGGCTGCGGCCAATGACAAGGTGGTCTACCTGATGACGGCCACCATCAGGAATATCTACCGCCCTTCTTATCAGCCCAAGTTGCTGGTGGCGCATGTCGAGATGCCCAATGCCCAGAGCAAGGAAGAGCGCATCAACTTCAAGATCGATGCCGAAGGCAGCCTCGAAAACAGCACGCCCGAAGTCGGCAATACCTATCTCCTGCGCATGGAACTGCCGCCGGGTGAATACAAGCTGGTGGGCCTGACCTGCCTGAACAAATCCTTCCCCTTCACCGTCAACTATCTCGTCCCCATCCATGCCACCGTCAACCAGACCGTGCCGGGCACCTATTATCTCGGCCACGTGGAGGCACTCCTGCGAGAGCGACAAGGCAGCGAATTCCGTGCCGGACCGCCCATCCCGCTGGTAGATCAATCCATAGGAGGCGCTTCAGGCGGGAGCTTTGACGTGGTGTTCTCCGATCGCTGGACGGAAGACTCAGAACTCTTCGTGACGCATTTCCCTGCCATGAAGGACTTGAAGGTGGCCAGCGCACCGCTGCCGCCATTCGATCGCGCCTACGCCCAGAAATGGTGGGAAGACCACTGAGCCCAGCCTGAGCTGATCCGGCCTTTCCGAGAAATGCCGCTGCCCGTAAAGTGCAGCGGCATTTTTTCTGGAGCCCCCTATCCCCATACCTCCGCCACCCGCAACAAATTGGTACTGCCCGGCTGCCCGAAAGGCATGCCCGCGGTGATCGCGATCTGGTCTCCCTTGCGTGCAAACCCTTCGCGCACGGCCGCCTGGCAGGCGGCGCTGACCATCTGGCGCTCGTCATGCACGGCTTCGCTGATGGTGGAATGCACGCCCCACACCAGCGCCAGCCGCCGTGCCGTGGCCAGTTGCGGCGTGATGCAGAGGATGGGCGCCGCAGGACGTTCACGCGCTGCGCGCAGGCTGGTATGCCCCGAGCTGGTATAGGTCACCGTGGCGCTGGCGCCGAGGATGCCGGTGACGTCGCGCAGCGCCGCGCAGATGGCGTCGGGCCGGTTGCGCTCGGGGGCGGCGTATTGCGCCTGCATCAGCGTGCGATACAGCGGATCCTTCTCCACCTCCGCAATCACCCGGTCCATCATCGTGACCGCTTGCAAGGGATAGCTGCCATTGGCCGATTCGGCCGAGAGCATCACCGCATCCGATCCGTCATAGATCGCACTGGCCACATCCGAGACTTCGGCCCGCGTGGGTACCGGTGCGGCGATCATCGACTCCAGCATCTGCGTGGCGATCACGATGGGCTTGCCCTGCTGGCGGCAGGCACGCAGGATGCGCTTTTGCGTGCCCGGCACGCACTCCGGCGGCAGCTCCACACCGAGATCGCCGCGGGCCACCATGATGGCGTCGGACACGGCCACGATCTCGTCGAGCCGCTCCAGTGCGGCCGGTTTCTCCAGCTTGGAGAGGATGGACGCGCGCCCCGCCACCAGTGCACGCGCCTCCAGCACATCCTCGGGGCGCTGGACGAAGGACAATGCGATCCAGTCCGCGCCCATCTCCAGCGCGAAGTCCAGGTCACGGCGATCCTTGGCGGTCAGCGCGGGAATCGGCAAGACCGCATCGGGCACATTGACGCCCTTGCGGTCGGAGACCACGCCACCATTGACCACGCGCGTACGAATGGCATCGCCCTGGCTGGCTTCCACCTGCAAGCGCAGCTTGCCGTCGTCGATGAGCAGGCTCTGTCCTGCGTGAATGGCCTCGAACAATTCAGGATGCGGCAGGCAGACGCGGTGCTGGTCGCCAGGGGCGGCATCACGGTCGAGGGTGAACACGTGTCCGGCCTGCAGCACTGCCCTGCCCCCGGCGAACTGGCCGATGCGCAGCTTGGGTCCCTGCAGGTCGGCCAGCACGCCGATGGGGCGGCCGACTTCGCGCTCCACCTGGCGCACGATCTGGTAACGCGCGTGATGATCGGCATGGCTGCCATGACTGAAGTTGAAACGGAACACGTCGGCCCCGGCGTCGAAGAGCGCGCGGATCATCTCCGGCGTGGCGCTGGAGGGGCCCAGGGTGGCGACGATTTTGGCCTGGCGCAGGCGGCGCATAACAATCTCCCGTAATGCTGGTTGTGATGACGTGGTCGACATGCGCAAATGCGCAAGCGATGAGGGCTTGCCCGCGGCAAGCCCTCCTGGGGATGATGGTGTCCGCTCAGGAAGCCTTGGCAATCTCGTGATTGGACAGGATCTCCACCGCCCGGCACAGCGCCGAGTGATCCATCCCCGCCAGTCCATTGGCGGCGCAGGCATTCATCAGCTCCTGGGCTGCCGCCGTATTGGGCAAGCTGATGCCCAGCGCCTTGGCGCCTTGCAGGGCCAGGTTCAGGTCCTTCTGGTGCAGTTCGATACGGAAGCCCGGTGCGAAGGTCCGCTTGACCATGCGCTCGCCGTGCACCTCCAGTATGCGTGAGGAAGCAAAGCCGCCCATGAGCGCCTGCCGCACCCGTGCCGGATCGGCCCCGGCCTTGGAGGCAAAGAGCAAGGCCTCGGCCACGGCCTGGATGTTCAGGGCCACGATGATCTGGTTGGCGACCTTGGTGGTCTGGCCATCGCCGTTGCCGCCGACCAGGGTGATGTTCTTGCCCATCAGCTCGAACAGCGGCTTGACGTCATTGAAAGCCGATTCCGAACCACCGACCATGATGGTGAGCGAAGCCGCCTTGGCCCCCACTTCACCGCCCGAGACCGGCGCATCCAGGTACTGGCAGCCCAGCGCATTGATCTTCTGCGCAAACTCCTTGGTGGCGATGGGCGAGATGGAGCTCATGTCCACCACGATCTTGCCCGGCGAGAGTCCTTCGGCCACGCCCTTCTCGCCAAAGAGAACCGCCTGTACGTGCGGCGTATCCGGCACCATGACGATGACGATGTCGGCGCGGCGCGCTACTTCGGCACCCGACGTGCAAACCGTGGCACCGCCCTCCAGCAAGGGGGCGGGGGGATTTTTCTGGTCGTGCAGGTAGAGCTTGTGGCCGCCCTTCTGCAGGTTGTCCGCCATGGGTGCGCCCATGATGCCCAGGCCGATGAATCCAACTTTTGCCATGCTGTGTCTCCTCAAGAAAGATGAAATCCTGCTGTCATGTGTTCAGGCTGCCTGCAATCCGTGTTGCGCGATCCAGCCCAGGCCGGCGGTGGTCCCGGCCTGCGGCTTGTATTCGCAGCCGATCCAGCCGCGATAGCCGATGTCCTCCAGCCAGTTGAACAGGTAGCGGTAATTGATCTCGCCGCTGCCGGGTTCACCGCGTCCGGGGTTGTCGGCCAGCTGCACGTGGCCGATCAGTGAGAGGTTGGCCTTGAGCGTATTGGCCAGTTCGCCCTCCATGCGCTGCATGTGATAGATGTCGTATTGCACGAAGAGATTGTCCGAGCCCGTGGCCAGGATCAGCTCCACCGCCTGGCGCGTGGTATTGAGGAAGAAGCCGGGAATGTCGAAGTGATTGATCGGCTCGATCAGCAGGCGGATGCCCTGTTCCTTCAAGCGCGTGGCCGCGTATTTCAGGTTGCCGACCAGCACCTCGCGCGCCGCTTCGCGCGAGACGCCCGGCGGCAGGATGCCGACCAGGCAATTGAGCTGCGGCACTTCCAGCACGCGGGCGTAGCGGATGGCTTCATCGACCCCGGCCCGGAACTCGGCCACGCGATCGGGATGGCAGGCGATGCCGCGTTCACCGGCGTCCCAGTTGCCGGCGGGAAGATTGTGCAGCACCAGTTGCAGGCGATGCGTGCGCAATTGGTCGGCGATCTGTTCCGGTGCGAAGGCATAGGGGAAAAGGAATTCCACTGCCCGGAAGCCGGCCTGCGATGCGGCCTGGAAGCGTTCCAGGAAAGGCTGTTCGGTAAACAGCATGGTGAGGTTGGCGGCGAGTCTGGTCATGGCGGGTCTCCTTGTTTTTCAGTCGAGCAGGCTGATGGCGGTGGGCGCATCGTCGGCGCGCTCGGCCAGGGGTTCGAATTCATTGATGGCATCGATCTCGGTGCCCATGGCGATATTGGTGACACGTTCCAGGATGATTTCCACCACCACCGGTACGCGGTACTCGGCCATCCAGCGCTGGGCCTGGGCAAAGGCATCCTGGATGGCATTGGGATCGGTGACGCGGATGGCCTTGCAGCCCAGGCCCTCGACCACGGCCACGTGGTCCACGCCATAGCCGTTCAGTTCGGGGGCGTTGATGTTTTCGAAAGCCAGCTGCACGCAGTAATCCATCTCGAAGCCGCGCTGTGCCTGGCGAATCAGGCCGAGGTAGGAGTTGTTGACCAGCACGTGCAGGTAAGGCAGCTTGAACTGCGCGCCCACGGCGAGTTCCTCGATCATGAACTGGAAGTCATAGTCGCCCGAGATGGCCACCACCTTCTTCTGCGGATCGGCCGCCACCACACCCAGTGCCGCAGGAATGGTCCAGCCCAGCGGCCCGGCCTGGCCGCAATTGATCCAATGGCGATCGCGATAGACGTGCAGGAATTGCGCGGCGGCGATCTGCGAGAGGCCAATGGTGGCCACGTAGCAGGTCTCGCGACCGAAGGCGCGGTTCATTTCCTCATACACGCGTTGCGGCTTGACGGGCGTGTCATTGAAGTGGGTGCGCCGCTGCAGGCTCTTCTTGCGCTGCTGGCATTCGGCCAGCCAGGCCGAGCGGTCGGGCAGGCGCCCGGCGGCCTTCCACTCTTTAGCGACCTCGACGAACAGCTTCAACGCGGCACCGGCGTCGCTGACGATGCCGTAATCCGGCCCGAAGACGCGGCCGATCTGGGTCGGTTCGATATCGACATGGACGAAGGTACGGCCCTTGGTGAAGACATCGATGGACCCGGTATGGCGATTGGCCCAGCGGTTGCCGATGCCGAGCACGAAGTCCGAGGCCAGCAGGGTCGCATTGCCGTAGCGGTGGCTGGTTTGCAGGCCGACCATGCCGGCCATCTGCGGGTGGTCGTCGGCAATGGTGCCCCAGGCCATGAGGGTCGGGATCACCGGGATGCCGGTGAGCTCGGCGAACTCCACCGCCAGTGCGGCTGCATCGGCGTTGACCACACCGCCGCCGATGGTCAGCAGCGGGCGCTGTGCCGCGTTGAGCATGTCGAATGCTTTTTCGATCTGGGCGCGGGTGGCGGCGGGACGATAGACCGGGAGCGGCGCGTAGGTATCCGGGTCGAAATCGATCTCCGCCATTTGTACATCGAAAGGCAGGTCGATCAAGACCGGGCCGGGGCGGCCGGAACGCATCAGGTGGAAGGCTTGCTGGAACACGCGCGGCACCAGGGCTGGTTCGCGCACGGTCACGGCCCATTTGGTGACGGGCTTGGCGATGGATTCGATGTCGACGGCCTGGAAATCTTCCTTGTAGAGCCGGGCGCGGGGGGCCTGGCCGGTGATGCAGAGGATGGGGATGGAATCGGCCTGGGCCGAATAGAGCCCGGTGATCATGTCGGTCCCGGCCGGACCCGAGGTACCGATGCACAGCCCGATGTTGCCGGCCTTGGCGCGGGTATAGCCCTCGGCCATGTGGGAGGCCCCCTCCACGTGGCGCGCCAGGATATGGCTGATGCCGCCGTGTTTCTTCAAGGCCGAGTAGAAGGGATTGATCGCGGCGCCGGGCACGCCGAAGGCTTGCAGGCAGCCCTCCTTGACCAATACGTGCACTGCCGCGTCAACTGCTCTCATCTTTGCCATGCTCGTTCTCCAGGATGTCCGTTGGTGGATGTGTGATCGCTGGAGGCCATGCTAGTCATTACAAATCCGGATGATAAGTATCATCACAGTCCACTGATTACTGAGCAAAAGTATGGAAACATCCAAAAAGTATTGAATTACACTCAGGCCGGGAGGGATTGATGGACAAGCTCAAGCAGATCGAAGCATTCGTGCTGGTGGTGGACAAGGGCAGCCTGGCGGCTGCGGCGCTGGAAGAGAAGGTGACGCCGGTGATGATGGGGCGGCGCATTGATGCGTTGGAGAAGCGCTTGGGCACCAAGCTCATGCATCGCACGACGCGGCATTTGACGTTGACGGAGCAAGGCAGCGTATTCCTGGATCATTGCCGCAAGTTGCTGGAGCAGATGGACACGGCCGAGAAGAGCATTGCCGAGGGCCGCCACAAGGCCACGGGCCACCTGGTGGTCTCGACCCCGGCGGCGTATGGCCGGCTGCATGTGGCACCGCATGCACCGGCGTTTTTGGCGGCGCATCCGGAGGTGCAGATTTCATTCAACCTGACCGATCGCGTGGTCGATCTTGTGCGCGAGGGGTATGACCTGGGCATTCGCATTGGCGGCGCGATTGAACCGAGCTTTGTGGCGGTGAGGTTGGCGAGCAACCGGCGGGTGGTATGTGCGGCGCCGGAGTATTTGCATCGTCATGGTGTTCCGCGCACGCTGGATGATTTGGCGCAGCACAATTGCCTGGCGTTCAATTTGCAGGGAGGGCAGCAGCGCGGGTGGTATTTCCAGCAGGGTGGCAAGCCGGTGATTGCCAAGGTGCAGGGCAATCTTGATTGCAATGATGGGGAGTTGCTGCATCGCTGGGCCAGTGAAGGGCTGGGGCTGGCGTGGCGGTCGACGTGGGAGATCCAGGCGCAGCTGGCGTCGGGGGAGTTGGTGACGGTGTTGGATGAGTATGCTTTGCCGCATTACGACATCATGGCGGTGTATCCGCAGCAGCGGCATTTGCCGGCGAAGACAAGGTTTTTCATTGATTACCTGAAGGAAGTTTACGGGCAACACGATTACTGGAACCGGGCACGGAAGCTGTGAAGCAGAGGATGGCGCGCCTTCGATACGGCCCTGACGGGCCTGCTCAGGACGAACGGGCGTCGATGAAACAAGGTGAAAAACCAAAGCCGACGAAGCCGCAGGCGAGTACGACCGATGCCGAAGGCGAGCAAAACAGGGCGATGCCGCAGGCGAGCCCGGGAGGGGGTTGTCCCCATAGAGCCAGCCGTCGCAGCGGAGCGAAAAGTGGATCAGAAGGATAGTCGGAGCGAAGCGACTCTATCCTTCCCACTTTTCGCTCCGCTGCGACGGGGACCCTCCGCAGGAGGGCTGGCTCTTTGGGGTCGCCTTCTTTTGCTTACTTTTCTTGGCGAGACAAGAAAAGTGAGCGGCTGCCGGGCCGCTCCCGGCGCTCCGTTCCGCCCGGAGAGAGAAAGCAATTAAGCTAGAGCGCAGGAAAGCATTCCGTGCAGACTACCCAAAACGCCAAAACGCCAGAGCACCAAAACACCAAAACACCAGCATTAAGAAAACCTTAACGCTGACCAAAACCTGCATTAACCGGACGTAAATCCGGGTAAAGACGAACAGCTGCCAGCACCGAGATCAAATCAGATCAGAACTGCTCCCACTGATCCGAGTCCTTCTCAGGAGAATCGCCGATCAGCTCGGCGCGCTTTGCTGGCGTGGCTTTCTCGGCAAGACGCGGCTTGGCTGCAACGCGCGGTTTGACGGCGGCAGTCCCGGCTGGCTTGGCCGCGCTCCTGGCTGGCCTCGTCACCGCTGACACAGCAGCTTGCACCGGCTCCGCACCGAGCCGGAACACGCTCATCGCCTCCGACAGGATGCGTGCCTGGTCTTTCAAGGATTCTGCCGCCGCTGCAGCCTCTTCCACGAGCGCTGCATTCTGCTGCGTACTCTGGTCCATCTGGCCGATGGCGCGGTTGATTTCATCCAGACCGGCGCTTTGCTCCTGCGTGGCCGAGCTGATTTCGCCCACGATATCGCTGACCTTCCTGACACTATCGACCACCTGACCGATGGTCGTTCCGGCCTGTCCCACCAGCTCGCTACCGGCCTCGACCTTGGCCACCGAATCATTGATGAGGACCTTGATTTCCTTGGCCGCCGCCGCAGAGCGTTGCGCAAGCCCCCGCACCTCCGAGGCGACCACGGCAAAACCGCGGCCCTGCTCGCCGGCACGGGCGGCTTCCACCGCTGCATTGAGGGCCAGGATGTTGGTCTGGAAGGCGATGCCATCGATCACGCTGATGATATCGACGATGCGCTTGGACGATTCGTTGATGGAATCCATGGTCTCCACGACCTTGCCGACCACTTGCCCCCCTTCGATGGCGATACCTGACGCCGACTCGGCGAGCTTGTTGGCCTGACGCGCATTATCGGCATTCTGCTTGACCGTGGACGTGAGCTGCTCCATCGCCGAAGCCGTCTCCTCGATGGACCCGGCCTGCTCTTCCGTGCGTGCCGACAAGTCCGAGTTTCCTCGGGCGATTTCATCGGAGCCGTGGGTAATGCTGTCGGTCGCCGCACGAATCTTTCCGACGATCATCGCCAGTTGCTCCCGCATCTGCGCCACGGAATACAACAGGCTGGAGCGGTCGCCGTTCTTGAGCGCAACCTCCACGGCCAGTTCTCCGGCGGCAATTCGCGAAGCAACGGAAGCGACATCGCCGGGCTCACCGCCAAGCTGGCGCAGGATACTGCGCGTGATCAGCGTGGCCAGCACAAGTGAGACCAGCAAGCCAAAGGCTGCCACCACCAGCAACAACCGGCGGGCAGCAAAATAATCTTCGTGTGCCTGCTTGGCAGCCGCGATATTTTTGCTCACGACGACATCGCGCAACTTGCCCAGTTCATCCGTCCAGGGCTGCAAGGATCTGGCGGTATCCAACATTGCCTGTCTGGTTGCAGCAGCATCACCTTCGGCCTCAAGCTGCAGGACTTTCTTCAACTTTGGAATCACGTCACTGGCAATATCGTCGATACGCTTGAGCAACTGGCGTTCCTGCTCAGTCAGGGTGGAATCGGACTCATAGAGCTTGTGCAGGGTTTTCAGCTGGCCGTCATAGGCCAGGAGCCTGTCCTCAATCCCTTTTTTTTCCGCCGCCCTGCGCGCCGGGTCGTCCGTGCCAAGCAAGCGCTGAAGACCGATGGCCGCTCCCTGTGCTTTCCCGATGCCGCTGGCGACTGCGCTGATTTCCTGCGTGCCATAGTCCCCATTCTGGGTCAGGACGTCATTGAGCCCGCTGAGCTTAAACAAAGCCACGATAACCACAGTGGCCAAGGTCGCCAGGACAATACCGAAGCCTATGTACAGGCGCGTCTGGACTTTGAATTGTGTGAAATGCATACCCCCCCCTTTTAATGGTCATCGTATAACGGCGCAATTACGCACACACTTTAGGCTCTTTACAACATGCAACACGTGCCGGTGAACCCTATCGGAGGAAAATTAGGCCAAGCAAAGCCGCAGGCGAGTCGGAGACCTCGCGAGGCCGAAGGCGAGCCCGTGGGGGTTGCCGTCCCCATAGAGCCAGCCGTCGCAGCGGAGCGAAAAGTGGATCAGAAGGATAGTAGGAGCGAAGCGACTCTATCCTTCCCACTTTTCGCTTCGCTGCGGCGGGGACCCTCCGCAGGAGGGCTGGCTCTTTGGGGTCGCCTTCTTTTGCTTACTTTTCTTGGCGAGACAAGAAAAGTGAGCGGCTGCCGGGCCGCTCCCGGCGCTCCGTTCCGCCCGAAGAGAGAAAGCAATTAAGCTAGAGCGCAGGAAAGCATTCCGTGCAGACTACCCAAAGAAGCAAGCAAACAAGCAAGCAAATAATTTCCCCAAAACAACAAACCCCGCACCAAAAAGCCCCCACCAGATAAAGCTGGCAAAATCTCGCCTGCGAAACACCAGATTCCATACCTCCGTGTCACCAATACGCAGCAACAATCTCCAGCGCCAGCGCTGATTTCCGTCCAAGATCCCACTTATAACTCCAGGTTAATAATGGCTATGTGCCAGCCCTTACATCCCTCACATGAAATTCAACGACATTAGCAACGCTGCCAAAACAATGCGAAAAGCACCCCCACCAGCACCGCCCATTTTTTGCCTGCCCCCGGCCCCGACGCATGCCCAAGCGCATGAACAGCGCCGACGCCAGGCAAGTTTTCCGGCGCATAAAAACGGACCAAACGGAGACAACCCACAATGAACGCCTTGAACAAGTTCTTCCGCCTGGAAGAAAACGGCACCACCGTCCGCACCGAGTTGCTGGCCGGCCTGACCACCTTTTTGACGATGGCTTACATCATCTTCGTCAATCCCAGCATCCTGGGCGATGCCGGCATGCCCAAGGATTCGGTCTTTGTGGCCACCTGCGTCGCGGCGGCTGTCGGCACGCTCATCATGGGCCTGTATGCCAATTATCCGATTGGCCTGGCCCCTGGCATGGGCTTGAATGCCTACTTCGCCTATGCCGTCGTCAAGGGCATGGGTTTCCCGTGGCAGGCTGCGCTGGGCGCGGTGCTGATCTCGGGCTGCCTGTTCTTGCTGGTGAGCGTGCTGCGCGTCCGTGAGCTGATCATCAAGAGCATCCCGCAGTCCTTGCGCACGGCCATACCGGCCGGCATCGGGCTGTTCCTGGCCATCATTTCGCTCAAGAGCGCCGGCATCGTCGCCGCCAATCCGGCTACCTTCGTCACCCTCGGCGACCTGCACCAGCCTGCCCCGGTGATGGCCATCATCGGCTTCCTGGTGATCGTGGCACTGGACCGCCTGAAGGTGCGTGGCGCGCTGCTGATCGGCATCCTGCTGGTGACGGTGCTGTCCTTCGTCTTCGGCGGCAACCACTTCTCGGGCATCTTCGCCGCCCCACCCTCGATCGCCCCCACCTTCCTGCAGTTGGACATCAAGGGCGCCATCTCGATGGGCCTGTTGAACGTGGTGCTGGTGTTCTTCCTGGTCGAGCTGTTTGATGCAACCGGCACACTGATGGGCGTGGCCACCCGCGCCGGCCTGATGAAGGACGGCAAGATGGAGCGCCTGAACAAGGCCCTCATGGCCGACAGCACCGCCATTGTCGCCGGCTCCCTGCTGGGCACCTCCTCCACCACCGCCTACATCGAAAGCGCTGCCGGCGTGCAAGCCGGCGGCCGCACCGGCCTGACTGCGGTCGCCATCGCCGTGCTGTTCCTGCTGTGCCTGTTCATTGCGCCGCTGGCTGGCGTGGTCCCCGCCTATGCCACGGCACCGGCGCTGTTCTTCGTGGCCTGCCTGATGCTGCGCGAACTGGTGCACATCGACTGGGAAGACACCACCGAATGCGTCCCGGCCGTGATCACCGCGCTGGTGATGCCCTTCACCTACTCCATCGCCAATGGCCTGGCGCTGGGCTTCATCAGCTATGCCGGATTGAAGCTGCTGACGGGTCGTATGAAGGATGTATCAGTGGTAATCTGGATCATCGCCGCGATCTTCCTGTTCAAGATCATCTACCTCGGCGGTGAATGAGCGGCCAGACCGCCCCATGAAGTAAAAGGAAAAATCGAAGAGGCAGCCCGATCACCAGCCGGGCCGCCTCTTCGGGATCGTGACAAGAGGGAACCCGACAATCGTCCGCAACAATCACAGGCGGACAATCCGTTTCCTCTTTTGACGACCCCGGCACGTTTCTTGAATGCCATCTGGCCACGGGAGACACCACAGGCCGGCCACCGCCCCAAGCGGAGGTGCCGCCTGAAAGCAGATCCAACAACAAGAAGCACGCCCCACGATACGCCCTGGAGCGCGCCATAAAGCAGTCTGTTTTGTATCCATTTCGAGTAAAAGCCAAATGCCAGAGACCACCCGCCCCATCCAGTTCTACTTTCGCGGCCAGACCCACGAAGTAGCAGGCCAACCCACCACCCGCACCGTTCTGCAGCATCTGCGCGAGGACCTGCATTGCACCGGCACCAAGGAAGGCTGTGCCGAAGGCGATTGCGGTGCCTGCACGGTGGTCGTGGGCGAACTGCGCGATGACCAGCTGGAACTGAAGACGGTCAATGCCTGCATCCAATTCCTGCCCACGCTGGACGGCCGTGCCTTGTTCACCGTGGAAGACCTGAAGCAAGCCGACGGCTGCCTGCATCCGGTGCAGCAGGCCATGGTGGAATGCCATGGCTCGCAATGCGGCTTCTGCACGCCGGGCTTCGTGATGTCGCTGTGGGGCCTGTACCTCAAGCATGACAAGGACGGCATCACGCCCGACAAGCGCGAGATAGACGATGCCCTCTCCGGCAACCTGTGCCGCTGCACCGGCTATCGCCCCATCATCGATGCGGCGCGCCGCATGGGCGAACTGCCCAAGGTCGAGTTCGACCGCGAGGCCGTCAAGACTGCCCTGCGCGCCATCGACCAGGACACGCCGCTGGCCGTCACGCATGCAGGCCAGACCTTCCACGCCCCGCGCACCCTGGCACAGCTGGTGCAACTGCGCGCCGACCTGCCCAAGGCGCGCATCCTGGCCGGCTCCACCGACGTGGGCCTGTGGGTGACCAAGCAGATGCGCGAGCTGGGCGATATCGTCTACATCGGCCGCGTGGAAGAACTGCGCGCCATGCAGGTGCAGGACGGCATGCTGGAGATCGGCGCCGGTGTCTCGCTGGAAGAGGCCTATGCCGAGGCTGCACGCCACTATCCGCAAGAGCTGTCGGAACTGTGGCAGCGCTTCGCCTCCCTGCCGGTGCGCAATGCCGGCACGCTGGGCGGCAACGTCGCCAATGGTTCGCCCATCGGCGACTCCATGCCCTGGCTGATCGCACTGGGCACGCAGATCGTGCTGGCCAGCGTGCGCGGCCAGCGCGTCATGCCGCTGGAAGACTTCTACCTGGCTTACCAGAAGTCAGCCCTGCAAGCCGATGAAGTGGTGCAGGCCGTGCGCATCCCGCTGCCGCGCAAGGACGTCCGCTTCCGGGTGTACAAACTCTCCAAGCGCTTCGACCAGGACATCTCTGCAGTCTGCGCCGCCTTCGCGCTGCGCATGGACGGCGACACCATCACCGAGGCGCGCATCGCCTTCGGTGGCATGGCCGCTACGCCCAAGCGCGCCGCCCACGCCGAAGCGCTGCTGCAAGGCGGCACGTGGAACGAAGCGCAAGTGCAGGCCGCCATGGCCGCGCTGGCGCAGGATTACGCGCCGCTGTCGGACATGCGGGCCAGCGCCGCCTATCGCTTGCGCACGGCGCAGAACCTGCTCTATCGCTATTGGCTGGAAACGCGCACCGATGCGCCCCTGGCACGCCAGGATGTGCGCGCCTTCGCGGTCAGCGCCGCGTGAAGCCCTTGGACCGAACCAGCAGGAGAACCGCATGAACAAGCAAACCGAACAATTCCTCAACACCCTGGTGCAGCCGCCAAAGGACTGGGCCACCGTGGGCAAGCCGCATCCGCATGAATCGGCAATCCTGCACGTGACCGGCGAAGCCACCTATACCGATGACATCCCCGAGCTGCACGGCACCCTTCATGCGGCGCTTGGCCTGTCGCAGAAGGCCCACGCACGGGTGCGCGCCATCGACCTGGAGAAGGTGAAAGCCGCGCCGGGTGTGCGTGCCGTCTTCACCGCCGCAGATATTCCGGGCGAAAACGAATGCGGTGCCATCATCCACGACGATCCAGTGCTGGCCGACGGCCTGGTGCAATACGTGGGCCAGCCGGTCTTCATCGTGGTGGCCGACAGCCATGACCAGGCCCGCCGCGCGGCGCGTCTGGCCGTGATCGACTATGAAGAACTGCCGCCCATCCTCACCCCGCGTGATGCCCATGCGGCGCAATCCTACGTGCTGCCACCGATGCATCTCACGCGCGGCGAACCGGCCGTGGCGCTGGCGCTGGCACCGCACAAGCTGCGCGGGCAATTCGATGTGGGCGGGCAGGAACAGTTTTACCTGGAAGGACAGATCTCCTATGCCATCCCCAAGGAGGGACGCGGCATGCACGTGGTTTGCTCGACCCAGCACCCCAGCGAGATGCAGCACCACATTGCCACGGTCCTGAAGCTGGCGTCGCACGATGTGCTGGTGGAATGCCGGCGCATGGGCGGCGGCTTCGGCGGCAAGGAATCGCAATCGGCGCTGTGGGCTTGTGCTGCGGCGGTTGCGGCCGCCAAGCTGCGGCGGCCGGTGAAGCTGCGCGCCGATCGCGATGACGACATGATGGTCACCGGCAAACGCCACTGCTTTGCCTATGACTACGAGATCGGCTATGACGATGACGGGCGCATCGTCGCGGCCAAGATCGACATGATCTCGCGTGCCGGTTTCTCGGCCGACCTGTCCGGCCCGGTGGCCACGCGCGCGGTCTGCCACTTCGACAATGCCTACTATCTCTCGGACGTGGAAATCCACGCCATGTGCGGCAAGACCAACACGCAATCCAATACCGCCTTCCGTGGCTTCGGCGGACCGCAGGGCGCGCTGGCCATCGAATACATCCTCGACGACATCGCCCGCAATCTGGGACGCGATCCGCTGGAGATCCGCCGCAACAATTTCTACGGGCCCAGCGATGCCGAGGGACCGGAGGCACGCAACGTCACCCACTATGGCCAGAAGGTGGAAGACAACGTCATCCACGGCCTGGTCGACCAGCTCGAACGCAGCAGCCGCTACCAGGAACGCCGCCGTGCGGTGGCCGAATTCAATGCGGGCAGCACGATATTGAAGAAAGGCCTGGCGCTCACGCCGGTGAAGTTCGGCATTTCCTTCAACGTGCCGCACCTGAACCAGGCTGGCTCGCTGGTACACGTCTATACCGACGGCTCGGTGCTGGTCAACCACGGTGGTACCGAGATGGGCCAAGGCTTGAACACCAAGGTCGCGCAAGTGGTGGCCAATGCCCTGGGGGTACCGCTGGAGAAGGTGCGCTGCACCGCCACCGATACCAGCAAGATCGCCAACACCTCGGCCACCGCCGCCTCCACCGGCAGCGACCTCAACGGCAAGGCGGCGCAAGATGCCGCGCTGCGGATCCGCGCCCGGCTGGCCGATGTGGCCGCGCGGCATTTCGGCGTCGAGGCGACGACGGTGCGCTTTGCCGATGGCCTGGTGCTGGCGGGAGAACAATCCCTGCCCTTCGTCGAACTGGTGATGAAGGCTTACCTGCAGCGGGTGCAGTTGTGGTCGGACGGTTTCTATTCCACCCCCAAGGTGCATTGGGATGCCAAGCGCATGCACGGCCATCCCTTCTTCTATTTCGCCTATGCGGCGGCGGTGTCGGAAGTGGTGATCGACACCCTTACCGGCGAATGGAAACTGCTGCAGGCCGACCTGCTGTATGACGCCGGCGAGAGCCTGAACCCGGCGCTGGACATCGGCCAGGTCGAAGGCGGATTCATCCAGGGCATGGGCTGGCTGACCACCGAGGAACTGTGGTGGAACAAGGACGGCAAGCTGATGACGCATGCTCCCTCCACCTACAAGATCCCGGCCATCTCGGATTGCCCGGAAGCCTTCCGCACGGAGTTGTATGCCAACAGCAATGTGTCCGACACCATCCACCGTTCCAAGGCGGTGGGTGAACCGCCACTGCTGTTGCCGTTCTCGGTGTTCCTGGCGATCCGCGATGCGGTCTCGTCGGTGGGCGGGCATCGCGTCAATCCGCCACTGCGCGCACCAGCCACCAGCGAGGCCATCCTCGACGCGGTCGATGCCGTGCGCGCGGCTACGCTCACCCGGTAATGCGCGGCGGAGAACCATCATGACAACATGGCTGAGCGCATTACGCCGCATGCAAGAGGACAGCGTCCCGGCGGTGCTGGTGACGGTGGCGCAGATCCAGGGCTCGACCCCGCGCGAGCCGGGGGCGCGCATGCTCTATACCGCCGGTGACCAGTTCGACACCATCGGCGGTGGCCACCTCGAATGGCGCGCGGCGCAGATCGCGCGGGCCATGCTGCAGGCCGGCTCCGGCGCGCTGGCAGACCGGCGACGACTGGAACGCATCGCGCTCGGGCCCAGCCTGGGGCAGTGTTGCGGTGGCGTGGTGTTCCTCTGCTTCGAGCGCATCGATGCCGAGTCCACCGCCCTGCACACCTGGCAGACACTGGAGCAGTCCTGGTGCAGCGGTACGGACCGCTGGCGCGCCTTGCCGCTGGATCACGACGCGCCCTTGCAACTGCTGGAGAACGATCCATCTGACCTCGGCCTGCCGCCGGACGTCCTCCGTCACGCGCGCCAGACCCAGCTGGTGCGCGACGGCCAGGGCCGCCGCTGGCTGCTCGACCTGTGCCGGGCACATCAACCGCAGGTGGTACTGTTCGGCGCCGGCCATGTGGGGGCCGCCATCGTCAAGGTCTTGTCCAACCTGCCTTGCCGGGTGCTGTGGGTGGATGAGCGGGAGGACATGTTCCCGCCCGGCCTGCCGCCGCAGATCCGCATCGAGGCCACCGACGTGCCCAATGCCGCGGTCGACATGGCCGAGCCCGGCGCGTATTATCTCGTGATGACCCACAGCCACGCCCTCGACCAGCAACTGAGCGAACGCATCCTCAAGCGTGACGATGCGGCGTGGTTCGGGCTGATCGGGTCCATCACCAAGCGCAAGCAGTTCGAGCATCGCCTCTCCGAGCGCGGTTTCTCGGCCGCGCAGCTGGAACGGATCACCTGCCCCATCGGCATCCCCGGCATCTATGGCAAGGAGCCCGCCAGCATCGCCATCGCGGTGGTGGCGCAACTGATGCAACTGTGGGAACTGCGCTTTACCCACCCCAAACCCAAGGCATGGCCACTGAGTCTGGCCACACACGCTCTGGACGGCAGAGGCTGAAGGAACACCCTGCCGTCACCCTTCCGGGAATCCTGTCGACACGTCCTGGCTGATCGCACGGGGTTCCCCTTCGATTCCACTTTCGCAACACGGAATGCATCGTCACGACCATGCCTTCCAGTATGATGACCACTGAATCGACGGCCCGCGCCCGTGCGCGCGGCGCCGCCTGCATCGAGGAAACACCATGAGCCCATCCCTGCAAGCCTACCGCGCCAGCCTGCTGTATTTCGCCAACGATCCCGCCTTCGACGAGCACGCCACCCAATGGCACAGCGACGGCCTGCTGCTGGTGCAAGACGGCAAGATCCAGGCCGCCGGCGACTACGCCACGCTGGCCGCCACCCTGCCGCCCGGCACCGCCATCGAAGACCTGGGCGGCAAGATCCTTTGCCCCGGCTTCATCGATACCCACATCCACTATCCGCAGACCGACATCATCGGCTCCCCCGCGCCGGGCCTGCTGCCCTGGCTGGACAACTACACCTTCCCGGCCGAGCGCCGCTTCCAGCAGCCGGAACACGCTTCCGAAGTGGCCGATTTCTTCCTGGCCGAACTGCTGCGCAACGGCACCACCAGTGCGGCCGTGTATTGCACCGTGCATCCGCAGTCGGTGGATGCCTTCTTCGCGGCCAGCCATGCACGCAACCTGCGCATGGTGGCCGGCAAGTGCCTGATGGACCGCAATGCGCCGGATTTCCTGCGTGATACGGCCGAGTCGGGTGTGCGCGAGAGTGAGGAATTGATCGGGCGCTGGCATAACAAGGGACGCCAGCATTACGCCATTACCGTGCGCTTTGCGCCGACCTCCACCCATGAACAGATGAAGCTGGCCGGCGAACTGGCGGCACAATATCCGGACACGTATATACAAACCCACGTGGCCGAAAATACGGACGAAGTGAAATGGGTGAAGGAGCTCTATCCCGACGCCCGCAGCTACCTGGACGTGTATGACGGCTATGGCCTGATGCGCCAGCGTGCGCTGTATGCCCACTGCATCTGGCTGGATGACCAGGATCGTGCGCGCATGGCGGCCACGCAATCGGCGGCCACCTTGTGCCCGACCTCCAACCTGTTCCTGGGCAGCGGCCTGTTCGACTTCGCCCGTGCCGATGCGGCGCGCGTACCGCTGTCGCTGGCCACTGACGTCGGCGGCGGTACCAGCTTCTCGATGCTGCAGACCATGAACGAGCTCTACAAGGTCGCCCGCATGGGCGGCACTTACCTGCCGGCCCAACGCATGTTCTATCTCGCTACCCTGGGCGGTGCCCGCGCGCTTCAGCTGGAAGGCACCATCGGCAGCTTCACGCCGGGCTGCGACGCCGACTTCATCGTGCTGGATCCGCAGGCCACGCCCTTGCTGGCCCGCCGCAGCGCCACCACCGACAGCCTCGAGGAACAATTGTTCGCACTGGCCATTTTGGGTGATGACCGTGCCATTGCCGCGACCTATTCGGCGGGCGTGCGGGTGCACCAGCGCTGAAATCGTTCATATCGGTCCCGAACAGGGGGGAACCGGGCTTGCCGTTGAGGCAAGTCCGGTTTTTTTGGGGGACTTCATTTGTGGTCATTGATCCAACTTTTTCGCATGCGTGGAAACGCGAATTAAAGGAAGATCCATGCCGGATCAATTCTGGTCTGCAGCGGAATGTGCGAAACCTATGAAGCCTTTTGATATCTGCCCAAACTGTGCCGGCCAGGGAACTGTTCACTATGTCGTCTCGACGGAAAACCGCACATTTGGAGGAGAGACGTTCATCGTACCGGTGCAATATTTCTCCTGCGAGCGCTGCACAGAAAGATTCCAGACAATGGAAATGGAAGACAGCTTGGTCAAGGCCCGCGAAATGTACTGGGCAAAGCAATGCAATAGCGAGAAGTAGCGATTGAATGCTCTGCTTAGATCACTCGACCGACACCCGGCTTGCAGTCGCCCGTGTCGCCTTCTTGTGCTTCTGAATCCCCTCAGCGCGGCTGATACAGATAAAGAAAAGCCTCCACCGCCCGCTGCGCCGACGCCTGCAGCTGGTCCGCCGGAATCTCGGTGACCACGTTGAGCATGCGCACTTCCATCCATTCCGCTTCGATCAACGCGCGAAACTGCATGGCGGCGATCCAGGCGTCAGAGGAGCGCAGCTTGCCCTCCTCCATCTTGACCTTCAGGAAATCGGCAATGCGCGTCCAGCCGCGCTTCGGCCCCCGCTCGTACAGCAGCGGCCCCAGCTCGGACTTGCCCGCGTAATACATCCCCAGCCGCTTGACCGCCACGATCTCGGGCCGGAACACCACGCCCAGATAATGATTCGCCAGCCGCAATAAACCTGCGCGTACTTCGTCTTCATTACGCAAGGCCATGAACAATTCTTCAAACTGGCAACCCACCTGCTTGATCATCACCTCCACGAAGATTTCTTCCTTGGAGCTGAAATAGTTGTACAGCGTGGCCTTGGAGCCCCCGATACGGGCCGAGATTTCCGCCATGGAGGCGCCTTCGAAACCGATTTCGTTGAACACCTCGGCAGCGATGTCGATCATCTGCTGCCGCCGTTCTTCACTCTTCTTGCGCATGATTGTCCTGTAATGCCGGCCAGAAAACCGGCCAATCCCGAATTATAGGCGACGATGCCGCCGAAAGCCGCCTGATTGCCATCAAATCGCGGCAAAAAATCCCTGTTGCGGCAATGCCGCAAAAAGACGAGCAATTTATCGCAAAGCGCCTTGACACTTCACAAAAGCGAATACTATACTCAACTGTACAGTTTTTAAACATCGACATCCTGATTCAGTCGTTCACTCCACTCTCCACGCAAATGAACAAGAACTCATCTATCCCCGACCAGCGCGCGCCCTATCCGGCGCTGCGGTCCGAGCGGCCTACCCTGCCGTGGCGGCGGGCGGCGGCGGTCTCGGCGGCCGTGCTGGCAGCGGCGCTCATGGCCGGCTGCGCCTCCTTCACCGATCTCGGTGCGCGCGCCGAACCCAAGTCCATCGATCATTACCAGAGCAGCCAGACCCTGGCCGCCACGGGAGTGCAATCGGCCTGGCCAAACGACCAGTGGTGGACGGTCTACGGTGATGCCCAGCTCAATGCGCTCATCGCCGAAGCCCTGCAGAGCGCACCCTCCATGGCCGTCGCCAAGGCCCGCCTGATGAAGGCCGAGGGCACGGCCCAGCAACAAGGGGCGGCGCTCTATCCGCAGGTGAGCGGCAATGCCTCGCTGGACCGCATGAAGCAGTCCTACAACAACGGCGTGCCGCCGGACTTCGTGCCCAAGGGCTACAACAACGAGAGCCGCACCACGCTGGACTTCAGCTATGAAATCGACTTCTGGGGCAAGAACCGCGCCGCATTGGCCGCAGCCACCTCGGAACTGGAAGCCAGCCGTGCGGACGCCGCCCAGGCGCGCATCACCCTGGCCACCTCGATCGCCTCGGCCTACGCCGACCTGGCCCAGCTCTACGCCCAGCGCGACACCAATGCAGCTGCGCTCAAGGTGCGCGAAGAGACGCTGGACCTGTTCAACCAGCGCTTTACCAATGGCCTGGAGACACGCGGCTCGGTCAAGCAGATGGAAGCGCGCCGCGCCATCGCCCAGGCCGACCTCAAGGCCACCGACGAATCCATCGCCCTGCAACGCAACAAGCTGGCCGCACTGGCCGGGGCCGGCCCGGATCGCGGCCTGCAGCTGGCGCGCCCGCAGATCGACCTGTCCAAGCCCTTCGGCCTGCCCGCGCAACTGCCGGTGGAACTGCTGGGCCGCCGTCCCGACATCGTGGCCGCGCGCCTGCGCGCCGAAGCGGCCGGCAAGCAGATCAAGGTGGCGCGTGCTGCCTTCTATCCGAATGTGAACCTGTCGGCCTACTTCGGTTTCCAGTCGCTGGGCATCGACATGCTCACCCGCAGCGGCTCCGACATCGGCAGCTTCGGCCCGGCGATCTCGCTGCCCATCTTCAACGGCGGCCGCGTGCGCGGACAATTCCGCTCGGCCAGCGCCAGCTATGACGAAGCCGTGGCCAACTACGACCAGGCCGTCACCCAGGCCCTGCAGGATGTGGCCGATGTCGGCGTGAGCGAGAAAGCCCTGGCCGGCCGCCTGCAGGATGTGCAGGCCGCAGCCGACGCCGCCGAAGAGGCCTATCGCATCGTCAGCAACCGCTACAACGGCGGCCTCAACACTTACCTGGACGTGCTCAATGCGCAGGACACGCTCATCAGCAACCTGCGCCAGCTCTCCGACCTGCGCTCGCGCCTGTTCACCCTGGATGTCGCGCTGGTGCGCGCCCTGGGCGGCGGCTACCGCGCCGCCGGCGACAGCAAGAGCCAAGACAGCGCCACCGCGCCCCACACCGAACAGCAAGCGAAAGGTTGAACATCATGTCCCACAGCGATTCCCAAGCGGCCCACACCCTGGCCGAAGAAACCCGTCAGCGCAATGAAGAGGCCTCCAAGGCGGCCGCGGCGCAAAAGCGCAAGAAGCTCTTTTCCATCTTCGGCGGCGTGGTCGCCATCGCCGCCATCGGCTACGGCACCTATTGGTACCTGATCGGCTCGCGCTACGTCGAGACCGACAACGCCTACACCGCCACCGAAGTGGCCACCGTCACCCCGGCCATCAACGGCATCGTGGCCGCCGTCGACGTGGTCGATACCCAGGCCGTCAAGAAGGGCGACGTGCTGGTACGCATCGACGACGCCGATGCCAAGCTGGCCGTGGACCAGGCCGCCGCCGACCTGGACCGCACCGAACGCAAGGTCAAGGGCTACTTCGCCAACGATGCCGGCCTGGCCGCCCAGGTGCTGGCCCGTGAAGCCGAGCAGAAGCGCGCCAGTGCCCAGTTGCTGTCGGCGCAGGCCGATATGAAGCGTGCTGAAATCGACCTGCAGCGCCGCGAGGCGCTGGCCAAGTCGGGTTCGGTGTCGGGTGAAGAATTGAGCAATGCGCGCACTGCCCTGCTGACCGCCCAGGCCAACCTGAAGGCAGCCGAAGCCGCTGAAGTGCAGTCGCGCGCCAACATCAAGGCGACCCAGGGTGCGCAGAAGGCCAGTACCGTACTGACGGCCAATACCACCGTGGACGACAACCCGGAAGTGGTCCTGGCCCGCGCCAAGCTGGATCAGGCCAAGCTGGACCTCGAACGCACCGTGCTGCGCGCTCCGGTCGATGGCGTCATCGCCCGCCGCCAGGTGCAAGTCGGCCAGCGCGTGCAGAGCGGTGCCAGCCTGCTGTCGGTGGTGCCGCTGCAGCAGATGCACGTGGATGCCAACTTCAAGGAAGGGCAACTGACCAAGGTGCGCATCGGCCAGCCGGTGACCATGAAGGCGGACATCTATGGCGGTTCGGTGGAATACCACGGCGTCGTCACGGGTCTCTCCGGTGGCACCGGTTCGGCCTTTGCGGTGATCCCCGCGCAGAACGCCACCGGCAACTGGATCAAGGTGGTGCAGCGCCTGCCGGTGCGCATCTCGCTCGATCCCAAGGAACTGGCGCAGCGTCCGCTGTCGGTGGGCCTGTCGATGGTAGTGGAGATCGATACACGCGGCCAGGTGCAGGCCGGTGACGTCCAGCCCAAGACGGCCAGCACCGAGTCCCGCGCCGCCGCACTGTAATCCGGCGACGACAAGGAAAGACTCATCATGTCATCCACACCAAGCGCAACGGCGGGCGACCTGCCCGCCCCCAAGCCTGCCGCCCAGCCCGGTCCCTTCGAGGCCCCGCTGACCGGCGGCCAGCTGGTGGGCGCCGGCATCCTGCTGGCCGCCGCCAACTTCATCGCGGTGCTCGACACCACCATCGCCAACGTCTCGGTCTCGACCATCGCCGGCGCGCTGGGCGCCTCCACCAGCCAGGGCACCTACGTCATCACGTCCTACGCGGTGGCTGAAGCCATCACGGTGCCCCTGACCGGCTGGCTGGCCAATCGCTTCGGCACGGTGCGCGTGTTCATCCTCTCGATGGTCATGTTCGGGCTGTTCTCGGCCCTGTGCGGACTGGCCAATTCGCTGGGCATGCTGATCGCCTTCCGCGTGATGCAGGGCTTGGCCGGTGGCCCGCTGATGCCGCTGTCGCAAACTCTGCTGCTGCGCATCTTCCCCAAGGAAAAAGCGCCTGCCGCCGTGGGGCTGTGGGCCATGACCACGCTGGTGGCACCGATTGCCGGCCCGATCCTGGGCGGGGTGCTGTGCGACCAGTACAGCTGGCCCTACATCTTCTGGATCAACGTGCCGGTGGCGCTGATCTGCGGCTATCTCGGCTGGCGCATGCTCAAGCGCTTCGAGACCAAGACCAGCAAGCTGCCCATTGACCGCGTGGGGCTGATCCTGATGGTGGTCTGGGTGGCCGCCCTGCAACTGATGCTCGATGAAGGCAAGGAAAAGGACTGGTTCGCCTCCACCGAAATCGTGCTGCTGGCCGTGACTGCCGTGGTGTTCTTCATCGCCTTCCTGATCTGGGAGCTGACCGAGCACAATCCCATCGTTGACCTGCGGGTGTTCCGCCATCGCGGCTTCACCGCCAGCGTGACCACCATCTGCCTGGCCTTCGGTGCCTTCTTCGGCTCGGTGGTGTTGACGCCCCTCTGGCTGCAGGGCTACATGGGCTATACCGCCACCTGGTCGGGCTGCATCTCGGCGCTGACCGGCATCCTGGCGGTGTTGACTGCGCCCATGGTGGCCAAGATGTCCACCACCATCGATGCGCGCAAGCTGGTGTGCATCGGCGTGACCTGGCTGGGCTTCATCACCTTCCTGCGGGCCTTCAACACCACCGACATGTCGTTCTTCCAGATCGGCTGGCCGCTGTTCCTGCAGGGGATCGGACTGCCGCTGTTCTTCGTGCCGCTCACCGGCCTGGCGCTTTCCAGCGTGAACGAGGAAGAGACCGCATCGGCCGCCGGCCTCATGAGTTTCTGCCGCACCATGGCCGGGGCGATTGCCACCTCCATCGTCAATACCAGCTGGGAAAACGACGCCACCTACTTCCACGCCGAACTGTCCGGCCTGGTCGATCGTGGCGGCGATGCGGTCAACGCCATGATGGCCTCGGGCATGAGCGCCGAGCAGGCGACGGGCTCGCTGGCGCAGACGGTGCAGAACCAGGCCGTGATGCTGGCCACCAACCACATCTTCATGATGGCCGCGGTGTCCTTCTCGCTGGCGGCGCTGGCGGTGTGGCTGGCACCAAAACCGACACGGGTGGCCGATACGACCTCGGCGCACTGATCGAGCAGCTCTCCCCCACAGTCCGTCTTCCCCTGCGGACTGGGCAGGCGGCCACTTCGGTGGCCGCCTGTTTTTTTGGGCGGCCGACGCAGCACAGGTGATTTTGCTAGACTGCCCCATCGCTGTTCCCCACGCCCTATCGAGGAGACACCCTGCATGAGAGCCCTGCAAGCCCGCCGCTTCGCCATCGACGGCCTGACCCTGTCCGAGATCGACCGTCCCGTACCACGCCGTGGCGAGATCCTGGTGCGCGTGCGCGCCGCCAGCCTGAACTACCGTGACCTGGCGATCCTCTGTGGTGGCTACATGCCCCAGCTGCCCCTGCCCTATACCCCCTGCTCCGATGCCTGCGGTGTGGTCGAGGCGGTGGGCGAGGATGTGAGCCGCTTCCGGGTCGGCGAGCGCGTCATCCCGGTGTACATCCAGGGCTGGCGCGATGGCGCACTCACGCCCGAGCAGCGCAACGGCGGCAGCCTGGGAGGACCGCTCACCGGGGTGCTGCAGGATTACGTGGTGGTCCCCGCCGAAGAAGCCGTAGCCGCGCCGGACTACCTGGATGATGACCAAGCCAGTACCTTGCCGATTGCCGCCCTGACCGCCTGGTCTTGCCTGCAACAGGGCCGATTGCAGGCCGGCCAGACCGTGCTGGTGCAAGGCACCGGCGGCGTGGCCCTGTTTGCAGCGCAGTTCGCGCGGGCCGCCGGGGCGCGCGTGATCGGGCTCACCTCGTCTGACGCCAAGGCAGCCCTGCTGCGCAGCCTGGGCGTGGACACTGTCATCAACTATCGGCACACCCCCGCCTGGGGCCAGTCGGTGCGCGAGGCGACGGGCGGACGCGGGGTCGACATCGTGGTCGAAACCACCGGCAGCAGCCTGTCTGAATCGCTCACGGCGGTGCGCTTCAACGGCTTCGTGGGCGTGGTCGGCTTCGTCGGCGGAATGGAGACCTCGCTCAACATCCGCCAACTGATCGGCCCCATGATCCGCATGCAAGGCGTGGTGGTGGGTTCGCGCGCCGCACTGGAGGCGATGATCCGCATGATGGCCCTGCACCAGATCCGGCCGCTGATCGACTCGCGCTTCCCCCTGGCCCAAGCAGCCGAGGGCTTTGCCCGGATGCAACGGGGCGAGCATTCGGGAAAGATCGTCATCTCTTTCGATTGAATTCGAGGCCCCAGGCGGGTCAAACGCGGGCTGTGCGCTTGGCTGCACCGGGTCAAGGGCGTACAATCCCGGCTCATGCATGCGGACCACGGTCCGCATTTTTGATTTATGGCGGGCCCGTGCAGCGGGCCGCCATGACGTCCCGCCGCCAGCGTGGCTTGATGATCCCGTGAGATCCACGGAGATCCAGGCCAGCCCGCGCGGCCATGCTTCCCGAACTTGCAAGAAGCGATCCCCGCATCGCCACCCAGACTCATGACCAAAGACCTCGCCGCCCACACGCCGATGATGCAGCAGTACCTCCGCATCAAGGCCGACCATCCCAACACGCTGGTGTTCTACCGGATGGGCGATTTCTATGAACTCTTCTTCGAAGATGCCGAAAAGGCCTCGCGCCTCATGGGCGTCACGCTGACCCAGCGCGGCTCTTCCAACGGCAACCCGATCAAGATGGCGGGCGTGCCCTTCCACTCGGTGGAGCAATACCTGGCACGCCTGATCAAGCTGGGCGAGTCGGTGGCGATCTGCGAACAGATCGGCGACCCGGCCACCAGCAAGGGACCGGTGGAGCGCAAGGTGGTGCGGGTGGTCACGCCCGGCACCCTGACCGATTCCGACCTCTTGCCCGAAAAGGCCGAGCGCTGCCTGCTGGCCATGCAACTGCTGCCCTCCAAGTCGCGCAAGCAGATGCAGGTCGGCCTGGCCTGGCTGTCCATGGCCAGCGGCGCGCTCAAGATGATGGAGTTCACGGTCGAGAGCACGCTGCTCGATGGCCGCGTGAAGCAGGAGCTCGAACGCATCTCGGCCGCCGAGGTGCTGGTGGCCGACGGCCAGCTGGAGCAGTGCGAGCCGCTGCTGCCCAACCGCGCCGTGACGGTGCCGGACTGGCATTTCGACCAGCCCAGCAGCGAGAAGGCCCTGCTCGACCAACTGGGCGTGGCCACCCTGCACGGCTTCGGTGCCGACGGCCTGGGCCCGGCCATCTGTGCCGCCGGTGCCCTGCTGCGCTATGCGCAATCGACCCAGGGACGCGGCCTGCAGCACGTGCGCACGCTCACCGTCGAATCCGAAAATGAATTCATCGGCCTGGATGCGGCCACCCGCCGCAACCTGGAACTGACCGAAACCATCCGCTCGCAGGATGCCAATGCGCTGGCCCCGACGCTGTTCTCCACGCTGGACCACTGCCGTACCGCGATGGGTTCGCGCCTGCTGCGCCACTGGCTGCACCACGCCCTGCGCGACCAGCAAGTGGCGCGCGAACGCCACGCCGCCATCAATGCGCTCATGCGCACCGACGCCTGCTCGGGCCTGTCGGCCACGCTGGCGGCGGTGCCCGACATCGAACGCATCACCACCCGCATCGCCCTGCTCTCGGCGCGTCCGCGCGACCTGGCGGGCTTGCGCAGCGGCCTGCAGCAGTTGGGTTCATTGCGGGCCTACGTGGAAATGTGCGCCCGCGACGCCGAAGCACCACTGCTGGGCCAGCTGCACGAAGACCTGGCCACGCCCGTGGAATGCCTGGACCTGCTGGAACGCGCCATCATGCTGGAGCCCGCCGCCATGGTGCGCGACGGCGGCGTGATCGCGCGCGGCTATGACGCCGAACTGGACGAACTGCGCGGCCTGTCGGAAAACGCCGGCCAGTACCTGCTGGAACTGGAAGCGCGCGAACGGGAACGCACCGGCATTGCCAACCTGCGCGTGGAATACAACAAGGTGCATGGCTTCTACATCGAGGTCACCCACGGCCAGACCGACAAGGTGCCGGAAGACTATCGCCGCCGCCAGACCCTGAAGAATGCCGAACGCTACATCATCCCCGAGCTGAAGGCCTTCGAGGACAAGGCGCTCTCGGCGCAGGAACGCTCGCTGTCGCGCGAGAAATTCCTCTACGAGCAGCTTCTCAACGACATGGGTGCACACATCGTGCGCCTGCAATCCATCGCCCATGCACTGGCCCAGCTCGACACGCTGGTGGCCCTGGCCGACCATGCCGTGCGCAACAACTGGTGCGCGCCGCAGCTGGTCGATGAGCCCTGCATCCAGATCGAACAAGGCCGCCATCCGGTGGTGGAAAACCAGATCGAACGCTTCATCGCCAACGACTGCCAGCTCGCCGCCGAACGCAAGCTGCTGCTCATCACCGGTCCCAACATGGGTGGTAAATCGACCTTCATGCGCCAGGTGGCGCTGATCACCCTGCTGGCCTACGTGGGCAGCTTCGTGCCCGCCACCAGTGCGGTGATCGGTCCGATCGACCGCATCTTCACCCGCATCGGCGCCGCCGATGACCTGGCCGGCGGCCGCTCCACCTTCATGGTGGAGATGACCGAATCGGCCTCCATCCTCAACAACGCCACCGAACATTCGCTGGTGTTGATGGATGAGGTCGGCCGTGGCACCTCGACCTTCGACGGCCTGGCCCTGGCCTGGGCGATTGCCAAGCACCTCATCGATGTGACGCGCAGTTTCACCCTCTTCGCGACCCACTACTTCGAACTGACCCAGTTGCCCGAGATCCACCCGACCGCGGCCAACGTGCACCTGTCGGCCGTGGAGCACAAGGACAGCATCGTCTTCCTGCATGCCGTCCAGAGCGGCCCGGCCTCGCAGAGCTACGGGCTGCAGGTGGCGCAACTGGCGGGGGTGCCGGCTCCGGTCATCCGCGCCGCGCGCAAGCATCTCTCGGCGCTGGAAAGCCAATCCATGCAGCCAACGCCCCAGTTCGACCTGTTCAGCTCCCCTTCCTTCATGGAAACGCAAGCCGAAGCTGAAGAAGCAGACGATGAACGCAATCCCGCCAGCGCGGTCGAACCCGATCCGCTGGCCCAGGCCCTGCTGCAATCGCTGGACGGCATCGACCCCGATGCCCTGACGCCGCGCCAGGCGCTGGATGCGCTCTACCAGTTGAAGGCCTTGAGCCGGGGACAATAACAACACCACGACAACACCACGGGGACGCCGGCTTGACGCCGCCCTTTGAACCGCAGAAAGACTGCATGCCGATCCGCCCGATCCGACGCATCCTGCTGTGCACCTGCTTCACCGCTGCCATCCTGATGGCGGGCGGTGCGGCATGGGCCGCCGGACAGGACTTTTCGTTCGGCGTGATCAACCATGCCGCGCCCGGCGTCAAGGGCGATGAAGCGCTGCGCCAGGCCCTTGCCGAGACCGATGCCGACAATCTCGCCTTCGTGGTGGTCAACGGCATCAAATCCCCTTCTGAACGCTGCGATGACGCGCTCTATGCCGAGCGCCATGCGATGCTCTCGCAGGCGCAGAACGGCATCTTCGTGTCGCTGGCCGGCAGCGACTGGATCACCTGCCGCGACCGCGAGAACCGTTCGGACGCCATCGAACGCCTGGCACGCATGCGCGAGATCTTCTATGCCAGCGAATTCTCGCTGGGCGCGAGCCGGCTGCCGATGCTGCGCCAGTCGCTCACGCCCAAGTTCCGCAGCTATGCCGAGAACACCCGCTGGGAAATCGGCAACGTGCTCTTCGCTACCGTGAACCTGCCGGCGGCCAACAATCACTTCCTGCTCGATGGCGGACGCAACAATGAGTTCGAGGACCGCCTCATCGCCAATCGCAACTGGCTGCAGCACCTGTTCGCCTTTGCCGCCCTGAAGAAGAGCGCGGCCATCGTCTTCTTCAGTGATGGCAACCCCTTCGGTCCGCCGCCCAAGCGTTCCTTCTTCCGCGCCCAGCGCGATGGCTTTGCGGAGACGCGCAAGCTGTTCTCCGACCTGGCGGGCAAATTCCAGGGACGCGTACTGGTCGTGCACGCCCAGGGCGGCAAGAGCAAGGCACCAGCGCAAATCCTGTGGAGCGGCAACCTGGGCAGTGTGGGCGTGGGCGAGCGCTGGCTCAAGGTGGTGGTGGATGACCATCTGCCGCAGCTGTTTGCAGTGGCCGATGCAGATGGCGAACGGCGCTAGGCGCCTGGATCTTGCTGGAAAACGAGGTTTTCCGGTCCATATGAACGAAAACGCCCGCAGAATGCATCTGCGGGCGTTTTTTCTTGCGCGCCGGAAGAAAATGCCCGATCGACGGGTTTTCTCCGGCGCTGCGGTCAGCGATCAGCGACCAGCGCTCAACCATCAGTTCAGCGGCTGGCTGCGGAAGTGGTCGCCGGCGTCGCCTTCATCTTCATCATCGTGATGATGGTGGTGGCCATGGGCACCGTGCACGTGGCCGTGGGCCACTTCTTCTTCGGAGGCGGCGCGCACTTCGGTGACGGCCAGTTCAAAGCGCAGCGCGATGCCGGCCAGCGGATGGTTGCCATCGAGCACGGCCTTGCCGTCCGCCACTTCGGTGACGGTGAAGATGACCGACTCTTCGCTGTCGTCGTCGGGCGAACCTTCGAACTGCATGCCCACTTCCAGCGGCTGCGGCAGGCGCTCGACCGGCTCGATCTTGACCAGCTCGGAATCGTATTCGCCGAAGGCATCTTCCGGCTCGACCTGGATGGTGGTGCTGTAGCCGACTTCCTTGCCGTCCAGCGCTTCTTCGATCTTGGGCAGGGTGTTGTGATAGCCGCCGTGCAGGTAGACCATCGGCTCGCTGCTTTGCTCGATCAGGTTGTTCTGGGCATCCGACAGCTTGTAGTTGACGGAAACGACGGTATTCTTCGCGATCTTCATCGTAAGGGTCCTTTGTATCGATAGTGGTGCGGGAGCGGCAGCTGCTGCGGAAGCGTCGCGCGGGACACCTGCCACCCGGGTTGGGGCCTAAGAACCATCCCCTTGCCATTCCCGCGAGGCAAGGACGCTTTCAAAAACGGTATCTCGACTCCGCGATTATACCTGCATCAAACTTGGCCGCCGCCAAAGGCGTACGGCTGCGCTGGCACCTCTATAATGGCGACCATGAAAAAACTCGATCTGCTCGGCGGCATCACGCCCGCCCAATTCCTGCGTGACTACTGGCACAAGAAGCCGCTCCTGATCCGCAACGCCATCCCCGGTTTCACGGCACCGCTGCCGCGCCAGGAACTGTTCGACCTGGCCCGTCGCGATGAGGTCGAATCGCGCCTCATCACCCATCGCACCGATGGCTGGGACATGCAGCATGGCCCCTTCAACAAGCTCCCGCCCTTGAAGCAAAAGGCCTGGACCCTGCTGGTACAAGGCGTGAACCTGCACCACCCGGCCGCCGACGCCCTGCTGCGCCAGTTCCGCTTCGTGCCCGATGCACGCCTGGACGACCTGATGATCAGCTACGCCACCGATGGCGGCGGCGTCGGCCCGCATTTCGATTCCTATGACGTCTTCCTGCTGCAGGCCCACGGACAACGCCGCTGGCGCATCAGCGCGCAAGAGGACCTGACGCTGGAAGAAGGCGTGCCGCTGAAGATCCTCAGCAACTTCCAGGCCGAACAGGAATTCGTGCTGGAACCGGGCGACATGCTCTACCTGCCGCCGCAATACGCGCATGACGGCGTAGCCATCGGTGAATGCATGACCTATTCGGTCGGCTTCCGCTCGCCGGCCTACCAGGAACTGGGCGAATCCTTCCTGGAATTCATGATGGATACCATCGACCTGCCCGGCCGCTATGAAGATCCTGACCTGAAAGCCACCGCCAAGCCGGCGGAATTGCCGCTCGACATGGTGGCGCGCATCCGCGACGAACTCAACAAGATCCGCTTCACCGACGACGACATCACCATCTTCCTCGGTGAGCATCTGTCGGAGCCCAAACACAGTGTTTTCTTCGAGGCGCCGGCCCAGGAATTGTCGTTTGCTCGCTTTTTCCAGGGCGCCAAGAAACGTGGCCTGGCGCTGCATCGCAAGACGCGCATGCTGTACCGTGGCTCTCACGTCTTCATCAATGGCGAATCCTTCCAGGTCAATCGCGGTGACAAGGCGATCCTGGCGCGCTTGGCCGACTCGCGTGTGCTGGAGAAAACCGACCTCGACCTGGCCTCCGAAGACCTGCTGGAAGCATTGCATCAATGGCATGAAAGTGGCTGGCTCGAGATTGTTCGAGACTAATCCAATTTATCGCGAACACTTCTCGAAATCACTTTAGAAAATCCCGGAGAGCGGCTTGCGTCAAGACTTTGCGGGCCGCTCCAACGCGATGTAAGTTCTTACAAATTCTTACGAATTCCCATAGTGGCGATGTGATTCCGGAAAAAAATAGCTATAATGATGGGCTGGAAAGTTTTCGTTGTCAGGCGTTGTTTCGGCAGTCAAAAAGAAGCAAGAACCGAAGCCCGACCGTGAGGTCTTACCCGCGGCGAAAGCCTCCCAGTAGAGCGATAATTACCGGTAATTATTCATCGCACAATTTTTAAATATTGAAGGAATATTCATGAAAAAGACTCTGTTGATCGCTTCGTTGTTGGCTGTTGCCCTGGCTGCTTGCGGCAAGAAGGAAGAAGCTCCGGCACCTGCAGCTGCTCCTGCTGCTGAAGCTCCGGCCGCTGCTGCTCCGGCTGCTGATGCAAAGCCGGCTGACGCCGCTCCTGCTGCTGACGCTGCCAAGCCGGCTGACGCCGCTGCTCCGGCTGCTGACGCTAAGCCTGCTGACGCTGCCGCTCCGGCCGCTGATGCAAAGCCGGCTGAAGCCGCTCCGGCCAAGTAATCTTCGGATTATTTTCGGAAAAAACCGGTCGCAAGACCGGTTTTTTTTCGTCCCTGTGTTTCGTCCCTGTTCCGCGTATCGCCCCGTCTTTTCCTTCATCTCCGCCGCTCTTGCCCTCTCCCCCTCGGCATCCAGACTGCGTGGTTCCTTGATCTGGCGCAAACGCATCAGATCGTCCCACAAAGCCTTCGCAGCACCCCGTCCATATGCACGTACTGACAATGCCCTGACGGGCTGCCAAGGCCCTTTTTTTCTTATCGGGGACACAAGATCGACGCATGCACGGATGCCGCGCTGCGGGTACCCGCAAAAATGAATCTTCAACGTGAATGAAAAGAGAAACAAATTGTTTCTGCGGCGGTGCGACAGCGCTGGGACCAGCCTGACAAAAAGCTGACCCACTCGCGTTTTTTGACTACACGTCCAGCCAGGAAAAACCTTCTTCCTGGCAGGCAATGCCGATTTCGCCAAAGGTCGTGCCGAGCACGCTTTCGATGGCCGCGCGGGCCAGTTCGGGGGTGTTGTTCTGCTGGCTCAGGTGAGCGCCGATGACGCGCTTGAGCCGGCTCTTGTCGAGCAACCGGAGGATCTCTGCGCTGGCATCGTTGGCCAGGTGGCCGTAGTCTCCACCGATGCGGCGCTTGAGGAAGGCCGGATATGGCGAGCGATCCAGCATCTCGCGGTCGTGATTGCATTCCAGCAGCAGGGCATCGCAGGCATCGAGGGCCTGCACCAGGTGCGCGGTCGGCTGGCCGGCATCGGTCAACACGCCCAGGCGCCGGTCGCCATCGCTGGCCACGTACTGGACCGGCTCGCGGGCATCGTGCGGAACGGTATAGGGAGAGAGTTCGAGGTCGCCGATGGCAAGCTTCTGGCCATCGGCACAGAAACGCACATCGACATCGTTGGCCTGCTCGGCCACCGCCTGCCAGGTGCCGTAGCTGAGCCAGACGGGGATGCGATAGCGTCGCGCGAATTTGAAGACGCCACTGACGTGGTCCGAATGTTCATGCGTGACCACGATGGCCGAGACGTCCGAAGGATCCAGGCCCAGGCGCAGCATGCGCTTTTCGGCTTCGCGCAAAGTAAAGCCGCAGTCCAGCATGACCGTTGTCCCCGAGGAGGGACGCTGGTCGCCGGCTGCGGCCGAGATCAGCAGCGCATTGCCTTCGCTGCCGCTACCGAGGCTCGCGAACTTCATCTGAGCCCCGGGTCCTGCTTACTTCAGCTGGTCGTTGAGCAGACCGAGGATCTTGTCGGAGATACCCGAGGTATCCGGACCACCCTCGCCGTTCTGCACGACGATGTTGCTGCTGTCGGCGCCAGCACCCTTGACCACGATGCGGTACTTGGCAGCCTTCTTGTCCTTGTCCTTGGAGCTGAAGATGCGCGAGAAGAAGCCGTCATCCTTCTTGTCCTTGGCGTCCTGGTTCTGGTCCACGTAGCGCACGTAGTAGATGCCCTGGCTGCGGTCGCGATCTTCCACGGTGAAGCCCACGCGATCCAGTGCCAGGCCGACACGGCGCCATGCGCGGTCGAAACCTTCATCCACTTGCACGCTGTTGCCGGTGGCGGTCTTCTGCAGGCGCGAGCGGGACTGCAGCGAGGGGGCGTTGGCCACGGCGGCCTTGGCCTTGGTTTCTTCAGCACCCAGGCGCACCATCAGGCGCGACAGGAATTCAGCTTCCAGGCCCGGATCGGAAGGACGCGCGGTCCACACCGAGGTTTCCTTGGCCGAACCGGTCAGCACTTCTTCGGCACCGCGATGGCTGATGAAGATTTCAGTGGTGCCGTTGGGGCCGCGCTCCAGGCGGGTGCGGAACTTGTCGCGCTCGCCGGTGGAGTACAGCGAATCAAACACCTTGCCCAGGGTGTTGCGGATGAAGTCCTGCGGGATCTTGGCACGGTTCTCGGCCCAGTCGGTTTCCATCACGCCGGTATCGGGCGATTCGATGTTGATCAGGAAACCGCTGTCCTGCCAGAAGTCCTTGATCTGCGGCCACAGCTGTTCCGGGGTCTGCTTGACCACCAGCCAGCGCTGCGAGCCATCGCGCTCGATGCGGATCTCGTCGCCCTTGGAGGTCGGCGCCACGGAGGTGACATCGGTAGTCGGCTTGTTCTGCTGTTCCAGCTGGTAGCCCGACGCAGTGGCCACGCCCTTGTTGGCTTCAGGGATGGCGTAGCGGTTGTCGCGCTGCAGCTGGGTCAGGTCGGGCGGCACTTCCAGGCGCGGGCCACGGGCCTTTTCGGCGCTCTTGTAATCGATACGGTCGCCTTCGAGCATGTTGCCGATGGACGAGCATCCTGCCAGTCCGGCCAGCGCCAGTGCGACGACGATGCTGCGTTGGGTAAGTGTGTACGCGGAGCGGGAGACCGGACGAACGTTATTGCTATTAGTCATATCGTTACTAGTGAAAGCGGAATCGGATTTCAGGAGACCTGCGCCAAAGCGGCCAAGCCGATCAGTTTAAGACGCCGGACTCGCGCAGGGCGGCACGGACGGTGTCGTGGAAGGACGCACCCAGCGGCGCCAGCGGCAGGCGCATGCCCGACGGGATCAGGCCCATCTCCTGCATGGCCCACTTCACCGGCACCGGGTTGGGCTCGACGAAGAGCTTGTTGTGCAGCGGCAGCAGCTTGTTGTTCAGTTCCACGGCACGGGCGATGTTGCCGCTCATGGCGGCCACGCACAGCTCGTGCATGTCGCGCGGGGCGACGTTGGCCGTCACCGAGATGTTGCCGGCGCCGCCATACAGCATCAAGGCGATGGCGGTAGCGTCGTCACCGGAGTAGACCGCGAAATCCTTGGGGGCCAGGCGGATCAGGTCGGTGCCGCGGGCGATGTTGCCGGTGGCGTCCTTCACACCCACGATGCCCTTGACCTGCGCCAGGCGCAGGATGGTCTCGTTGCTCATGTCGGCCACCGTACGGCCGGGCACGTTGTACAGGATCACCGGCAGATCCACCGCTTCGGCGATGGTCTTGAAGTGCAGGTACATGCCTTCCTGGGTCGGACGGTTGTAGTAGGGCACCACCTGCAGCGAGGCGTCGGCGCCGACCTTCTTGGCGAAGGCGGTCAGCTCGATGGCTTCGGCGGTGGAATTGCCGCCGGTACCGGCGATGATGGGGATGCGTTTGGCCGTATGCTCGACCGCGACCTTGATCAGTTCGCAGTGCTCTTCCATCGAGACGGTGGGCGATTCGCCGGTGGTACCGACGATGACGATGCTGTCGGTTCCCTCGGCGATATGCCAGTCGATCAGCTTGCGCAGGCCGTCGTAGTCGAGGCTGCCGTCCGGATGCATGGGAGTGACGATTGCAACAATGCTACCCTTGATCATGGTGTGCGTATGTAAGGTGGTGGTCAGAATAAAGGCCTGATTGTAGCGGATAGACGCCTCATCAGGTCAATTTGCGGCTGCTACAGTTGAAAGCGGACGTAAAAAAAGCCGGAGAACCCGCCCCTGCGGGCCCCGCGACGGCCTCAAACCCGCTTGCCGCCGGTCAATCACTCAATAACCCAGCCCCATGGCTTCGCGCACGTCGCGCATGGTGTCCTGGGCCAGCTTGCGTGCCTTGTCACAGCCATCGGCGACAATGGCGCGCACCAGCGAGGGATCATCCAGGTAAGGCTGGGCACGTTCCAGCATCGGCTGCTGCTCTTGCAGGATGGCATCGATCACCGGTTGCTTGCACTCCAGGCAACCGATCCCGGCCGAACGGCAGCCCTTGGCTGCCCATTCCTTCACTTCCGACGGGGAATAGACCTGGTGGAATTGCCAGACCGGGCATTTGTCCGGATCGCCCGGATCGCTGCGGCGCACGCGCTGCGGGTCGGTCGGCATGGTCTTGACCTTCTTGGTGACCGAAGCCGCATCTTCACGCAGGGCGATGGCATTGCCATAGCTCTTGGACATCTTGGCTCCATCCAGCCCCGGCAGGCGCGAAGCCTCGGTCAGCATGGCCTGCGGCTCGGTGAGGATCAACTTGCGGCTGCCTTCGAGATAGCCGAACAAACGTTCACGATCGATCATCGACAGGTTCTGGGCATCATCCAGCATGGCCTTGGCCTGTTCCAAGGCTTCATCATCGCCCTTTTCCTGGAATTGCGTGCGCAGTTCCAGGTACAGCTTGGCGCGCTTGCTGCCCAGCTTCTTGGTGGCAGCCAGGGCCTTTTCCTCGAAGCCTTTTTCCTTGCCGTACAGGTGGTTAAAGCGGCGCGCGATCTCGCGCATGATCTCGATGTGCGGCACCTGGTCCTCACCCACCGGCACCTGGCTGGCGCGGTAGATCAGCACGTCGGCCGCCTGCAGCAGCGGGTAGCCCAGGAAGCCGTAGGTGGCCAGGTCGCGGTCGGCCAGCTTTTCCTGCTGGTCCTTGTAGGTCGGCACGCGTTCCAGCCAGCCCAGCGGGGTGGCCATGGACAGCAGCAGGTGCAGTTCGGCGTGCTCGGGCACGCGCGACTGGATGAACAGCGTCGCCTGGGCAGGATCGACCCCGGCAGCGAGCCAGTCGATCACCATTTCCCAGGTGCTGGTCTCGATCACGGAGGGATCGTCGTAATGGGTGGTCAGTGCATGCCAGTCGGCCACGAAGAACAGGCAGGGCAGCTCGGACTGCAGCTTGACCCAGTTCTTCAGGGCACCGTGATAGTGGCCCAGGTGCAGCGCGCCCGTGGGGCGCATGCCGGAGACGACGCGGTCAGGATACATGGCGTTTGGCGTGGGTTGGCGGTTGGCGGTTCGACATGAACGGGATCAACTCGGTGAACAATCAGAACAACAAGGAAATGGGGAAGGTAATGAGCTGCAGCAGCTTGCTGGCCACATACATCACCGGCGCCATCCACCAGGTGTAGATCACCTTGAGCAGCACCAGCGCCATGACGATGAAGAAGCCGTAGGGCTCGATCTGGGCGAATTTGTAGGCGTATTTGTTCGGCAACAGGCTGGTGAGGATGCGACCGCCATCCAGGGGCGGGATCGGGAACAGGTTGAAGGCGAACATCACCAGGTTGGTCAGCACCCCGGCCTTGGCCATGAGCATGAAGAATTCTTCTTGCACCCCGCCCAGCACCAGGGCATAGATGGCCAGCGTCCACAGCAGCGCCATGAAGAAGTTGGCCGCAGGGCCGGCCAGCGAGACCCAGGCCATGTCGCGCTTGGGCTTGCGCAGGTGGCCGAAGTTGATCGGCACCGGCTTGGCATAGCCGAACAGGAAGGCACCGCTGGTGGCGAAGTACAGCAGGATGGGAATGAGGATGGTACCGAAGGGATCGATGTGCTTGAGCGGGTTGAGGCTCATGCGCCCCATCGAATAAGCAGTCGTATCCCCGAAAAACTTGGCCGCATAGGCATGGGCCGCCTCGTGCAGGGTAATGGCGAAAAGCACGGGCAGCGCGTAAACCGCGACGGTCTGGATGAGTTCGTTCATGGGCGGGGATTTTAGCAGAGGGACAACGAACTGCCCCGGATTCGCTCAGGGCAGGTTCGGCGCGCCGGGTGGGAAGGACAACTACTTCGCTTATGCAGCCTGCAAACCGAAGATGCCGGCATCTCCCCTGCCCTGCCGCACCAGCACCGGCTCATTGTCATCGGTGAGATCGATCACGGTGGTCGGCTCCAGGCTGCAGGCACCGCTGTCGATGACCAGGTCGATCTGCTTTTCCAGATGGCTGCGGATGTCTTCGGCGCTGGTCAGCGGCAAGTCTTCGTCCGGCAGGATCAGGGTGGTTCCCAGCAGCGGCTGGCCCAGTTCTTCCAGCAGCATGTGGGCGATGCGGTTCTCCGGCACGCGCAGGCCGATGGTCTTGCGCGAGGGGTGCGAGAGGCGGCGCGGCACTTCCTTGGTGGCTTCCAGGATGAAGGTATAGGCCCCCGGCGTGGCGGCCTTGAGCAGGCGGTACTGGCGGTTGTCGACCTTGGCATACTGGGCGATCTCGGAGAGGTCACGGCACAGCAGGGTCAGGTGGTGCTTGTCGTCCACGCCACGGATGCGGCGCACGCGTTCGACGGCATCCTTGTTGTCCAGCTGGCACACCAGCGCGTAGCAGGAGTCGGTAGGCAAGGCCACCAGGCCGCCCTTGTGGATGATCTGCGCGGCTTGCTTGATCAGGCGCAGCTGCGGGTTGTCAGGGTGAATCTCGAAAAACTGGCTCATGATGCGGTTTCCGTTTCCAATCCAAATCCAAATCGTAAAAAGCACAACGGCGGTGTCGCCACCGCCGTTGTCGCTGCCCGCCGGGCTTAGCGCTGGCCGCGCAGGGCGGCGATGCGCTGTTCCAGCGGCGGGTGTGTCGAGAACAGCGCCATGATGCCGGGCTTGTCGCTGATGCCCAGGGCTGCCATGTTCTGCGGCAGGCCTTCCGGCGAAAAGCCGCCCAGGCGCGCCAGGGCATTGATCATCGGCTGGGGCGTCCCCAAGAGGCGGGCGGCACCGGCATCGGCCCGGAATTCACGATGGCGCGAGAACCAGGCCACGATGATCGAGGCGCCGATACCGAAGACCACCTGGCACACCATCACCGTCACCATGTAGCCGATGCCGGGGCCGGAGGACTCGTTGTTGCGGCGCAGGGCCGAATCCACGAAATAGCCGACCACCCGCGACAGGAACACCACGAAGGTATTCACCACGCCTTGGATCAGGGTCATCGTCACCATGTCGCCATTGGCGATGTGGGCCACCTCATGGCCCAGCACGGCTTCCACTTCTTCCTGCGTCATGCCCTGCAGCAGGCCGGTCGAGACCGCCACCAGGGCCGAATCGCGGAAGGCACCGGTGGCAAAAGCGTTGGGCTCACCGTCATAGACCGCCACCTCCGGCATGCCGATCCCGGCGCGCTGGGCCAGCTTGCCCACGGTCTGCAGCAGCCAGGCTTCGGTACCGTTCATGGGCGTTTCGATCACGCGCGCGCCGGTGGACCACTTGGCCATGCTCTTGCTCATCAGCAAGGAGATGATCGATCCGGTGAAACCGACCACCAGCGAGAACACCATCAGCATCGGCAGGTTCAGGCCGGAACGAGTGAGGAAGCGGTCCACGCCCAAGAGGGAGAGGATCACGCTCATCACCACCAGCACGGCGATGTTGGTGGCGATAAACAGCAGGATGCGTTTCATCGGGGAAAACTCCTATCAGAAAAGTGGTTATTAGATAGGAATCGGCCGGCTGAATTCAAGGGCTTCACAGCCCCCAGTCGTGCCAGACCGGCTTGACCCCGGTGGGCAGCGGCGGCAGTCCGCCCAGGTCCATGCGCGACTCGCCCGGACCGTGGAAATCCGAACCCATCGAGGCCAGAAAGCCGTAACTGCGCGCTACCTGGGCGTATTCCTGGTACTGCTCCGGCGTATGGCTGCCGGTATTGACTTCGATGGCCGCGCCGCCCAGCTGCTTGAACTCGTCGAAGAGCGCGCAGAACTGGGTCTGGGTGTACTTGTAGCGGCCCGGATGGGCGATCACCGCCACCCCGCCGGCCCCGCGGATCCAGCGCACCGACTCCTCCAGCGTGGCCCAGCGGTGCGGCACGTAGCCGGGCTTGCCTTCGGTGAGGTAGTTGGCGAAGACTTCCTTGGTATCGCAGCAGGTGCCGCATTCGACCAGGTAGCGCGCAAAGTGCGTGCGCGAGATCAGGTCGGGATTGCCCACGTGCTTCAACGCACCTTCATACGCACCGCAGATGCCGTGCCGGTCCAGCGCCTCGGCGATCTCGCGGGCGCGGCGTTCGCGGCCGTTGCGGGTGGCGGCCAGTCCTTCAACCAGGTCCTGGTTGGTCTCGTCGATACGCAAGCCCACGATATGCACCGTATGCCCGGCCCAGGTGACCGAAATTTCCACGCCAGCGACATGTTCCATGCCCAGCGCGCGCGCGGCCGCACGGGCGCGTGCCACGCCGCCCACTTCATCGTGGTCGGTCAGCGCCCATACGCCCACACCATTGGCCTTGGCGCGCGCGGCCACCTCTTCCGGCGGCAACAGGCCGTCGGAGACGTTGGAGTGGCAATGCAGATCGAACTTGAGTTCAGACATAGGAAGTCGCAATGACCTCAGCGACCGCGCCGGTCGCTTGTGGCTGCCGCCGGTCAGGGAGGTCCGGGTGATTGGAATGTTTCCATTTTACGCGCTTGGTGCCGACCCCGCACTGCACCGCACGATGCGGCCGGCCTCAGGCCGGCTGCTGCAGGAAAGCCTCGATCAGTTGCGCCAGCCGTTCGGGCTGGTCGTGATGCAGCATGTGGCCGGCATCGGCGATCATCTCCACCTGCGTCTTCGGGATACAGGCGATGCGGCGGTCGATTTCTTCACGTTTCAACGAAGCCGGACCGAAGAAACGCCAGATATCGCTGTCAATCGCCTCGATCCACAGCACCGGGGCGGTGATGCGGCTCCAGCACGCCATCATTTCATCGACCCGGTACAGGATGGGGCTGACCTGCTTGTGGGCCGGATCACCCAGGATCTGCCACAGGCCGCTCTCATCCTGCTGCGCCCAGTGCCGGGCCAGGAAACCGGCGCGCTCGTCGGACAGGCGCGCATTGTTCTTCTGCAGCCGTGCCGCGACTTCCTCGAGCGTCTCGTAGCCGCGCAGCACCGGACGGTTCTTCATCTCGTCCAGCCATTGCGTGAAGCGTCCCGGCGCCTGCTCCGGCTTGGCCGTGGGCAGGCCGATGCCTTCCAGGTTCACCAGCCGCTTGATGCGCTGGGGCCGCACGCCCGCATACAGGCTCACCACGTTGCCGCCCATGCTGTGGCCGAGCAGGTTGATGGGCTCCTCGCCGGCATAGTGGTCGAGGATGGCGTCGAGGTCGGCCAGGTAATCGGGGAACCAGTAGGACTGCGCCGGGGCCCGCTCGGTCAGGCCGAAACCGCGCCAGTCGGGGGCGATCACATGCCACTCCCCTTGCAGGGCATCGACCATGAACTGGAACGAGGCCGACATATCCATCCAGCCGTGCATCATGAAGATCTTGGGGGCCTGCGGGTCGCCCCAGTGGCGCACGTGGTAGCGCAGGCCGCGCACGTCGAGGAATTCGGAACGGGAGGTTTTCTTGGCGATGGTTTGGCGCATGGCTTGTCTTTTTTGTCGGTACTGCGGGGCGGAACGAAGGATCAAGCCGCAAAGTATAGACAAAAGTGAACGATCGTGCGTCCGCCCTGCCCCGCCAGCCGTCTCAGGGAAGGAAACGCCCGAGGTCGAAGGTGGATGTATGACCGATCTGGGCGAAGTTCTGCTCCAGCCATTCGGAGGCGCGCTCGCGGCCCTGCTGGAACAGGCTGCCGATGAAACTGGCCTGGGTATTGAGCTTGGAGAGGTTGGTCAGCTGCTCCATCAGTTCATTGGCATCGATCATGTGGATGTTGAGCTGGCGCAGCCGCCGCTCCAGCGAGCCGAAGGCCAGGGTCGAATTCTCGGCCTCGCGCTTGGCCAGGGCCAGTCCGCTCAGTTCGGTGAAGAAGGCCGAGCTGAAGCTGATCTCCGAGAGCCGCTGTCCGATGTCGTGGCTGGAGGTGGGCGTGCCGGCGCGGCGACTGGGATGCAGCAGCACCACCATCACGTCGCGCGCGGCACAGGAATGCAGGAGCGGGAAAATCGGCGGGTTGGCGGTCAGGCCGCCATCCCAATAGGCTTCGCCATCGATCTCGATGGGCCGGTGCAGCGAAGGCAGGCAGGCCGAGGCCAGCAGCACTTCCACCGACAGATCGGGGTTGCGGAAGATCTTCAACGTGCCGGTGCTGACCTGGGTGGCCGCAATGAACAATTTCAGTTCACGCTGGGTGCGCAAGCGTTCGAAATCGACCTGCTCCACCAGGATATCGCGCAGCGGATTGATATCCAGCGGATTCAATTGCGTGGGCGAGAAGAAGCGCGTCATCGCCAGCAGTGCCTGCATGCCGGGCAGTGGTGCGGGGTTGGCGATGACGGGCGCGCCTTCGGCCGTCACATGGTCCATCGGCACGCCATTGGAGAGCGCAGTCCAGAAGCGCTCCAGCGCGGCGCGGGCACCGTCGCGGCCATCCTGCACGTAACCCTGGGCCATCACCGCCGCATTCATGGCCCCGGCCGAGGCACCGCTGATGCCTTCCAGGTCCAGCCGGCCATCCTCCAGCAAACGATCCAGCACGCCCCAGGTGAAGGCGCCATGCGAGCCCCCGCCTTGCAGGGCCAGACTGACGATCTTGTTCGACATGATGTCCTTTATCTTCACGTGCCGCGTGACAGGCCCGCACGATGAGGCCGGGCGCAGGAGCAGTGGCGCTGTCACGCCGGCGTCACCACTTCGGCTTATGCTGCACTGCACTATCATGGTATAACAGGAAGACGGCTGGAGATAGTGGCAGCTTGGACAGACATGTTGATTCCAGGAGGAAACATCCTGCCATCCAGCTCAGCCATTGTAACCATGTACTGACGTAACGACGGACACAGCAGAGGACACATGAAATCGATTTGCGTATATTGCGGTTCTTCCCCCGGCGCTTCCCCGGCCTATGCCGAGGCGGCGCGCAAGCTGGCCCAGGAGATGGTGAAGAACAACATCGCCCTGGTTTATGGCGGCGGCAATGTGGGCCTGATGGGCATCATCGCCAGTGAAGTCATGAAGCTGGGCGGCGAAGCCACCGGCGTCATCCCCAAAGCCTTGCTGGACAAGGAGCTGGGCCACGATGGCCTGACCCGCCTGCACATCGTCAAGGACATGCACGAACGCAAGGCCATGATGGCCGAGCTGTCCGATGGCTTCGTGGCCATGCCCGGCGGCATGGGCACCCTGGAAGAACTGTTCGAAGTGCTGACCTGGGCCCAGCTGGGCTTCCACTACAAGCCGATCAGCCTGTACAACGTGGACGGCTTCTACAACAACCTGATCGCCTTCGTCGACCACCTGGTCTCGCAGCGCTTCGTCAGCAGCGACCAGTCCGGGCTGATGATGCATGAGGCCGATCCGGTCAAGCTGATCGAACGCTTCCAGACTTTCAAGCCGACCTACAAGACCAAGTGGGCCGATCGGGAAGCGGTGGCCAACCTGGTGCCCTGACACCGGTTTTTTACACAAGCGTTCACCTGGCAGCACCAAGAACAACGCCCGTCCCTCTTGCGAGGCGACGGGCGTGTCGTTTTCTTCACTTCGGCTTGAAACCAGCGTAGATCAGGCCTCCAGCGCCTGGCGGAAATCAGCCACCAGGTCATCGGTATCTTCCAAGCCCACGGAGACACGAATCAACGATTCGGCGATGCCCATGCTGGCGCGGCGCTCGGCGCCCATCTCGTAGAAGATGGTGTGCGCCACCGGGATCACCAGCGTGCGGGTGTCGCCCAGGTTGCTGGCCGCCACGGCCAGGTTCAGGCGGTTGAGGTAATCGAAGCAGTCGATCCTGTCCTTCAGCTCGAATGACATGAGGCTGCCGAAGGAGCGGAACAGCTGCTTGCACAGGGCGTGCTGCGGATGCGACTCCAGCCCCGGATAGTAGACCGCCGCCACGCGCGGATCGGCTTCCAGCATCTGGGCCAGCGCCAGCGCATTCTTGCATTCACGTTCCTGGCGCAGGGCCATGGTCTCGGCGCCGACGGCGATGTGGTGTGCTGCTTCCGGACCCAGCGTCGCGCCGAAGTCGCGCAGCGCCTTGGCGCGGATCTGCGCCATGCCCCATTGCGGGGCCGGGTTCTTCTTGTAGCTGTCGGCAATGTGCGGGTAGCGCGTCCAGTCGTATTCACCGGTATCGGTCAGGGCCCCACCCAGGGCATTGCCGTGGCCGCCGATGGACTTGGTCAGCGAATTGACCACCAGGCCGGCCCCGACCGTCTTGGGACGGAACAGGTAGGGCGAGGTCATGGTGTTGTCCACCACGTAGAGGATGCCGCGCTCGCGGCACAGTTCGCCGATGCGCTTCAAATCCGCCACCTGGGTGCGCGGGTTGGCGATGGTTTCCACGAAGACCAGGCGGGTCTGCGGCGTGATGGCCGCTTCCACATTTTTCACATCGGTAGCATCCACCATGGAGACCTTGGCACCCTGCGCGCCCACCGTCATCCACAGGCTATTGGTATTACCGAACAGGAAAGCCGACGACACCACATGATCGCCCTCGCGCAGCAAGCCCTGGACGATGGCACCAATGGCGGCCATGCCGGTGGCAAAACAGATGGTGGACTTGCCTTCTTCCATCTTGGTGATCTTGTCTTCCAGCGCCGACACCGTCGGGTTGCCCTGGCGGCCATAGCGATAGCCGGGCTGCTTGCCCTGGAACACTTCGGCCAGCTGGCGCGCATCTTCGTAGCCGAAGGTCACGGAGGTGTGGATGGGCTTGTGCAGCGAGCCGTGTTCGATGCCCTTCTGGCGGTCGCTGTGGAGGATGGTGGTGGTGAAGCCGTAGGTCTTTTTATCGTTCATCGCGTAGTCGGAAAGGCAGAAGAAATGAGCAAGGCCGGCGTAGGGCCAAAGGCAAAATGATAAGCCAGATTCCCGCCGGCTGGTTCGCACGGCACATCAACGCAAAACGCCGGTGCCGCCAAAGCGGCCACCGGCGTCCTGGTCCAGCCTGGGGTCAGGCGGCGAAGATCAGTCCACGCGCGCCAGGTTCAGGTTCAGCTGGGAACGCACCACATCTTCCAGCGCCGGCTTGGGGTTCTTGCGGGCGTATTCGATGCGGTCCAGGTATTCCTGGGTGATGTCGCCGGTAATGTAATGACCGTCGAAGCAGGAGGCCTCGAATTGCTTCAGGGCCGGGTTGGCGTCGGAGATGGCACGCTTCAGGGCTTCCACGTCCTGGTACACCAGGGCATCGGCGGTGATCTCGCGGCAAACCTCTTCGTCGCTGCGGCCGAAGGCGATCAGTTCGTCACGGGTCGGCATGTCGATGCCGTACACGTTGGGGAACTTCACCGGCGGCGCGGCCGACGCGAAGATCACGTTCTTGGCACCCGACTCGCGGGCCATCTGCACGATTTCACGGCTGGTGGTGCCGCGCACGATGGAATCATCCACCAGCAGCACGTTCTTGCCCTTGAACTCGCTGCCGATGGCGTTGAGCTTCTGGCGCACCGACTTCTTGCGCAGCGCCTGGCCCGGCATGATGAAGGTGCGGCCGATGTAGCGGTTCTTGATGAAGCCTTCACGGTACTCGATGCCCAGCTTCAGGGCCAGTTCCATGGCCGCCGGACGCGAGGAATCGGGAATCGGCATGACCACGTCGATCTCGCCATGCTTGAACTGGCTGCGGATCTTGTCGGCCAGGAACTCGCCCATCTTCAGGCGGGTGGCGTAGACCGAGGCGCCATCGATGATGGAGTCCGGACGGGCCAGGTAGACGTATTCGAAGGCACAGGGGTTCAGCGTCGGGTTTTCGGCGCATTGCTGGTTGTACAGCTTGCCGTCGTTGTCGATGAAGATCGCTTCACCCGGGTTGACGTCGCGCAGGAAGCGGAAGCCCATGCCTTCCAGGGCCACCGATTCGCTGGCCATCATGTATTCGATGCCCTTGTCGCTCTCGTTGAAGCCCAGGCACATCGGCCGGATGCCGTACGGATCGCGGAAGCCCAGGAGGCCATAACCGGCGATCTGCGCTACCACGGCGTAGGAGCCGCGCACGCGCTTGTGGACCATGGCCACGGCCTTGAAGAGCGCCGCCGGATCGAGCGAGTAGCCGGTGGTGGCTTGCTGGATCTCGTGGGCCAGCACGTTCAACAGCACTTCGGTATCGGAATCGGTGTTGATGTGGCGGCGATCGTTCTTGAACATCTCGATCTTCAACTGTTCCGCATTGGTCAGGTTGCCGTTGTGCGCCAGGATGATGCCGAAGGGGGCATTGACGTAGAAGGGCTGCGCTTCTTCTTCCGAGGACGAGCTGCCTGCGGTCGGATAGCGCACCTGGCCGATGCCGGTGTTGCCGGGCAGCGAGCGCATGTTGCGGGTACGGAACACGTCGCGCACCAGGCCATTGGCCTTGTGCATCGAGAAACCGTTGCTGTGGTTGGTTGCGATCCCCGCCGCATCCTGGCCGCGGTGCTGCAGCAGCAGCAGCGCGTCATACAGCATCTGGTTGACGGGACTATGAGAGACGATACCGACGATGCCACACATGGTGGACTCCTAACGAAAAACGAAAACGAAAATGAACCACGACTGCCACGCCACTCCCGCGATCCGGAGGTCCCCGCCACGGGGCCGTCCATCCGCTCACACCGGAGTGGAAAAACTCACATGCTCGGCCAGCTTGCCCGGCAGGTAAGGCAGCACCGCTTCGGCGGCCTGCTCGACCCAGGGGCTGAAGCGTGCCTGCTTCCAGAAATCCTGCTGCGGAATGGCCGTGGTACCGCACAGCAAGGCCACCGCGACCACCAGCAACACCCCGCGCGCCACGCCAAAAATGCTGCCCAGCGTGCGATCGAGGAAACCCAGGCCGGTCGCCTTGACCAGCTCGCCCAGCGTCTTGGCCACCAGCGCCATCAACAGGCGCGTACCGATGAACAGCGCAATGAAGGCCACGATCAAGCGCGTCAGTTCACCCGGCACCACATCGGGCAACATCGTCGACAGCGCCTCGCCATAAGTATTGGCCACCACCAGCGCGACGATCCAGCCGGCCAGGGACAACACCTCGCGCACCAGTCCGCGCAGGGTGCCGATGATCACTGAACAAACAAGGATCAGCAGCACCAGGTAGTCAAATATCGTCACGATGACAACAATATGCGGCTATCTGTAGCCAAATTCAAGCAGGAACAATCGTGGCATTCAGGCCCAGCTTCTTGATTCGGCCGCCCATGCGCTCGGCTTCCTCGCGGCTGGCGAAGGGGCCCACGCGAATGCGCGTGCGCTCTCCTGCCTCGGTTGCGATCTTTTGCGTATACGAATGGATGCCGGCGGCGCTGAGCTTGTTGCGCAATTCATTGACCTTATCCTGGGTGGCCAGCGCAGCCACCTGGATGACGAACTTGCCGCCAGCAGCGGCCGGTTTCTTCTCCGCCGGGGCCGCAGCCGCACTGGCCGGCTTGCCCTCCAGAATCGCCAGCGCTCGCGCCGCATCGTCGTCGGCGGTGTGCGCAGGGGCCTTGGGCTTGGCAGCTTCCTTCTTCGGTTCTTCCTTGTGCTCGGCCACGGCCGGCTTCTTTTCCTCGGCCTTGTGCACCGGCTTTTCAACGGGCTTCTCGACCGGCTTTTCGGTCGGTTTTTCGCTCGCCTTCTCCACCACCTTGGGCGCCACCGCGGCCACCGGCGGCGTCACCGGCTGGGCCGGGGCAGCCGGTGTGGCTGCAGCCGGTTCAGGGGCGATGCTGGACGGCTCGACGATCTCTTCCTTCTGGTCCAGCGAGGCTTGCTTGGCATCGCGGCCACCCGGCTGGGCCGCATCGGCAGCCGGCTGGTCCTTGGACGGGATCTGGATGGCGATGTCGTCGTTGAGCGGCTTGGGCTCGGAATCGAGGATCATCGGCAACACGATCACCACCGCCAGTGCCAACGCGACGGCGCCGATCAGGCGGCGGCGGGCGCGTTTCTTTTCTGGCAACAGCGGATCGGCGGCGGCATCCTTGCCCGCCTTGCTGCGGCTGCTGCGGCCGGTGCCAGCGGCGCCGTTGGCTGCACTGCGGCTGCTACGGCTGCGGATGACGGAAGATTGCTCCTCGGAACGTGAACGGAAGGACCCTTGGTCAGCAGAAGAATCCTGCTTGTTTTTACGGAAAAACGAGAACAAGCCCATGCGGAGTCGTCTTGAATTGATCTGGAAATCGTGGAAAACCTGCCTGGCCACTCAGGCCCTGGCACCGCCGGGCAAAGGCGGCCGGCTCCGGAACGCGGGTTCGGGATCAGTGCAGACCGGGGCGGCGCGCCTGCATGACGCCGGCTACGGTCAGGAAGGACCCGAAAACCACAATTCTATCATTCTCCCCTGCTCTGCTTAATGCATTTGCATACGCCTCGGCCGGTGTAGTGAAGGTTTCTACGCTGCGCGCCGCGTCCCGCCTGAATTCCGGCTGCACGCCGGCGCCCAGCAGGGCTTCCTTGAGCTGTTGCGCGCTGGCCGCGCGCGGCAGCGGCAGATCGGTCACGCACCAGTGGTCGATCTTGTCCTTGAGGTGGCCGATGACGCCTTCGATGTCCTTGTCCAGCATGGAGCCGAACACCGCATAGGTATAAGGGTGGAAGCCCATGTTGTCCAGGTTCTGCGCCAGCGTGGCGGCCGCATGCGGATTGTGCGCCACATCCAGGATCACCAGCGGCTGGCCCGGCAGCACCTGGAAGCGGCCCGGCAGCTCCACCGTGGCCAGGCCCGTACGCACTTCCTGGGCACCCACGGGCAGCACTTCACGCAGGGCTTCCAGCGCGGCCAAGGCGGCCGAGGCGTTCAAGATCTGGTTGGCGCCGCGCAGGCTGGGATAGGCCAGCGAATTGCGGCGCATACCACGTCCGCCGTAGGCCCATTGCTGTTTGTCGCCCTGGTAATTGAAATCACGGCCCATCAGCCACAGGTCGGCGCCAATCTTCTCGGCGTGGGCAATGAGCGACTTGGGCGGCACCGGGTCGCCGCACACGGCCACCTTGCCGGGACGGAAGATGCCGGCCTTCTCGAAACCGATCTCTTCGCGGGTCTCGCCCAGGTATTCGGTGTGGTCGATGTCGATGCTGGTGACGATGGCCACATCGGCATCGATCACGTTGACCGCATCCAGGCGCCCGCCCAGGCCGACTTCCAGGATCACCACATCCTGCTTGGCATCGGCCAGCAGCTTCATGATCGCCAGGGTGGTGAATTCGAAATAGGTCAGCGAGATGTCGCCGCGCTGCGCTTCCACCGCTTCGAAGGCGGCAATCAGCTGGGCATCGCTGGCCATGTCGCCGGACAGGCGGGCACGTTCATTGAAATGCAGGAAATGCGGCTTGATGTACAGGCCCACGCGGTAACCGGCGCGCAACAGGATCGATTCCAGCATGGCACAGGTAGAACCCTTGCCATTGGTGCCGGCCACCATGATGACGGGGCAGTCGAAGCGGATGTCGAGCTTTTCCTTCACGGCCTGCACGCGGTCCAGGCCCATGTCGATCTGCTTGAAATGGCGTTGTTCCAGCAGGGCCAGCCATTCATTGAGGGTGGCGGGAGTCGGGGAGGCTTGGGAAGTCATGGCGCGTCTCGGTCGGTGAAGCGGCTGCTCGAAAAACGGATTACGGATTACGGATTACGGCTTGCGGATGTCGAAAAGACAAAGCCCGGATTTGCACTTCTGCAAATCCGGGCCTGAAGTATAGCGGCTAATCAGGAAACCGTTTCGGCGGACTGATTTTGCAGCAGGGCCAGCAGATGGGCGATTTCCTCGCGCATCTTGCGGCGGTCGACGATCATGTCGATGGCGCCCTTGGTAACCAGGAATTCAGCACGCTGGAAGCCTTCTGGCAGCTTCTCGCGCACCGTGTTCTCGATCACGCGCGGGCCGGCAAAGCCGATCAGTGCCTTGGGTTCGGCCATCACCACGTCGCCCATGAAGGCGAAGGATGCCGAAACGCCGCCCATGGTCGGGTCGGTCAGCACGCTGATGAAGGGCCGCTTCTTTTCCGACAGCTTGGTCAGCATGGCGGTGGTCTTGGCCATCTGCATCAGCGACAGCAGGCCTTCCTGCATGCGCGCACCGCCCGTGGCGGTGATGCAGATGAAGGGGACCTTCTGTTCCAATGCCGCCTGGGCACCGCGCGCAAAGCGCTCGCCGACCACGGAGCCCATGGAACCGCCCATGAATTCGAACTCGAAGCAGGCCACCACGACCGGCAGGGTCATGATGGCGCCGCCCATGACCACCATCGCGTCGGTTTCGCCGGTGGATTCCATGGCGTCCTTGAGGCGATCAGGGTACTTCTTGCTGTCCTTGAACTTCAGGGTATCGACCGGCAGGGCTTCCTGGCCGATCTCATAGCGGCCGCCTTCGTCGAGCAGGGCATCGAGACGAGCGCGGGCGCGGATGCGCATGTGGTGGCTGCACTTGGGGCAGACATGCAGGTTCGATTCCAGGTCGGTACGGTACAGCACGGCCTCGCAGGAGGGGCACTTGACCCACAAACCTTCCGGGATGGCTTTGCGGCTGGTGGAGCCGCGTTGAATCTGGGGTGGCAATAACTTCTCGAGCCAGCTCATAGAGACCTCATAGATGTTTCCGGTGGCGCGCATTGTACCAGAGCCCACCGGCGGCGGACGTAAAGCACGGTCATGCTTTCCTGATGGCAATAAACTGCCCGCTGCCGGCTTGCGCCATATCAAAAAACAAAGCCCCCGGACGCTGCCGGAGGCTCCTCATTGCACTCCCCTGCCCTGCCAGGCCGGGGCGCTGCCGTTCAGGCGTCCAGCGCCTGGCGGATATCGGTGACGAAGGCTTGCACTGCTTCGCAGGCCTTGTCGTGCGGGGTATTTTCCAGCTCGGCGATGATGCGGCTGCCGATCACGACGCCATCGGCCACGCTGCCGACGGTGCGGGCGGTAGCGCCATCCCGGATGCCGAAGCCCACCGCGATGGGCAGCTTCACGTGCTGGCGGATGGCGGCGATGCGCTCGGCCACTTCGGCCGTGTCGATATGGCCGGCGCCGGTGACGCCCTTCAACGAAACGTAATAGCAGAAGCCGCTGCTGACGGCCGCCACCTGGCGGATACGCTCTTCCGAGGAGGTCGGGGCCAGCAGGAAGATCGGGTCCATGCCCTGGGCCTGCATCTTTTGGGAGAATTCTTCACATTCCTCGGGCGGATAGTCCACCACGATGGTGCCATCCACGCCCGCTTCGCTGGCTGCGGCGATGAAGGCATCCACGCCAAAGCGTTCGATGGGGTTGGCATAGCCCATCAGCACGATGGGGGTGTGGCTGTTGGTCTTGCGGAATTCACGCACATAGCCCAGCACGTCGTGGGTGCTGATGCCGAATTTCAGGGCGCGTTCGCAGGCGCGCTGGATCACCGGGCCTTCGGCCATGGGGTCGGAGAACGGCACACCCAGTTCGAGGATGTCGACGCCGCCGGCCACCAGCGCATGCAGCAGCGGCACGGTCAGCTCGGGAGCCGGGTCGCCGGCGGTAATGAAGGTAATGAGGGCCTTGCGCTTCTGCTCGGCCAGTTGGGAGAAGGTGGTCTGGATTCTGGACATGATGAGATGAATTGTTTTGTCGAAACCACCGGCCGGCCCCGCAGGACCGGCCGGCACGTGCGCGCCGGCCTGGGGTCAGGCCTGGTGCTGTTGCACGGTATGCATGTCCTTGTCTCCACGGCCGGACAGGTTGACCAGGACGATCTGATCCTTGGGCAAGGTGGCCGCCAGCTTGGCCGCATGGGCCAGGGCATGGCTGGACTCCAGCGCCGGGATGATGCCTTCGATGCGGCAGCAGTTGTGGAAGGCTTCCAGCGCTTCGGCATCGGTGATGCAGGCATAGCTGGCGCGGGCGCTGTCCTTGAGCCAGGCGTGTTCCGGACCCACGCCCGGATAATCCAGGCCGGCCGAGACCGAATGGGTCTCGATGATCTGGCCGTTGGCATCCTGCAGCAGGTAGGTACGGTTGCCGTGCAGCACACCGGGCGAGCCCAGCGTCAGCGAGGCCGAGTGGCGGCCGGTCTCCAGGCCATCGCCTGCCGCTTCCACGCCGACCAGCTTGACGTCCGGATAGTCGATGTAGGGATAGAAGATGCCCATGGCGTTGGAACCGCCACCGACGCAAGCCACCACGTAGTCCGGCTGGCGCGAGGCGATTTCCGGCATCTGCTGGATGCACTCGTTGCCGATCACCGACTGGAAGTCGCGCACCATCATCGGATAGGGGTGCGGACCGGCGACGGTACCGATGATGTAGAAAGTGGTCTCGACGTTGGTGACCCAGTCGCGCATGGCTTCATTGAGCGCATCCTTCAAGGTCTTGGAACCGGATTCCACCGGCACCACCTTGGCGCCCAGCAGGTTCATGCGGTAGACGTTCTGCAGCTGGCGCTTCACGTCTTCGCTGCCCATGTAGACGATGCATTCCATGCCGAAGCGCGCACAGATGGTGGCGGTCGCCACACCGTGCTGGCCGGCCCCGGTCTCGGCGATGATGCGCTTCTTGCCCATGCGCTTGGCCAGCAAGGCCTGGCCGATCACGTTGTTGATCTTGTGGGCGCCGGTGTGGTTCAGGTCTTCCCGCTTGAAGTAGATCTGCGCGCCGCCGGCGATCTCGGACCAGCGCTTGGCGTGATACACGGGGCTGGGGCGGCCGACGAAATGCTTCAGTTCGGTGTGGAATTCGGCCAGGAACTGCTCATCGTGCTGATATTTCGCATAAGCGTCGCGCAGCTCGTTCAAGGCCAGGGTCAGCGTCTCGGAGACGAAGCTGCCGCCGTAGGGACCGAAGTGGCCACGGGCGTCGGGCAGGTTGTAATGGGCCGTCTGGTGCAGGGCGGCGGCGGGAATGGCTTGACGCTCGGCGAAACCGCCGAGGGGATTCAATTCTTTCATGGTGTTCCTCTGAAACTCTTTGGGGGTGCGCTACACGGGGGTAGCATCGGCCAGACGCACGGCCTGGATGAAGGCCTCTATCCTGGCGGCATCCTTGATGCCCTTGGCGGCTTCGACGCCACTGCTGATGTCGACCGCGTACGGGCGAACGCCTGCCACCGCCTCAGTGACGTTGTGTACGCTCAAGCCACCACTCAAAACGGCCCGAGGCGCGAGTTCTTTTGGAATGAGAGACCAATCGAAAACCTTTCCGCTGCCGCCATACTCCTCGACCAGGGTGTCGAGCAGCAGTCCGGTGAAAAACGGACTGGCGGAGCGATATGCCTGCTCGTATTCTAACAAATCCGCGGGCTGCGTCGAACTTCCTATTCTGGCCGCGCGCATGAAGGGTCTGACAACAGCACGGGCGATGGCGGCGCACTGCTCGGGCGTTTCGTCGCCATGGAACTGCAGCACCGTCAGGGGGGCCTCGGCCAGCACCTGCTGCACCTCTTCCAGGGTCGGATTGACGAACAGGCCGACGATGCTCACGAAGGGCGGCACCGCACGGGCCAGCTCGCCGGCACGATGCGGCGTCACGTAGCGCGGGCTCTTGGGATAGAACACCAGGCCCAGCGCATCGGCGCCAGCGGCCACGGTGGCACGGACATCCTCTTCACGGGTCAGGCCACAGATCTTGATGCGGGTACGAAAGCTCATGGAGATTGCCTCATGGGTGAATACTTCGACTGGTCAGCCTGCTGACGCACTTACAGCCAGGGCCAGGAACGCGCCTCCTGCGGCAGCGCCCAGCTATCCGGATAGTCGACCCGCGCCAGGTACAGGCCGTCAGGCATGAAGGTCGGCGCGGCGCGGCTGCGGTCGCGCAGGGCCAGCACCTCCCCCATCCATTCCGGCCCCTGCTTGCCGCTGCCGACCACGATCAAGGAACCGACGATGTTGCGCACCATGTGGTGCAGGAAGGCATTGGCCTTGAGGGTGAAGACGACCATGTCGCCGTGGCGGCGCACGGCGATGCTCTCCATCTTGCGTACCGGAGACTTGGCCTGGCATTCCACGGCGCGAAAGCTGGTGAAGTCATGTTCACCGATCAGGTGTTGCGCGGCCTGGTGCATGCGGTCCGCGTCCAGCGGGCGGAAGGTCCAGCCAGCTTTGCCGGCCAGCAGCGGCGAGCGCACCGCGTGGTTGTAGAGCACGTAGTGATAGGTCCGGGCGATGGCCGAAAAACGCGCATGGAAACCGAACTGCGCCAGGCTCTCGGCCCCTTCCCGCTCGGCCCCGTGCAACTCGGCCGCCTGGGCGGCGGCACTGGCACCGGCAATGGCCGCATCATCGACCCACGGCAGTTCGCAGGCCCAACGCACCGCGATCGTGGGCGGTAAAAACGCATTGGTGCCACGCACCCAGGAAAAGCTGTCGCGGGCAATGGCCGTATCGAAATGCACCACCTGCTCCAGCGCATGGACGCCCGAATCGGTGCGGCCAGCGCAGGTGGTGGCAATCGGCGTCGTGCTGAAGCGCTGCAGGGCCGCTTCCAGCTGGTCCTGCACGGTCTGGCGGTGCGGCTGGGTCTGCCAGCCCTGCCAGCTGGCGCCGTCATATTGCACGCCCAGCACCACGCGGCGCAGCCCCTGGGACGGGGAAGAAAGTTCTGTCATGGATATTCACTGCTTGTCGCCAACGGCCGGGGTCCTGCGCGAGCCTGCAGAAAGCTTCATACAGCCCGCACACCACGGTCTGGCGGCACGATAAAAACGAACGGGCAGCTCATGCGAGCTGCCCGCGAGATGAAGCTATTGTAATCGCTCCCTAGGCCGGGATCAGCCGAGGGCGGCGATCATGGCCTTGGCGCGCGCCACCTGGGCGTCGTTGCCGCCGCGCATCACCTCTTCCAGCAATTCGCGGGCGCCTTCCTTGTCGCCGATTTCTTCATAGGCGGCGGCCAGGTCCAGCTTGGTGGTCATCTCCTGCTCGAAGGCCGATTCCTCGTCCTCTTCCAGGATGTTCGCCGCCGACGGGGCCGGGGTGTCTTCCGGCAGGCTCAGGTCCAGGTCGGCCAGGGTCGTGGCAGCCGGCGCATCGTCAAGACTGTCCAGCAGCATCGAGGCCGAAGCCGCGCCGCTGGAAGCCGGCAGGATGGGCTCGTCCGCATCCGGCTTGGCGCCGTTTTCCAGATCCAGGTCGAAGTCGATGTCCTTGCCCAGATCCATCGCGGCTGCCGGCGCCGGGTTGGCGTCCGGCTGCACCTCGGCGGCCTTGAAATCGGACAGGTCGAATTCCATGCCCGGGGCTTCTTCAGGCTCAGGCTCCGGCTCGGCAGGCGTACCGCCATAGAGCGGATTGGTCGGATCGATGGAGAGGCCCAGCGCTGCGGCCTTGACCCAGGTCTCGTTGAGGCCGCCGCTGAGGGCATGCAGGTTCAACGCCACGCGGTTGAAATTGTCGACGTCGCCGCGCTTGGCGTAGATCTCCAGCAGCTTGGCATGCAGGGCCTGGCGCTCGGGCTGGGCCTGCAAGGCCAGCTTGAGGATGTCCTCGGCCTGTTCGTCACGGCCGTAGGCGATGTACATGTCAGCCTCGGCGATCGGATCGACCGGGGCCTCCTCCACCACGGCCGCTTCGGCCGGTGCCGCCACGGGCTCCACCGCCGGTTCGGCTTCGGGCTCGGGCTCGGGTTCAGGCTCGGCCACCGGGACGGCGGCGGCGACGACAGGCTCGGGGGAAGGGGCAGGCTCAGGCTCGATGGCAGGTTCAGCCGGTCCGTCCTCGGACTTCTTCTTGCGGCGGCGCATGGCCAGCACGCCACCACCGGCAGCCAGCAGGGCCACCAGGAGACCTGCTCCGGCGAGAATGTAGGGATTCTCCTTGACCTTGTCCATGAAACCGCCGGACTTGGCGGCTTTGTCCGCCGGTGCGGCCGGGGCCGCAGCCGGGGTGGCCGGTGCAGCCACGGGGGCCGGTGCGGCAGCAGGCGCGGGCTTGTCCTCCGGCTTGGTCTCGCCACCCTCGGCCGGCTTGTCGGCGGCAGCCGCCGCCATGGCAGGCGCTGCTGCCGGCTTGGCGGCCTCGGCCTCCTTCTGTTGCTGGGCGGTCAGGTCGGCGATGGTCTTGTTCTTCAGCTCCAGCAGTTTCTGGAGATTGTCGACGTTCTTTTCCAGGTCCTTGACGCGGTCATTGGCTTCGGCCAGGGCGCGCTCGCTGGCCGCCTTGTCTTCGGCCGCAGCGCCGGCATTGCCGGTCTTGCCACGGGTCTTGCTGGCGCGCGACAGCTCCAGGCGATCACGCGCATCCTGGGTGCCGGAGCGCTCCTCCACCCGCGCGGTGATCTTGCCACCGCCGCTCTGGCGGTTGCTGCCAGCCTTGCCGGCAGGCGCGTTGGCCACCTGGCCGGCCAGCTTGTTGCGATAGGCGTTGAAGTCCTGGGCTTGCGCCACCACCATGCCGCGTGCTTCGTCACGGTCAACCGCCGCAGCGGTTGGCTGATCCGGGATCGCCAGGATCTTGCCGGCGCGCAGGCGATTGATGTTGTTGCCCTGGAAAGCATCCGGATTGGCGCGGTAAAGCGCGATCAGCATCTGGTCCAGCGAAACATTGGCTTGCTGGTTGCGGGCGGCGATACCGGCCAGGGTGTCACCCTGCTTGACGCGGTAATCACCGCTCTTGCCAGCGGCCGGGGCCGCCGCCGGGGCTGCCGGTGCCGAACCGCTGCCCGAGGCGGCGGGTGCGGCCGGGGCGGCGGCCATGGCCTCCGGGCTGGCCGAGGCCGGGGTGTTTTCAGGAGCGGCTTGCTGGCGGCGGATCAATTCTTCGGCCAGTGCGGAAGGGGCCGCACGCTGCACGATGCTGGTGGCAGGCTCTTCGCCGCTGACCGGAATCGGGGCGCTGGGGGCAGCCGCGGCTGCCGGTGCGGCCTGCGCGGCAGGCGCCGCGGGTTCAGCCGCCGGAGCCGCTGGCGTCGCCGGAGCCGCGGGAGCCGCCTGTGCGGCGGCCGGTGCCGCCGCAGACGCCGCAGCCGTTTCCGGCGCAGCCGGTGCGGGTGCAGCAGCCGCAGCAGCCGCAGCAGGCGCGGCAGGCGCAGCGCTGGCAGCCGCTGCCGGCGCATTGCCCGGCGTCAGCGGCGCGACCTGGGCATTACGCGGGGTCTTGCTGTCCGGCGGGTCGAGCAGGAAGGTGTATTCACGCAACTGGCGCGATTCGCCGGAGCCCAGTTCCAGCAGCAGGTCGACGAAGGGATCGCTGACCGGCTGGGAAGAACTGATGCGGATGAAATGACGCCCCTGGCGCTGTTCCAGCACGATGGACAAGGAGCTCAGGACCGGGTTGTAGTCCATGTTGGCGCGGCGGAAAGCCTCGGCCGGCGCCAGGCGTGCCGTCAGCTTGCCTGCTTCGGCTGCGGCGACCGAGGTCACCTCGATTTCGGCCCGCAGCGGCTGTCCCAGTGCCGACAGCACGGTCAGCTTGCCCAGGGCGGCGGCTTGCGCCCCCAGCGGCAAGGCCATGGCCAGCGCAAGGGCGGCGCTCAGGGTCTTCATCTGGGATCGGGCAAGCTTCTTGTTGGTATTTACAGGCATGTTTTGTTTGGCTTAGAGAAACGTTCCGCTTCAAACCCGTCACGCTGGCCTTGGACCCGGTGCTGGCCCGGGAATGCCGTACAACTCCGTGAATGGGGCAAGTGCCGCGCGGCCTCTGGAGCCGGCCCGCGCCACTCCGGTACTGGCTTGCTGTTATCGCGCCTCTTCTTGCAGGCCAGCGGACCGGAGCAGATCCATTTCATCAAATCCAGCAGGCGCTCAACGAGAGCGCTGCCACTTGTTGGCTTTCATGAAATAGATTGGCTTTTCAACTTATCATCAAGAACTTACACCCGCAAGTGTACTTACTTTCTCAAGATGAGAAAAACCCGCCAGCTTCCACAGGGGTGGAAGCTGGCGGGCTATTGTTGCAGACTGACAACGCGAAAGGCAAGCCTTATTCGCATTGCAGCATCGCCTGCGGCCTGCTGGCCGGGATCGCTCCCGGCCTGCGGCATCACTCCAGGTTGCCCAGGATGATGCGCAGCATGCGGCGCAGCGGTTCGGCCGCGCCCCACAGCAGCTGGTCGCCGATGACGAAGGCGGAGATGTATTCCGGACCCTGGTTGAGCTTGCGCACACGGCCCACACCGATTTCCAGGCCGCCGGTGATGGACGCCGGGGTCAGTTCCTTGACCGTGATGGCACGGTCATTGGGCACCCACTTCACCCACTGGTTGCCGGCACGGATGATGGACTCGATCTCGGCCAGGGGCAGGTCGCGCTTCAACTTGATGGTCAGCGCCAGGCTGTGGCAGCGCATCGCGCCGATACGCACGCACAGGCCGTCCACCGGGATGATCTGCTCGTTGCCCAGGATCTTGTTGACTTCCGCCTGGCCCTTCCACTCTTCCTTGGACTGGCCGTTTTCCAGCTGGGCGTCGATCCAGGGGATCAGGCCGCCGGCCAGGGGCGCGCCGAAGAATTCGGTCGGCACGTCTTCACGGATGGTCTTGGCGACCTTGCGGTCGATGTCCAGGATGGCCGAGGACGGGGTTGCCAGCTCGTCGGCCACGGCCGCGTTGATGACGCCCATGCCCTTCAGCAGCTCGCGCATGTGGTTGGCGCCGCCGCCGGAAGCGGCCTGGTAGGTCATGGAGCTGACCCACTCGACCAGGCCTTCCTTGAACAGGCCGCCCACGCCCATCAACAGGATGGAGTTGGTGCAGTTGCCGCCGATGTAGTTCTTCACACCCTTGGCCAGCGCATCCTTGATGACGTTGTTGTTCACCGGATCGAGCACGATCACGGCATCATCCTTCATCCGCAGCGAGGAAGCGGCGTCGATCCAGTAGCCATCCCAGCCAGCGGCGCGCAGCTTGGGGAAGATCTCATTGGTGTAGTCGCCGCCCTGTGCGGTGATGATGATGTCGCATTTTTTCAGCTCTTCAATGCTGTTGGCGTCTTTCAGGGTCGTTGCCGTTTTGGCAAACGACGGCGCCTTGCCGCCCGCATTCGAAGTCGAGAAAAACACCGGTTCGATGTGATCGAAATCACCTTCGTCCTGCATGCGTTGCATCAGGACCGAACCCACCATTCCACGCCAGCCAACCAAACCAACCAGTTTCATCATCTTTCCCTATTTAGAACTTCCATGGTGAACAAATCAGATTGAACACAATTGCGCCGGACCATCCGGCATTTCAAGCACCCGGCCGCACCATTTGGGGCACGGCCAGGCGACGTTGATCTCAGGCGAGGGCCTTGACCACGGCTTCACCCATCTGCTGGGTGTTGACCTTGGTGCAGCCTTCTTCATAAATATCGGCGGTGCGCAGACCTTGCGCAAGCACTTTCTTCACGGCGTTCTCGATGCGGTCGGCCTGCTCGGCACGGTTCAAGGAGAAGCGCAGCATCATCGCCGCCGACAGGATGGTCGCCAGCGGATTGGCGATACCCTTGCCGGCGATGTCAGGGGCCGAACCGTGCGAAGGTTCATACAGGCCCTTGTTGTTGGCATCCAGCGAGGCCGAGGGCAGCATGCCGATCGAACCGGTCAGCATGGCCGCCGCGTCCGAGAGGATGTCGCCGAACATGTTGCCGGTGACGATGACGTCGAAGTTCTTCGGCGCCTTCACCAGCTGCATGGCGGCGTTGTCCACGTACATGTGCGACAGCTCGACGTCCGGGTACTCCTTGCCGACTTCGGTGACGATGTCTTTCCAGAACTGGAAGGTTTCCAGCACGTTGGCCTTGTCCACGCTGCACAGGCGCTTGCCGCGCTTGGCGGCGGCCTGGAAGGCGACGTGGGCGATGCGGCGGATTTCCGGTTCCGAATAGCGCATGGTATCAAATCCTTCACGCGCCCCCTTGAAAGGACCGTCCGGCGCCTCGCGCATGCCGCGCGGCTGGCCGAAATAGATGTCGCCGTTCAGTTCGCGCACGATCAGGATATCCAGGTTGGCCACCAGCTCAGGCTTCAGCGAAGAAGCACCGGTCAGTTCCGGATAGCAGATCGCCGGACGGAAGTTGGCGAACAGCTGCAGGTGCTTGCGCAGGCCCAGGATGGCTTGCTCGGGGCGCAGGGCGCGCTCCAGCTTGTCGTACTTCCAGTCGCCCACGGCACCGAAGAGGATGGCATCAGCTTCCTTGGCCAGCTTCAGGGTGCCGTCCGGCAGCGGGTGGCCGTGGGCCTCATAGCCGGCGCCGCCGACCGGGGCGGTTTCCATTTCGAACTTCTCGTCCAGGGCGTTGAGCACGCGGACGGCTTCATCGACGATCTCGGGACCGATGCCGTCACCCGGCAGGATAGCAATCTTCATGGCTTCTCTTTCTCAGTGTTTCCAGCGTTCTTGGAATAGTAACGACAAGGGCGGCCATCTGACCGCCCTTAGCTGTTGTCTCGACGATCCTCTTCAGATCGTGTTGCTCAGCCAGGGCTGTTCGTGCAGGTGTTTCTCTTCGTAGGCACGAATGGTGTCGGCTTTGCGTAGGGTCAGGCCAATGTCGTCGAAACCGTTCAGCAGGCAGTACTTGCGGAATTCGCTGATGTCGAACGGATAGACTTCGCTGCCATTGGTGGTGCTGACGACCTGCTTTTCCAGGTCGATGACCAGGCGATAACCCGGGAAGGCTTTGACCTCATTGAACAGGTGATCGACCTGTTGTTCAGTCAGGACGATGGGCAGCAGCCCGTTCTTGTAGCAGTTGTTGAAGAAGATGTCGGCGAAGCTAGGCGCGATCACGGCACGGAAGCCGTACTGGTCCAGCGCCCACGGCGCGTGTTCGCGCGAGGAGCCGCAGCCGAAGTTCTTGCGCGACAGCAGGATGGACGAACCCTGGTAGCGCTCCTGGTTGAGCACGAAATCGGGATTGAGCGAACGCTTGCTGTTGTCCATGCCCGGCTCGCCATGGTCCAGGTAACGCCATTCGTCGAACAGGTTGGGGCCGAAGCCGCTGCGCTTGATCGACTTCAGGAACTGCTTGGGGATGATCGCATCGGTATCGACGTTGGCGCGATCGAGCGGCGCCACCAGTCCTTCATGCACGATAAATTTATTCATGAGCTTGACCTCGGGTCGGCGGGGCGATTGCTCTGCCCTACCCTTCCTGTTTCCTGTTCAAAAACTGAAGCTGCGGCACGCTGGCCGCAGCCTTGCACTGTCTGATCCTGCTAATTTCTGCTTATTTCTTGCTGGCGTCCTGCATCTTCTCGCCGACCTTTTCGACATCCTTGCCGAAACCATTGACGGTATTGCAACCGGCCAGTGCACCCAGGGTGACGGCCAGCAGAACCAGAGCGGAGATTTTTTTCATGGTTGTTTTCTCTCGAAAAGATTCACAAGCAAGCGCTTACAGCGAACGCACATCCACGAAGTGACCGGCGATACCGGCTGCCGCCGCCATGGCCGGGCTCACCAGGTGAGTACGGCCACCGGCACCCTGGCGGCCCTCGAAGTTGCGGTTCGAGGTCGAGGCGCAGCGCTCGCCCGGTTCCAGGCGGTCGGCGTTCATGGCCAGGCACATGGAGCAGCCCGGTTCACGCCATTCGAAACCGGCATCGCGGAAGATCTTGTCCAGGCCTTCACGTTCGGCCTGTTCCTTGACCAGCCCCGAACCCGGCACCACCATCGCCAGCTTGACGTTGGAGGCGCGGAACTTGCCACGCACCACCTTGGCCGCTTCGCGCAGGTCTTCGATGCGGGAATTGGTACAGGAACCGATGAAGACCTTGTCGATGCGGATGTCTTCGATGGGGGTATTGGGCTTCAGGGCCATGTAGGCCAGGGCCTTTTCCATGCCGTCGCGCTTGGTCGGGTCCTTTTCCTTGTCGGGATCGGGGACGCGGGCGTCGATCGACACCACCATCTCGGGCGAGGTGCCCCAGGTGACCTGCGGCTTGATCTCGGCGGCGTTCAGGGTCACGACCAGGTCGAACTTGGCGCCCTGGTCCGAATGCAGGGTGCGCCAATACGACACGGCGCGCTCCCAGTGCGGGCCGGAGGGCGAGAAGGGACGGCCCTTCAGGTATTCCAGGGTGACGTCGTCGAAAGCCACCATGCCGGCGCGGGCGCCTGCTTCGATGGCCATGTTGCAGACCGTCATGCGGCCTTCCATGGACAGCGAGCGGATCGTCGAGCCAGCGAATTCGATGGCGTAGCCGGTACCGCCGGCGGTACCGATCTTGCCGATCACGGCCAGCACGATGTCCTTGGCGGTAACGCCAGCCGGCAGCGCACCGTCGACCTGCACCAGCATGGCCTTGGACTTGCGCGCCAGCAGGGTCTGCGTGGCCAGCACGTGTTCGACTTCGGAGGTGCCGATGCCATGGGCCAGCGCGGCAAACGCGCCGTGGGTGGAGGTGTGCGAATCGCCGCAGACCACCGTCATGCCCGGCAGCGTGGCGCCCTGCTCAGGGCCGATCACGTGCACGATGCCTTGACGCTTGTCGTTCATGCCGAAGTACGTCAGGCTGAATTCTTTTGCATTGCCGTCCAGCGTTTCGACCTGCAGGCGCGAGATCGGGTCGGCGATGCCTTGGGCGCGGTCGGTGGTGGGGACGTTGTGGTCCGCCACCATCAGGTTGGCCGAGTTCCGCCAGGGTTGGCGACCGGCTAGCTTGAGGCCTTCGAAGGCTTGCGGGCTGGTCACTTCATGGAGCAGGTGGCGGTCGATATACAGGATGGCGGTACCGTCATCTTCCGTATGAACGACGTGCGACTCCCAGAGTTTGTCGTAGAGCGTCTTGAGCATGTTGCGGTCCGGCGGAAACGAGAAAGGGGTGCTGAACGGGAAAAATAGCTTTTGATTATGCCATAAAGCGACAGGTCTGACCTCCCCGCCGTGTTTTCCGCCGCGTTGCAACAACAGAGAATAATGCTGCAAGGCAGCAGAAAAAGCGCAGGACGTGCGGCGCGCATGAAAAAGCCGGCATTTCTTCCGTGGCGGAAGAAATGCCGGCTTGCTCTTTCTGAACTTGCTGGAATCAGCGCTTGCGGGTCTGCTGGTAAAGCGGTTCAACGCGCTGGGCGTAGACCGTCAGGTCGGCGATGCGCTCGCTGCTGGAGGGGTGGGTGGACATGAACTTCATCGGCTCGTCACCGCCCAGGCTGGCCATCTTCTGCCACAGGGTGACGGCGGCCTTGGGGTCATAGCCGCCACGCGCCGCCAGTTCCACGCCGATGCGGTCGGCTTCAGTTTCATTGGCGCGCGAATTGGGCAAGCCCATCAGGCCCATGTACAGGTATTGGCCGCCCTGCTTGCCCACGTCGCCCAGGCCCAGCAGCGCCGCACCGATGGAGATGGCCGAATTGGCCACCACCTGCTGCGAAGCGCGCTCGCGGGCGTGCTCACGCAGGGCGTGGGCAATCTCGTGGCCCATCACGGCGGCCAGTTCATCGTCGGTGATCTTGAGCTTGTCGATCAGGCCGGTATAGACCGCAATCTTGCCACCGGGCATGCACCAGGCATTGGTCTCATCAGAACTCAGCACGTTGACTTCCCAGTTCCACTTCAGCGCATCCGGACGGAATACGCCGGTCTGCGGGATCAGGCGATTGGCGATGGCCCGCACGCGCTGCGCCTGGGCGGCATTGCGATTGAGCAGGCCTTTGCTCTTGGCCTCGGCCAGCACCTGGGCGTATTCCTTGGCGGAAGACGCTTCCATCTCGGCCGAAGACACCAGCATCTGCTGCTTGCGGTCGATGCCGACGGCGCCGCCTTGGGTGGTCTGGACGGTTTCGCAAGCCACCAGGCCCACCAGGGCTGCGGCCAGCAGACTGTTCTTGATGATAGGGTTGAGCACCATGCCCGCCTCCATTTGAGTAATTGATATTGATCTCGGGTCCGGTCTGCTGGCGTGCTTGCTGCCGCCAGTCAGCCGTGAGCCGCTTCGACCCGGCTCTTTGCAAATTGTTTCAGGCAAGAAAAAACCGGCGACCGCATGCGCGATGGCCGGCTTGCTGGCAGGGCTTGCCGACCGCTCAGCGCAAGGCTGGCGTCTCAACCTTCACATCGCCGCATTGTGCGCGATGACGCAGGGCGTGATCCATCAGCACAAGGGCCAGCATGGCTTCGGCAATGGGGGTGGCGCGAATGCCCACGCAGGGATCGTGGCGGCCGAAGGTTTCCACCGAGATCGGCTGGCCGTTCTTGTCGATGGACGGGCGCGGCGTGCGGATGCTGGAGGTCGGCTTGATGGCAATGGAAGCCGTGATGTCCTGCCCGGTCGAGATGCCGCCCAGGATGCCGCCGGCGTTGTTGCCGACGAAGCCTTCCGGGGTCAGCGCGTCACCGTGCTCGGAACCCTTCTGCGCCACCGAGCGGAAACCGGCACCGATCTCCACGCCCTTGACCGCATTGATGCCCATGAGCGCATAGGCGATCTCGGCATCGAGCTTGTCATAGAGCGGCTCGCCCAAACCCACCGGGACGTTCTGCGCCACCACGTCGATGCGCGCGCCGATGGAGTCGCCGTCCTTGCGCAGGGCATCCATGTACTCTTCCAGGCGCCCGATGATGCTGGCGTTGGCTGCGAAGAAGGGATTGTTGGGGACGTGTTCCCAGGATTCAAAGGGAATGGCGATCTCGCCCAGCTGGCTCATGCAGCCCTTGAAGGTGGTGCCGTATTTCTCGAACAGCCACTTCTTGGCGATGGCCGCCGCACCCACTACGGGGGCCGTCAGGCGCGCGGAGGAACGGCCGCCACCGCGCGGGTCGCGGATGCCGTACTTGTGCCAGTAGGTGTAGTCGGCATGGCCGGGGCGGAAGGTATCGAGGATGTTGCCGTAATCCTTGCTGCGCTGGTCCTGGTTGCGGATCAAGAGCGCAATCGGGGTGCCGGTGGTCTTGCCTTCGTAGACGCCGGAGAGGATCTCCACCGTATCCGGCTCCTGGCGCTGGGTCACGTGGCGCGAGGTGCCGGGACGGCGGCGGTCCAGTTCGGGCTGGATGTCGGCTTCGGAGAGCGTCATGCCCGGGGGGCAGCCATCGATCACGCAGCCGATGGCCGGGCCGTGGGATTCGCCGAAGGTGGTGACGGTGAAGAGCGTGCCGAAGGTATTGCCGGACATGATGGAATTCGCGCAAAAATTGGGGGAAACCGCGATTCTACCAGCCTCGGCGGCCGCCGACGAGCCGCGCCGGACGGCGCGCTCGCCCCGGCCGGCTTATTTCCAGTCGCCGCGCAGCGCCCTGACCTGCTCCTGCAGGCCCTCCGGGCTGACCGCTGCGGGCGCGATCGGCTCGCCCACCGCCAGTTCCAGGCGCGAGAACAGCCCGCGCTTGAAGGTGCGCGCCACCGGATTGCTGGGGTCGCGCGAGAACAGGCTGCCCCACAGCCCGCGCAGGGCCATGGGCAAGACCGGCACCGGGCTGCGGTCGATGATCTTCTGCACGCCGCCCTTGAAGGGGTTGATCTCGCCATCGCGGGTCAACTTGCCCTCCGGGGAGATGCACACCAGTTCCCCCTCGTGCAGGGCCTGGGCGATATCGACGAAGGCCTTTTCGGTCAGCCACGGGTCTTCCTTGACCGGCGCAATCGGGATGGCCCGCACATTGCGGAACAGCCAGGACATCACCGGAATCCTGAAAATCTGGTGATCCATCACGAAGCGCACCGGGCGCGGGCTGGCGGCCATGATGGCAATCGCATCCAGGTAGCTGACGTGATTGCACACCAGCACAGCCGGTCCCTCCTCAGGAATGGCCTGGCCGTTGATGATGCGCACCCGATAGAAGGTATGGATCAGGATCCAGGCCAGGAAGCGGATCAGGAACTCCGGCACCAGCGAGAAGATGTAGACCGCCACCACGCCATTCATGATGGCCGTGGCCAGGAAAATCTGCGGGATCGTCAGCCCGGCCTTGAGCAAGACCATGGCCACCAGGGCCGAGACCACCATGAAGAGCGCATTCATGATGTTCATCCCGGCAATGGTGCGCGAGACATGGGCCGGGTCGCAGCGGGTCTGGATGAGCGCGAACAGCGGCACGATGTACAAGCCGCCGAACAGGCCGATGCCCAGGCAATCGAACAGGATGCGCCAGCTGCCGCCCTGCGCCAGGAAGCCGCCCAGGTCCAGCATGGCCGACGGTGTGACATAGGCCTGGCTGGCGAAATACAGCTCCAGCCCGAACACCGACAAACCGATCGAACCGAAGGGCACCAGCCCGATTTCCACCTTGTGCCCGGAGAGCCGTTCGCACAGCAGCGAACCGGCACCGATGCCGACCGAGAACACCGCCAGCAGCAGCACAAAGACGCTGTGATCGCCATGCAGGTAGTTCTTCGCGTAGACGGGGAATTGCGCCAGCATGATGGCGCCATAGAACCAGAACCAGGAATTGCCCAGGAGCGACAGGAACACCGGCCGGTTGCGGCGCGAATAGCCGAGGTTGCGCACGGTCTCGGTGAAGGGATTCCAGTTCACCTTCAGCTCCGGCACCGGGGCCGGCGAGAGCGGAATGCGCAGGCTGGCCAGCCAGCCCAGCACGGCGATGCCGATGGTGATGCCGGCCACCAGGTGCAAGCCCCAGGGCTTGTGCACCACCAGCACCGCCCCCAGGATTTCCCCCAGCAGGATGCCGACGAAGGTGCCCATCTCGATCAGGCCATTGCCGCCGACCAGTTCCTCGCGCTTCAACTGCTGCGGCAGGTAGGCGTATTTCACCGGTCCGAACAGGGTGGAATGGATGCCCATGCCGATCACGGCGGCGATCAGCAGCCACAGGTGATGGGTCATCCAGCCATAGGCGGCGATGCCCATGATGGCGATTTCCAGCAGCTTCACGAAACGCGCCACCCTGCCCTTTTCCAGCTTGTCGGCCAGTTGGCCGGAGGTGGCCGAGAACAGGAAAAACGGCAGGATGAACAAACCCGGAATGAGGTTGTTGAGCAGGCCCGGATCCATGTCCGTCCACGACAGGGCGTCATAGGTGAGGATGGTCAGCAGCGCCGTCTTGAACACGTTGTCGTTGAGGGCGCCGAGGAACTGGGTCCAGAAGAAGGGAGCGAAGCGCCGTTGGGAGAAGAGCTTGAACTGGCTGTTCTTTTGCATGGGCAGTCAGGTTGAGGGAGCAAGCGCGCAGCCTACGCTGCACGGGTCAGGATTGGCAACAATACCAAAGGGCAAGAAAAATCGGGCAATAAAAAACCGCTCCAGCAGGAACGGTCATGACAACGCCGCCTGCACCCGGCAGGCGGACCAGTTTGAACAGGCCAAGCGTCAGCTATTGCCTTCGCGCTCTTCTTCCTCGGCCGGCCAGTCGCGGATGTAGGCCTTGAGCATCTTGTTCTCGAAGCCCTGCGCATCCAGCACCGCCTTGGCCACGTCGTAGAAGGACATCACGCCCAGCACGGTACGGGCTTCCATCACCGGCACGTAGCGCGCGTGCTTTTCCAGCATGATGCGGCGCACTTCGTTGAGGTCGGTATCCGGGGTGACGGTGATGGGCGCATCGTTCATGTGCTTGCGCACGGTCGAGCCGCCCAGCTCGCCACCGTTCTTGTGCAGCGTCAGCAGCACTTCACGGAAGGTCAGCATGCCGACCAGGTCGCCGTATTCCATGACGACCAGCGAGCCGATGTCTTTCTCGGCCATGGCGGCCACGGCCTCCTGAATCGGGGTATCCGGCGTGACGGTGAAGAGGATGTTGCCTTTGACCTTGAGGATTTCAGAGACTTTCATGATGTCGTCCTGGTTTGGTTATATGAAGCTGTTTTGACTGTAGGCGATGACGCCGGGAAAATCCAATTCATGGGGGCAACAGGATAACTGATCCTGACCGCAGCCGCTCTGGATGCCTCCTCCACGCCTCCTTTGCAGGAAAGAAAACACATGGTACGGGCAAGGGCGACATTTGGGCAACCCGCAAAGACGCTGCTGCGCAGTATTTCCATGCAGAATTTGCGTTTGCTAGATGAAGCTTGCTTCAGCACAAGGATTGCAAAGAAGCGCTGCGCTGACTACCCTGAAGAGGTCAGGACTCTCCGGAGAAGACCATGGCCGCTACCCTGCCCGAACGGCATTACGCCAGTTTCAGCGAGTTCTATCCGACCTACCTGAGCGAGCACGCGCACCGGGTCAACCGGCAGCTGCACTTCCTCGGGTCGACGCTGGCATTGTTGAGCCTGTTGCTGCTGCTGATCACGCACCAGTGGTGGTGGCTGGCCGTGGCCCTGTTCTGCGGCTACGGATTTGCCTGGGCCGGGCATTTCATGGTGGAGAAGAACCAGCCGGCCACCTTCCGCCATCCGCTCTATTCCTTCATGGGCGATTGGGTGATGTACTGGCAAATGCTCACGGGACAGGTCTCGTTTTAGAAACCTTCATATCGGGTCTGAAACCGCCTGAGCCGGGCCACGTCGGTGGCGGCTCAGCGTTCCCACAGGCGCCGGCGCGCCTCCAGCGGCACGGCAGCGTGCGGCATGGCGGCCACGGTGGCCGCGACTTCTTCCCCGGCCACCCGCCCGGCCTGGCAATACTGCGCCAGCGACTGTGCCAGCTCGGCGTTGATGGCATCCTCGACCCGCGCCACCAGCGCTTCTTCCTCCCCGGCCTGGGCCAATACCGCCGGGTCGAACACGAACAGGCGATACACCCGTGCCAGCTGGATGGTGTCGGGATTGGCCACCAGGGCCCAGCGATCCATGTCATCGGTGATGCGGCGGTTCCAGCCGCGCCGGCTGCGGCTGCCCGCATCGGGCTTGACCGAGGCCACCCAGCCCTCTTCGCTCATGCGTGACAGCAATTGCTGCAGTTCTCCCAGGCCCAGCTTGGTGGCGCGCCGTACCTCGTCCATGCTCACCACGGCCGACTCCACGCCCACGCGCGCCGCGTGCAGGAATTTCAGGACCTTGACCGCATCGATGAATTCCGCGCCCGGCGAAGGCACGTGCCACCAGCGCTCATAGCGCACCACTGGCAATGCTGCTGTCAACAGCGCGCCGAAGAGCGTGATCATCCACATCATGTAGATCCACACCAGGAAGATCGGCAGCACCGCCACCGTGCCATAGACCATGGTGTAGGTCGGGAATTGCAGGATGTAGGCCGCGAAGAGCCGCTTGGCGATTTCCAGCCCGATGCCGGCCAGCAGGCCGCCGGCGGCCGCATCGCGCCAGTCGACGGTCTGGTTGGGTACGGTGCTGTAGAGCAGCGTATAGGCCAGCGTGGAAAGCATCAGGGAAACCAGCGTGTAGAAGCTCGCGCCCAGCCACGGCAGGCTCTTGACGGCGCCGCCGGTGGCGGTGGAGAGGTACGAGGTCACGCTGATGGAAACCCCGATCAAGAGCGGACCCAGCGTGATGATGGCCCAGTACACCAGCACCCGCTGCACCAGCGGGCGGGACTTCTTGACGCGCCAGATCTGGTTGAACACGCTCTCGATGGTGGACATGGTCAGCACCGAGGTCAGGATCAAGAGCACCCCGCCCACGGCCGAGATGCGCGCCGACTTGGCGGCGAACTGGTTGAGGTAGCCCAGGATGGTGTTGGCCACGCCCTTGGGCATGAGGTTCTCGACGAAGTAGGCTTCCAGCGAGGCGCGGAAGGTCGAGAACAGCGGGAAGGCCGTAAACAGCGCCAGCGCGATGGTCAGCATCGGCACCAGCGAGAGGATGGTGGTGAAGGTCAGGCTGCCGGCCACTTGCGGCAGGCGGTCCTCGCGCAGTCGCCGGGCGGCGAAGCGCAACAGGTCGCTGAACTGCTCACGGGTCAGACCACGCATATGGGACAAGGAAAAACGCAAAGAAGACATCCGTTCGACTTCATCAGAGACGCGCATCCCGGGATGCATCGTCCCATCGGGGTTGAATCAGGCCGCCGCGCAGCAGGTGTGCCTGCAAGGCGCCGGACGGCAAGTTTGGCGATTATCGCCCAAGCGGGCGGCAAAATCCCGTAAAACTGCCCGACAGACCCAAAGTTTCTGCATCCTCTTGGGGCAGATGAAGAAAAAGCGGGGCCTCACCAGCTTTTCCTGCTGTCTGGGAGCAAAAAAACGGAAATATAATAAGTCACATGACGACCTCTTCGACCGCAACTTCCGTGCAGACTTCCTCCAACGCCACCCTCCTGGTGCTCTACTATTCGCGCCACGGCGCCACCCGCAAGCTGGCCGAACTGATCGCCCAGGGCGTGGAAAGCGTACCCGGCTGCGATGCGCGCCTGCGCACGGTGCCGGCGGTCTCCACCGTCACCGAAGCCGTGGAACCGGACGTGCCAAGCTCCGGCGCCCCCTATGTGGAAGCCAGCGACCTGGCCGAGTGCGACGGCCTGGCCCTGGGTTCGCCCACGCGCTTTGGCAACATGGCAGCGGCCATGAAATATTTCTGGGACGGCACCTCGCCGCAGTGGCTCTCCGGCGCCCTGGCGGGCAAGCCGGCCTGCGTCTTCACTTCCACCGGCAGCCTGCATGGCGGCCAGGAATCGACGCTCCTGAGCATGATGCTGCCGCTGCTGCACCACGGCATGCTCATCGTGGGCCTGCCGTATTCGCATCCCGAACTGATGAACACCTCCAGCGGCGGTACGCCTTATGGCGCCAGCCACTGGGCGGGCGTCAACGGCAACCAGCCGCTGTCGGACGACTCGCGTACGCTGGCCATCGCGCTGGGCAAACGGCTGGCAGAAAACGCCATCAAATTACGGAGACCATCATGAACAGCAGTGCGCGCTACTTCCACCTCGGAGCCAGTTCCAGCCTGATCGCCCTGATCCTGCTCTGCCTGGCGTGGGAACTGGTGCTGGCGCCACTGCGACCGGGCGGTTCGTGGATGGTGTTGAAAGTGGTACCGCTGCTGCTACCCCTGCGCGGGGTGTTGAAGCGCGATGTCTATACGCTGCAATGGTCCTCCATGCTGATCCTGGCCTACCTGGCCGAGGGCCTGGTGCGCGCCACCAGCGATAGCGTGCATGCCTCGGTGCTGCTGGCCTGGGTGGAAGTGGCGCTGACCACGCTGTACTTCGTCTGCGCGCTCTCCTACCTGCATCCCTTCAAGAAGGCCGCCAAGGAAATCGCCCGCCAGGCGATCCAGAAGGCCTCCCAGTAATCACTCATCGTCCCCATCCCGACCGGGCGCGCCACTGCACGTGGCGCGTTTCACTTTCATGACCGACTTCCTCGCTGCCTGCCGCGCCGCCATTGGCGCCGCCCATGTCCTCACCGATGCCGCCGACACCGCCGGCTACCTGACCGACCAGCGTGGTCGCTACACCGGCCGCGCCCTGGCTGTATTGCGCCCGGCCGATGCCGCCGAAGTGGCCACGCTGGTGCAACTGTGCGCGCGCCATGCCATCCCGCTGGTGCCGCAAGGCGGCAATACCGGCCTGGTGCTGGGCAGCGTGCCCGACCAGCAGGGCAATGCCGTGGTGCTCTCGCTGCGGCGCCTCAACCGCATCCGCGCGGTTGACCCGGTCAACAATACGATGACGGTGGAAGCCGGCTGCGTGCTGCAGCACCTGCAGGAGCAGGCGGCCGCAGTGGAACGCCTGTTCCCCCTTTCGCTGGCGGCCGAAGGCAGCTGCACCATCGGCGGCAATCTCTCCACCAATGCCGGCGGCACCGGCGTGCTGCGCTATGGCAATACGCGCGAGCTGTGCCTGGGGTTGGAAGTGGTGACGGCCGAAGGCGAGATCATTAGCAGCCTCAAGGGCTTGCGCAAGGACAATACCGGCTATGACCTGCGCGACCTCTTCATCGGGGCCGAGGGCACGCTGGGCATCATCACTGCGGCGGTCGTCAAACTCTTCCCGCAGCCGCGCGCGCAACTGACCGCACTGGTGGCGCTGCAGACCCCGGCCCAGGCGCTGCAGCTGCTGCAGCAGGCGCAAGCGCGCTGTGGTTCGGCCTTGACCGGTTTCGAGCTGATGTCGGATTTCTGCCTGCAACTGGTCTGCAAGCACTTCCCCGACCAGCGCCTGCCCTTCGCCCACGCCCATCCGCAATACGTGCTGCTGGAACTGTCGGACAACGAATCCGAAGACCACGCCCGCACGATCTTCGAAACCCTCATCGGCCAGGCGCTGGAACAGGGGCTGGCGCAAGACGCCGTCATCGCCGCCTCGCTGGCCCAGTCCAGGGCACTGTGGCGACTGCGTGAAAGCATCTCGATGGCGCAGGCGCACGAGGGCAAGAACATCAAGCACGACATCTCGGTGCCGATCTCGCGCATCGCCGAATTCATGGAAGTGACCGATAGCCTGGTGCAGCAGGCCGCACCGGGTTGCCGCATGGTCAGTTTCGGCCACCTGGGCGATGGCAACCTGCACTACAACGTCTCGCCCCCGGTGGGCGTGGCCGATGCCGATTTCCTGGCGCGCCAGGGCGACATTAACCGCGTGGTGCATGACAGTGTGGACCGCTTCGGCGGATCGATCTCGGCCGAGCATGGATTGGGCGCACTCAAGCGCGAAGAGATCCTGCGCTACAAGTCGCCGGTGGAATTGCGTCTGATGCGCGCCATCAAGCAGGCACTGGACCCGCAGCAACTGATGAATCCGGGCAAGGTGCTGTGACGCCGGTTTGAAGCGCGATTCAACAAAAAGGGACGGACGGTGAACCGAGCCGTCCGCCCCAACCTCCCCCTCAGGAGCCTGCCTGAAACGCTGGTCTTGCTCGCGTTTCCCTATGTCGTGATCTTTGCATCAAGCGCGCTGCTCCAATCCAAGGAATAGCAGGCGATGCCACGGCCAATTTGTGGATTCAGGCCGCCGTTTTGTGCTGCGCGGACGGCGCCTTCCCATCCGGCTGCTCGCGCATGGTCTGCAGGAACAGGTCCGGCGCCATCGGCCGCCCCATCAGATAGCCCTGCAGGGCATCGCACCCCACCGCGTGCAGGAACTGCTGCTGGCCCTCGGTCTCCACCCCTTCGGCCACGATGCGCAGGTTCAGCGTGCGGCCCAGGGCCACGATGGCCGAGACGATGGCGGCATCCTCGGTACCCTCGCTCAAGTCCCGCACGAAACCGCGGTCGATCTTCAATTCATTGGCCGGCAGGCGCTTGAGGTACAGCAGGCTGGAGTAGCCGGTACCGAAATCGTCGATGGAAATCTCCACGCCCAGGTCGGCGATCTGCTGCAACGTCGCGAGGCTCTGCTCGGTGTTGCTCATGGCGGTCGACTCGGTGACCTCCAGGGTCAGGCAGGACGGCGGCAGCTGGTGTTTCTCCAGCGCAGCACGCACCACATCCAGCAAGTGCGGATCGGCAAACTGTACCGGCGAGAGATTGACCGCGATCTTCCAGTGGGCATAGCCCAGGCTGAGCCACTCATGCATCTGGCGGCAGGCCTCCTCCAGCACCCAGGCACCGATGGGGATGATCAGGCCGGATCGCTCGGCCAGGCCGATGAATTCATCCGGTCCCACCAGCCCGCGCTGCGGATGCTGCCAGCGCAGCAGCGCCTCCGCTCCCAGCACCGTGTCGTCCGAGAAGCTGAACTTGGGCTGATACACCAGCCGGAACTGATTGCGCTCAAGGGCCACCCGCAGGTCCTGCAGCCACTGCAGCTGCTGATGGGCATTGGCATTCATGGACGGCTCGAAGAAGTTGTAGCCGTTGCGGCCGGCGCGCTTGGTGTGATACATGGCGGCGTCGGCATTGATGACCAGGTCATGGCGCGTGGCCCCGTCTTCCGGATAGATGGCGATACCGACGCTGGCCGAGACGCGCAACTCCTGCCCGGCCAGGCGGAACGGCTGGTTGACCACCTCCACCAGTTTCTCGGCCACCGGCATGGCGTCTTCCGGTGCGACCAGGTCGACCAGGATCACGAATTCGTCCCCCCCCAGGCGCGCCACCGTGTCGTGCGCCCGCATGGCCCCGAGCAGGCGCTGCGCGACCTCCACCAGCAGGCGGTCGCCGACATGATGGCCCAGCGAGTCATTGATGGCCTTGAAGTCGTCCAGGTCCATGAACATCAACGCGAAATGCCCGCGGTGACGGGACGCCTTGTTGATGGACTGGGTCAGGCGGTCCTCCAGCAGGGTGCGATTGGGCAGCTTGGTGAGCTGGTCGTGCAGCACCATCTGGGTCAATTCTTCATTGGCTTCGGCCAGCGACCGTGCCAGCTTGGCGGTACGCGACTCCAGCCGGGCGTCCAGCACGGAAGTGAGCAAGGCGATGGTCAGCACCGCCAGCGTGACCACGATGATCAGGATCGCCAGCCAGCCGGTGCCCACGCCCTCGCGCGCCGACAGGCAGACCGAGCCATTGGGAAAGGTCGCCGCCGCCATGCCGGTGTAGTGCATGCCGACGATGGCCACGCCCATCACCACCGAGGCGCCGGCGCGTGCGGCTTTCACGTGCGGCGTGTTCTTGCGCAGGCTGAAGGCGATCCACAGCGCCGCCGCCGAGGCCGCCACGGCGATCAGGATCGAGGCCAGGAACAACACCAGGTCGTAATCAATGCCGGGCTGCATGCGCATGGCCGCCATGCCGGTGTAATGCATGCCGGCAATACCGGTTCCCATCAGCAACGCACTGCCGAAGAGCCGGCGCAGCGGCAATTCGCTGCGCGTGACGATCCACAGCGCGAAGCCCGAGGTGGCCATGGCGATGAGCAGCGAGAGCGAGGTGATCCAGACGTCGTAGCCCAGCGCAATGGGCAGGCGGAACGCCAGCATGCCGATGAAGTGCATCGACCAGATGCCCACCCCCATGGCCACCGCCCCGCCGGTCAGCCAGAAACGCGCTGCGCGCGACTGCTGGCGGCTGGTGGTATTGATGCGCTCGGCCATATCCAGCGCCGTGAAGGACGCAAGAATGGCTACCAGCAGGGAAACGACAACCAGCAGCTTGTCGTAGGAGGCAATGAGCATGGCAATAAGGACGGCTAAATGAGCAAAGCTTGCAAGAGAGCTGGCTGGCCCATGCGTTGGCGCATCGGCAAGTCCCGCCCCGGCTAACAACTTGGCAACATGGATGAGTTGTCATCAAGCTTAGGGGGCGCGAGATTGTCACACAATCAGGGAATACCCGTTGTCAGATTGATATCCATGGTCGAAAAAACCACAAATCCCGCGTCAAAGAAGCAACATTTCACTGCCAAATGTCCCCCGAAAGCATCATCAGGCCAGAATTGCCTCGGTCAACGCCGTTCAATGGGCAGAAGGACAGAACGACAGAAGATATCGATGCTGTGGCAACTTTATGCTGCGCCGCCGATCTGTTGTGACTGCAGTGCAGGCATGGCAGCCCGGCATGCACACGGCGCCCTCCCCGGATGCCCTTCCCTCTGCACTGCACGGAACTGACTGCAAGACGACAACAAAACACAACAAATCGACAACAAGGAACCTATGCTGAGCTTATCCCGACTCCGCCCGCCCACGGAAAAAGATGGCCTGCCCGCGCGCCGGCGCCTGTCGCGCCGCGTGGCACTGGCCCTGTGCGGCGTGGCCGCGCCGCTGTGGCTGGCCGCCCCGGCCCATGCCGGTATTTCGATGGTGCAGCCGCCCAAGCGCATCGACGCCACCAAGCCACTGGAACTGACCCTGCTGGTGTCCGAGGACGAGCAAGCCCAGCGCACCTACCGCTTGCCCGCCACCTTGCTGGTGGCGGCCTCGGCCGACATGATCCCGCCCCAGCAGATCGCCCTGCAGCGCGTGGATGGCGAGGACAGCCTGACCCTGAAGCAGGGTGAATTCCGCAAGGTGCGCTATCGCGGCGAGCTGCCGCGCCGCCTGCGCGGCATGGTGCGTATCGAACCGATCGGCATGGATGCCTCGCCGGTGCTGGTGGCGGTGGTGCGCCCGGATCCGTCGCTGGGGCCCCTGCCGGAATCACCCGACCTGATCAACACGCCGCTGGCCGACTCCAGCAGCACGGTCGCCCCGGTCGCGCCCTCGGCCACGGTCTTTACGCCCGGCACCAATGCATCGCCCGTCGACAGCGCACCGGCGGCTGAGGACATCCTCTCCAACAATCGCCGGCTCTCCTTCAATGAGCCGATGTATTTCACGGTGGGCCACAACAATGGCGACACCAATGCGCGCTTCCAGCTCAGTTTCAAGTTCCGCGTATTCGTGCCGGACGATCCGCGCTCGCGCGGCCTGCTGGACAATCTCTACCTGGGCTACACCCAGTTCTCGCTGTGGGACCTGTCGGCCCCCTCGGCGCCCTTCCGCGATACCAGCTATCGTCCCAGCCTGTATTACTCCCTGCCTGACGTGGGCATACAGAACCGCGTCTTCAGCCGCATCGGCATCGCCACCGGCCTGGAGCACGAATCCAATGGCCGCGACGGTACCGCCTCGCGCAGCATCAATACCTACTTCATCGAGCCGACCTTCAACTTCGGCAACCTCAACGACTATCACTTCAAGGTCGCCCCCAAGGTCTATGCCTATCTCGGCCCCACCCGCGACAATCCGGACATCGGCGACTACCGCGGCCACATGGACCTGAAGCTGGCCTACGGCAAGCCCGATGGCGTGGAAGTCGCCACGATGCTGCGCAAGGGCAAGCTGGGCGGCAAGTACAGCGCCCAGACCCAGGTCACCTACCCGCTCTCGCGCCTGCTGCCGGGCACGGCCGGCTACCTGATGGCCAGCTACTTCTATGGCTACGGCGAGAGCCTGCTGACCTACAACCAGAAGGATCATCCGCAACTGCGCATCGGCTATGCGCTGTGGCGATGAGCGCGTGGCGCGTCACATGAAGCAAAACGGGGATGCACATGCATCCCCGTTTTTTTGACTGCAGCCGGAAGATGCGGACTCAGGCCACCGGCGTGCGCATGGTCACGAACTCTTCGGCGGAGGTCGGATGGATGCCGATGGTGGTATCGAACTGCGCCTTGGTGGCTCCGCATTGCAGCGCCACCGCAAAGCCCTGGATCACCTCGCCCGCATCGCCGCCGACCATGTGCACCCCGAGCACCTTGTCGGTCTGTGCATCGACCACAAGCTTCATGAAGGTGCGCTCGGTGTTGCGCGAGAGGGTGTTCTTGAGCGGCTTGAAGTCGGTCTTGAAGATTTTTACTTCACCATGGGTCTTTCGCGCCTGTTCTTCGGTCAGTCCCACGGTGCCCACATTGGGATGACTGAATACGGCTGTCGGAATGTTCTGGTAGGACATCACGCGCTCGCCCTTGCCGAACAGGCGCGCCACCACCACCATCGCTTCGGCCAGCGCCACGGGCGTCAGGGCCACGCGGTCGATCACGTCGCCCACGGCGTGAATCGATGGCACGTTGCTCTCGAAGTTGTCATTGACCACCACGGCGCCATTTTCCTTCAAGACGACACCGGCCTTCTCCAGGCCCAGCCCGCGCGTATTCGGTGTACGTCCGGTGGCAAACAGCACGCACTCGGCCGCCACGGTTTCGCCGTTGGTCAGGCGCACCTGCTTGACGCTGTCTTCACCGGCATGGGGCGCTTCGATGGCAGCAATGCTGGCATCGAAGACCAGGCGGATACCCTTCTTGGCCATTTCATCGGCCAGGTGGATGCCCAGGTCGGCATCCATGTTGCGCAACAGGCGCTCGCGGCGATACACCAGCGTCACGTCGCTGCCCAGGCCATTGAGGATGGACGCCAGCTCCACCGCGATATAGCCACCGCCCAGCACCACCGCGCGTTTCGGCAGGCCCTTGAGGTGGAAGAAATCGTCCGAAGTGATGCCCAGCTCGCTGCCCGGAATCTGCGGCTTGTCGGGATGGCCGCCAGTGGCCACCAGGATGTGGCGGGCGGTGAAGCGCTTGCCGTCGACATTGACGGTATGCGCATCTTCCACCGTCGCAAAGCCGCGATGCAGGCTCACGTTGGCACCATCGAGCAGGCGCTGGTAGATGCCGTTCAGGTGCGTGATCTCGCGGTCCTTGTTGGCGATCAGGGCGGACCAGTCGAAGGTGGGTGCGCTGTGCAGGGTCCAGCCGTAACCGGCGGCGTCGGCGAAATCCTCGTGGAAATGGGCGCTGTAGGACATCAGCTTCTTGGGGATGCAGCCGACGTTGACGCAGGTGCCGCCCAGATCGCCCTTCTCGGCCAGCCCGACGCGGGCCCCGGCCTGGCCGGCGAAGCGCGCTGCGCGCACGCCACCGGAACCGCCGCCGATGGTGAAGAGGTCGTAATCGTATTGGCTCATGGTTTCTCCAGAGAGTGGCCGCAGCCCCCTGGCTACGCCCATTGTTGGTCTTTGCGTCTTTGCGTTATGCGGGCGGAAGCGCGCTTTGCAAGTCCGCACGGCGCCGGCCATCGAGCGCCCGCATCACCAGCAGTACCGGTGCCAGCCCCACCAGCACGATGGACAGCGCCGGCAAGGCTGCCTCGCCCAGGCGCTCGTCGCGCGCCAGGTTGTGCGCGATCACGGCCAGGGTATCGGTATCGAAGGGACGCAGCAGCAAGGTCGCCGGCAACTCCTTGACCACATCGACGAACACCATCAGTGCCGCCACCGCCAGCGACCGCCACAACAGCGGCATGTGCAGGCGCCAGGCAATGACTGCGCGCGAACTGCCGAGCGTGCGCGCCGCTTCATCGAGGCTGGCCGGAATGCGCGTGTAGCCGGACTCCACCGACTGCACCGCAACCGCCGTGAAGCGTACCAGATACGCATAGATCACGCCGAGCGAGCTGGCCGTGAGCAGCACGCCCAGGCCGGCAGCCGGCCACAGCGCCTGCAGCCAGGCCACCGGCAGCAGGATGCCGACTGCGATGACCGAGCCGGGAATGGCATAACCCATGCCCGCCAGCCGCGCGGTCAGGCGCAGCACCAGCCCCTGCAGGCGCGGCAGGTGCGCGCCGCGCAGCGCGAAGCACAGGCCCAGCGCCAGCACGATGGCCGCCAGCGCCGCCATGCCGCCGAAGCGGAAACTGTTCCACACCCAGCCGGCATAGCGGGCCAGGTCGAAGGCGGGCATGGCGGCGTCGCCGCTGCCCCACTGCCCGGCCCACAATTGCAGCAGGATCGCCACCGGCAGCACGAACCCCAGCAGCACCGGCAAGCCGCATACCGCCCAGGCCGCCAGCGTCTGCGCGCCGGACAAGTGCGGCAGGCGCGCCTCGGCGCCCTCGCTGCCGCGCGCACCGCGTGTGGCGGCAAAGCGCATGCGGCCCTGCTCGCGCCGCTCCAGCCACAGCAAGACCGACACGAAAAGCAGCAGCAGCGAAGCGTACTGGGCGGCGCCGATGCGGTCATCCAATACCACCCAGGCCTTGTAGATGCCGGTGGTGAAGGTGGTCAGGCCGAAGTAGGCCGAGACACCGTAATCGGCCAGCGTCTCCATGAGCGCCAGCGCCGCCCCGGCCGCCAGTGCCGGACGCGCCAGCGGCAAGGCCACGCGGCGGATGCGTTCGGACAGCGGCGTGCCCAGCATGCGCGCGGCCTCCATCAGGTGCATGCCGCGCTCGGAGAGCGCATTGCGCGCCAGCAGGTAGGCATAGGGGTAGAGCGTGAAGACGAACATGCACACCGCCCCCGGCAAGCCGCGCACATCCATGCGCCAACCCGGGAACCAGCCGCGCAGCGTGCTCTGCACGGCGCCCGCATATTGCAGGAAATCGGTATAGGCATAGGCCGACACGTAGGCCGGCATGGCCATCGGCAAGAGCAGCGCCCAGGACAGCCAGCGCCGTCCGCGAAACTCGAACAGGCTCACCGTCACCGCCGCCGCGCCGCCGACGAGGACCACGCCCAGCGGCACCATTAGCGCCAGCCAGCCGGAGGTGGCCAGGTAGCCGGGCAACACGGTCTGCATCTGCTGGCGCAGGTTGTCGATGCCGGCCGCATCCAGCCCGAACCAGGCAGCGAGGATGCCGAAGAGCGGCAAGGCGATCAGGACAGCGAGCAAACCGATGATGTGCATAAACAGGAACGGCCAAATAAAGAATTGCCAAGGGAAGTCAGCGGTCCATGCGCTACACTGCGCACTCCGAGACAAACGCGAATTGTAACCATTTCATCGAGCCTGCCCATGTTTCTGGAAGTCGATCACGTCAGTATCCGTTATCCCCGCAGCGCCCAAGCTGCCGTCGATGCCGTCTCGCTGCGCCTGCAGCCGGGCGAACTGGGCGCCCTGATCGGTCCCTCCGGCAGCGGCAAGACCAGCCTGCTGCGTGCCGTGGCCGGCCTGGAACCGGCGCAATCAGGCCGTATCCGGTTAGACGGAACATTGCTGGAAGGCGATGGCGTGCGCGTGCCGGCCGAGGCGCGGCGCATCGGGATGGTGTTCCAGGATTTCGCGCTGTTTCCGCATCTGGATGTGGCGGCCAATATCGGCTTCGGTCTGCGCGGCATGGCGCGTGCGCAGCGGGAACAGATCGTCACGCAGATGCTGGCCCTGGTCGGCCTGCCCGAAGCGGGCAGCAAATTCCCGCACCAGCTGTCCGGCGGCCAGCAGCAGCGCATTGCCCTGGCGCGCGCGCTGGCGCCGCAGCCGCGCCTGCTGTTGCTGGATGAACCGTTTTCCAGCCTGGACGTGGAACTGCGCGAACGCCTGGCGCACGACGTGCGCGACATCCTCAAACGCACCGGCACCACCGCCCTGATGGTCACCCACGATCAGCTGGAAGCCTTTGCGGTGGCCGATGTGGTGGGCGTGATGCGGCACGGCCGATTGGAACAGTGGGATACGCCTTACGCGCTCTACCATCGTCCAGCCACCCGCTTTGCGGCGGATTTCATCGGACATGGGGTGTTGCTGCGCGGCGAGGTGCAAGCGGAAGCGGAGGCAAAGGTTCAAGGTGAGATCACCGTCCAGACCGCAGCAGGACTGTTGCGCGGCCTGCCGGTATCAGGCGGGAAGGAGGCACAGGCGGCGCAGGTCGATGTCTTGCTGCGGGCCGACGACGTCATGCACGACGACGCGTCCCCCTTCAAGGCGAGGGTGGTGCGCAAATCATTCCGGGGCGCGGAATTCCTCTACACCCTCCAACTGGAGAACGGCCAGCAACTCCTGTCGCTGGTGCCCTCGCATCACGATCATGCGGTCGGGGAATGGATAGGGATCAGCCTGGATGTGACGCATTTGGTGACGTTTGCGAACATGGAATCGTCATTGGCAGCGGCACCCTCTGCTGCTGCAGGCAGCGCCCCCGGGGCCACCGGCAAGCCGGGCTGATCGACGCCGGCCGCCCTCCCCAGCGCATCCACCACCAACCAGTCAAGCGCACGCCGCATCAGCCGCGCGCCTTCGACAGCACCACCAGCCAGCGGCGCAACAACAGGATTTCCACGTGGCCGGGCTCGATGCCCGCGCTGCACTCGATCACCGGATTGACCCGGTAACGGCGCACGTAGGTATCACGGCAGATGAAGATTTCGCGGCGACCCAGGCGGATGGCCAGCGAAGACGGGGTGGACGATGCAACAGCGAAGCGAGCGTCGGAAGCAAGATCAAAGTGGGTCATGGCAGCGATTCCTCTTCTTGTCGATAGGAGGCTTCACTTTAGCATAGTACTGTATGAATACACAGTATTTTTTATACAGTACTGGTTGCGCCATGGCGAGCATACAACAGCCTCCACCAGCCTGCCCTTGCCAGCCCGCGAGCGTGTGGCGCTCAGGCCACACCGGCCGCCAGCCGGGCCCGCACGAAGCCGATATGCTCCCGCAGCACGTAGAACTGGTCGGCAAAGGCCAGCGGCATCTTCATGCGATTGACCGCAATCTCGATCTCATCCAGGCGCTTGAGCATCTCGGCCTGCTCCTCCGGCGACTCGCGCGAGAGCCCGCGTTCCAGCGCGATCAGCTCGCCATACCAGCGGTAGATGCGCGAACGCACCCGCCAGCCATAGAGCATCGGCACCAGGCGAATGCCCGGGATCAACAGCAGGATCACCGGCAGCACGATCACCACCGCGCGGTCCACCAGGCTGGCCATCCAGAACGGCAAGGTGCGGTAGAAGAAGGTCTTGCCGGACTTGTAGTAGCGCGCCGCATCATCGCTGATCGGATATTCATGCTCCAGCGGGGCCGGGAATTCCCCGGCCTTCTGCATCACGTTGGCCTTGCCGTGCACCTCGCGGGCCGCTGCGATGAGCAGGTCCGAGAGCGCCGGGTGCAGGTCCTCGCGCGCCACCAGCTCGGCCGTGGGCGCGATCAACTGCGTATCGCGCGCCGGCAGGTTATGCGCCAGGTCGAACACGCCCATGGGCATCTTGAGGGTATTGAGGTAGCGGAAGCGCCGCACGTAGGCATCGGCCTGCGAGAAATCCAGCAGCCGGATGCCGGGCGCGCGCAAGAGCTTGCCCATGGTCGCCACCGAGACCGAATCACCCATCAGGAAGGCGGCATCGATCTTGCCGCTGGTCAGCGCCTGCGCGGCCTCATCGCCACCGATGTTCAACAGCTCGGTTTTGCCGCCCGGCTCCACGCCATTGGCTTTCAAGAGCGTGGCGGCCAAGACGCTGGAGCCACTGCCCTGCCCGCCGATGGCAATACGCTTGCCCGCCAGCTCCGACAACTGGCGCAGTGGCGGCACCGGGCGACCATCCTCACGCGGCGGCGGGACCCGGTAATACACCGACACCGGCACATAGGAGATGCTGCCCAGCGACACCAGCGGGCCCAGGGATTCGGCCGGAACTGCACCGGCCAGGCCACCCTGCACGAAACCGACATCGACGTTCTGGTCCGGATCAGCCAGGCGCTTCAGGTTGTCCAGCGAGCCCCCGGTCTCGACGATATCCAGCCGGATGCCGTCGCGCGCCAGCAGCGCCTTGTAGCGTTCGGCCACGCGCCAGAAATTGCTGTCCTTGGGACCGGCGGCAATGGTGATGGAAGACGGCGGCGCCGGCCGGATCAGCCAGATCACCAGCCACGCGCCGATCAGGATCAGCAGGATGATGGGACCGAAGCTGACGGCGAGATCGCGCCACGAGATGGCCACGAAGCGCGCCCGGATGCGGGTGGCCGAGGGCGCATAGGCGGAGAGTTTCTTGTCTTTGAGCATGCGCGCTATTCTAGCCGCGCATTCCGCCTTTGCATCGCCGCGCTTGTAACCCGATGTGACTCAATAGGTCTTGTACGGCAGGAACTTGCCCGACAGCATCACGTTGACGCGATCGCCATTGGGATCGGCCTGGCGCTGGATATCCATCTTGAAGTCGATGGCGCTCATGATGCCGTCGCCAAACTCCTCGTGGATCAGCTCCTTGATGGTGCTGCCATAGACACTGACGATCTCGTACCAGCGATAGATCAGCGGATCGGTCGGCACCGGGGTCGGCAGCGAGCCCTTGTAGGGCACGATCTGCAGCCACAGCGTTTCTTCATCGGTCAGTTCGAACAGCTCCTGGGCCGCCGCGGCCTGCTTGGCGGTCAGGGTCATCTGGCCCAGCATGGCGGCGGTAGTCCACTCCTTGCTCTGGCCGACGCGTTCGGCGATCTGGGCCCAGGTCATCTTCTTGCTGACCTTGGCGGTGACGATCTTCTGGGTGACTTGGTTGCGGTCCATGCGCTCTCTCCTTGTGGTGGACGAAAAATGAAAACCGATGACACTGTGTAGTGCGCGTCATCGATCCTGACGAAACGATGCTGCAAAACGACGATATAAACTGACGAAATGGCAGCTCACCCTGCCCCTCGCCTTCAGGCGGCCGCCTGCTCCAGCCCCGGCATGACGATGCGGGTCGGCAGGCGTGCCGCACCGCTGGCCTGCGCCGCCTGGATCTGGCGCGAACGATGCACCAGGAAATCAACCAGGTGATTGCGAATGCGATAGAACTGCGGATCGTGGTGCATGCCTTCGCGCGTGCGGTTCTTGGGCAGGGTATTGATGACCACCTCGGCGATGCAGGCCTGCGGGCCGTTGGACATGAGGAAGATCTTGTCGGCCAGCAGGATCGCTTCATCCACATCGTGGGTAATCATGAACACGGTCTGGTGCGTGGCCGCGCAGATCTTCAGCAACTCGTCCTGCACCACGCCACGGGTCAAGGCATCGAGCGCACCGAAGGGCTCATCCATGAGCAGCATCTTGGGCTCGATGGAGAAGGCGCGCGCAATGCCCACGCGCTGCTTCATGCCGCCCGAGAGCTCGGAGGGCTTTTTATGTTCAGCGCCCTTCAAGCCGACCATCTCGATGAAGCGGCGCGCATGCTCCTCGGCCTTGGCAAGCGGCCAGTCGGGCCAGCGCGAGCGCACTGCGAACACCACATTGCCCAGCACGCTGAACCAGGGCATGAGGGCGTGGCTCTGGAACACCACGCCACGATCCAGGCTCGGCCCCTTGACCTCGCGCTGGTCCATGATGACCACGCCCTCGCTGGCCGCCTCCAGCCCGGCCAGCACGTTGAGGATGGTGGTCTTGCCACAGCCCGAGTGCCCGATGACGCAGACGAACTCGCCGCGATCGATACCGAAGGAGACCTGCTCGAACACCGGCGGCGCACCCGCTGCATAACGCTTGCCCAGGCCCTGCACGCTCAGGAAATTGTGATCCATGCTGCTGCTCCCTTCATTCGACATAGGTGACCCACTTCTGCAGCCGCGCGAAGATCAGGTCCAGCACCATGCCGGTCACACCGATGACCAGGATGGCGAAGATCACGCTGGTCAGCGACAGGTTGTTCCATTCATTCCAGACGAAGTAGCCGATGCCGGTCCCGCCCACCAGCATCTCGGCGGCCACGATCACCAGCCAGGCGATGCCCATGGAGATGCGCATGCCGGTCAGGATGGTCGGTGCCGCCGCCGGCAGGATCACCAGGAAGGCGCGCCGCAGCGGTGCCACCTCCAGGGTCTTGGCCACGTTCAACCAGTCGCGCCGCACCGAGGCCACGCCGAAGGCGGTGTTCATCAGCATCGGCCAGACCGAGCAGATGAAGATCACGAACACACCCGACACCGAAGAGTCCTTGATGGTGTAGAGCGCCAGCGGCATCCAGGCCAGCGGGGAAATGGGCTTCAAGATCTGGATGAAGGGATTGAGCGCCCGCTGCATCAGCGGCGACATCCCCAGCAGGAAGCCCAGCGGCACCGCCACCACCGCCGCAATCGCAAACCCCAGCCCGACCCGGCCCAGCGAATAGGCCAGCTGGATGCCGATGCCCTTGTCATTGGGACCGTTGTCGTAGAAGGGATTGCTCAGTTCCTTGCGGATGGTCTCGCCCATCTGCGCCAGGCCCGGGAAGCCATCCCGCTTGGCCGCGCCGCTGCTCTTGCCCATCAGCTTGGCGTATTCGTCCTGGGCGGCACTGGCGGCGCTCTCCTTGGGCAGCGTGGCCAGGTGCCACACCATCAGCAGTGCGGCCAGCAGCAGCAGGGAAATGAGCGCGGCGCGCCAGCCGAGATGCTGGGCCGGCATCACGCGCTCCTCTTGATGGCGAAGCTGTTCACGTAGGCGTCGGCCTTGTTGGCATCGAACTCCTTGCCCATGATGGAATACTTGCGGTAGGCCCCCTCCGGCACCGGCTGGCCCAGCTCCTTCATGTGCTTCTTGGCCTCAGTCAGCAGCAGTACCTTTTCGGCGATGGCCTTGTAGTCGAGGTCGCCCTTGATGTAGCCCCAGCGCTTCATCTGCGTGAGGATCCACACCCCCATCGAATCCCAGGGCACCGGATCGAAATCGGCACGGCCCGGCACGTTCTTGACGTTGCCCAGGCCATCGGCGAAGCGGCCGGTGAGCACCTGCTCCACCACCGTCTCCGGCTGGTTCAGATAGGCCGGCGGCGAGATCACCTTGGCTACCAGCGAGCGGTTGGCCGGATCGCGCGCCATGGCCGCCGCGGTCAGCACGGCACGGAACAGCGCGGCGAAGGTATTGGGATTCTGCTTGATGAACTCTTCGGAGGTGCCGAAGGCGCAGCACGGGTGTCCGTCCCAGATCTCCTTGGAGAGGATATGAATGAAACCGACTTCGTCATAGACCGCGCGCTGGTTGAACGGGTCCGGCCCGAGGAAACCGTCGATGTTGCCGGCACGCAGGTTGGCCACCATCTCCGGCGGCGGCGTCACGCGGATCTGCACGTCGCGGTCCGGGTCCAGTCCGTGCTCGGCCAGGTAGTAGCGCAGCAGGAAATTGTGCATCGAATATTCGAAGGGGACGGCGAACTTGAAGCCCTTCCATTGTTTGGGATCGCGCTTGTCCTTGTGCTTGGCATGCAGCGTGATGGCCTGGCCGTTGATGTTCTGGATGGTGGCCACGCGCATCTGCGTGGCATTGCTGCCCACGCCCATGGACATGGCCATCGGCATGGGCGAGAGGAAGTGCGAGGCGTCGTGTTCCTTGTTGATCATCTTGTCGCGGATCAGCGCCCAGCCGGCCGTCTTGTTGAGCGACACGTTCAAGCCCTGCTTGCGATAGAAGCCCAGCGGATCGGCCATGATGAGCGGCGCCGCACAGGTGATGGCGATGAAGCCGATCTTGAGGTCCTTCTTTTCCAGCGCGCCATTCTTTTCCTGCGCCATGGCCTGCAGCGAGCCCAGCGGCAACACGCTGGCAATGGCCGCCCGTGCCGCATTCTTGCCCACCGCCCGCAGGAAATCACGGCGTTCGGCCACGCGCGGGAAGAGCGAACGCATCAGCGTCTCTTCCACCACGTCATTGGTCAGGGTTTCCACATCGCGGCCGCGCTGCAGGCGCTGCTGCTCGGCCAGCACATCGGCCTCGTGCTGCTGCTGGCTGCCGTGGCGGCCGCAGGAACAGCCCTGCCCGGCGCGTTCGGCATCATAGGTGTGGAACAGATTGGTCTCTGGTGCGTCCGGCATAAATCCCCCGTTTGGTGAGTGTCAGGTGAGTTGCTGCGTTCACCTGCACTACCTGCAAGGGATTTGCCAGCCCGCTGCATTACGTCATGGACGCACGACATCTTGTAGTGCTGCCACTACAAGCAACGTCGATCACATCGTCAGAATGACGAAAACGCGCTGCAAAATGACGACACCAGGAGAGAAATGCTCACACCGGCAACAACTGGTGCCGCACCGCATACATGGCGATACCCACATCATTGGAAGCGCCGGTCTTCTCCAGGATGCGGCTGCGGTAAGTGCTCACCGTATTGGGGCTCAGCTCCAGCTGGTCGGCGATTTCCTTGACGCTGCGCCCGGCGGCGATCAACTGGAAGACCTGGTATTCGCGGTGCGACAGGCTCTCATGCGCGGCACGCTGCGGGGCCGTGGCGCGCTGGGCCAGGCCGGAGGCCAGCGTCTCGGCCATCTGCGCGCTCACGTAAAGGCCACCGCCAGCGGCCTTGCGGATGGCTTCCACCAGTTGCTCGGGGTCAGTACTCTTGTTGAGATAACCCGCTGCGCCCAGCTTGTAGCAGCGGGCCGCGTATTGTTTCTCGGGATAGGTGGACAGCATCAGCACCGGCAGGCGCGGCATCTCCTGCTTGATCTGGCGCAGCACGTCCAGCCCGTCCTGCTGGGGGATGGCGATGTCCAGCAGCACCAGGTCGATCGCCTCGACCCGCGCACTGTGCAGCACCTCGGGGCCGCTGGCGCATTCGGCGGCAACCTCGATGTCGGGCGTGTCGGCCAGGATCTGCTTCAAGCCCTCGCGCACGATGCGATGGTCGTCGCAGAGCAGGATGCGGATGTTGTCGCCGGGGCGGCTCACGAGGCCTCCCGGCTGGCGTGATGGGGCAGGCGCAGGCAGACCAGCGTCCCCGGCCTGCCGTGCCCTGGTGCAAACCGCGCACCAGCAATGCTCAGTGCGCCACCGAAGTGCAAGGCGCGCTCGCGCATGCCCATCACCCCATAAGACGTGGCCGCTTCCTGCGCGGCGCGGGGCGTGCCCACGCCATCGTCTTCCACTTCCATGCGCAGTTCTGCCGGGGTGAGGTGGACCGCGATACGCACCTGCGTGGCCTGCGCGTGGCGCGCCACGTTGGAGAGCATTTCCTGGAAGATGCGAAACGCCGCCGTGGCCTTGGCGCCATCCGGCACGAAGGCTTCCGGCGCGATATCGAACTCGACCTCGCAGGGCAATTCGGTGGCTTCGGAGAATTCCTGCACCTGCCATTCCAGCGCGGCGATCAGGCCCTGGTGATCGAGGATGCTGGGGCGCAGGTCGGTGATGATGCGTCCCACGTTGTCGACCGCCGTTTCGATCAGGCGGCTCATGGCCTCGCACTTGCGGGCCACCGGATCGAGATCCGTGACGCGCTTGGCCATCCAGTTCACGTCCAGTTTCAGCGCGACCAGCAGGCTGCCCAGTTCGTCGTGGATTTCGCGGGCGATGCGGGTGCGCTCATCCTCGCGCACCGAATGCGCATGCGCCGACAATTGCCGCACCTGGCGCAGCGCAGCCGACAGCTCGCGGGTGCGCTCGGCCACGCGCACCTCCAGTTCGGCCTTGGCGCGCTGCAACTGTTCCTCGGCCTGGCGCCGCTTGGAGATATCGCTGAAGGCAATCACCGCCCCGCGCACCTGGCCGCCATCGATGATCTGGTAGGAAGAATATTCGGTCGCAAAGCAGCTGCCATCGGCGCGCCAGAACACTTCCTGGTCGACGCGGCAGGACTCGCCCTTGCGGAAGGCCTTCAGGATCGGGCACTCGGCCTCGGGGTAATGGCCGCCGTGCTCATGGCTGTGATGCACCAGTTCGTGCATGTTGTGGCCCAGCACGTCTGCCGGCGCATAACCCAGCATCGCCGCACCGGCGCGGTTGATGAAGGTGCAGCGCCCCTCGAGGTCGATACCGTAGATGCCCTCGCCGGTGGAGTCCAGCAGCAGTGCCAGCTTGTCGCGCAGCAGGCCGCCTGGCGGGGCCAGGGCGGCAGAAGCGGAAACGGGCAGGAAAGGATCGTGGCGCATGATCCCTTCCTGCCCGCAAGAGCCATGCCAGAACCGGCAGGGCGCGGCCTCGCAGGTTACGGCATGTACTGGCCGCCGTTGACGTCGATGATCTGTCCGGTCACGTAGCCCGACATCTGGTCCGAGGCGAGGTAGAGGAAAGCGCCGCTGCATTCGTCCGGCTCGCCGATGCGGCCCATGGGGATGGTCTTGCGGAAGCCCTCCAGCTGTTCCGGGGTGGTGAAGCGTTCCTGGAACGGCGTCATGATCACGCCCGGTGCCACCGCGTTGACGCGGATCTTGTCGGCCAGCAATTCCTTGGCCATGCCGCGCGTGATGGTACTGACGAAGCCCTTGGACGCCGCGTAGATCAGCGCACCAGGGCCGCCGCCATGGCGTGCTGCCACCGAGGTCACGTTGATGATGTTGCCGCCGCCCTGGCCGCGCATGACGGGAATGACCGCACGCGTGAAGGCTACCACCGAGCGGGCGTTGATGTTGATGATCTCGTCGAAGAGTTCATCGGTGACCGATTCCAGCGGGGCCCGCTTGACCAGTGCGCCGGCGTTGTTGATGAGTACGTCGATGCGGCCCATCTGTTCCACGGCCTTGGTGATGGCGGCGTTGATGGCCGCCGTATCGCGCACATCCGCGCCGATGGTGACGGCCTTGCTGCCGGCGGCGCGCACTTCTGCGGCTACGGCCTCTGCCTCTTCCTTCGAACTGTTGTAGTGGACCACCACGTGCGCGCCACGTGCTGCGAAGGCGCGCGCGGCGGCCGCGCCGATACCGGTGCTCGCACCGCTGATGAAGACGACTTTACCTGCCAGATCCAGCATGCTGTTCTCCTGCAATCGATTGATAAGGAAAGATCCTGCCTGTCCGGCTTGTAGAAATGCTGCATCAACAGGCGGCCCTGTGCGCCTTGCCGGTATCGCTTCTTGTAAGGGGCGCCGCAGGCCATGCTGCGGCTGTGCTGCCACGCCACCGTTGTGGAATGCTGCGGGACCAGCCCGGCAGCAACGGCGGCGCTTCCTGCGTTGGATGGTACGGACAGACTCAGTCGTGGACCGATTCGTTCTGGCTGCGTCCGGCGCTGCGATAGGCATCGCGCACCCGCAGCAGGTGATTGCGCATGGCCTCGGAAGCCTGGTGCGGATTGCGCGCCTTCAGGGCAGCCAGGATGTCGCGGTGGTCCTGCAGGCTGCGTTCCAGCGTGGAGGGGATGCGCGAGGTGATGGAACGGCTCTTCTTGCCCAGCATGTAGAGACTGCCGGCGACGCTTTGCAGGAAGGGATTGTTGCAGGCCTCGATGATGGCCTCGTGGAATTCCACATCCGCTGCCGAGAAGGCGGCCGGGTCCGACAGCAGCCGCGCCTCATCCTCCACGTTGCGCGCCAAACGCGCCAGTTCGGCGTCCTCGATATGGGTGGCGGCCAGTGCGGCCACGCCGGTTTCGATGATGAGACGGGCATCGAACAGCGCCTCGAGCGTGCCGGGGTTGAGATCGATGATCATTTCCAGCGGCTCCAGCAGCTCGCGCGTTTCCAGCGAACTGACGAAGGTGCCCTCGCCCTGGCGGATGCGCAGCAGGCCCAGCAATGCCAGCCCGCGAATGGCCTCGCGCACGGCAGGACGGCCCACGCCCAGCATGGCCGCCAGCTCGCGCTCGGGCGGCAGTTGCTGGTCGGGTTTCAATAGACCGCTGCGGATCATGGTCAGCAGCCGCTGGGCTACCTGCTCGGAAATGGATTTCTGGACGATGGGGTCGAAGGACATGCTCTCTGGGTATTTGCCTGTAGGGTGAATCGCTGCCGTCGCGGCAGTGCCGGCCTGGCCCGCCAGCCCGGCGATTGCGGGCGACAAAAGGTAAGACCAATCGGGGGTGAGGATAGGTATGGGGGAGGATTGTGTCAAGCGGCGGGAAAATTGGTGCGGTGCGCAAGAAAATTCGGCATGGGTCGCCGTTTCCGAACAAGCGCATTGGCCTGCGGGCATCTGGTAGGCTACGCAGCGCATTGCGCCAAGCCATCCACTTCACCGCCGAGCACTCATGAACCTGCGTTTCGTCGAGGCCTTCCACTGGGCCGCCTCGCTCAAGAGCATCACCCGCGCCGCCGAAAAGCTCCACATCACGCAATCGACCATGTCCAGCCGCATCGCCTCGCTGGAAGAAGAACTGGGCGTGGTGCTGCTGGATCGCCGCGAGAAACAGTTTCGCCTCACCGTGGCCGGGCAGCGCTTCCAGCGGCTGGCCGTGAAACTGCTCGACATGCAGCGCCAGATCCGCCAGGAACTCGGCGGCAACAGCGCCGGCCCGCTGCTGCTGCGCATCGGCAGCATCGAGTCGGTGGTGCACAGCTGGCTGCCCGCCTGGCTGCAGGAAATCCGCAGCCGCTATCCCGATTTCGCGCTGGAACTCACCGTGGAAACCTCCCCAGTGCTGACCGAGCAGATCCGGCGCGGCGCCCAGGACCTGGTCTTCACCTCCACCGTGGGCAGCGACACGGCGGTGCGCTCACGCCTGATGACGCCGATGGAAATGGTCTTCGTGGGCCACCGCGAACGCTTCGGTACGCGTTCGCATACGCTGGATGAACTGGCCGCGCACGACCTCATCACCTTCCAGCGCGGCTCGCAGCCGCACCAGGGAGTGCTGCAGCTGTGCCAGGAATGGGGCGTGATCGAACCGCGCGTGCATGCCATCTCTTCCATCTCCGCCATGGTGCAGCTGGTCGAAGGCGGCTTCGGTGTGGCCACCCTGCCGCGCGCCTCGGTGCGCGAACTCACGCGTCGTCTTCCCTTGCGCATCCTGCGCTGCGAGGCCACGCTCCCACCCTTGCAGATCCACGCCAGCTATCGCGAAGACCCCAGTTCCAGCCTGGCCGAACTCGTGCTCGATTCGGCATTGGAGCATGCTCGCCGCACACAAGGCAAAGGCCGCGCCACCGAAAAATGAGCCACTGGCACGGAAATCGCTACAGTGAAATTTCCGTTGTCCTCATCGAAAAAATCGATAACAAAAGATATAAATTTTTTGTTGGACGCTGTCCCGGCACGCTCCTAACATCGGCTCCATTCCAAGAAGGAGACCGCCATGCCAGAGACTGCCACCGCCTTGCCCGCCGTACCGATCCATCCCGCACCAGCGCCTGCGCTGTCGGCTGCCTCCAGCGCGCTCGATGTGCGGCTGGCGGCCCGCAGCGGCGCCTTCACCGGCCACACCAGCGGTGTTGCCAGTGCCCATGTGCAGGTCAACCTGGCGATCCTGCCAGCCGCGCTGGCCGATGATTTTCTCACCTTCTGCGAACGCAATCCCATCCCCTGTCCCTTGCTGGCGGTCTCCACGCCGGGCTCGCCCGCCCTGCCTGCACTGGGCCTGGACCTGGACGTGCGCAGCGACGTGCCGCGCTATCACCTGTGGCGTGACGGCGAACGCGTGGCCGAGGTGAACGACCTGCGCGCGGTGTGGCGCGACGACCTGGTCACGTTTGCGCTGGGCTGTTCCTTCTCCTTCGAACATGCGCTGCTGGCCGCCGGCATCCCGCTGCGCCACGTGAGCGAGGGGCGCAACGTGGCCATGTACCGCACCAATATTCCCACGCAGCCGGTGGGCGTGTTCCAGGGACCGACAGTCGTCTCGATGCGGCCGCTCAAGGCCGCCGATGCCATCCGCGCCATCCAGATCACCGCGCGCACGCCGCAGGTGCATGGCGCACCGATCCACATCGGCGACCCGGCCCTGATCGGCATTGCCGATATCCGCCAGCCCGACTATGGCGAAGCGGTGGACATCCACGCCGATGAGCTGCCGGTGTTCTGGGCCTGCGGGGTCACGCCGCAAGCCGCCATCGTCGCCGCCCGGCCCGAATTCTGCATCACCCATGCACCTGGCTACATGCTGGTGACCGACAAGCTCAACAGCGAACTGCTGCTCGACGCGCAGGCCTAGCGCCTGCTGCCGCCCTACCGTTTTTTCATCGATGGCCGCATGCTTCTTGCACGCGACCAGCGATGCCGCACGTCAGTGATTTACATACATTCATTACGGGGATCATCATGTGGCTGCAAGAGACAACGACATCCGAGCGACGCACGCTCACGGCAACCTTTACCGGCTATGCGGTGGATGGTTTTGATTACATGATCTACACCTTCCTCATCCCCACGCTCTTGGCCGCGTGGAGCATGAGCAAGGCCGAAGCGGGCTACATCGCCACCGGCGCCCTGCTGACCTCGGCCATCGGCGGCTGGGCCGCAGGCGTGCTGGCCGACCGCTATGGGCGAGTGCGCGTGCTGCAATGGACGGTGCTGTGGTTTGCGCTCTTCACCTTCCTCTCGGGCTTCACCACTTCCTTTGCTGAACTGTTCTTTACCCGTGCGATGCAGGGCTTCGGCATGGGTGGCGAATGGGCCGTGGGCTCGGTGCTGATCGCCGAGACCATCTCGGCCCGCCATCGCGGAAAGGCTTCTGGCCTGGTGCAGAGCAGCTGGGCGGTGGGCTGGGCGGCTTCGGCGCTGGCGTTCTGGGGCGTCTATGCGGTGCTGCCGCCGGAGACGGCGTGGAAGGTGCTGTTCTGGATCGGCGTGCTGCCGGCCCTGCTGACGCTCTACATCCGCCGCGCCATCAGCGAACCGGAGGTCTATCTGGCGACCCAGGCCCGGCTGCGCGAGAGCGGCCAGCGCGGCAACTTCCTGCGCATTTTCCATCGCGACCTGCTGCGCACGACGCTGCTGGCCAGCCTCCTGGCGACCGGCATGCAGGGTGCGTATTACTCGGTGACGACCTGGCTGCCGACCTTCCTGAAGACCGAACGCCACCTGTCGGTGCTGGGCACGAGTACCTATCTGCTGGTGCTGATCGGCGGGTCCTTCTGTGGCTACCTGACCTCGGCCTGGCTGTCGGACACCATCGGCCGCCGCCGCTGTTTCATGCTGTTTGCGGCCATGGGGATCGTGCTGGTGCTGAGCTATACGCAGCTGATCATTACCGATGCGTGGATGCTGGCGCTGGGCTTCGTGCTGGGGTTTTTCCTGTCGGGGATTTTTTCGGGGATGGGAGCTTATCTATCTGAACTGTTTCCCAGCGATGTGCGCGGTTCGGGACAAGGATTCTGCTACAACTTCGGGCGTGCGGTCGGGGCGATCTGCCCGGCGCTGGTGGGCTATCTCAGCAACAGCCTGCCGCTGGGGCAGACCATCGGGTGGATTGCGGCGGGGTGTTATGGGCTGGTGATCGTGGCTTGCCTGATCTTGCCGGAGACCCGGGGCAAGGAGCTGGAGGCGGTGGTGGCGGCGTAGTGATCCACCACCGTCCCGTTGAACAACGCAATGCTCACTTCACGCCGGATTCGTTTTCCATGCCGGCGTGAGCGTTATCGGCCAGCTCGCGCAAGTAAATGACAGGCACGGAATCGGTCAGCCAGACAGCGTTATCGGCGATATGGAACACGCTTCCCGCTGCGGCCATCTTCCTTGCATCGACCACAAGCACGACCGGCTTGCCATGCCGGCTGCCGACTTGCCTTGCCACCTCAGGACTGGCGGACAGATGCACATGCTGGCGGGATCCTGCATGCAGTCCGCGGGCGTGAATGGATTCCAGAAAGCGCGTCGCCGTACCGTGATACAGCACGTCCGGCGGCACGCTGGGTGGCAGTCCAAGCGCAATCTCGACGGAATGGCCTTGATTGGCGCGAATCCGTTGGCCATCGGGGCTCAGTGCAAAACGTTTCTTGTCGCTGCTCGCAACGATGGCTTCGACCAAGGGGCGGTCGAAGCTCAGACCATTGGCGTGAGCGTTGGCCAATCGAATCAGTTCATCTACGTCTGCCCAGCTGGCGGGATCCAGTTGAAGGCCGATCTCTTCGGGCTTGTGGCGGAGTACCAGGCTCAGGAATTTGCTGGAGGTCTCCATTGATTTTCGGTTGCTGTTCATTTTCAATCATGTGTTGGTGATGTCTGCCTACTGCAATGGCGGGCATTCAGGACATACGTGGCCACTGCTCCGTATCGCGATGGCTATTCAAACCTGCCGCAGCGAACCTGTCGACATGTTCGGAAACATTGACGCCGACCAGAGCCTCCACTCGGAGTGGTATCAATCAAGTCTTCCTCTGGCCGAAACGGTTTCTAGATGACTATTTTCTGAAATCGATCATCGTACGGCAACAGGTCATCATGCGGCTTGACGCACCTGATGAAGCAACGATTCGTCAGGTGCTCAATTCGCTCGTCGAGAGTCAGCTCCGGACAGGCCTCGAGGACCTCCTTCAATTCAGATCCTTTCGCGTGCTGCGTCTGCCGGATTTCTACGGCCCCGGCGTCGAAGCCAGCTTCCTGCACGGTGCGATCAAGGCTGCGGCACAGGGTGGCACAGCAGACATGATAGGGCCACTGGATCGTCCGCACGAGTTCGTCTTCGTGCCCGATGTCGGACCGGTCGTGGCCAGGCTGATCAGCACGCCTGCGGCCTTCGGCAGGATCTGGCACCTGGCCGGTGCCGGGGTGACGTCGCAACAGGCACTGGTGGAAGAAATGGAAAGGCAGACCGGACGCAAGCTGAAGAAGCGCGTGGCGGGAAAGACCATGCTGCGCATCGTCGGATTGTTCAATCCGATGATGCGCGAACTGGTGGAGATGCACTATCTGCAGACGCAGCCGGTGATCATGGATGATTCGGCGCTTCAGCAATTGATCGGGCCGATCAGCAAGACTTCCTATGCGGACGGTATCAGGATGGCACTGGCCAGCCAAGGAAGAACATCCGCTTGAGCAGGCGATGGGGCCGCACCGTCCTGACCATCATGCGCCGCCAACGCAATGGCCTCAGCTTCTGCAGGGTATCTGTGAAGATCGCTCCGCCCTCGGGATAATAATCATGACCGCAAGAATCAGTGATTCAGTCACGCATTTTGATACTCGTCTATCTCTGCTACGACTCTGGCATTTGAACGGACCGTGATCCCATTGCATATTTTTCGCCAACCTCAATCTGCCATGCAATGAACTCAGCAGCAATAAATCCATAGCGCTCCCGGAATGAAACGGTTTCGCGCCACATAAGCTCGGCGTAGGTCTGCATCAAGGTCGAAGCACGAACGAATTCTGATTGATCCAGATAGCGTTGAATGGCATTCAGCAGAACGGGGAAATCTGCATTCTCCTTCTTTCCCCCGAAAGAGAGTGTGAGCTCCTTTCTGGCAAGCCAGATCGGATCCTCCGCCAACAAGGGCGGTATTGACTCCCTCCCGCAAAGCCAGCGCAAGGCCTTCAACGGTCGCGTACCAAAACTGGGAGGAGAAATGATCGCGTGCAGTGCGGTCACGATGGCATCTTCGATACGACCAGCTCGAACGTATTGGGCCCACAGCAAAGACAGGGCATCGGTATATTCCGGCAAGATGGTTGTGGCGCGTTCCAGAAGTGCGATGGCGCCCTCAACCTGCTGCGCCTCTTTTGCAGCGACGAAGCAGGCGAAGGGAGAGTCGGGATCCTCCATTACTGTCGGTGGCTCCGGGTATTCCTCAGTAGCGGACTGAACCACGCGCAGAAACGCAGCAAGAGAAGAACCGACCGGTTGTATCGTCCAGGAATCGTGCCAGGTCTCAACGACGATGGGTTCCAGTGATTCGCGCCCAATCGGCCAATACAGACCGAAGGTGTCACCGTTACCCAATGCGTAGTCAGAAAAAGGAATGAAGCCCAACGGTGGGTAGGGCGTGCGATGGACCCAGTTGCTATCCAATGAAATCAAATTTAGCTGTTCTGGCCGGCGCATAGCAAGAGAGAGGCGTATTGGTGGTACTCCCGGCGCTTACCAACTCACCGAGCTTGACCATATTGAAATTAGAAGACTGTTTACACCTACTGGAGCCGCATTCACCCCGATTATTCTTTCTTGGCGCAACGTGATGACAAGATCGATCGTTCCAAAACGTCGCTGACTTTTCGAATCGCTTCCGGCGTACAGCTTTCTGCAGTGGGCGTTGGCGAGATCTTTGCCGGCTGACGTGTGAAGCTTCGGTAAGCGAAGACAACCATGATGGCCAACGCAATGACTGCGATGGCCAGATTGGCGCGTGGTTTCAAATCACGACTCCTCGTTGATACTTGAAAAAGGAGAATGATACCGTGCGCAATTTGCTTGCGCTCCTTCATATCAATTCAAATCCGGTTCACCGATCCCGCCCTTGGGCAAGCGCGAGCATTTCCGCCAGCATGTTACGCAATGCCTCGGCCTCCAGCGCAACCATGCCGGAAGCGGTCCGCCTCTCGCCTTGCCTGACATACCAGCCCACCATCTGATAACCCAGCGAATAACCCACCCATCGCGGCAACACTCCGGTCCCGAAGAACCAGGCCCCGTGATCATGATCGTCGCGACTCCACATCTGCTGCGCCAGCGCGATGGTCTCGCTCATGCTCAGAATATCCAGCGTTTCCCAGGGCTCCGGATCCCCACCCAGGAGCTCTTGTGCGAAGTGTCCCGCCAGCCCCTCCGACACCAGCGCCTCGCCCAATGTCGCCCCGTACCCGGGACCATCCCAGCGCGCGGCATGATGCAATTCGTGGGCGAACATGCGTTTCAGCGAAGACTGTGCATTGGCCAGCAGCGCGGGATGACCGGGATCGATGGTGAGGTGGATGAGCCCGGGGCGCGGGGCATATCCCAGCACCCCTTCTCCGGCACCACCTGTTTCCCGGTCTGTATGACCACATCCAGCGGCTGCAAGGGCAACAGCTGCGCAGCCTTGGCATGCGTCTGCAGCAGTGCATCGCTTATCCATGCGCACAAGGGCGTCAGGCTTGCACGCGCATCGAGAAAATGCAGATGGAGCGTCATGCGTTCCTCATGGCGACAGGATCGAGAGCCGGTGCGAGCCGGGCCGCATCCAACTCATCATCCCGCAACGCCGTCCGCGCAATGATGGTCCCGCGTGCAAGCAAGGCCCCGGGCGCGATCACCGCATTGGCGCCCACTCGGCAGCCATCGCCAAGTACGGCACCGAATTTGTTGACGCCCGTGCTGACCAGCTTGCCGTCGATGCGGACCCGCACCATCTTGTCATCACGCTCGTTGCGATGATTGCAGACGATGCTGCCTGCTTCCAGATTGACATGTCGGCCGACGACGGTATCCCCGACAAAATTGAAATGCGCCAGCCGTGCTTGTGCAAACAGGAAGGAGGATTTCAGTTCGCAACCCGGCCCGATGCTGCATCCCTCAGCGATCCAGCATCCGCCACGAAAGTAGGCATGCGCCCCGACGAACACGCCGGGCCCGACGATCAGCGGTCCCTTCAGCGTCACGCCCTGTTCAATCACCGCCGTGCGGTGTATGGCCACCTCGCCATCGATTCTGAACTGCGATGCATCGAGCGTCGGCAGCATCTGGCAGACGATGGCCTCGCTTTGCGCAGTCAGCTGCCAGGGAGCAAGGCTTGCCCACGGCGCAAGCGCGCTGTCTTCAATGGATACGATGAAATGAGAAAGATGCGCGGTAGTCATGATGCTCGGGCTGAACGATCGATGAGAAACCCCATACAAAACAGAAAATGTTTCCCCAACCGCAGAGAGCGACATTGAAGCACAGTCAGCTCGCCAGCGCCGCGCCTATCCCCAACGTCCTCTCAAAATGCCCCACCACCGCCCGCACCTTGGCCGAATGCTCCCGGCTGCGCTGCCACACGATATGCAGAGGCAAGCCCTGCGTCACATGCGCAGGCAGGATAGCCACCAGACTGCCCTCGCGCAAGGCCTGCTCCACCACCCAGGTCGCCAGTTGCGCAACGCCCAAACCCGCCTGCACCGCCGCTACCTGCGCCTCGGCCTGGCCGAGGATGATGCGCCCTTCCAAATGCTGCCGCACCACCGGCTGGTCGCCCTCCTTGATGAGCCACGGGCTGCTGCTGCCATCCGCGCGCGCATACAGCACCGCATCATGTGCCTGCAATTCCTGCAGCGTGCGCGGCTCGCCACGGCGAGCAAGGTAGGACGGCGCCGCGCAGAACACCAGTTCTTCATGACCGAGACAGGTGTAACCCAGCGTGGCCGGCCAGACATCGCCACCACCGATGCGGACCACCACATCAAGCCCCTCTTCCACCAGATCCACAAAACGATCCGTGAAGGACACCTGCGGCGTGACCTGCGGATGCTTCTCCGCAAAGGCCAGTAGCGAAGCCATCCCGCGCAGGCGGCCAAAGGTGGCTGGCATGTCCACGCGCAGCCGTCCCGAGGGCGCAATCTCATCCGAGGCCAGCATGTCCTCGGCGCTCTTCAACTCATCCAGCACGCGCACGCAGACCTGGTAGAACGCATCGCCCGCATCGGTCAACTCGACGCGCCGCCGGCCCCGCTGCAACAGCGGACGCTTCAACCGCTCCTCCAGCCGCGCCACGGCCTTGCCTACCGCTGAATTGGTGAGATGCAGGCGCTCGGCCGCTGCCGTGAAGCTCCCGGCTTCGACGACGGCGACAAAGGTCTCCAGTCCTTTCAACCTTTCCAGTGGTGACATCTTGCACTCCCAAAGATGGAATATTTTTCTATCTAATGGACGATTTTATATCCAACAGTGGAATTTCTTTCTCACATACCATGGCGGGCCCCTGTTCAAAACGGAGTCTTTCCCATGCCAGCTGCCCCCAGCGCCGATGCGCGCACACGCCCCCAGCCTGCACAAGAGGCAAGCGGCGGCAGTGCCTCCATCGCCATTCTCGCGGTGGCTGCCTTCGTCATCGTGACCACTGAATTCCTGATCGTTGGCCTGCTGCCCGCACTGGCGCGCGACCTGCGCATCAGCGTGGCCACTGCGGGCCAGCTGGTCACGCTCTTTGCCGTCGTGGTGATGCTGTGCGGCCCGCTGCTCACGGCGAGCCTGGCGCATCTGGAACGCAAGCGCCTCTTCATCGCCATCCTGGTGATCTTTGCGCTCTCGAATGCGCTGGCCGCCGTCGCCTGGAACATCTGGGTGCTGGCCGTCGCACGCCTGGTGCCGGCGCTGGCATTGCCGGTGTTCTGGGGCACGGCCAGCGAGACCGCAGCACAAATCGCCGGGCCGCAAAAAAGCGGACGTGCGGTGTCGACGGTCTATCTGGGCATCTCGGCGGCCATGCTGTTCGGCATTCCGCTGGGCACACTGGTATCAGAGGCCGTGGGCTGGCGTGCCGCCTTCGGCCTGCTGGCGCTGCTGTCATTGCTGGTGGCCGCGATGATCGCCGGCTTCGTGCCGCGCGTGCGCACCGCATCCAGCGGCGGCATGGCGGCGCAGGCACGCATCCTGAAGAGCCGCTTCTTCCTTGCCAACGTGGCGCTGTCGGTGCTGGTCTTCACGGCCATGTTCACCGGCTATACCTACCTGGCCGAGATGCTGGAGAAATCGGCCGGCATCGCGCCCGCGCAAGTGGGCTGGTGGCTGATGGGCTTCGGAGCGGTTGGCCTGGTCGGCAACTGGCTGGGCGGGCTGTGGGTGGATCAGAAGCCGCTCGCCACCACCGCCCTCTTCTGCACGATCCTCGCGCTGGGCATGGCGGGCAGCATGCTGTTGAGCCAGGCGGGCTGGGCCTTTGCGCTGGCACTGGCGGTATGGGGCATCGCCAATACGGCGCTCTATCCGATCTGCCAGATCCGAGTGATGAAGGCCGCCTCGGGTGCGCAGGCGCTGGCCGGTACGCTCAACGTGTCGGCCGCCAATGGCGGCATCGCGCTCGGTGCCGCCGTAGGTGGTGCGGCGCTGTCGTCATGGGGCGCGGGTCAGGTGGGCTATCTCGCGGCGGGGATCGCGCTGCTGGCAGTGCTGATGGCTGCCATGGTGGCGAAACTCTCCCCGCGCTGACAGCGCGCGGCTGCGCTCAGCGCCTCAACGAAAAAGGCCGGCATCTCGCCGGCCTTTTTCATGCAAGACACATCGCTCAAGCCGCTTGATGCACCCGTGCCGCCTTGGCAACGAAACCGCACACCGCCTCAGTCACCTGCACCGTAGTCGCCTTGCCGCCCAAGTCCCCGGTATGCAGCGCCGGATCGGCCGTGACCGCTTCAATGGCCTGCATCACCTGCGCCGCCGCATCGTGCTCGCCCAGGTGTTCCAGCAGCATCACCACCGACCAGAAGGTTCCCACCGGATTGGCCAGGCCCTTGCCCATGATGTCGAAGGCCGAGCCGTGGATGGGTTCGAACATGGACGGGTAGCGGCGCTCCGGATCGATGTTGCCGGTGGGCGCAATGCCCAGGCTGCCCGCCAGCGCAGCGGCCAGGTCGGAGAGGATGTCGGCATGCAGGTTGGTGGCCACGATGGTGTCCAGCGTGGCGGGACGGTTGACCATGCGCGCGGTGGCGGCGTCGACCAGCTCCTTGTCCCACTTCACGTCCGGGAATTCCTTGGCAACCTGCACCGCGATCTCGTCCCACATCACCATCGCATGGCGCTGGGCATTGCTCTTGGTGACGACCGTCAACAACTTGCGCGGACGCGACTGCGCCAGCTTGAACGCGAAGCGCATGATGCGCTCGACCCCGGCGCGGGTCATCATCGAGACATCGGTGGCCGCTTCGATGGGATGGCCCTGGTGCACGCGGCCGCCGACACCGGCGTATTCGCCTTCGGAATTCTCGCGCACGATGACCCAGTTCAGGTCTTCGGCACGACAGCGTTTGAGGGGCGCATCGATGCCAGGCAGGATGCGCGTGGGGCGCACGTTGGCGTACTGGTCGAAGCCCTGGCAGATCTTCAGGCGCAGGCCCCACAGGGTCACGTGGTCCGGAATAAGCGGATCCCCGGCCGAGCCGAACAGGATGGCGTCCTTGTCGCGCAGGGCATCGAGGCCATCGGCGGGCATCATCACGCCGTGCTGGCGGTAGTAGTCGCCACCCCAGCCGAAGTCCTCGAAGTCGAAGGCGAGGTCGGCACGGGCGGCGGCCAGGGCTTGCAGCAACTGGCGGCCCGCAGGAATGACTTCCTTGCCGATGCCGTCGCCGGGGATGGTGGCGATGCGATAGGTCTTCATGTCTCCAGCCTTTCTTGATGAGATGCAGTGTGGGGTCTCGCAAAATGACGGCATGCGCCGCGTCTTTGCATGCAGGCTACTTTACCCATACTGAAAGGATAGGAACCGGTGCTAGACTTAAAGCATTCTTAACCTGGATTCAACAATCCGTTTCTTGTTTCCCTTGCGAGGTCTCATGCAGGACACCGTCCTTCCCGCCGACCTGCGTTTCTTTTCCGTTCTGGCCATGGCCGGCAGCCTCTCTGCGGCCGGGCGTGAGCTGGGGCTGACCACGGCGGCGGTCAGCAAGCACCTCACGCAGATGGAAGCACGTGCCGGCGTGCCGCTGGTGAACCGCACCACGCGCCGCATGATGTTGACGCCCGAGGGCGAGCTCTATCTGGAACACGCGCGCCGCATCCTCGACCAGATCGATGAATTGTCCGAACTGCTGGGCAGCTCCAAGCGCCGCCCGGAAGGCCTGCTGCGGGTCAATGCCACGCTGGGCTTCGGGCGCAGCCATGTGGCCCCGGTGATTTCCAAATTCGTCACGCGCCATCCGCAGGTATCGGTGCAGTTGCAGTTGTCGGTGATGCCGCCGCCGCTGACCGAGGACAGCTTCGATGTCTGCATCCGCTTCGGCGAGCCGCCCGATACCAGGGTGGTCGCGCGGCGGCTGGCGTCCAATGCGCGGTTGCTGTGTGCGTCGCCTGACTATCTCAGGCGCAGGGGCATGCCGCAGACGCCGCATGATCTCTCCAAACACAATTGCGTGGGCATCCGCCAGGGCGATGAGGCTTATGGGGTGTGGAAGCTGTCCTCGGGCAGCGGTGTTTCGCGCAAGACCGAGACGGTCAAGATCCGCGGCAACCTCACCACCAATGATGGCGAGATCGCGGTGAAGTGGGCGCTGGACGGGCACGGCATCCTCATGCGCGCCGAGTGGGATATCCGCAGCTACCTGGAACAGGGGCGGCTGGTGCAGGTGCTGCCGGGATGGCAGACGCCCAATGCGGATATCTTTGCGGTGTATTCGCAGCGCCAGCAGCTGTCGACGCGGGTGCGCAGCTTTGTCGATTTCATTGCGCGTGAGCTGGCAGAACCTTCGCCCAAGCCGCGTATTACCGTGCTGGGCAAGCGCTAGGGCAGCTTCCATCCGCCCCCATGCCCGCGTTAAGATAGCCGCCAACCCCGTCCACCCGCCCAGCCGCCTCCTTCATGACGTCCAGCCAAGCGCCCGCCGATCTCGCCACCCGCCGTGCCGGCAAGCTCACCGACACGGTCTATGCCAGCCTGCGCGATGACATCTACGCCTTCCGCCTGCTGCCCGGCGACCGCTTTGCCGAGAACGATGTGGCCGAGCGGCTGCAGGTCTCGCGCACGCCGGTGCGCGAGGCGCTCATGCGCCTGCAGAGCGAAGGCCTGGTGCGCGGCCACTTCCGCAATGGCTGGGAAGTGGTGCCGATCGACCTGGCACGCTTTGCCTCCCTCTACGAACTGCGCGAGATGCTGGAGCTGCACGCCGTACGCAAGCTGTGCTCCCCGCGCATCGCCCCGGCCGTGCGCCAGCAGCTGGTGGCCGAACAAGGCGCGATCTGGCAGTGCGCCCCCAGCGACCGCCTGCCCGACGGGCTGGCCGTGGCGGCCCTGGACGAAGCCTTCCACTGCGCGCTGGTGCAGGCGGCGGGCAACCCCGAGGCCGATACCGTCTACCGCCAGCTGGCCAACCAGCTGCGCATCATGCGGCGCCTGGACTTCGCCTATGGCGACTGCATCGATGACACCTACGCCGAACACCGCGCCATCCTCGACGCCATCGCCCGCAGCGATGCCGAGCAGGCCGGTGAGCTCATCGCACGTCATATCGAAGACAGCCACACCGTGGTCGAACGCCTCACCATCGCCCGCCTCGAACAGGTGCGCGCCGAGTCGGTGCAGGCTGCACCGGCGCCGGGCAACGCACCGGCAGCGACACCCACCCGGCGCAAGCGTTTTGGCTGAAGAAGTGAAGCTTTGCGCCTGAACTGCGGGTCGCAGGCCGATTTTTAAGCTCCCGAAGAAGAATTGCACCGATTTTCCTGTGCCGGATTTGCCTTGAAGCAAATGGCACGAAAGCTGCTTTTGTGGCTGGCAGGATTTATGCATACATAAATTCAGTCCAGCGGCATCCTGCCGATCCGGCAAGGCTGGCCGTCCCACTCTGGCTTTCTGTACAGGAGAAACGCATGACCACCCTCACCCAAACCGCCCCCGCGAGCGCGCAGGGCTTGCTGCGCAACCGCTGGTTCCAGCTGTTGATCGGCCTGATCTGCATGATGGCCATCTCCAGTCCGCAATACGTGTGGACCTTGTTCACCAAGCCGCTCACGGCCAAGCTGGGCGTGCCGCTGTCGGAACTGCAGATCACCTTCTCGATGCTGATCGTGCTGCAGACCTTCTTCTCGCCCTTCCAGGGCAGCCTGATCGAGCGCTTCGGCGCGCGCCGCCTGATCGCCATCGGCACCTTCATGTCAGGCCTGTCGTGGGTCCTGGCGGCGCAAGCCTCCACCATCGGCATGTTCTACCTGGCCTATGGCCTGGTGGGCGGGCTCGGTACCGGCATCGTCTATGTCGGCGTGGTCGGCCAGATGGTGCGCTGGTTCCCGGACCGCCGCGGCTTTGCGGTGGGCATGGTGGCGGCCGGTTACGGGATGGGCGCGATCCTGACCACCTTCCCGATTTCGGCCTCGCTGGCCAGCGCCGGACTGGAAACCACGCTCTGGCAATTCGGCCTGGTGTTTGCCGTGATCGGCGTGCTGGCCGCCCAGGCGCTGCGCTCGCCTGACGCCAGCCATGCGGCCGCCATGCCGGCGCCGGCCATTGCCGCCAGCAAGCTCGACCTGGCGCCGCGCCAGATGCTGCGTACGCCCCTGTTCTGGCTCATGTTCGTGATGATGACCATGATGTCGACCTCGGGCCTGATGGTGACCTCGCAGATGGCCACCTTCGCGCGTGACTTCGGCGTGGCCAACGTGATGGTGTTCGGACTGGCGGCGCTGCCGCTGGCGCTGACCATCGACCGCCTCACCAATGGCCTGACGCGCCCCTTCTTCGGCTGGATCTCGGACCGTTACGGCCGCGAGAACACCATGTTCTTCGCCTTCGCCCTGGAAGGCGTGGCCATGGCCCTGTGGCTGGCCACGCGCGAGAATGCGGTGCTGTTCGTGCTGCTGTCGGGCATCGTCTTCTTTGGCTGGGGCGAGATCTTCTCGCTCTTCCCCTCCACCTTGACCAATACTTTCGGCACCCGCAACGCCACCGCCAACTATGGCTGGCTCTACATCTCGCAAGGCATCGGCTCGATCTTCGGCGGCCCGCTGGCGGCCATGATGCATGAGAAGACCGGTAGCTGGCATCCGGTCTTCGGGACGGCCATTACGCTGGACATCCTCACTGCCTGTCTGGCGCTGATGGTCTTGAAACCCTGGCGCGCACGCTATCTGGCCAAGGCCGGCAAGTAAGCACCGCCTGCCCTCTCCGCGTTCCCCGATGCCGGCCTTGTGCCGGCATCGTCGTTTTTGCCCGCCGCTGCCGGACGCAGTGGCACCAGGCTGCCGCGCCGTTGCTGAGCTTGCTTCGCGCAGGTACCGTATACTTGCAAGCTTGTTGCAACTCATTGCAACGCGCCTGCAACTCCGTGCAGCCCTGCCGGTCTGACCCACCCGCGCCTCATCACAAGAACATCACCTGCTGCCTCATGGAAATCGTCTTCACCGTCCTGATCCTGCTGTTGGCCGTCGCTGTCTCCGGCGTGGTCGCGCGGCTGGCTCCTTTCAAGCTGCCGCTGCCGCTGTTCCAGATCGCTTTGGGTGCGGTGCTGGCCATGCCCATGTTCGGCCTGCGCATCAGCTTCGATCCGGAACTGTTCCTGCTGCTGTTCATCCCGCCGCTGCTCTTCACCGATGGCTGGCGCATGCCCAAACGCGAATTCTTCCGCCTGGCGCGCCCCATCCTGGCGCTGGCCCTGGGCCTGGTGATGTTCACGGTGGTGGGCGTGGGTTACTTCATCCACTGGATGATTCCGGTCATCTCGCTGCCCTCGGCCTTTGCGCTGGCGGCGGTGCTCTCGCCCACCGATGCGGTGGCGGTCTCGTCCATCGTCGGCAAGGGCCGGCTGCCGGCCTCGATGCAGCACGTACTGGAGGGCGAGGCGCTGATGAATGATGCGTCCGGCCTGGTGGCCTTCAAGTTCGCGATCGCAGCCGTCATCACCGGCACCTTCTCGCTGCTGGACGCCAGCATTTCCTTCGTGCTGATCGCCGCCGGCGGCATTGCCGTGGGGCTGATCGTGGCCTGGGGCTTCGGCCTGATCCGCCGCAAGATCATCGAGTGGGCCGGTGACGAGCCGGGCATCCAGGTGGTGCTGCTGTTGCTGATCCCCTTCACGGCCTACATCTTTGCCGAACACTTTGGTTTGTCCGGCATTCTGGCGGCGGTAGCGGCGGGCATGCTGATGCCCTACCTGGAGACGGCCGGTGGCGAATCGGCGGCCACGCGGCTGCAGGGCCGCAGCATCATGACCATGCTGGAATTCGTCTTCAACGGCATGTCCTTCCTGCTGCTGGGCCTGCAATTGCCGGGCATCGTCAGCCTGGCCCACGTGGATGCGCAGATGGCAGGCAATGTGCCGGTGTGGCATCTGTTCGTCTACATCCTGGCGATCACGGTGGCGCTGATCGTGCTGCGCTTCGTGTGGGTCTGGATCAACCTGCGCATGCGCCGTTTCGCCTCCGCCCTGCGTGGCCAGAGCGGGCGCAACCGCAAGTTCGATTTGCGGCTCATCAGCATCACGGCGCTTTCCGGCGTGCGCGGGGCCATTACGCTGGCCGGTGTGATGTCGATCCCGCTGCTGCTGAAGGAACATACGCCCTTCCCGGCGCGCGACCTGCTGATCTTCCTGGCCACCGGCGTGATCCTGTGCTCGCTGCTGTTCGGCAGTTTCCTGCTGCCATGGATGCTCAAGGACCTGCAGCTGGACGCCGAGGTCAAGCGCCGCCGCGCCGAAGAAATGATGGCGCGCCTGCGCCTGTCGGAGGCGGCCGTGCGCACCATCGAGGAGGCGCAGGAACGCATCGGCGTCAATCTTGATGAATCCGATCTGGCGTTGTTGATGGAAGTTAGCGGCAGCCTGCTGGCGACCTATCGCATGCGCATGAATGCGGAGAGTGATTCGGAAGAAACCCAGCGCGCCGCCAACCGCTTCAAGCAGTTCGAGCGTGAACTCCGGCTGGAGGCGATCCGCGCCGAGCGGCTGGAAGTGCATTACCTGCGCGCTGAACAGCGCATCAATGACGAGACTTTCCTGATGCTCATCAACCAGATCGACATGGCCGAGACCTGGTTGCTGGGCTCATTGAACGGGCCGGGGCAGAATCACTGATCCGGGGCGCCTGCCGCCACAGCGACAAAGCCCGCAACGCCCTTGTACCGGGCGTTGCGGGCTTTGTTGAATCCAGGTTAAGAATCCGGAATTGGCCATTCATTGGCCATTCATTGGCCATTCATTGGCCATAAATTGACCAATGAGCGGCCAATTCACCTGGCCGGCAAAACAGAAATCAGGCTACCGAATTGACCGTGGTACCAATGATCTCGCCGGTCGCATTGCGCGAAGCCTGCTCGCGGCGATTGCGTTCCTGGCGGGCATTTTCGGCGCGGGTTTCATCGGCCTGGATTTCTTCCAGGCGGCGCTGCTCGGCCTTCAGGGCGGCGGCGGCTTCTTCAGCACGGCGCACAGCCACCGGATCGTTAGCCTTGCCAGTGGTCGGTGCGTTGTTGTTGGGGTCGGAGACGACGCCGTTGACGGCAGAGGAAATGTCCATGGCCATGATGGGCTCCCTTTGAAACGAAGGCTGAGGAATGACAACCGGCAGCGACAAGATGTGCCTGCCAGTGGAATGAATGCCGTCTATGTTACGCCCATTGCCGCGCTCTGCCACAAGGAAAATCCTGAAATGGCGGGATTTTTGTGCGCTCGGAACGAAGCGGCTTGCGCGCCCGTCAAGAAATCGCGCCGGATCGATATCGTCGAGGCAACTTCCTTGCCACGCAGGCAAGAGGCCTCAGTGGCAATCCGGCACGTTCTGGTCGAGGTAGACCTCGAAGGCCACGTTGTTGACCCACTTCTTGATGGCCTTGTCCCAGAACGCATCGTTCCATCGCGCCGCCAGTTGCCGTGCGGCGGCCAGGTCGGCCGGATCGTTGCCGCGCACCTGCAGCACCAGCGCCTGGCGGCTCACCGGCGGCAGCTGGGCGGAGAACTTCTTCCATTCGGGCAGTTTCAGCAACGCCTTCATGAGCGTGTCGTCATGCACGGCCGCATCGCACTGGCCGATGCGCACGGCCAGCAGGGAATCGGCCGGGGCCGGCATCACTTTCTCGATGGCGGCATAGCGCGCGCTGAGGGTGCCGACATAGGGCGACCCGGCGGAGACGCAGACGGTGCGGCCTTTTATGTCTTCCCATTTACGGATGGTGGTATCGGTGCGCATGATGGCCATGCCGCCGGCGCTGTAGCCAGTGGGGACCGTGATCACATCGGCCGCGCCCGCCTGGGCGACATCGATGCGCGTGAGCATCACATCAGGACGCACGCCCTTCAATGCGGCGCGATCTTGCGTAGTGGGCTGGAGATCGGCCTTGAGCTTCCATTGCGCGGCCAGGTCCTCGGCCGGCACGATGGCGATGTTTTCCGGGGTACGGAATTTCATGCCGCCCTTGTAGACCGGCGGCACGTGGTCCAGCCCGATGCGCACGGTGTCACTGCGGCGTGCGTCATCGAGTACGCCGGCCTGCGCAGCCCCCAGGAACAGGCAGGCCGATGCCAGCAAGGTGAAGCGAACGAGGGTGCGCATGGAAGGCATCAGGTCAGACGTACTGGTACTTGAGCAGGCGGTGCTTGAGGTTTTCCAGGATCACCTGGTCGATCAGCGCGGCCAGGATGGCGATGGTGAGGATGTTGGCCATCACGCCGATCATGTCGGCCGTCTCGCCCGAGTAGGCCAGCGTGCGGCCCAGGCCCTTGCCGAAACCGACCAGCATTTCAGCGGAGATCAGCGCGCGCCAGGCATTGCCGAAAGCCAGCTGGGCCCCGGTGATGAGTTCCGGCATCACCGCCGGCAGGTACACCCGGCGCAGCATGGACAGGCGCGAGGCCCCCATCACGCGGGCCGCCGAGACATGCACCTGCTGCACGCTCTCGGTGGCATTCATGACCGAGAGTGCGGCCGGGAAGAAAGCAGCAATGGCCACCACCACCACGATGGGCAGGTTGCCGAATCCCATCAGGATCAGGAACAGCGGCACCCAGGCAATGGAGGGAATCGATTGCAGGATCACGATGGCCGACTTCAGCACTTCACGGAAGAAGAACAGCACCGCCCCGATCAGGCCGAAACCGATGCCCAGCACCAGCGCCGAGCCATAGCCCAGGCCCAGGCGATAGAGACTGCCGAAGAGGGCCGTGCGGAAACTGCCGGACTGCACTTCCTCCACCAGCCGCGCGGCCACCTCGGGCACGCCCGGCATCAGGAAGGACGGCAGCGACCAGGCCGCGATCTGCCACATCAAAAGGATGAAGACGATGGCCAGCAGCATGGCCAGTTTCTTGCGGAGTCCGGTAACGCGACGCTGTGAGCTCATAAGGACAGGAAAGACAATGGCCGGACACGGTCCGGCCAGGGTGAAAACAAGATGAATCGGTCAGGCGCAGTGCCGCATCACAGCTTGCGCGCGTTCTGCCACGACAGGTCGGTGATGGAGTTCACATCGAAGGGCTTGCCATCGCGGGTCTTGAGCGAACCTTGCGATTGCAGGATATCGGCGATTTCCTGCATGCGGTCCTGGTCCTTCTTGCTGATCTTGGGCGTGAAGGTCTGGCTCTTGATGGCATCGCGGATGACGTCTTCGCGCAGCATCTCGCCATGCTTCAGGGTCTTCAGGGTCGGCTCGGCGATGAAGTAGCCGGCGATCAGCTTGGAGGCTTCGGCAGGCTTCTTCTGCAGCAGGGTGATGGCGTCGCGTTGCGCATCCAGCGACTTCCAGACGGCATCGCGCTTCTTCTTCAGGGTCTCGCCGGAAGTGATGACGACCATGCAGGGGAAGGGCCAGACTTCACCGATTTCATAGACCTGCTTGACCGGCGCGATCAGTTGCGCGATGCGCGCCTGCGGCTCGAACAGGAAGGCCGCATCGACGCGCTTGCCCACCAGCGACTGCACCGCCACCTGGGGCGAGACGCCCATGACGTTGACGTCATCGGGCTTCACGCCCGCATCGCGCAGCACCACGCCCTTGAGCACGGTGTCGGCGGTGCTGCCTTCGGCTTGCGAGGCCAGGGTCTTGCCCTTCAGGTCAGCCACCTTGTTGATGCCGGAATCCTCGCGCGCCACCAGGGCGTGATAGCCCAGCTGCGCGCCGCCGACCACCTTCAGGTCCGCCCCCTTGGAGGCCCAGGCCACGGCATTGGAGAAGCCGAACACGCCGCTGTCGAGCTGGCCGCCTACGATGGCCTTGACCAGGTCGGTGCCGGACTTGAATTCGATCAGTTCCACATCCAGGCCGTATTTCTTGTAGAGGCCCGCTTCATAGGCGGCCATGGCCTGGGCATCGTCCATGACGCGCAGGTAGCCGATCTTGAATTTTTCCAGGGCAAAGGCGTTGCCGGAGAAAGCCAGGGCCGCGGCGGTAATGGCCGGTGCCAGGATGCGTGCGAGTTTCATACTCCTACCCCTTCCAGGTTTTTTGCAAATTCGTCCTGCTCGGCGTGGATGCCCAGCAGACAAAGGATTTCGCGGCGGGTGGCCGCGAATTCGGACAGGTCGTGCGTCTTTTCGTGATGCACGAGATTGAATTCCTTCAAGACCTTGGCCGGACGCGGGCTGAACACGAAGATGCGGTCGGCCAGGAACAGCGCCTCATCCACATCGTGCGTCACCAGCACCACGGTCGGGCCCTGCTGCCGGATCAGGTCGCGCAGGGCATCCTGCAGGGTCATGCGGGTGAGCGCATCGAGCGCACCGAAGGGTTCGTCCAGCAGCAGCGCCTTGGGTTGCGAGATGAAGGCACGCGCCAGGGCCGCGCGCTGGCGCATGCCGCCGGAGACCTGGTGCGGATAATAGTTTTCGAAACCCTTGAGCTTGACGTTCTCCAGCCAGACGCGGGCCTGGTCGGCGGCTTTCTTCTTGTCGACATTCTGGAATTCCAGTGCCAGCGCCACGTTCTGCTGCAGCGTCAGCCATGGGTAGAGCGCGTTTTCCTGGAACATCAGGGTGCGCTCGGGATGCGGTCCGCGGATGGCCTGGCCGTCGGCGGACACGGTGCCGCTGCTGGGCTTTTCCAGGCCGGCGGCCATGTGCAGCAGCGTGGACTTGCCGCAACCGGACGGGCCGACCAGCGCGACCAGCTCACCGGAGGCGATCTCGCGGGTGAATTCCTCGATCACGTGCAGGTCGCCGAAACGCTTGGCGACGGTGTTGAAAGATAGCTTCATGTGGTCCGCGGACGGGCCGCGCGCAAGGGATAGTGGAAGGGGACCCGATGCAGGTCGGTTCATCCGTGCGTCCATCCGCCCGGACCCGGCCGTGCAGCCTCCCCCTTTTAGTCAGGCATGCACTGTACTAAGGCCGGCTATGCAAAACAACTACTTAAAAATCGTATGCTTATTCGTATTTCGAATAAGAAAGGTGGGCAAAACGCATAAAGGCGTCAGCCCTTCGTCAGCCTTTGTTCGCGCCACTGGGCCAACAGGCTCTGCACCTCGGGATAATGCAGCCGCACGCCCAGCTCTTCCTTGATGCGGACATTGTGGAGGCGGCGCGATTCCGACATGAAGGACAGCATCATCGGCGAGACGCTGCGTTCCAGCTCGCTGCGCGGCAGGCGCGGCGGACGCGGCAGGCCGGCGGCATCGGCCACGGCGTCGAAGTAGTCGCCCATCTTGAGGTCGGTATCGTCCACCGCGTGATAGACGCGATTGGGCGCGCCTGCGCGCATCGCGGCCAGGCAGATGCGGGCCAGGTCGTCCGCGTGGATGTGATTGGTATGCACGTCCTCCTGCGCCGCCAGGGCCGGCAGGCCCTTGTGCAGGCGCTCCAGCGGCAGGCGGTCGGCGGCGTAGATGCCCGGCACGCGCAGGATGGAGAGCTTGCCGTGGCGGCGCCGGGCCCAGGCGCGCAGGACCGTTTCGGCGTCCACCCGGCGCACCGCGCGGGCGTTCTGCGGACGCACGCGCCGGGTCTCATCGAAACTTGCGCCAGCGCAATCTCCGTAGACACCGGTGGTGCTGACATAAACCAGGCGCGCGCCCTCGGGTAAAATGGCGGCCAAATTGCGAGTGCGGCGGTCGATGCGGCCCTCGGACTGCGGCGGCGCCAGATGCACGATGGTCGGTGCCAGGCGCGCCAGGCGGCCCAGGGTCAAGGGCGCGTCCAGGTCGGCCACGATGGGAACGGCCCCGGCGGCGCGCAGTTCGGCACGGCGCTCGGGGTTGCTGGTCACGGCCAGTACGCGGTAGCGCGGCAGCAGCAGCGGCACCAGCCGCAGGCCGACATCGCCGCAGCCCAGGATCAGTACGCGGGGCAGGCCCAGTTTTTTCACGGTGTTCAATCCAAATTTATCCAGAAGCAGAATTGTATGAGTTTCCAAGTCACAGTCCAGCCCAGCGGTCGCCAATTCTCCTGCGACGCCAGCGAATCCATCCTCACCGCCGCCATCCGCGCCGGTGTCGGCCTGCCCTACGGCTGCAAGAACGGCGCCTGCGGCTCCTGCAAGGGCAAGCTGGTGTCGGGCCAGGTCGAGCACGGCCCGCACCAGGTACGCGCCCTCTCGGAGCACGAACAGCAACTGGGCCATGCCCTGTTCTGCGTGGCCAAGCCGCACAGCGACGTCACCATCGAGGCGCGCGAAGTGGCCGGCGTGGGCGAGATCCCGGTGCGCAAGCTGCCGGTGCGCGTGGCCAAGCTGGACAAGGTGGCCGACGACGTCATCATCCTCTCGCTGCAATTGCCGGCCAATGACCGCCTGCAGTACAAGGCCGGCCAGTACGTGGAATTCCTGCTGCGCGACGGCAAGCGCCGCAGCTACAGCATGGCCACTGCCCCGCACAAGGATGAGCACATGAGCCTGCACATCCGCCATCTGCCGGGCGGTCTCTTCACCGACCAGGTCTTCACTACCCTGAAGGAACGCGACATCCTGCGCATCGAAGGTCCGCTGGGCACCTTCTTCCTGCGCGAGGACTCCGACAAGCCCATCATCCTCCTGGCCTCGGGCACCGGCTTTGCGCCCATCAAGGCCATCGTCGAGCAACTGGAACATGCCGGCTCCGAGCGTCCGGTCACCCTGTACTGGGGCGGCCGCCGCCCGCAGGACCTGTACATGAACGCCCTGTGCCAGCAGTGGGAGCAGGACCTGCCCAACTTCAAGTACGTGCCGGTGGTCTCCAACGCCCAGGCCGAGGACAACTGGAGCGGCCGTACCGGCTTCGTCCACCGCGCAGTGATGGAAGACTTCCCCGACCTCTCGGGCCACCAGGTCTATGCCTGTGGCGCACCGGTCGTGGTGGAATCGGCACAGCGCGATTTCAGCGCCGAATGCGGCCTGCCGGAAGACGAGTTCTACGCGGATTCCTTCACTTCCGAAGCCGACCTGGCCAAGGCCGTGTCGGACACTCCGGCCGCCTGACGGGCCGGGTGCGGGCGCCGGTGCTGTCATGCCGGCGTCACGCAGATTTGCGAAGATGCCGCGCAAGCCTGATGCCGCGCGGCCCGGCGAGATGCGATGAAATTGCAACGGTGGCCCGCCCGATGCGCCTGCCAGCGGCTGCGGCGGGAAATTTCTTTTTGACGCTCTGCGCAAAACGTCCTAAACTTCACCGCATGATCGCCAACGCCACATTCTTACGACGCCGCAGCCAACCTGAGAAAGGTTTGCTGCTGCGCGCGTGAAGTGAAACGAATCGCGAAGCCACAGGCAAACCCTGTGGCTTTTTTTTATTCGCCATTTTGGGTCTGTCGTGCGCCTGCCGCCTAGCGCTTAGTGCTCATGTGTCAGCAACGGTCTGCACCACCCTCCCAACCACCCTATTCTTGCAGGAGCCTCTCGATGCAATTGAACCAGTCCGACACCAACAAGCTGATGTATGTCACCAACCGCCCCGAGCTGGTCTTCACGGAAGGCCACGGCATGTGGCTGACCGACCATAACGGCAAGCGCTATCTCGACTACCTGCAAGGCTGGGCGGTGAACACCCTGGGCCATTCGCCGCAATGTATCGCCGACGCGCTCAACGCCCAGAGCAAGAAGCTGATCAACCCGTCGCCGGCCTTCTACAACGCGCCCTCGATGGAACTGGCCGAGCTGCTGACGGCCAACTCGGTGTTCGACCGCGTGTTCTTCGCCAACAGCGGTGCCGAAGCCAACGAAGGCGCCATCAAGCTGGCCCGCAAGTGGGGCAAGAAGAACCCGGCCGCCGATGGCTCCTCGCGCTTCGAGATCATCACCTTCAAGCACAGCTTCCACGGCCGCACCCTGGCCACCATGTCGGCCAGCGGCAAGGATGGCTGGGATACCATGTTCGCCCCGCAGGTGCCGGGCTTCCCCAAGGCCATCCTGAACGACCTGGCCAGCGTCGAAGCGCTGATCGGCAGCCACACCGTGGCCGTCATGCTGGAGCCGGTACAGGGCGAAGGCGGCGTCATCCCGGCGACCAAGGAATTCATGCAAGGCCTGCGCCGCCTGACCAAGGAAAAGAACCTGCTGTTGATCGTCGATGAAGTCCAGGCCGGCATGGGCCGCACCGGCCAGCTGTTCGCCTACCAGCACTCCGGCATCGAACCGGACATCATGACCCTGGCCAAGGGCATCGGCGGCGGCGTGCCGCTGGCCGCCCTGCTGGCGCGTGAAGAAATCGCCTGCTTCGAAGCCGGCGAACAGGGCGGCACCTACAACGGCAACCCGCTGATGACCGCCGTGGGCGTGGCCGTGATCAAGGAACTGTTGAGACCCGGCTTCATGGAATCGGTGCGCGAGCGCGGCCAGTACCTGCGCCAGCGTTCCCTGGAAATCTCCGAGAAGTATGGCTTTGAAGGCGAGCGTGGCGAAGGCCTGCTGCGCGCCCTGCAACTGGGTCGCGACATCGGCCCGCAGATCGTCGAAGCCGCACGCAACCTGGAACCGGTGGGCCTGCTGCTGAACTCGCCGCGCCCCAACCTGCTGCGCTTCATGCCGGCCCTGAACGTGACCAAGGAAGAGATCGACCAGATGTTCTCCATGCTGGAAGACGTCCTGGCCAAGATCGGGAAGTAAGCGATGACGGGGCGCGCAAGGATGGCATTGACGCACGGGGCCGCTGTACCCTCTTCCCGGTCGGCACTGGCCGCAGTGTGTGCGGCACTGGTGCTGGCCGCCTGCGGCACGACGCCGACCGCGCCCCCCATCGCCCGGCTGCCCGGTGCCCCGCAATCGCAGGCACCGGCGCTGCCGGCCACCGACAATGGCAATGAAGTGGCGCTCTATGCGCTCTCGCTGATCGATACCGGCTACCGCTTCGGCGGCAAGAATCCGTCGGCCGGCCTCGATTGCAGCGGCATGGTCAGCTACATCTTCGGCCAGGCCGCCAATTACCGCATCGCTGGCAGTGCCGCCGATATCGCCCGCCAGGGCCGCCAGATCGATCCTTCCCAATTGCGCGCGGGCGACCTGGTGTTCTTCAATACCCAGAACCGTCCCTTCTCGCACGTGGGCATCTATCTCGGCGATGGCCGCTTCGTGCATGCGCCCTCCACCAATGGCAAGGTGCACATCACGCGCATGGACAATCCCTATTTCTCGCGCCGCTTCGAAATGGCGCGCACCTACTTCAACTGAAGCGACGTCTTGCGGGCGGGCCGTTTGCGCGGCGCGCTCTCCTGTTGCTGGCGGTTGCCGTATTCCCGGATCAGGTTTGCGCTGTAGCGCGTGAAGGCGATATCCATGTGTCGCCGCATGGCTGCACGCGCCTGCTCGGGATTGCGTTCGCGCAGCGCCTGCATGATGAGGCCGTGTTCCTCGATGGCTTCCTGCCACACGCGGGTGCCGTCGAAGTGGCTGTGCAGGCGCTCGAACAGCGGCCCCAGGCGGGCATCGAAGAGCTGCGTCACCAGTCCGACCAGCACGCTGTTGCCGGTGGCTTCGGCCAGGCGGATGTGGAAGAGGCGGTCGGCTTCCAGCGGATCGATGCCCGCCTCCGTATGCGCGATCATGAGGGCATAGGCTTCCTCCACGGCGGCAATCTGCTGCTTGCTGCCATGCTGGACGGCGGCATAGGCCACTTCGCCTTCGATCATTTCGCGCGCACGCAGCAGTTCCAGTGGTCCTTCCTCGCCCGACAGGTCGTGCCGCAGTTCACGCTGCATGGGCGGCGCGCAGACATAGATGCCCGAGCCCATGCGTACTTCGATATAGCCCTCCACCTCCAGCGCGATGAGCGCTTCGCGCAGCGAAGGCCGGCTCACTCCCAGCTGCACCGACAGTTCACGCTCGGACGGCAGGCGTGAGCCGACGGCGAATTCCCCTTCCACGATCAGCTTGCGCAACTGGTCGCTGATCTGCCGGTACAAGCGCTGCGGTTCGATCGCTTCGATGGGCATGGTGGTCCTCAGCCGAGGGTCGCGGGAAACTCCAGATCGTAGGCGGCACCGGCCTCGCGCAGCATGGGCGCAATGGTCGGGTGCAAGGCCACGCCTTGCGCCAGCTGCTCGGCGCGGCGCTGCATGCCACGGTCGCCGGGCATGCGCACCTGGCCCACGCCGGGGCGCGGAGGATTGCTGCGGCAGGCCTGGGCGATGTGATCCATCTGGCGCTTGAAGTCCTGCTCGCCGCCGAAGGCCGAGGGATCATAGAGCGACATGAACACCGTCGCCCCCCAGCCCGCTGCCGGATCGGCGCGCCCGAAACCGGACAGGCCGCCGGTCAGCGCCTCGATCAGCACCGCCAGGCCGAAGCCCTTGTGCCCTGCCGAGAGCCCGCCCAACGGCAGGATGGTGCCCGGTGGCGTGGCCGCGAGCACAGCCGGGTCGCGGCTGGGATGGCCGGCGCCATCGATGAGCCATTCTTCCTCGAACTGCTTGCCGGCCTTGTGCAGGCGGTTGCTCATGCCGTTGGTGGTGATGGAGGCCGAGATGTCGACCAGGAAGGGCGTGCCGGAAGTGGGAATGCCGGCCGCAATCGGATTGGGCGTAAACACCGCCTGCGTCCCACCAAAGGGCGCCACGCTCTGCACTGCCGGGTCCGAGCTGGCCAGGATCATCATGAAGCCCTCTTGCGTGGCACGCAGCAGATAGGCGGCCAGGCAGGCGATGTGATGGCTGTGGTGAATGGTCAGTGAAGCGGTGCCATAGTCGCGCGCCTTGGGGATCAAGGCATCGATGCCCTGGTGCACCAGCCAGGGGCCGGGCAGGCGGCGGCCATCCCAGGCCAGCGCGGCGGCACGCTCCGAGAGCACCTCGGGCTGGCCGCTCTTGGCCATGCTGCCCTTTTCCAGTTCCTTGACGTAGGGGGCCAGCAGGGCCAGGCCATGCGTGTCGTGGCCCAGCAGGTCGCCGTCGACCAGGGTGGCGGCGACGCTGTCGGCCTTGTCGGCCTCGAGGCCTGCGCGCTGCAACAGGGTGGAGCCGAACTGACGCAGGGCGTCAGCGGAGAAACGTTCGGGCATTGCCATGGAAGCACCTTTCCTTGCTTGAATCATCGATTGAATTCTTTTCACCTCAGGCCAGGGCCAGCGGCTTCCTGCGCACCAGCTTGAGCACCAGCGGCAGCAACCACAGCAGCAGCGTGATCACGCCCAGCGTCCCGGCGATGGGGCGCTCGAAGAAGGCCAGGAACTGGCCGTCGGACTTGATCATCGAGGTCACGAAATGTTCTTCCAGCATCCCGCCCAGGACCACGCCCAATACCGCCGGCGCCACCGGGAAACCGTTCTCTTCCATCACGTAGGCCAGCAGGCCGAACACCAGCATGATGCCCACGTCGGTGACGCTGTTGTTGGTCGCATAGGAGCCGACCACGCAGAACAGCAGGATCAGGGGCATCAGGATGCCGCGCGGGATGGAGAGGATGCGCTTGGCCATCTTGATGCACCAGAAGCCCAGCGGCAGCATCAGCAGGTTGGCCAGGATGAAGACCAGGAAGATGGCATACATCGACACCGGGTTGTCGACGAAGATCATCGGCCCCGGATTGAGGTTCTTCATGTAGAGCACGCCAATGACGATGGCGGTGATCGAATCCCCCGGGATGCCGAACACCAGTGCCGGAATCCAGGCCCCGGCCAGCGCCGAATTGTTGGCCGCGCCCGATTCGACGATGCCTTCCGGATGGCCGGTGCCGAATTTCTCGGGCTCCTTGGACATCTTCTTGCTCATCGCATAGGACATCCAGGCCGCGATGTCAGCGCCCGCGCCGGGCAGCGCACCGACCAGGGTCCCGAGGACGCTGCCGCGCAAGACCGATTTCGGATACTTGACCATCAGCCCCCACATGCCCTTGAAGACGTTGCCGACGCGGCTTTCCGCGACCTTCATGGTGAAGTCGCGCGAGACCGCGAAGCGCAGCACTTCGGACATGGCGAACATGCCGACCATCAGCGGCACCAGCGATACCCCGCCCAGCAGGTCGGGCTGGTCGAAGGTGAAGCGGGGCGCACCGGCCGGGTTGCCCATGCCGATGGAGGCGATGAACATGCCCAGGAACAGCGAGACGAAGCCCTTCAAGGGATTGTCGGAGGCGATGAAGATGGCGCAGGTCAGGCCCAGCAGCACCAGCCAGAAATATTCGAAGGAGGAGAATTTCAGCGCCAGCTCGGCCAGCGCCGGTGCCGAGAAAATCAGCACGAAGGTACCGAACAAGCCGCCGATGACCGAGAACACCAGGCTGGCGCCGAGCGCAATCTCGCCCTGCCCTTTCATGGTCATGGCATAGGCTTCGTCGGTATAGGCAGCCGATGAGGGCGTGCCGGGAATGCGCAGCAGGCAGCCGGGAATGTCGCCCGAGAAGATCGCCATGGCCGTAGCCGAGACCATGGCCGCGATGGCCGGTACCGGCGGCATGAAGAAGGTCACCGGCACCAGCAGTGCTACCGCCATGGTCGCGGACAGGCCGGGCACCGCCCCCATGAAGAGGCCGAAGATGGAGGAACCGAGGATCACCGCCAGCACGTAGGGATCAAACACCATCGCCAGTGCGGCATAGAGGTTGGCAAGCATGTCGTCTCCTTACCAGGCCAGGGGCGTGAGGATGCCCCAGGGCAGGGGCACCTTGAGCAGTTTGTAGAAGATGGTGTGGATCAGCAGCGCACTGGCCAGGGCCACCGGCAGTGCCACCATCACGCGGGTGCGGAAAGTCAGGAACAGCACCAGCAGCAGCACGAAGGCCGTCGGCAGGAATCCCAGGGGTTCCGAAACCCGGATGTAGAACACCAGTGACAGCGGAATCAGCAGGAAGGCCAACACCGCACGCCCGCTGCGGAACCAGTCAGGCAGCGTGAACCAGCGCGCATCCTGGTCATCGGCGCCGATGGTGGCAATGCGCGAGCCGGGCGCACTGCGCGCAGCCCGCGCCTGCTGCAAACCGCGCAGGCCACGCAACACCAGCAGCACGGCGCAGATCATCAATCCGCCGGCCAGCGCCTGCGGAAACACATTGGGCCCGATATCCTGCCCCATCGCAGGCAGGCGGGAAGAAGCGATCCAGAGCACCACCGCAAGGACAGCGATCAGCAGCCCGGACAAGGCATCATTGATTTTCATGGAACGGTCCCGAAACGAAGAGCACGGTGAAGGGAGCAAGGCAGGCGCATCGACATGCCGTCAATGCGCCCGCTCCAGGGCAGTTGGCAGCCAGTTAGCCGCCCTGTCGGCAGCCTGCTTCCGGCTGTTTACCGGGCCATGCCCAGGGTCTTGAGGATGGCGCCCATGTCCTCGTCGCTCTTGTCCATGAACTTGCCGAACTCGGCGGCATCGGCATACTGGGTACCGAAGCCGCGCCCGCTCATGAAGTCCTTGTATTCCTTGCTGTCGTAGATCTTCTTGAGGCTGGCCGAGAGCTTGCCCTGCACATCGGCCGGCAAGCCCTTGGGCCCGACGATGCCGCGCCAGGCGCCATTGGTCCAGCTGCTGCCGGTCAGGCTCTTGAGCGTGGGCACCTTGGGATAGAGCGCCGCCGGCTCATTGGCCATGATCACCAATGGCGTGGCCTTGCCGGCGTCGATCAGCGAACGCGCTTCCGGCAGCGAGGCTGCGACGATGTCCACCCCACCCGCAGCCAGGTCCACCATGGCCGGCGCAGCGCCGTTGGAGGGCACGAAGCGCACCGCATTGGGCGCCACCTTGAGGTCGCTCAACATGCCGGCCAGGCCCAGGTGCCAGATGCCACCCTGCCCGGTGCCGGACGCCTTGAGCTTGCCGGGATTGGCCTTGATGGCCTTGAGCAGGTCGTCGAAGTTCTTGTAGGGCGAATCGTTGCTCACGGTCAGCGCGGCCGGGTCGAAGTTCATCAGCGCCAGGGGCGTGAGGTCACGCGGGGTCAGCTTGGTCAGGCCCTGGTGGTGCATCATCGAAATCTCCACCGTAGCGATGCCGATGGTGTAGCCATCCGGCGTGGCACTGGCGATGGCCTGGTGGCCCACCGCACCATTGCCGCCGGTGCGATTGACCACGTTGACCGGCTGGCCCAGGTCCTTCTCCAGCAACGCGCCGATGATGCGGGCGGTGGCATCGGTACCGCCGCCGGCGCCCCAGGGCACGATCAGCGTGACCGGACGTTCGGGCCAGGCGGCAAAGGCCGCCGGGGCGGCCAGGACGGTGCAGGCCGCGCTGGCGGCCAGGATGGTCTTGAACAAGGTTCTGCGGGTCAACTGCATGGTCTCCTCCGTTGTCGTCTGCGGCTTATTGCGCGCAATGGGGTGCGGCTAACGTTTTGGCAAAGGACTTTCGTTACCGCTTCTCTGACCTGCGGGGAGCGCCGGAGTGATTGGCCATGCGGAAGGGATCCCCCCGCTGGTCTCCTGTGTTGTCTCTGTTGCGCAGGTCTCATGCCTTGCTGCTTGTTCTTGTAATCCGGACCGGGCCGGTGACGCTGCATCATGCTGCTGGCCGCGCCCCCGCTTTGGGATGAGTCGCGCAGAGGTCATGTGGTCTGACCAGCGGAGGCTAGAATTTCACATCACCCAGGCAGTGTCAAGGATGAATCGAATGGATCAAAAAAATTCATCCTTGGTGCCATGCAACATTAATAGCCCGTCGCAAACCCTTGCCGGCTCTGGCTTTCAGGCTGGCAGTGTGTTTTACTGCATGTTGCAGCGGCGACGTAAAAAGCCAGCCGCACCATGCTGACAAAAAGCTTTCTCGCGATCTGGTATTACCACTTGACCAAACAAATCCGGCTGCAATAGACTCGCAGCCAATTACACAAGTCACGTCGCTTCTACGTGCCATGCCACCGTCGGGGACGGGGCAGGCCGCAGGGCAGAACGGACGGCACAGACCCAGCCGCCATGGCACCTGCCGGCGGCTCCAGGCAACGGAGACATCCCATTGGCACATCCAGGCACAGCATCGCATGTGAACCGCAGGACGCCGGCCGGCTGGGCGCAGGCGCGCTGCGCCGCCACCGCCTCCAGCGTGCGTGCGCGCCGTGCCCTGCATCGCTGCTCTGCGTTCGGGTCCCTGCTGGCCTTCCTGCTGATTGATTTTTCCCGCTATTTCTTTGACCAGGGCGACAGTCATCCCGTCGCCGCGCGCGCTCTCGCCTGAGTTTGACAAAGCCCAGGTGCGCGCAGGCAGCAAGCATTGAACGGCACTGCTGGCCACATCCGGCCGGCAGCCCATGGATCGCATGAAGCAGGGCAAGGAATGCAGTGCGCGCTTGCGCACGCACCTTGCCAGGGAAACGACAATGACTGACGACACCAAGAAAAAATCCACCCGCCGCAGCCAGGCCTGGTTTGGCCGCCAGGACCGCGATGGGTTCATCTACCGCTCCTGGGTGAAGAACCGCGGGATCCCGCACGACCAGTTCGATGGCCGTCCGGTGATCGGCATCTGCAATACCTATTCCGAACTGACCCCCTGCAATTCGCACTTCCGCGCCCTGGCCGAACAGGTCAAGATCGGCATCTGGGAAGCCGGCGGTTTCCCGCTGGAGTTCCCGGTGATGTCGCTGGGCGAAACCCTGCTGCGCCCGACCGCCATGCTCTACCGCAACCTCGCCAGCATGGATGTGGAAGAGTCGATCCGCGCCAATCCGCTCGATGGCGTGGTGCTGCTCATGGGCTGCGACAAGACCACGCCGGCGCTGCTGATGGGCGCGGCCTCCGTCGATGTGCCGACCATCGGCGTGTCGGGCGGCCCGATGCTCTCGGGCAAATACCGTGGCCGTGAACTGGGTTCCGGCACCGGCGTGTGGCAGATGTCGGAAGATGTGCGCGCCGGCAAGATGACGCAGGAAGAATTCTTTGAAGCCGAGAGCTGCATGCACCGCTCGCACGGCCACTGCATGACCATGGGCACGGCCTCCACCATGGCCAGCATGGTCGAGGCGCTCGGCGTGGGCCTGCCGCACAACGCCGCCATTCCGGCCGTCGATGCGCGCCGCAACGTGCTGGCACGCAACGCCGGCCGCCGCATCGTGCAGATGGTGGACGAAGACCTGGTGCTGTCCAAGATCCTCACCCGCCAGGCCTTCGAGAACGCCATTCGCGTCAACGCCGCCATCGGCGGCTCCACCAATGCGGTGATCCACCTGCTGGCCATTGCCGGCCGCATCGGCATCAAGCTCGACCTGAAGGATTGGGACGACATCGGCCAGCAACTGCCCTGCCTGCTGGACCTGCAGCCCTCGGGCAAATTCCTGATGGAAGATTTTTACTATGCCGGTGGCCTGCCGGCGGTGATCCGCCAGCTGGAAAGCGTGATCGACAAGACCGCCCTGACCGCCAACGGCAAGACCCTGTGGGAGAACTGCCAGGATGCACCGAACTGGAATCCGGAAGTCATCCGCAGCTTCGACCAGCCCTTCAAGGAAGCGGCCGGCATCGCGATCCTCAAGGGCAACCTGGCCCCGGACGGTGCCGTGATCAAGCCGTCGGCTGCCACCCCTGCCCTGCTCAAGCATCGCGGCCGTGCCGTGGTCTTCGAAAACAGCGACGACCTGCACAAGCGCATCGATGACGAGAACCTGGATGTCGATGAAACCTGCGTGCTGGTGCTCAAGAACTGCGGTCCCAAGGGTTACCCCGGCATGGCCGAAGCGGGCAACATGCCGCTGCCGCCAAAGGTTCTGCGCAAAGGCATCACGGACATGGTGCGTGTCTCGGATGCGCGCATGAGCGGCACTGCCTACGGTACCGTGGTGCTGCACGTCTCGCCGGAAGCGGCCGCCGGCGGTCCGCTGGCGCTGGTGCAGAACGGCGACTTCATCGAACTCGATGTGGAGGCGCGCAAGCTGCACCTGGATGTGTCGGACGAAGAACTGGCGCGCCGCCGTGCGCAGTGGAGCAAGCCCGAATTGCCGCCGCAGATGCAGCGCGGCTGGGTCAAGCTCTACGTCGATCACGTGCAGCAGGCCAACCAGGGCGCGGACCTCGATTTCCTGGTCGGCAAGAGCGGACCTTACGTGCCCAAGGACAATCACTGAACCGGCCTGCCCTTGCCTCCTGCAACGGCGGCAAGGGCAGCAAACATGTTTAAAGCCAAGCGGCCAGACCGAATTCCACCTGCAGCAACGTTTCAAGCATCACAGGCTTCAAAAAGCAGCATTAAGCAAAAGTTAAGGGTCATTGAAACAGCATTAAATTCATCTTAATACCAGCATCCGTCGTACCCCGGGACCACGGTACAGCCACACAAGCGGCGGCCGTGTTCCAGGAAGTAGTTGCATCAGGTGGACCAAGACAACCATCACGGAGACGAGCAATGAAAGTACTGATTACGGACTACGATTTCCCCGACGTCGACCTGGAGCTTGCGCTCTACAAGGAAGCCGGCGTGGAAGTCGTGACCGCGCAATGCCGCACGGAAGAGGAGGTCATCGCCGCCTCCGCAGGATGCCAGGGCCTGCTGGTGCAATACGCACCGGTGAACGCCAAGGTCTTCGCAGCCCGTCCTGAAATCCGCATCGCCAGCCGCTACGGTGCCGGCTTCGATACCATCAACACGGCCGACGCCGCAGCCCATGGCGTGTGGGTCGCCAACTCGCCCGACTACGGCGTGGGCGAAGTCGCCACCCACGCGCTGGCCATGGCGCTGGACCTGATCCGCAACATCACCGTCTATGACCGTGCGGTCAAGGCCGGTGAATGGCACTACACCACGGCCGGCATCATTCCGCGCGCCTCCGAGCTGACCATCGGCATCATCGGACTGGGCCGCATCGGCAAGCGCATGGCGCATATCTCGCGCAATCTCTTCAAGCGCGTCATTGCCTATGATCCCTACATCATCGATGGCGATTTCCCCGCCTACGTGGAGCGCGTGAGTCGCGAGGAACTGTTCCGTCAAGCGCATGTGGTGTCGCTGCATACGCCCTTGAACGACGAGACGCGCAACATGATCGATGCCTCGCTGCTCAACCTGTTGCAGCCGCAGAGCTATTTGGTGAACTCCGCACGCGGTGGCCTCATCCAGATCGACGACCTGCTGGCCGCGCTGGAAAACGGCAAGCTCAAGGGTGCGGCGCTGGATGTGCTGCCGGTGGAGCCGCCGCAGACGGCCTCGGCTATCGTGCAGCATCCACGTGTGCTATTGTCGCCGCACGCGGCCTTCTTCTCGGATGTCGCAGCGCGCGAACTGCGGCGCAAGGCGGCCCAGAACCTGATCGACTGGGACCGCAACGGGCGGCCTTCCTATGTCGTCGTCCAAGGCAAGAACCAATAAGTCAAAACAATCCCCCCGACAACGGGGCGCCAACGCAGCACCGCGCCGGCCGCCAGCCGGCGCAGCATCAGTGTAGACAACGAAAAAAAGGAAGACCGGCAGGATCTTCCACGCGTCCCTCCACAGGACGTGCCTGAACAAAGTGCGTTGTGAACGGCTCCGCCTGGAACCGGTTCCGCAGCGTCGATACGAGGATAGACACGAGGAGCATTTGATGGCATCAGTACAGATCCGCGCAGTCAAGAAACAGTTCGGCAGCACCCAGATCATCCGGGGCGTCGACATCGATATCGCCGATGGCGAATTCACCGTCCTGGTCGGTCCGTCCGGCTGCGGCAAGTCGACGCTGCTGCGCATGCTGGCGGGGCTGGAGGAAATCACCGGCGGCGAGATCCTCATCGGCGGCACCGTGGTCAACAACGTCCAGCCGAAGGACCGCGACATCGCCATGGTGTTCCAGAACTACGCGCTCTATCCGCACATGACGGTGCGTGACAACATGGCCTTCTCGCTCACCCTGGCCAAGAAGGACAAGTCCTTCGTCGACGAGCGCGTCAAGAAGGCCGCCGACATCCTCGGCCTGAACCAGCTGCTGGACCGCTATCCGCGCCAGCTCTCGGGCGGCCAGCGCCAGCGTGTGGCGATGGGCCGCGCCATCGTGCGCGATCCACAGGTGTTCCTGTTCGACGAACCGCTCTCCAACCTCGATGCCAAGCTGCGCGTGCAGATGCGCACCGAGATCAAGGAACTGCACCAGCGCTTGAAGACCACCTCCATCTATGTGACCCACGACCAGATCGAAGCCATGACCATGGCCGACCAGATCGTGGTCATGCGCGATGGCCTGGTGGAACAGCGCGGCCGTCCGCTGGACCTGTACGACCATCCGGCCAACCTGTTCGTGGCCGGTTTCATCGGCTCGCCCGCGATGAACTTCATCCCGGCCACGCTGCGCCGAAACGGTGGCGGTGGCGCTGCCGAAGTCGAATTCGCCGATGGCACCCGCGTGCCCGCGCCCTATGGCAGCGCCCTGCAGGGCAATGACGGACAGAAGGTCACCTACGGCGTGCGCCCCGAGCACCTCTCCATCGGTGCGGCCGGGCAAGGCATCGCCACCAAGGTCATCGTGGTCGAACCGACCGGGGCGGATACCGAAGTGTTCTCGCGCTTCGGTGAGACCAGCCTCACCTCGATCTTCCGCGAGCGCCATGATTTCGGCGCGGGCGACGTGATCCATCTGGTTCCTGACCACAGCCGCACGCACCTGTTCGATGCCGAGTCGGGCAAGTCGCTGGCGGCCCGCTGATCCAACGCACCATCACTGCAGTAACCCAAGCACCACCCGTAGCGCAGCATCACAAGAAAAAGAGTCCATCCGCAAGAACAGCCGTTCGAAAGCGGTCCAATTCGACTTTCAACCGAAGGAGTAGGAGACATGAGCAAGCTGACACGACGCGAATTCCTGGTCACCAGCGCTGCTGCCGCAGCCGCTTCCAGCATGGGCGTGAACGCCTTTGCCGCAGGCCCCGGCGCGGCGGGTGCCGACAGCATCAAGTACCCCATCGAACAGGGCGCGACCTTGCGCATCCTGCGCTGGAAGCGTTTCGTCCAGGGCGATGAAGACCTGTGGAACGCCAACGTCAAGAAATTCACCGAACTGACCGGCGTGGCCGTACGTACCGACAGCGAAGGCTGGGAAGACGTACGCCCGAAGTCGGCCGTGGCCGCCAACGTGGGCAGCGGTCCGGACATCGTGCTGGGCTGGTTCGACGATCCGCAGCAGTACCCGACCAAGCTGGTCGACATGACCGACCTGGCCGATTCGCTGGGCAAGCGCTATGGCGGCTGGTACGACGTCTGCCGCAAGTACGGCACCAAGGACGGCAAGTGGATCGCGCTGCCGCTGGGCGTGATCGGCAATGCCCTGGTCTATCGCGAAAGCCAGATCAAGGCGGCCGGCTTCGATGCCATTCCCAAGGACACGGCCGGCTTCCTCAAGCTGTGCCAGGCCTTGAAGGCCAAGGACACCCCGGTCGGCTTCGCCCTGGGCAAGGCCGTCGGTGATGCCAACAACTGGGCACACTGGCTGCTGTGGTCGCATGGCGGCAAGCTGGTGGACAAGAACGGCCAGGTCGCCATCAACTCGGCCGAGACCCGCGCCGCGCTGGAATACGCCAAGCAGCTCTATGCCACCTTCGTGCCCGGCACCCTGTCGTGGCAGGATCCGTCCAACAACAAGGCCTACCTGGATGGCCAGATCAGCCTGACGGCCAACGGCATCTCGGTGTATTACGCCGCCAAGAATTCGCCCGATCCCAAGCTGCAGGACATCGCCAAGGACACCCAGCACGCGCACTTCCCGGTCGGCCCGGCCGGCAAGCCCACCGAGCTGATGCAGATCACGCAGATGATGGTGTTCAAGCACACCAAGTTCCCCAATGCGGCCAAGGCCTTCGTGCAATTCATGTTCGAGCCGGACCAGTACAACCCGTGGATGAAAGCCTCCATCGGCTACGTCAGCCAGCCGCTGAAGGCCTACGAGAAAAACCCGGTCTGGACCGACGACCCGAAGGCCACCGTGTATCGCGACTCGGCCTCGCTGATGCTGGACCATGGCCACGAAGGCCCGCTGGGACAAGCCTCGGCGGCCTGCATGGCGGACTACGTGGTGGTGGACATGGTGGCCGAGGCTGCCTCGGGCGCCAAGACCGTGCAGCAGGCCATCGACCGTGCGGCCGAACGCGCCAAGCGGTACTACAAGACCTGATGGCATCAGCCTGAACGTCAGCAAGGCGGCTCCGGGTTCCCTCGGGACAGCGGGCAAAGGGGCAGGTTGTCAGGGCCTGCCGACCCGGTACCGCCGCGCTGGCGCATCGCGACGCGTCACTACAGTACTGGCCGCAAGCCTGGCTTGCGGCCCTTTCATCGAGGCACATCATGCTATCCCGATTCCTGAACAACCGTAACGTACTGGGCATGCTGTTCATGGCCCCGGCCGTGATCCTGCTGGTGGTGTTCCTGACCTACCCGCTGGGCCTGGGCATCTGGCTGGGCTTCACCGATACCAAGATCGGCGGCGAAGGCAGCTTCATCGGCCTGGACAACTACACTTACCTGGCCGGCGATTCGCTGGCGCAGCTGTCGCTGTTCAATACCGTGTTCTACACGGTCAGCGCCAGCATCCTGAAATTCGCACTGGGCCTGTGGCTGGCCATCCTGCTCAACAAGAACGTGCCGCTGAAGACCTTCTTCCGCGCCATCGTGCTGTTGCCCTGGATCGTGCCCACCGCCCTGTCGGCGCTGGCCTTCTGGTGGCTGTATGACGCGCAGTTCTCCGTCATCAGCTGGGCCCTGCACAAGATGGGCCTGATCGACCGCTACATCGACTTCCTCGGGGACCCCTGGAATGCGCGCTGGTCCACCGTCTTTGCCAACGTCTGGCGCGGCATTCCCTTCGTGGCGATCTCCCTGCTGGCGGGCCTGCAGACGATCTCGCCGTCGCTCTATGAAGCGGCTGCCATCGACGGTGCCACACCCTGGCAGCAGTTCCGCCATGTGACGCTGCCCTTGCTCACGCCCATCATCGCGGTGGTGATGACCTTCTCGGTGCTGTTCACCTTCACCGACTTCCAGCTGATCTATGTGCTCACCCGTGGCGGTCCGCTCAACGCGACCCACCTGATGGCGACGCTCTCCTTCCAGCGCGCCATTCCGGGCGGTGCCCTGGGTGAAGGCGCGGCACTGGCAACCTACATGATTCCCTTCCTGCTGGCAGCGATCATGTTCTCGTATTTCGGCCTGCAACGTCGCGGCTGGCAACAAGGAGGTGACAAATAATGGCCAAGAAAAAAGACGACCAGCAGGAAACCCAGGGTATGGATTTCCTGCAATCGACACCGCGCCGCTGGGTGACGATCTACATTCCGCTGCTGATCTTCCTGTTCGTGCTGCTGTTCCCGTTCTACTGGATGGTGATCACGGCCTTCAAACCGGACAATGAATTGCTCTCGCAGACCGGCAACCCCTTCTGGGTGATTGCCCCGACGCTGGCGCACTTCAAGAAGCTGCTGTTCCAGACCCAGTATCCGGCCTGGCTGCTCAACACGGTGATCGTCTCGGTGGTGTCGACCTTCGCCTCGCTGGCGGCCAGCGTCTTCGCCGCCTACGCGATCGAACGCCTGCGCTTCCAGGGCTCCAAGCAGGTCGGTCTGGGCATTTTCCTGGCCTACCTGATCCCGCCCTCGATCCTGTTCATTCCGCTGGCGGCGATCGTGTTCAAGCTGGGGCTGTTCGATACGCGCTGGGCCCTGATCCTGACCTATCCGACCTTCCTGATCCCGTTCTGCACCTGGTTGCTGATGGGCTACTTCCGCTCGATTCCCTATGAGCTGGAAGAGTGCGCGCTCATCGATGGCGCCACCCGCTGGGAGATCCTGGTCAAGATCATCCTGCCGCTGGCGGTGCCGGGCCTGATCTCGGCGGGCATCTTTGCCTTCACGCTGTCGTGGAACGAATTCATCTATGCGCTGACCTTCATCTCCTCTTCCGAGGTGAAGACGGTGCCGGTGGGGATCGTCACCGAGCTGGTGGAAGGCGACGTCTACCATTGGGGCGCACTGATGGCCGGGGCGCTGCTGGGCTCGCTGCCGGTGGCGGTGGTGTATTCGTTCTTCGTGGAGTATTACGTGTCGGGGATGACGGGGGCGGTGAAGGAGTAAAGCTTCACCCTGCATCCTGTGCGGCAATGAGAAAGCCCGGCGTTCGCAAGAACGCCGGGCTTTTCTTTACAGCGGTGCAGCAGGCCGACTAGCGCTTACTGCTTGGCCAGCGGCGCACTGCCCGCCTCCACCGTCTTCTTCTCCGGCAGCTGCTTGCGCGCCTTGGCCACATCGGACGCGTTCACCGACGACGCCTGGTTGCCCCAGCTGCTGCGGATGAAGGTGACGACATCGGCCACTTCCTGGTCCGACAGGCGGCTGGCAAAGCCCGGCATGGCGAATTGCGTCGGGGCCTTGTGGGTCCAGGGCATTTCAGCGCCTTCCAGCACGATGCGGATCAGCGAAGCCGGGTTCTCGGCATTGACAGTCGGTGACAAGGCCAGGGTCGGGAAGGTTTCTTCATAGCCCTTGCCGCTGCTGCGGTGGCAGGCCGCGCAGTTGTTCAGGAACGCCATGGCGCCCGGGCTCTGGTCGCTGCCTTTGCGCAAGGCCTGGTGGGTCTTGTCGTCATAGGCCAGGGCTGGCGTGCCTTCCTTCACCGCCTTCAAGGACTTCAGGTACTTGGCCATGGCAGAGAGATCTCCCTCGGTCATGTACTGGGTACTGTTGGCCACCACATCGGCCATGCCGCCAAAGGCAGCGGAATGGCTGTTGCGGCCGGTCTTGAGGAAGGCCACGATGTCGGCCTCGCTCCAGTTGCCCAGGCCATCGCGGGCGTCACCGCGCAGGTTGTTGGCCAGGTAGCCGTCGATCACGCCACCCGAGAGGAACTGGCTGCTGTCATTGGACAGCGCCTTCTCCTGCATGCCCACGCCGCGCGGGGTATGGCAGGCTCCACAGTGACCCAGGCCTTCGACCAGGTATTGGCCACGCACCAGGGGACTGTTGTCCTCCGGTCCATCGGCCGCCACCGCCGGTGCGAACACCTTGCGCCACACCGACAGCGGCCAGCGCATCGACAAGGGCCAGGTGATGTCCACACCGCGGTTGGGTGCGGGATCGGCCTGTACGCCCTGCATGAAGTAGGCATAGAGCGCCTTCACGTCAGCCGGCTTGACCTTGGCGTAGGAAGGGTACGGCATGGCCGGATAGAGCGACGCGCCATCCTTGCGGATGCCGTGACGCAGCGCCCGGTCGAAATCCTCTTCGCTGTAGCTGCCGATGCCGTGTTCCTTGTCCGGCGTGATGTTGGAGGAATACACCGTGCCGATGGGCGTGGCAATGGCCAGGCCACCGGCAAAGGGCTTGCCGCCCTTGGCCGTGTGGCAGGCCACGCAGTCCCCGGCCTTGGCCAGGTACTCGCCACGCTGCACCAGCTGCTGGTCGGCCGAGGGTGCGGCGGCATTGGTCTGCGCTGCTGCGGTGAAGGCGGACAGCGACATGACAGCCGCACAGGCGGCGATGAAATAGTGCTTGATCATGATGGTCGTCATCCTTATGCCTGCACCAGCGGGCCGGGGTTTTTCAGATACTGCTCACGGATGGCCTTGGCGGAGTGATACGCCAGCGCCGTGACCAGCCCGGTCGGGTTGTAGCCCATGTTCTGCGGGAAGGCGCAAGCGCCGTAGACGAACACGTTGGGCACATCCCAGCTTTGCAGGTACTTGTTGACCACGCTGTTCTTGGGCGTCGTGCCCATGATGGCGCCTCCGGTCAGGTGGGTCGATTGATAGACCCGCGTATCCCAGGACGATCCGGTCTTGCGCACGGCCTTGACGACCTTCTCCGGATTCATGGCCTGGCCGACCTTCTCCATCTGGCCGGCGATGTAGGTCAGCATCTTGCCTTCGTTCTCCTTCCAGTTCAGGGTCATGCGCAAGAGCGGCTGGCCATTGGCATCCTTGTAGGTCGGATCCAGCGACAGGTAGCAATCGCGATAGGCCATCACCGAACCGGACATGCCGATGGTGAGCGTGCGCTGGTAAGCGTCCTGCACGCTGGCCTTCCACTCGGAACCCCAGCTGGGGACCTTCTCGCCCGGCATGGTGCCGGCCTGTTTGATGGGACGGCCGCCATAGCGCACGTGACGAATCGACGCACCGCCGATGAAGCCCAGCGGACCGTGGTCGAACTGGTCGGCGTTGAGGTCGTCCATGCCCACGCCACCGGCACCGGTGCCGATGAAGGGATTGAACTGCGTGCCCTTGGGCATGACCACGTTGATGCCGCCGTTGTACTGGTAGGCGAAGTTCTTGCCCACCACACCTTCACCAGTCACCGGGTCATAGGGCTTGCCGATGCCCGAGAGCAGCAGCAGGCGCACGTTGTGGGTCTGGAAGGCGGTCAGCAGGACCAGGTCGGCAGGCTGCTCGACTTCGCGGCCCTGGGCGTCGATGTAGGTGACGCCGGTGGCTCGCTTGCCGGAAGCATCCAGGTTGACCTTGATGACCTGGGCCTTGGTGCGTACCTCAAAGTTCTTGCGCTTCAGGAGCACTGGCAAAATGGTGGTCTGCGGCGACGCCTTGGAATACATGTAGCAGCCGTAGTTTTCGCAGAAGCCGCAGTAGTTGCAGGGGCCGATGCGCACGCCATACGGATTGGTGAAGGGCTGCGAGGCATTGGCCGCGGGTGCCGGATAAGGATGGTAGCCGACATCGCGCATGGCCTTCTCGACCAGCGAGGCGCTGTACTGGTATTGCAGCGGCGGGGTCGGGAATTCATCGCTGCGCTCGCCTTCCAGGGGGTTGCCGCCGGCGACGATCTTGCCCTTGAGATTGCCGGCCTTGCCGGAAACCGCCATGACTTTTTCCGAGAAATCGTAGAAGGGTTCCAGTTCCTTGTAGGTCACGCCATGGTCCTGGATGGTCATGTCCTCGGGAATGAATTTCTTGCCGTATTTCTGCTCGTGGTGCGTGCGCATTTCCAGCTCTTCGGGCAGGTTGCGGTACATCATGCCGTTCCAGTGGAAACCGGCACCGCCCACGCCATCGCCCAGCAGGAAGGAACCATGCTGGCGGTAAGGCACGGCCACGTCGGAGAGCGTATGACGAATCGTCACGGTCTCGCGCGAGAGGTCCTGGAACAGCGCGCCGCGCACCGAGTATTTCAGTTCATCGACCGCCTTCGGATACGGCGTGTCGGTGTTGGTGTCACGCATGTCGCCACGCTCCAGCGCCAGCACGTTCAGGCCGGCTTCGGTGAGCTCCATGCCCATGATCGAGCCGGTCCAGCCCAGGCCCACCATCACTACATCCACTTTGTCTTTTTTGATAGCCATGATCAGCCCTTCTCTCCCAGAATCGACACAGGGCCGTATGGATACTTGACGTTGTATTGGTCCACCCAGTCGGCGTAATCGGCGCGTGCGCCGGGGAAACCGACCATCTTCCAGCCGCCCATCTTCTGGTTGCCGCCGTACATCGGATCGGCGAAATAGCCCTCCTTGGTGTTGCCCAGCATGAAGCTGAAGAAGGTCTTGGCGGGCACGGTATCGAAAGCGATCTTGCCGCCTTCCATCATCTTGAGCACGTCGAGCTGCTTGGCCTTGTCGAGTTCGGCGAAGACCTTGCCGTGGTTCTTGCTGCACCAGTCATTGCAGGCGGCGATGCCCTGGCGGTAGATGTCGCGCGGGACCAGCGAGAGCTGGTAGCCCAGTTCGGGCACGCTGTCCGGATGGAAGGGGCCTTGCATGTACCACAGCTTGCCGGCGCCATAGGGCGTTTCCATCTGGCGGTCGATGAACTCGGGTACGCCGGTTTCCAGCGCGCCGGCACCGTACTGGTCCGAGGGAATGAGGTGATCGACGGCGGCGTTGAGGAAGGCCCATTCGGGCGCAGTGAAGTAGGTCGGTGTGTAGGCGCGGGGCTTGCCCGGCTCGCTGCTGTCGGCCATTGCCGGCTGGCTGACCGCTACGGTGGTGGCGCCGCCTAGCGTGGTCGCGGCTGGGACGATGGCCAACACCTGGCGCAGGAAGCGCCGCCTGGGCTCTTTATCTTGTGACATGAGTATCCTTTGGACGTGGATTTTTGACGAGGGAATGGCTGGACGCTGGCGCGAAACGCAAAAGGTGAATGAACGCACCCCTGCGTGCCGGATGGACGCCGTCTCTTGTTGTTGTGGTGAAGCTCCCTGCGCAGCAGCTGCGGGCACCGCCGCGCAGGGATGAAAATCAGCCCGGCAGGACAAGCCTTCCTGCCCTGCCGGCCGCCGTCATGCCAGCACTTCGCCGAAGAAGGCCTGCAGGGCTGCAGACGCACGCTCGGCCGTCTGGCGGTGGTAGAAGAAGCCGGGATGGTTGGCATCCGGATCGGTGAAGGAGTGGCCGGCCTGGCCATAGTTGACCAGTTGCCAGTCGACCTTGAGGGCGCTCATCTCGTCGATGAAGCCATTGACCTGATCGCGCGGCACCGACGGGTCCTGCACGCCGTGCAGCACCAGGACCGCGCCCTTGACCTTGCTCTCGCCCGGGGCCGGGGTATCGAGCGCGCCGTGCAGCGAGACCGTGCCGCGCACATCGGCACCATCACGCGCCAGTTCCAGCGCAGCGGTGCCGCCGAAGCAGAAACCGCTGGCGCCCAGCTTGCCGGCGTCGAGCTTGACGAAGGTCTGCTCGCGCAAGACCTTGAGCACGCCGTGCATGCGCTTGCGCAGTTCGGCGCGATCCTGCTTCAGCGGGATGATGGCTGCCAGGGCTTGGTCCGGATTGGTCGGGCGCAGGGTCTTGCCGAACACGTCGGCCACCAGGATGGCATGGCCGGCACCGATGGTGGTGGCGGCGATTTCCAGCGCCTGCTGGCGCAGACCGAAGTAGTTGGGGACGGTCAATACGCCTGACACCGGCGGCTGTGCCTTGTTGTAGAGCAGGACGCTTTCGTAATCGATGCCATCGGCGCTGTGGGCGATGGTCTCGATGCCGAGCTCGGTGGCGGGGATGCCGAACTTCTCGGCAATGGCGGCGGTGTTCCAGGACGTGGACATGGAGGCTCCTTTGGTTGGCAAACGCCGCCCGGGTGGAGGCCGGGCGGCGTTCAGGAAACTTGTGTTTGGCGCGAACAGAAAATGAACAATACGGGTCATCAATCCGGCAGGACTGCGCCGTTTCCAGCTCAGCCATGCCTTTTTCTTGACCGCATGTGGGCAGCAATGTTCGCACAAACAGTGCATTTCTGCAGGAGGTCAGACCAGTGAACCTCGAATAAATGCGAGGCCCATCCATACAAAACCCATACAAGCCGCATGGTGATAAGCGGCAACTTGACTTTTACTTGCGAGCAATGGATTCTTGCCCGACCCCATCGGCAGACCTCTTCCTAACAACGACCAACACAAGAGCTTCCATGAACGATCATCCTGACCTGTCCGACTCCCCTGAGCCCTCCCCTTCGATTCCGGCTGCCGGAAGCAATTTCGCCACCGTCCTGCGGGATTCTGCCGACCACAGTGCACCGCAGGCGTTTTCCTTCAGCGGTCGCGGTTCCGAATATTTCCGCATCTGGATCGTCAACCTGCTGCTCTCCGTCGTCACCCTGGGCATCTATTCGGCCTGGGCCAAGGTGCGCCGGCTGCGCTACTTCTACGACAACACCTCGGTGGCCGGCGCCAGCTTCGACTATCACGGCAATCCCATCGCCATCCTCAAGGGACGCATCCTGGCCGTCGTATTGCTGGTGGCCTACCACGTGGCCGGCTCCATCAACATCCTGCTGGGCTTCATCGCCGCGCTGGCCCTGATGCTGGCCAGCCCCTGGCTGATCTGGCGCAGCCTGCAGTTCAAGCTCTACAACACCAGCTATCGCGGCATCCGTTTCGGTTTTCGCGGCAGCTTCGGCGGCGCCTTCAAGAACTTCCTGCTGTGGCCCGTGATCGCGGGCATCAGCGTGGGCCTGCTGATGCCGATGGCGGCGCAGCGCTTCAAGCGCTTCCAGCACAATGAGGCGCGCTTCGGTGCCACCCACTTCTCCTTCCACGGTTCGGTGGGCGCGTTCTACCTGGCCTTCGCGGCCGGTATCGGCGGCTGGATCGCCGGCTCGGTACTCATCGTCATCGGCTTCGGTGGCGTGGCAATGTTCCAGTCAATGCAGTCGGGCGCGGGCTCGATCGCCGCGTTCGGGCTGATGATATTGGCGCTCTACGCCTGGTCCTTCCTGATCATTCCGCTGTGGCTCACGCTGCTGCAGAACCTGGTGTGGAACAACACCCGGCTGGGCGAGCATCGCTTCGAAAGCCGCATGCGTTGGGGCCGCACCGCCATCATTCTGCTCACCAACGTGCTGGGCATTGCGTTCACGTTGGGCCTGTTCACCCCCTTCGCGCAGATCCGCATGATGCGTTACCGCATCGAGTCGGTCACGCTGCTGCCGGCGGGCAGCCTGGATGACTTCATCGCTTCCAGCGAGTCGCCCGGCTCGGCCACCGGCGAAGGCCTGGGCGACCTGCTCGACTTCGATCTCTCGATGTAAGCCATGACGGTCTCGGCTTCCTACTACGACGGCAAGACCTCAAGGCGCCATCTGGTGACGCTGAGCGTCACCGATGGCGTGGCCCAGGTGCGCGGCGAGGTCGAGCGCGATTGCCCGATTGCCCAGCTGCGCGTATCCGAGCGCCTGAACCGGGCAGCGCGCAAGGTCAGCTTCCCTGACGGGGCCTATCTGGAAATCATCGATGCGGCGGCCTTCAGCAGCTTGCTGCGCGAGACCGGCCACCGTGATTCACTGGTGGTGAGGCTGCAGCAAAGCTGGCGCCATGCACTGGCGGCCTGCGCTGCGCTGGTTGCGGTGGTGGTACTGAGCTACCTGTACCTGCTGCCACTGGCCGCGCAGGGCATCACCGCCCTGCTCCCGGTCTCGGTGGATCGCCAGGTGGGGCAAGGTACGCTGGATTTCCTTGACCAGCACGTGCTGGCCCCCAGCCAGCTCGACGACCAGCGCGCCCGCGCCATCACGTCGCGCTTTCGCGCCCTGGCCACACCGCTGGCCGATGTGCCCGACTTCCAGCTCGTGTTCCGCAAGAGCCGCATCGGCCCCAACGCCTTCGCCCTGCCTTCGGGGCAGATCGTGGTCACGGATGACATCGTGCAATTGCTGGACGACGATGACGCCCTCATGGGCGTGCTGGCCCATGAACTGGGCCATGTGCACCGGCGCCACCTGATGCGGCGCCTCATCCAGAGTTCGGCCATTGCGGCTGCGGCCACGCTGCTTTTTGGCGATGTCTCGGCGGTGCTGGCCAACATCCCGACGGTCTTGCTGGACCTGAAGTATTCGCGCGACATCGAACGCGAGGCCGATGATTACGCCATCGCCATGTTCAAGGCCAATGGACTGCCACGCCAGAAGCTGGCGCTGGTGTTCGAGAAGCTGGAAGACATGGGCAAGGGCAAAGACAGTCCGGCTGCGCGCTACCTCTCCAGCCATCCGGCCAATGAGGAACGCATCGCGCACATCCTCGGCGCTCGCTGAGGACATTCACTGACAACAAAAAACCCGGGCGCTCGCGCGCACCGGGTTGCTGGTCCTTCATCAAGCGTGCGGCTATGGTGCCGGGACGCCCGCGCTGTCACTGCCCTCCACCAGCGCCTTGAGCGAATCGAGCACCAGTCCGTTGCTGCGAATCCAGTCCTGTCCGCTGCGCTCGCTGATGACATCCTCCTGGTCAGGTGAAGAAAGGTCGATGATCTCGCTCTCCAGCGCCTCGATCGACAGCGTGGTGGTGAAGGCTTTGACGACCGGCTTGGTCAGGTCCTTGTGGTTCTGGCGGATGACCAGGGCGGTACGGCCCGAGCGCAGCTTGACGATGGAGCCGATGGGATAGATGCCCAGCGTCTTGACGAAGGTCAGGAAGATGGGACGGTCGAAGTGCCCGTTCCAGCTGGCCATCCGGGCCAGCGATTCGGCCGGGTCCCAGGCGGTCTTGTAGCTGCGATCGGAGGTGATGGCGTCATACACGTCGCACACTGCCGCCATGCGGGAATACAGGTCGATCTGGTTGCCCTGCTGGCGCCCCGGGTAGCCGCTGCCATCGATCTTCTCGTGGTGGTGCAGGCAGACGTCCAGCACATAGTCGGGCACGCCGGCAAAGCCGCTGAGGTATTCGTAGCCCAGTACCGGGTGGCGCTGGATGATGCGGAATTCCTGGTCGGTCAGCTTGCCGGGCTTGTTGAGCACCTCCAGCGGAATGAAGGCCTTGCCCACATCATGCAGGTAGCCGGCCAGGCCGGCTTCCTTGCAGGCGGTGTTGTCCATGCCCAGCGTGCGCGCCAGCGCCACCATCATGGTGCACACCGCAATCGAGTGCAGGTAGGTATATTCATCGGCACGCTTCAAGCGGATGATGCTGAGCAGGGCATTCGAATTGCGGGTGACGGAGGCAGCGATTTCCTCCACCAGGTCCTGGCATCGTTCGACGTCCAGGGTCTTGCCCAGGCGGGCTTGCTTGAACATCAGCTGGGTCGACTCCTTGGCGCTCTCGTAGAGCCGCAAGGCTTCACCCAGTTCTTGGCGGTATTCTTCCTCGGGGGTGATGGGAGCCGCCGGTGCCACGGCAACCGGCTCAACGCCTTCTTCGACCTGGCTGGCGGCAATGACATCGCGGCCCAGCGAGATGTCGATCCAGCAGAACTCGAAGCCGGCACTGCGCGCGCGGCTCACATCGGCCGCGTGTTCGATCAGGAATTTGCTGCGCCAAAAGGGGTTCTCGATCCATGGGCCGTCGAAGCCTGAAAAATACATGCCCACGGCCAATTCGTTGACGCTGATTTTTTTGAGTTGTGTCATCTGAGCCTGAGAGAAGTTGCTTCTGCGGGATGCCCCGCTTGCTGCTCGCAACTTTCCGCAGGGACAGCTGCGGGAGCGTATTACCCGACACTCCGACTGTATAACAACTTCGCCCGGCTGATTAGCAGGAAATTCCTGATCACACTCATTAACAAAACCGCATAATCCGACGCCCCACGATGGAATCGGTAGTCATGCAGGGATGGCGCGGTCCAAACGCCTGGCACGCCAGGGCGCACGGCCGGGCAAAGAAAAACCCGGGGCGCTGGCGCGGCCCGGGTTGGCAGTTGATGCAGGCTTGACGGGTCAGTGACCCGGGACCTCAGTGACGCTGCTCATCCTGCGACATGCTCGACAAGCCCGAATACAGGCTGCAGCAATGCGGCGCACCGCGGTGCGATCCGGTATCGAGCTCACTGGAGTCATTGAGGAAATCGACCAGCTTGCGATAGAGTTGTGCGAAGTAGCGCATGACTTACCCCCTTTCACTGTTGACTGATGGCAGGCATCCGAAGACGCTCTGACAGTGCCGCTCTGTCCATGGTCTCGATTCACACGGCCGGCACGAACCGTATAAATTGTTTATATCATTTATTCTATGTGCATGCAGGCCGGACGTCTATCAGGATTTCTCTGACATCGCTGTGCTTGTTGCGCGTAATCATCACTTCAGCCACACCTACGTGCAGTCCGCCTGCACCTTCAGCCATGCCCGGAAAGCCGCCATGGCAGCGGTTTGCGGGCGCGACTTCAAGCGCGTGAGCCAGTAGGCCCCCAGCACGATACGCTGGTTGAAGGGGCAGGCCAGGCGTCCCTGCCGCAGTTCGCGCTCGAACATCATCACCGGCAGCAGGGCCACACCGGCCTCCTGTGCAGCGGCCTCGGCCAGTGCCAGGGAGGAATCGAACACGAAACCGCGCAATGGCGGACAAGGCAGGCCGGCCGCTGCAAACCAGCGGCGCCATTCATCGCTGCGATAGGAACGCAGCAGCGTCTCCGCCCCCAGGTCGGCCGGCGTGCGCAGGCGCGCGGCGATGTCGGGTGCACACATCGGCGCCAGCGGTGTATCGAACAGACGTTCAGCCTCGGTGCCATGCCATGCACCATCGCCAAAACGGATCGCATAATCCAGACCCTCACCGGCCAGGTCGACCCGGTTGTTGTTGGTGAGCAGGCGCAGGTCCACGAACGGATGCTGCTGCTGGAATTCACGCAGGCGCGGCATCAGCCAGCCCACCGCGAATGTCCCGACGACACCCACGGTAAGCACCTCGCGGCGGCGGCCATCTTCGAACTGGGCCAGTACATCGGCGATGCGTCCGAAGGATTGCGCCACCACCGGCAGCAGCGCCAGCCCTTCATCGGTGAGGGCCAGGCCGCGCGGCAGGCGTCGGAACAGCGCCACCCCCAGGCGCTGCTCCAGGTTCTTGACCTGCATGCTCACGGCGGTCTGGGTCACGCTCAATTCCTCGGCGGCGCGTGTGAAGGAGAGATGGCGGGCCGAAACTTCGAAGGCGCGCAAGGCATTCAGGGGCAGGTACACGGAGACTCCAGGTATCAGTTTTTCTTGGGCTTGCATCCAATTATCGTGAATTGTGGCCGCATCGGCTACTGCCTATCATGCAGCCCTGTTGTCACCATTCATCGAGGAGAAAGCATGACCGGAAGACGCCATTTCCTGTCCCTGGCGGCGCTGGCCGGCGCCGGGCTGATCAGCCGCAGCTGGGCAGCCGATAGCACCAGGACAAGTAAAACTGAGGACTCATCCACACTGACCGCCCCCCTGTCGCGACTGGAAGCCGATATCGGCGGGCGTCTCGGGGTATCCCTGGTGGATACCGCCGGCGGACGTCACTGGGGCTATCGCGCCGATGAGCGTTTCCCCATGTGCAGTACCTTCAAGTTCCTGGCGGCTGCGGCGGTGCTGCGCCGTGTGGATCAAGGCCGGGAGCAGCTGGAGCGCCGCATCGTCTATCGCCAGCAGGACCTGGTCCCCTACTCGCCCACCACGGGCAAGCACACCGGTGGCGAAGGCTTGTCGGTGGCGCAGTTGTGCGAGGCAGCGGTCACCCTGTCGGACAACACGGCCGCCAACCTGATGCTGGCCAGCATGGACGGCCCCGCCGGACTGACACGCTATATCCGCACACTGGGCGACGAGCTGACCCGCCTGGATCGCAATGAGCCCACGCTCAACGAGGCCACGCCGGGCGATCCGCGCGACACCACGACCCCGGCCGCGATGACGGCCGACCTGCGCCAGCTGGTGCTGGGCAACGCGCTCACGCCGGCCTCACGCCAGCAGCTGACCCAATGGCTGGTGGCCAACCAGACCGGGGACAAGCGCGTGCGCGCCGGTCTTCCCAAGAACTGGAAGGTCGGCGACAAGACGGGGACGGGGCGTTTGGGCACGGCCAACGATGTGGGCGTGGTGTGGACAGACAAGGGGGCGCCGCTGCTGTTTGCGGTCTATCTCACCGAAAACGCCGCCACCGATGCGCGGCGCGATGCGGTGCATGCGGAAGTCGGCCGCCTGATCGGCCAGCTCATGGCCTAGGCAGTGGCTGGGGCTTAGCCTGCAAAGCTGAACGAGACGGCACCGATTCCCTCCAGCGCAGCCTCGATCTGCCGCCCTGCTCGCGCCAGTTGCAGGCCGGTGCAGGAGCCGGTGGTGATGACCTGCCCCTGTCGCCAGGGCTGGCCGCGGCGCGCGCAATGCAGCGCCAGCCAGCCCAGCATGGGCCACAGGTCAGCCGGATTGCCGCCCAGGGTGCGCGTAATTTCCTGGCCGTCGATGTGCAGGCTGGCGGCGACCTGGCGCAGCGAGAGCGTGGCCGGCAGCGGCTGCGCAGTCCCGATGATCAAGGCGCCATGGCTTTGCAGGTCGGCCATGCCGGCCCAGGGATTGGTGCACGGGGGATGACCCAGGCGTGTCTCCACCACTTCGATGGCCGGCAGGATGGCATCGAAGACCGTGCGCAGCGCCGCTTCATCCGGCACCTGCTGGCCGGGATCGTAGTCCCGCCCCACCCGCAATGCCAACTCCACTTCCAGGCCCCGCATGCGCCATTGAGGACCATGCAGTTCGGCCCCCGACGCCACCACGCCCGAGGCGGGCAAGGGCGCACAACCGGGCAGGCTGCCATCGCCCTTGCTGCCGACTTTCCAACCGCCGACCGGGCCGAGGCGGCGCAATTGCGCATCCTGCACGGCATAGGCGGTGTCGGCGTCGCCTACGGCCAGGCGGCGCCAGTCCAGCGCCAGGCCGCTGTGGCGGGCGTCGAGCAGAAGTTGTGTGGCGGCATCGATGTGCATGCGGAAAATCTCCGGGACAGAAATATGGGCAGCGCGCATTGTACTGGCTCGATCGCCGCTCGCCCACCTGCAGCGCGACAATGAACTCGCCTGCACCAGCGCACTCCCACACAGGCGCCGATAATGGCAGGCAGCGCTTGACTTAGAGCGCACTTCAACTTCTAGACTGGCTGCCATGACCACTTCCCTGACCATTGCCCAAGCGGCCGAAGCTACTGGCTTGTCGGTGCATACCCTGCGTTACTACGAACGCATCGGCCTGCTCGATCCGGTGGAACGGCGTGACAACCGCCATCGCCGCTACACCCAGGAAGACCTGAACTGGATCGACTTCCTGAAGAAGCTCAAGGCCACCGGCCTGCCGGTGCGTGCCATGCTGCACTATGCCGAGCTGCGCCGCGAGGGCAATACCCTGGAAAGCGTCATTGAACGCAAGGCCATGCTGCAAGCGCATACGCTTTGCGTCCAACACACCCTGGCCGAGCTGCAGGAGAACCTGGCAGTCCTGCAGCGCAAGCTGGTCCTGTATGACGAACTGGAGCAAGCGGCTCGCGCTGCGGGTGCCCGCGCACCACGCAACAGCGCGCCCACGCCTCCCACCCCCGAAAGGATGGCACCATGACCGAACCCCTCACCACCCACCTGCAACCGGATTCGCACGTCGGCACCCGCCGCCTGGGCAGCAACGGCCCGCTGGTCTCGGCCATCGGCCTGGGCTGCATGGGCATGAGCGATTTCTACGCGCAGCGTGACGACGCCGAATCGCTGGCCACCATTGACCGCGCCCTGGAGCTGGGCATCAACCTGCTCGACACGGCCGACATGTATGGCCCCTACACCAATGAAGAACTGATCGGGCGCGCCATCCGGGGCCGCCGCGACAAATTCTTCATCGCCACGAAATTCGGCATCCGGCGTGACCCGGCCAATCCGACCGCACGCGGCGTGGACGGCAGCCCGGCCTACATCCGCCAGGCGGTCGAAGGCAGCCTCAAGCGCCTGGGCATCGAGACCATCGATCTCTACTACCAGCACCGCATCGACCCGAACACGCCCATCGAGGCCACCATGGGCGTGCTGGCCGATCTGGTCGACGCTGGCAAGATCCGCTACATCGGCTTGTCCGAGGCCTCGTCGGCGACGCTGGAACGGGCCCACCGGGTGCATCCGGTGACGGCACTGCAGAGCGAATATTCCCTGTGGACCCGCGATCCGGAAGCCGATGTGCTGGCCACCTGCCGCGCACTGGGCATCGGCTTCGTGGCCTACAGCCCGCTGGGCCGGGGTTTCCTGACCGGCGCGCTGCTGCGCTTCGAGGATCTGGCCGAGGATGATTTCCGGCGCACCAATCCGCGCTTCCAGGGCGAGAATTTCGCCCGCAACCTGCGGCTGGTGGAGGAAGTGAAGAAAATGGCAGCCCACCACGGCTGCACGCCCAGCCAGCTGGCACTGGCCTGGGTGATGGCGCAGGACCCGCACATCGTGCCCATCCCCGGCACCAAACGCCGCCGCTACCTGGAAGAAAACGCGGGCGCATTCTCGGTGAAGCTTTCTTCCGCGGACCTGCTGGCCCTGGATACGGTCTTCCCGCGCGGGGCGGCAGCGGGCGAGCGATACGCCGAGGTCGGCATGGCTACGCTGAACCGCTGAACTGCCCGGGATACGAGGGCAGATGCATGGTCGCGCTGGCCCCGGAAAATGCCCTCCCCCACCCGCTGGTTCGAGCAAGCCGGGGATTCATCGCTGTCGCAATGGGCAAGCGCCCGGCGAGCTCGCCGCTGGTCGGAAAAGGCAATGGCCAGGGATTGGCGCATGCGGGGCTCGGGTGAGCAAGGCACCCGAGCCCCGCGCCGTTCAGTGCAAGGCTTCCAGGCACAAGGCGATGCCCTGGCCCCCGCCGATGCACAGCGAAACCACCGCGCGCCGCTGGCCAGTACGCTGCAGGGCATGCGCCGCCTTGGTGATGAGGATGGCGCCGGTGGCACCAATCGGATGTCCATGGGCAATCGCCCCGCCATCGATATTGAGGCGCTCGCCAGGAATGGCAAGCTCGCGCTGGACTGCCAGCGCAATGGCGGCGAAGGCCTCGTTGATCTCGAAGCGATCCACTTGCCCGAGCGTCCATTGGGCACGTCCCAGCGCCTGGCGGATCGCCGGCACCGGACCGAGACCGAACATGCCCGGTTCCACGCCCGATACCCCTGCCGAGCGCACGGCGACCAGGGCTTGCAGGCCCAGCTCATCGGCCGTCTGGCGGGTACAGACGATCATCGCGGCCGCCGCCGCATTGATGCCCGGCGCATTGCCGGCCGTGATGCTGCCGTCCTTGCGGAAGGCCGGTTTGAGGCGTGCCAGCGATTCCACGGTGGTATCCGGCCGCACCGACTCATCCTGGTCGAAGCGGCGCTCGCCACCCTTGCCGGCCAAGGTGAGCGGCACGATCTCGCGCGCGAAGAAGCCGCTGCGCTGGGCCGCCGCGAATCGCTGCTGGCTTTGTACCGCATAGCTGTCCTGCTGGTCACGGCTCAGGCCGAATTGCGTGGCCAGGTCTTCGGTATGCCAGCCGGAATGCTTGCCGGAGAAGGCATCGTTGAGACCATCGCTGAGGATGGCATCGATCACGGCACCATCGCCCATGCGCATGCCGGCACGCGCGCCGGGCAGCAGGTACGGGGCGCGCTCCATGTTCTCCATGCCGCCGGCGATGACCACGCTGGCCAATCCCGCCCTGATCTCGGCCAGCGCCGAGACCACCGCCTGCGCGCCCGAACCGCAGACGCGATTGATCGCCATGGCCGGCGTTTCCACCGGCAGCCCGCCCTTGATGGCAGCCTGGCGCGCCGGATTCATGGCGTTGCCGGCCTGGATCACGTTGCCCATGATGACCGCATCCACTCGCTCGGGCGCGATGCGGGTCTGCTGCAAGACGGCACCGATGGCGTGCGCGCCCAAGGCGACGGCAGGTACGTCCTTCAGGCTGCCGTTGAAACTGCCAATGGCGGTGCGCAGCGGCGAACAAATCACGATTTCCTGTTGCATGACCGGACTCTTTCTTCAAAAAATGAAAATCATCAGGGGCAATCGACCGCTGGACCGGCAGTCGACAGTTAACTTTCATAATGCAAGTGAGGATATCGTATCACCCAGGCGAGTGCTTCGCATCTCGTAGTTTTGCGGTCGCCGGGGGCCGCTTTCCCGGTGCCAGCGAGAACGCCCTGCGCATCGGCGGCAAGACGTTGCGCCCGTGGCATCTATCGGAGGGGAAAAGGAATGCTGCTGCGCCCTTCGGCTTGCCATTGCCCCCCCAGGGGGCAGGCAAGCGCTCGGGCGAGGTATTTCAGGCGGGGCTGGGGAGGTCGGACGCTTGACCGCTGCGCCTCATAGGCGCGCGATGTGAAGCATGTGGATCAATCGTCGCTGCGGGCCGCCGGATGCTGCGCCAGCGGCACGAAGGTATTGGTGGCCGTGTCGTGCGCCAGGATGGAGCCACTCTCGATGTCATAGACCCAGCCATGCAGTGCCAGCCGGCCCTGCGCCAGGGCCACCGCGACCGAAGGATGGGTGCGGATGTTGTTCAGTTGCGCAATCACGTTCTCGCGCACCATGCCATCGATGCGGTCCTTTTCGGTTTCATGATGGCGCGTTTCGTTGATCATGCGCGCCGCATCGGTGTGGTGCAGCCAGTTGCGCACGGCCGGCATGTGGTCCAGGCAGGCGCAGGTGGCCACCGCCGTCATGGCGCCGCAATCGGAGTGGCCGCAAATGACGATGTCCGACACCTTCAGCTGGGCTACCGCATATTCCACCGTGGCGCTCACGCCGCCCGGCTCGGGGCCGAAGGAAGGCACGATGTTGCCCGCATTGCGGATGACGAACAGGTCGCCCGGTTCGCGCTGGGTCACCAGCTCGGGCACCATGCGGCTGTCGGAACAGGAGATGAACAGGGTCGTGGGCGTCTGGCCGTTGGCCAGGCTCTTGAACAGTTCTTTACGGGAAGGAAAGACGTCCTGCTGGAAACGCAGGAAGCCGTTGATGATGTCGCGCATGAGGGGAAGGCCTTGATTCTTGATGAAGAGGGACGCCAAGCGTCCGGTGAGGCGGATGATACCACGAGCAAACAGGCTGACCGGCGGCAGGTCGTTATAAGCGTAATAACGAATGACCGCTCCGCGTTAAATTTCATCAAGAAATAGCGATTTTTCTACCGCTTAAACTCTTATCGACTGATAAAATTGCCGTCTCGAAACTTGCCAGTGCGCAAGGCACGGCACTTTCGAGAGCGTCAGCATCGATCGAAGGGCATTTGGGTTGCCCTTGTCGACATCAACAATTCGGGGAAACAACTATGTTTAGCAGGTATGTCACGGCCGTGGCCGCGGTCGCCATGGTCACGGCGCTGGGGGGATGCGCCACGGAAAATTCACGCAGTCTGCCAGTAGCCCAGGTGGCCAGTGCGCAGCAGCCGTATCAGGGGGCGCGCAGTCCCATCGCCGTCGGCAAGTTCGACAACCGTTCCAGCTATCTGCGCGGCATCTTCTCGGATGGCGTGGACCGCCTGGGCGGCCAGGCCAAGACCATCCTGATCACGCATCTGCAGCAGAGCAATCGCTTCTCGGTCATGGACCGCGACAACATGGGCGAGCTGGCCCAGGAAGCCAAGCTGAACAAGCAGGCCCAGTCCCTCAAGGGCGCCAATTACGTCGTCACCGGCGATGTCACCGAGTTCGGCCGCAAGGAAACCGGCGACCGCCAGCTGTTCGGCATCCTCGGACGCGGCAAGTCGCAGGTGGCCTATGCCAAGGTAGCGCTGAACATCGTGGATGTGAACACCTCGCAGGTGGTGTACTCGTCGCAAGGCGCGGGTGAATACAGCCTGGACAACCGTGAGATCGTCGGTTTCGGCGGTACCGCCAGCTATGACTCCACGCTCAATGGCAAGGTGCTCGACCTGGCCATCCGTGAAGCCGTGCAGAACCTCGTTGCCGGTATCGATTCCGGTGCATGGAAGCCCTGATCCCCCTTCGCGAACGAGACCGACCATGATGAACAAGAAACTCGCTGCCGGGTTCGCCCTCGGCCTGGCGCTGGCCCTTTCCGGCTGCGCCAATCACCAGCAGAAATCCCTCTATGGCTGGGGCAATTACCAGGACCAGCTGTACGAACACTTCAAGACCGAAGGCAACGGCAATGCCGCCGAGATCGCCGCGCTTGAAGAGAACCTGCAGAAGATGCGCGCCAACAACGACGCCGTGCCCCCCGGCTACCATGCCCACCTCGGCATGCTGTACGCCTCCATCGGCAAGGAAGACCAGCTGATCCAGGAGCTGCAGACCGAGAAGACGCTGTTTCCGGAATCGGCACCTTACATGGACTTCCTGATGCGCAACTACAAGAAGGGATTGAGCAAATGATGCTGAACAAATTCAAGGCGCTGGGCGCCGTGCTGCTGGCGCTGCTGGCTTCGGGCTGCGCTACCCAGCAAAAGCCGTATGACTATGCCGAGTTCAAGGCGGCGCGTCCGGCCTCGATCCTGGTCCTGCCGCCGATGAACAGTTCTTCCGAAGTCATCGCCCCCTACGGCATGCTGGCGCAGGCCACGCTGCCGCTGGCCGAATCGGGCTACTACGTGATCCCGGTCTCGCTGGCCAGCGAGACCTTCAAGCAGAACGGCTTGGCCAACGCGGCTGACATCCACGAGGTGCCGGTCAAGAAGCTGCGTGACATCTTCGGCGCCGACGCCGCGCTGTACATCAACGTGACCGACTATGGCACTTCCTACAAGGTGATCCAGAGCGATACGGTCGTCGCTGCCGACGCCAAGCTGGTCGACCTGCGCTCGGGCAAGACCCTGTGGCAGGGTTCGGCGCGCGCCTCCGACGCAGAACAGCGCCAGAACCAGAACAATGGCCTGCTGGGCGTACTGCTCTCGGCCGTGGTCAACCAGATCATCAGCACCACCACCGACGCCAGCTACAAGATGGCCAGCGTCACCAGCAGTCGCCTGCTGCGTGCCGGTGGCAACAACGGCTTGCTGTACGGTCCGCGTTCGCCGCAATACCAGAAGGACTGAGCAGGACCGCTTGCAGTGCTTGCCCGTGCAAGCGCTGCTGAATCGCTCAACGCCGCTGCGGATCATCACCGCAGCGGCGTTTTCTTTTCATCTGCGCACAGGCTCGCCTGAAGAAAGCACACGCACATGCATCCAGGCCCTCAAGCGCCGGCCAACTGATATTTGCGGATCTTGTCGTAGAGCGTCTTCTTCGGAATGCCCAGCCGGTCGGCTGCCTGAGCGACGCTGCCTTCACTGTCCTTCAAAGCGGCTGCAATCAGGCCTGCCTCGAACTGTTCTACCTGTTCAGGAAGGGACTGCGACAGGGATACCGGCGCACCGGCGGCAGTGATCTGCTCCACGCCCAGCACCCAGCGATCCGCAAAATTGCGCAGTTCGCGCACATTGCCCGGCCATTCACGTTGCTGCCACTGCTGCATCTGGGCCGCCGTCCACGGCGGCGGCTCGCGCCGGTAGCGTATCGATGCGGCCTGGCAGAAATGCGCCAGCAACAGCGGGATATCGCTGCTGCGCTGGTTCAGGGCAGGCAGGTCGATGGAGACCACGCCGATGCGGTAATACAGGTCTTCGCGGAATTGTCCTTCGGCCGACAGCTTGAGCAGGTCAGCCTTGCTGGCCGCCACCACGCGGCAATCGATGGCGACCGATTCATTTCCGCCCAGCCGTTCCAGGCGCCGCTCCTGCAACACGCGCAACAGCTTGACCTGCAGGGCCAGCGGCATGCTTTCGATTTCATCAAGGAACAGCGTGCCGCCGTTCGCATATTCCAGCTTGCCGATGCGGCGCTTCTGGGCGCCGGTGAAGGCGCCCGCTTCATGGCCGAAGATTTCGCTCTCGAAGACCGTCTCCGGCAAGGCCCCGCAGTTCAGGGCCACGAACGGCCCCTTGCGGCCACTGGCAGCGTGCAGTTAGCGCGCCACCACTTCCTTGCCGCTGCCGGTCTGCCCGTTGATCAGCACATCCACATCGGCCGGCCCCAGGCTGCGGATCAGGGTACGGACGCGCTCGATGGCCGGCGACTGGCCCACCAGCGGCGGCAGCTCGGGATCATGCGCCCAGGCTTCGCGCAGGCGGCGGTTTTCCAGCACCAGGCTGCGCTTTTCCTGGGCCCGCAAGGCGATCTCCAGCAGGCTGTCCGAGCCGAACGGCTTCTCCACGAAATCGTAGGCGCCCGCGCGCATGGCCTCGACCGCCATGCTGACGTCGCCATGGCCGGTGACCACGATCACCGGCAGATCCGGATCGATGCGCATGACATGGGCCAGCACCTGCAAACCCGACCAGCCCGGCAGACGCACGTCGGTCACCAGAACGCCAGGGAAATCCCGGTTCAGCAGCGGCATGGCCTCTTCGGCACTGGCGCAGGCGGTCACCGTAAAACCTTCCAGCTCCAGGGCCTGGGCCGTGGCGCGGCGGACTGCCTGTTCATCTTCGATCAGCAAGGCGCTGGGGGTAGCGGCGGGTTTATCCATCAGATCCATTCTCCGTCTTCAACAGCGGCAGGCGCACCACGAATTCCGCGCCGCCCTGCTCATGATTATGTGCGCTCAACTGGCCATTCATGGCCTGGACGATGGACGAGGATATCGCCAACCCCAGGCCCAGTCCCTTGCTCGACGACTTGGTCGTGAAGAAGGGCTCGAACAGGTGCGGCGCCACCTCATCGGCGATGCCCGCACCAGAGTCCCGGATGCGCAGCACCGCCTGCTGACGCTCTGCATCGACCTCCAGCACCACGCAGACGCACTGCTGCGGCGCCTCTTCCACCGCATCGAGCGCATTGCGCAAGAGATTGACGATGACCTGTTCGGTGCGCACCGCATCACCGGTCACATGTACTGGCCCAGGCATGGTGATGCGGGCTTCCACACCCTGCTTTTCGAAGTCGCTGGAGAGCAGCCGTACCGAAGCCTCCACCGCCTGGCGCAGGTCGACCGCCGCCACCGCTTCACCACTCTTGCGGGCAAAGCCCTTCAGTTGGCCGATGATCTTGCCCATGCTGGCACTGGCATGGCTGATGTGTTCCAGGTTCTCGGCCACCTGCGCCGCCTGCCCGCGTGCCAGAAACTTCACCGAGTTGTCGGCGAAGGCGCGAATGGCCGCCAGCGGCTGGTTCAGTTCATGCGTCATCCCGGCCGCCATCTGGCCCAGCATGGCCAGCTTGCCGGCCTGCACCAGTTCATCCTGGGTGGTGCGCAACAGGCTCTCGGTCTGCTGCAGCTTGGCGTACTTGGCGGCGATGGCCTGGTTGGCGGCGGTCAGTTCTTCGGTGCGCTGGGCGATTTTCTGGTCCAGTTCCTCGGCGGCGCGGCGCAAGGCGTTGCGCGACGCCAGCCGTTCCTGCAGGCGACGCCGGTGCTGGTACCAGGCCAGCAGCGAAATGGCCAGCGCCACCATGAAGAGCGCGGCCGCCATCGCCGAGAGCATGGCTGAACGCTGCATGCGCGCCTGCGAGGGGAACAGCATCAACTGCCATCCCAGCCGCCCTACCGGCCGTGACACGTGGGTGCCGAAGCCGCGCTGCAGGGCCGGCGGCAAGGTCGAGACCGGCGTGATGGGCAGGTCCGCATATTGATGCGTGCCTTCCAGCTCGCGCTGCACCGGCGCGCTCAGTGCTTGCAGGCTGTGGTACTTCCATTCGGGCCGGTTGCTGAGGAACACCACCCCGCCGGCATCGGTGAGCGTGATCGGATCGCTGCTGCTGCGCCAGGTATGTTCGAACTCGGCCAGGTCCACCTTGACCACCATCACGCCAATGGGCAGGTCGCCCTCGGCCTGGTCCTGGCGGCGATAGATGGGCTGGGCGATGAAATAGCCCGGTTCGCTGGAGATGTTGCCGATGCCGTAGAAGCGCCCTGCCCTTCCCAGGATGGCCTCGCGAAAATAAGGCCGGAAACCGAAGTCACGGCCGACATAACTGAATTCTTCATCCCAGTTGCTCGAAGCCAGCGTCACACCCTGGCGGTTGAGCATGAAGATATTGACCGCGCGCGACTGCTGCTGGATGGTCTTGAACGCGCGATTGAGGCGATCCACCGACAACGCATCCTCGGGATGCTGCAAGACCTGCCGCACATCGGACTGGAAGCCCAGGGCAAAGGGCAAGGCTTCATATTTCTGCAGGATCGATTCCAGGTCCAGCGCCGCGATCTGCAACTGGGCGGCGGCCTGGTTGCGTTGATCGCTCTCGGCCCGGCCCAGCGCGATGCGATAGGTCAGCCCGCAGACCAGCAGGGTGGCCGCCAGGAACAGGGTCAAAATCAGCAGGTTTCGTCGCGCGCGCATGAAGGTTGGGGTCAAAAGCAGCGCGGCGCCCCGCAGGGCGCCGCGTTGGAGGCGTCATGATAACGCGCCGCGCGCCACCGCAGGCAGCGGCGCGCGGGCAAAGGGCGATCAGGCCGGCTTGTGCAGCTTGCCGGTAGCGGCATCGACCTCGCCGTGTTCATCGTCCGGGTTCATGGCGACATCGCCCTTGAGGTGGCCGTCACGCTGCGGATCCGGCATGCGCAGGCTGATGATCAGCGCCACCAGGCACAGTGCGCTCACGTACCAGTAGAAGGCCGATTCCACGCCCGCCGACTTCAGCGACAGCGCCACGAACTCGGCCGAACCACCGAAGATGGCGTTACCGACCGCATACGACAGGCCCACGCCCAGGGCGCGCACTTCAGGCGGGAACATCTCGGCCTTGATCAGGCCGCTGATGGAGGTATAGAAGCTGACGATGGTCAAGGCCAGGATGGCCAGCGCCATGGCCACGCCGGGGCTGCTGACGTCCTTGAGGAAATGCAGGATCGGGAAGGTGCCCACCATGCCGAAGAAGGCGAAGCACAGCATGGAATTGCGGCGGCCGATCTTGTCGGAGATGGCACCGAAGATCGGTTGCAGGATCATGTAGACGAACAGCGCGCCGGTCATGACGCCATTGGCGACCTTGGGATCCATGCCGGCGGTGTTGACCAGGTATTTCTGCATGTAGGTGGTGAAGGTGTAGAACATCAGCGAGCCGCCGGCGGTGAAGCCCACCACGTTCAGGAAGGCGCGCTTGTGCTGCAGCAAGCCCTTGAGGGTACCGGCTTCCTTCTTCTTGCGGGCACCGGCCGAAGAGGTCTCGGCCAGCGAACTGCGCAGGTACATCGCCACCAGCGCACCGACCGCGCCGAGCACGAAGGGAATGCGCCAGCCCCAGGCCATCAGCTCGGCCTTGGTCAGCCACTGCTGCATGGCGAACAGCACCAGCACGGCCAGCAACTGGCCGCCGATCAGGGTCACGTACTGGAAGGAGGCGAAGAAGCCGCGGCGGCCATTGGGCGCCACTTCGCTCATGTAGGTGGCCGAGGTGCCATATTCACCGCCCACCGACAGGCCCTGGAACGGGCGTGCCAGCAGCAGCAGCGCCGGCGCCCAGGCACCGATGGTGGCATAGGTCGGCAGCACGGCCACGGCCAGCGAGCCGCCGCACATCATCAGGACCGAGATCAGCATGGAGGTCTTGCGGCCATGCTTGTCGGCGATGCGGCCGAACAGCCAGCCACCGATGGGACGCATCAGGAAACCGGCGGCAAACACGCCGGCCGTGTTCAGCAACTGGCTGGTGGCGTCACCCTTGGGGAAGAAGGCCGGTGCGAAGTAGATCGCACAGAAGGAATAGACATAGAAGTCGAACCATTCCACCAGGTTGCCGGAGGAGGCGCCGAGGATGGCGAAGATGCGCTTGCGGTATTCGGTGGCGCTCAAGGGCGTGCTGGTGGTGCTGGGCGCGCTGCTTTGCGGGGTGACACTCATGGAGATCTCCTGTGTTGGCCGCAGGCCTGTCCGAAAGACGCGACGTGCGGCGGGTCATCTTGCTTTGATTGAACCGGAACAAGGCATAACGCAGAGGCCAGCGGGACCAGGCGCGTGAAGACGATGCATGAGCGCATCAGGTGTCTGTCTCCGTGTTTGCTTTTTTGTTTTGATGTTCATATTGCAGGCTTCGTGCCAGCACGAAAAGTTCGGCAACGAGATCACAAGCCATTGATTGCAAAGGGTTTTATCAAAAACAGAGAAAACCAAGCCGCCCACCCGGTGCGGATTCCCGGAATGCTGCTGCGCGGCATGTTCGGGAATCCAGCCACGCGCGCAATGAAAAACGGCGCATGTCTTTCGACATGCGCCGCTCTCAAGGTATTACGGTATTGCGGTCTCCTGGTCTTGCGACCTGACCGAGGCTGCGATCAGCGTTCGGACAAGGCATCCATGACGCACAGGGCCGTCATGTTGATGATGCGGCGCACCGTCGCCGAGGGCGTCAGGATATGAACCGGCTTGGCGCAACCCAGCAGGATGGGGCCGATGGCCACGCCGTTGCCTGATGCGGTCTTGAGCAGGTTGTAGGCGATGTTGGCGGCGTCGATGTTGGGCATGACCAGCAGGTTGGCGTCACCCTTCAACGGCGAATCCGGGATCACCGCATTCAACAGCTTGGAATCGAGCGCGGTATCGCCGTGCATTTCGCCATCGACTTCCAGGTCCGGCGCGATTTCGCGCAGGATGCCCAGGGCTTCGCGCATCTTGCGGGCCGATTCGCTGTTGCTCGAACCGAAGTTCGAGTGCGACAGCAGCGCAGCACGCGGATGCAGGCCGAAACGGCGCATTTCTTCAGCGGCCAGCATGGTGATCTCGGCCAGTTCGCGGGCGTTGGGGTTTTCGTTGACGTGGGTGTCCACCATCACCAGCTGGCGATTGGGCAGGATCACCGCATTCATCGCGGCATACACGTTCACGCCTTCGCGCTTGCCCAGCACCTGGTCGATGTAGTGCAGGTGCAGCTGGGTGGTGCCGTAGGTGCCGCAGATCATGCCATCGGCATCGCCCTTGTGGATGGCCATGGAACCGATGAGGGTATGGCGGCGGCGCATTTCCAGCTTGGCATACTGCTCGGTGACACCCTTGCGGCGCGACATCTCCAGGAAGCTCTGCCAGTAATCGCGGTAGCGGTTGTCGAAGTTGGGGTTGATGACCTCGAAGTCGGTGCCGGCACGCAGGCGCAGGCCAAACTTCTTGATGCGCTGTTCCAGCACTTCCGGACGGCCCACCAGGATGGGCTTGGCCAGGTTTTCATCGACGATCACCTGGACCGCACGCAGCACGCGCTCTTCTTCGCCTTCGGCGTAGACGATGCGCTTCTTGGCCTCGGCAGCCTTCTTGGCGACCTGGAAGATCGGGCGCATGAAGGTACCGCTGTGGTAGACGAACTGTTCCAGCTTCTCGATGTAGGCATCCATGTCCTGGATCGGACGGGCGGCCACACCGGAGCTTTCGGCAGCACGCGCCACGGCCGGCGCGATCTTGATCATCAGGCGCGGGTCGAAGGGCTTGGGAATGATGTATTCCGGGCCGAAGGACAGGTTGGCGATCCCATAGGTCGAGGCCACGATATCGGACTGCTCGGCCTGGGCCAGCTCGGCGATGGCGTGGACGGTGGCGATCTCCATCTCGCGGGTGATGGTGGTGGCACCCGAATCGAGCGCGCCGCGGAAGATGTAGGGGAAGCACAGCACGTTGTTGACCTGGTTCGGATAATCCGAGCGGCCGGTGGCGATGATGGCGTCGTCACGCACGGCCATCACTTCTTCCGGCAGGATTTCCGGGGTCGGGTTGGCCAGTGCCAGCACCAGCGGACGGGCGGCCATCTGCTTGACCATCTCGGGCTTCAACACGCCGGCAGCGGACAGGCCCAGGAAGATGTCGGCATCCGGGATCACTTCGGCCAGGGTGCGGGCATCGGTTTCGCGGGCGAAACGCTCCTTGTCCGGATCCATCAGCTCCTTGCGGCCCTTGTAGACCACGCCGGCCAGGTCGGTGACGAAGATGTTTTCGATGGGGAAGCCGAGGTCGACGATCAGGTCCAGGCAGGCCAGCGCCGCCGCGCCGGCGCCGGAGACCACCAGCTTGACGTTCTTGATGTCCTTGCCCACGACCTTCAGGCCGTTGAGGATGGCGGCGCCGACGATGATGGCGGTACCGTGCTGGTCATCGTGGAAGACCGGGATCTTCATCTTCTCGCGCAGCTTGCGCTCGATGTAGAAGCATTCCGGCGCCTTGATGTCTTCCAGGTTGATGCCGCCGAAGGTCGGCTCCAGGGCCGCGATGACGTCGATCAGCTTGTCCGGGTCGGTTTCATTGATTTCGATGTCGAAGACGTCGATGCCGGCGAACTTCTTGAACAGCACGCCCTTGCCTTCCATGACCGGCTTGGAAGCCAGCGCACCGATGTTGCCCAGGCCCAGCACGGCGGTACCGTTGGTGATCACGGCCACCAGGTTGCCACGGGCGGTATAGCGGAAGGCGTTGAGCGGATCGGCGACGATTTCTTCGCAGGCCGCAGCCACGCCCGGAGAATACGCGAGGGAGAGATCACGCTGGTTGGTCAGCAGCTTGGTGGGCGTGACCGCGATCTTGCCCGGGGTCGGAAACTCGTGGTAATCCAGCGCTGCCTGACGAAGTTGCTGACGCACTTCTTCTTTCTTACTGATCATCGAATCCATACTCTGTATTCTCTAGTTGACTTGCGAAGGGGGTCGATTCTAGCAGAGGTCGGCCCTCAATCATAGGCCGCCGGGCTCATGCTGCTCCGCGCAAAGCCTTTTCCGGACTGGCTTTGCGGCCTGTCGACCCAAACCCGTGATGACCGCGAACATGGCATTTCCGGGGCCAGATGACGACCAGTTGCCGCCTGATGTGCGCAGTTGCGCGCAGCTTGATTTCCCGCACGAGAGGCTGACACTGCCCTTGCCTATCCGGTATTGGGGAAAACCCCTATCCCTTCACCATGGGCTCGCGCACCCTGCCCTGGCGCGGCATCCGGGCAGTTTGCGTTGCATCGCAACATGCGCCGTCGCCGGGATATTGTGCGCCTGAAGCCGTGACGGATTGGTTACAATCGCGCCATGCTTTCCGAATTCGAACTCATTGCGCGCTATTTCAGCCGCCCGCCCGCTCCTGACAGCCGCACGGCCCTGGGTGTGGGGGACGACTGCGCGCTGATGACACCGGCCCCGGGGATGCAGCTGGCCATTTCCAGCGACATGCTGGTGGCTGGCCGCCACTTCTTCCCGGATGCCGATCCCCTGCTGCTGGGCCACAAGTGCCTGGCCGTCAACCTCTCCGACCTGGCCGCCATGGGCGCCCAGCCGATTGCCTTCACGCTGGCCCTGGCCTTGCCGGAAGCGCGCGCCGACTGGCTGGCACCGTTCTCGCAGGGCATGCTGGCGCTGGCCGATGCCCATGGCTGCGAGCTCATCGGCGGCGACACCACCAAAGGACCGCTGACCATCAGCATCACGGTCTTCGGCGAAGTGCCGCCGCAACAGGCGCTGCGCCGCGATGCCGCCCGCGCCGGGGATGACATCTGGGTCTCCGGCACGCTGGGCGATGCCCGCCTGGCATTGGCCGGCTACCGCCAGGAATTCGACATCAACACCGAAGAACTGCAGCTGGCCGCCCCGCGCATGCATGCGCCCACCCCGCGCGTGGCGCTAGGCCTGGCCCTGCGTGGCATTGCCCATGCCGCGATCGACATCTCCGATGGCCTGACGGGCGACCTCGGCCACATCCTCGAACGTTCACATGTGGGGGCGACGCTGGACGTGGACGCCCTGCCGCCCGGCCCTGCCTTGCAGCAGCGCGACCTGCACCTGCGCCGCCGCTTTACCTTGTCCGGCGGCGACGATTACGAACTGTGCTTCACTGCCCCGGCACGCCAGCGCGAGGCTGTCCTCAAGGCCGCCCAGTCCGCTGGAACCACCGTCACCCGCATTGGCCAGATCGATGCGCAAGCCGGATTGCGGCTGCTCGATGCCGCCGGTGAACCGCTGCAGGACACGCCGGATTCCTTCGATCATTTCCGTTCATGAACCAAGCTTCTTCGCCCTTCCCGCCGCCGCCTTCGGCCTCGCCCCGCAAACGCAAGCCGACCCCGCACTTCATGCTGGCCCATCCGGCGCACTGGATCGCCCAGGGCTTCGGCAGCGGCCTCTCGCCCATCATGCCGGGCACGGCCGGAACCCTCTTTGCGTGGCTGTCCTATGCGGTGCTGTCCACACGCTGGCCGCATGTCTTCACGGCAGCGAACTGGCTGGTGATCATTGCGGCCGGCTTCATCATCGGCATCTGGGCCTGCCACCGCACGGGGCAGGCGCTCAATTCGCCCGATGACGGCAGCATGGTGTGGGATGAAATCATCGCCTTCTGGCTGGTGCTGGTGCTGGTCATGCCGGCCAGCCTGAAGACGCAGTTTGCGGCCTTCCTGGTGTTCCGCTTCTTCGACATGGTCAAACCGCCCCCGATCGCCTGGTTCGACCGCCGCTTCAAGGGCGGTTTCGGCGTGATGTGGGATGACATCGTGGCAGCCTTCTATACGCTGCTGGTGTTTGCGTTCTGGCGCACTTATTGGTAACCGGAAGTGAACAATCGGAGCTTGTCCGATACAACATTTCCTGACATCGGAGTATGCTAGGGCCTGTTCACATTCAATCTGTGAGATGCGTTGCCCCCAGAAGGCGTGTTGGCAAGGCGCGCGTCAGGGCTGGTGGTGGTGCCACCAGCCCTGACGTGCAACGCGGCCAGCGCGCCTTCTGGGGGCAACCCTCCGGGAGAGGCCGCCAAGCGTCGCCTGCCGTTGTTGCAGCTCCTTGCCGTGGCACCACCACGGCGCGTCGCCGCGCCTAGGCAGCCAACGCTTGGCGACCTCTCGCACTCACAGATTGAATGTGAACAGGCCCTAGCCCACGCACTTCGTTGATCAACCGACCGCAGCGCGCCCACCTCCCGGCGCCGACTGCGGCACAGCCGAGGATGACACTCATGGACAGCACCCTGGACCTGGCCACCCGCGTGGGCCACACCCTCAAAGCCAAAGGCCTGCTCCTGGCCACTGCAGAATCCTGTACCGGTGGCGGCATCGCCCATGCCATCACTGAAATCGCCGGATCCTCGGAATGGTTCGATTGCGGTTTCGTGACCTATTCGAACGCCTCCAAGAACGAATTGCTGGACATCTCCGAAGCCCTGATCGCCCAGCATGGCGCGGTCAGCGAGGAAATCGCCGGTGCCATGGCCGAAGGGGCGGTGGCCAACAGCAGTTCGGATGTGGCCGTCTCCACCACCGGCATCGCCGGCCCCGGCGGCGCGGTGCCGGGCAAGCCGGTCGGCACCGTCTGCTTCGGCTGGCGCGTGGGCGACAAGACCTATACGGAGCGCCTGGTCTTCAAGGGCGACCGCCAGCAGGTGCGGGCCCAGACGGTGGAACATTCACTCAAGGGCCTGCTGAAGCTTTTGGCAGACTGACGCGGCGAACATGAAGAAAAAGGCGGCGCTCCCATGGAGTCGCCGCCTTTTTCTTCATCTGTGCTTGCGCAGCTCAGCGGAAGCGGTTGATCGCGTCCCGCGTCTCGATGGCCACCCGGCGCGCCGCAGCGGCGAAATCTTCGCCGGCTTCGGGCTTGGCGTAGAGGATGGCACGTGAAGAATTGATCATCATGCCCGTACCCGAGGCCGTCTTGCCGGCCTTGACCGTGGCTTCCACATCGCCACCCTGGGCCCCCACGCCCGGCACCAGCAGCGGCATGTCGCCGATGATGGCGCGCACCTGGGCCAGCTCGTGCGGGAAGGTGGCACCGACCACCAGGCCGCACTGGCCGTTGGTATTCCACTTCTCGGCCACCAGGCGCGCCACGTGCTGGTACAACGGCTTGCCATCGACTTCCAGGAATTGCAGGTCGGAACCGCCGGCATTGGAGGTACGGCACAGCACGATCACGCCGCGATCCTTCCATTCCAGGTAAGGCGAGACCGAGTCCCAGCCCATGTAGGGGCTGACCGTGACGACGTCGGCGTCATAGCGTTCGAAGGCTTCGCGGGCATACTGTTCGGCGGTGGCGCCGATGTCACCGCGCTTGGCATCGAGCACCAGCGGGATCTCGGGGTAGTTGGTGCGCAGGTAGGCGCAGATGCGCTCCAGTTGCTCTTCCGCACCGAGGGCAGCGAAATAGGCGATCTGCGGCTTGAAGGCACAGGCGGCTTCGGCGGTGGCATCGATGATGGCGCGGCAGAATTCGAAGATCGCGTCCGGCTTGCCCTGCAGCTCGGCGGGGAATTTCTTGAGGTCGGGGTCCAGGCCGACGCACAGCAGGGAATTGCGCGAAGTCCACGCAGCGTTGAGTTTCTCGATGAATGTCACGGTGGTGCCTTTAACTGAAAGATGCGCTATTGTAGCGCGCCGGCCTGCCCAGACCTCGATTTTTGACTGATGTTCAGGGGTTTTCACGGAACATCGGGCACTTCATGAGGTTTGCATGGTCTCATGCGCTCCCTTTGCTTCACTTTTGCTACGAGGAAAACAACATGAAAAAACTCTTCTCCTGGCTGGCCATCGCCATCACCGCCCTCACCCTCTCCGGCTGCGGCTACAACGAATTCCAGGCCAAGGATGAAGCCACCAAGGCCGCCTGGGGCGAAGTGGTCAACCAGTACCAGCGCCGCGCCGACCTGATCCCGAACCTGGTCAACACCGTCAAGGGCTATGCCTCGTACGAGAAGGACACCCTGGAAGCCGTTACCCGCGCCCGTGCTGCGGCCACCAGCTTCCAGATCACCCCCGAAGTGCTCAACGATCCCAAGGCCTTCGCCAAATTCCAGGAAGTGCAGGGGCAATTGTCGTCGGCGCTGTCGCGCCTGATGGCGGTCTCCGAGAATTATCCGCAGTTGAAGGCCGACACCAGCTTCCGCGACCTGCAATCCCAACTCGAAGGGACTGAAAACCGCATCACCGTGGCCCGTCAGCGCTACATCGCCGCTGTGAAGGATTACAACATCCTGGCGCGCAGCTTCCCCACCAACATCACGGCCAAGCTGTTCAGCTATGAAGTCAAACCTTCGTTTACGGTAGAAAACGAAAAAGCCATCTCGACCGCGCCCACGGTCAACTTTGGCAAGTAAGCGCCCGCCCCATTGGCCATGCGCAAACTGCTCCTGACCTGCTGGCTGCTGGCGTGGATCGCGCTGGCCGGACCGGCCCGTGCCGATGACGGCCTGGTGCCGGTACCGCCGCTGACGGCCCACGTCGTCGACCAGATCCACCTGCTGCAGCCGCAGCAGCGCCAGGCCCTCGACGGCGTTCTGGCCGACATCGAACAGCGCACCGGCAGCCAGATCGGCGTGCTGCTGATGTCCTCCACCGCACCTGAAGCCATCGAGCAATACAGCATCCGCGTGGCCGAAGCGTGGAAGCTGGGCCGCAAGGGCGTGGATGATGGCGTGATCCTGATCGTCGCCAAGGACAACCCAAAATCCCTGCGCCGCCTGCGCATCGAAGCCGGGCGTGGCGTACAGGGTAGCCTCACCGATGCGCAATCCAAGCGCATCCTGGAAGACGTGATCGCCCCGCATTTCCGCCAGAACGATTTCTATGGCGGCCTAGCGGCGGGCGTGACGGCCATCACCACCCTGCTGGAACAGGAAAAGCTGCCACCGGCCAAACGATCCTCCGGCGCAGTACAGAGCGACGATGGCGCAGGCTGGATCACGCTGGTGGTGATCGGTCTGTTCCTGGTGGTGTTCTTCACGGTATTGCTCAAGTCGCGCCGCAGCAACCGCAATGCGCTCAACAACAATGACTGGGGACGCGGCGGCAGCACGACCGCCGGGGTCATCATCGGCAGCCTGGTCGATGAGGCCTTGCGGCAGGCCAGTTCCGGCCGGGGCGGTTCGCGTTCGGGTGGCGGCGGATTCGGTGGTGGATTTGGCGGTTCGTCCGGTGGCGGCTTCTCCGGCGGTGGCGGTACATTCGATGGCGGCGGCGCCTCGGGAGACTGGTGACATGGCGCACAACAATGCATCCCCTTCCCTGTTTGCGCGCCTGCTGCGCCACCTGCGCATGACGCGTGCGGCGGCACGGCGCATCTTTCCCTCTTCCACCCTCAAGGCGATCCAGGCCAGCATCGGTGAAGGAGAACGGCAGCACCGTGCGCAAGTGCGCGTGATCGTCGAAGCCGCGCTGACGCTGGGCGCAGTGCGGCGCGGCGAAAGCGCACGCCAGCGCGCGCATGAGCTGTTTTCGCACTACCGCATCTGGGATACCGAGGAAAACTGCGGCGTGCTGGTCTACCTCAACCTGGCCGACCGCAAGGTCGAAATCGTCGCCGATCGCGGCATCAATGCGCGTGTCACGCGGGAGCAATGGCAACAGGTGTGCAGGCAGATGACTGCCGGGTATGCCGCTGGCCACTACGAGGCCAGCACCCTGCAGGCATTGGCCAGCCTGCATGCGATCCTGGCGAAGGCCTTGCCGCGCGCCCCGGATGGCGCCGGCGACCTGCACAACGAACTCTCCGACAAACCCCTGCTACTTTGATGCGATGTGAACAGGCCCTAGTGGGTGGCGGCGGCTGCGATTGAAGCCGCCCGCTGCTCAACTCAACCGTTCTCGTACACCCACTGCAACAAGGCATCCTGCGCCTGCTGCCCATTGGGCGCAGCAGCGTGATTGATCAGGAACACCACCACATAGGTCTTGCCCGAGGCCGCCTGCACATAGCCCGCAATCGAACGCACGTCATTGAGCGTGCCGGTCTTGATATGCGCCTGCCCCGCCACGCTTTGCGTCTTCAGGCGACGGCGCATGGTGCCGTCGTAACCCACCAGCGGCAGCGAAGATACGAACTCCGGCATCAGCGGGGAACGATAAGCCTGCACCAGCACGCTGGCCAGCAGCGCCGGCGTGACGCGCTCCACGCGGGAAAGACCGGCACCGTTCTCGATGGCCAGGCCATTGGTATCGATGCCCTTGTCATTGAGCCAGCCACGCACCGCGCGCGCGGCATTGACGGTGTCCCCGGGCTGGCCGGTCATCTCCGCCCCCAGCGTGAGCAGCACCTGGCGCGCCATCACGTTGTTGCTGTACTTGTTGATGTCGCGGATGACTTCCGGCAACGGTGGCGACTGCACTTCCACCATCAGCCGTGCCGAAGGCGTGACCTGTCCGTTGAGCACGCGTCCGGCAAAACTGCCGCCGAGGTCGGCCCACATCTGTGCAAAACTCGCGCCTACATACTGCACATTATTCATGCGGTAAGGATGGACATACCACACACGCGGCCCGCAATCTGCGCTGTAGCTGCCGGTGAAACTGACGGCGCTGGGGTCGTTGTTCATCTTCAGCTTGCCCTGCCAGTCGCCGCAAGGCTCCTGCGACAGGCGCGGCGGCGTGAGGGTGACACCGGCCATGGGCGGATCCATGCTCACGTTGACCACGCCATTGGCCGCATCCGGTTCAAACCGGAAAGCCTGGGTGCGGTAATTCATCAGCAGCGCATCGGGACCGGCGTTGTAGGGCTTCTGCGGATCCCCATCGAACTGCGAGGGGTCATAGCTGGACTCCGCAAAATAAGTGCGGTCCAGCACCAGGTTGCCGCGAATGTCCTTGATGCCGCGTGCGCGCAACTGGCGCAGGAACAGCCAGAAATTCTCCAGCACCAGCTTGGGATCGCCCCCGCCCTTGAGGATCAGGTCGCCATTGAGCACGCCCCCGGAGAGCGTGCCGTCGATATAGGCCTGGGTCTTCCAGGTATAGGTCGGACCGAGGATCTCCAGGGCCGCATCGGTGGTCACCAGCTTCATCACGGAAGCGGGATTGAAGGGCTGCGCGGTATTGTTGGCCGCCAGCATGCGCTTGCCGCTTTCGGCATCGACCACCACCACCCCCGTGTTCTGCTGCGGGATATGGGCCACCCGCAGCGCGCCGACCACGGCCGGCGGCAGGCCCTGCGCGCAGACGGCACTGCTGGCCAGGAGCGAAACGATGAACGAAGAAAAACCAAACCGGTGACACTGCAGGAGGCGGGGAAAGCGGAGCATGATTCAGACTGGAATGAGGAGCAGGCATTATAGGGGATGCATGGCAGGCCGCTGGCGCGCCCGGTGCGGCCCGCCGTCAGAGGACATCGGCGCGTCACCTTGCCATGCGACACTAGGGCCTGTTCTGGACAGGCCCTGAAGGCTTTACACCTGCCGTTTGCAACAGGGAAGATGCACAAGCCCGGCCTGCCAATGACCAATGCCAGCAGGAAACGGTTCCCCGTGCGCGACCGACCGGGGTCAAGGCAAGGGCAGGCCAGGCTTGCGAAGAGCCGCCGGAAGGCGTTACGCTGCGTGACCGATAATCATGCTTTCCATGTAACCAGTACGTACCATCCGCCTGACCGGCGCGGTCGCCCTGGCAGCACCTGCGGTCCCGACGAAAGAAAAACATGAACATGTCATCCCCCTCCAACCCCGATTGTTCACCCGCGCCCCCGGCCCCTTCAGGGTGGCCGCGCCTGCGGCGCCTGCTGCTCAATCTCGTCGATCCGCTGGCGCTGTATCGCCCGCGGGCAACCGGTACGGTTGAGGCCGCTACAGCCGCACTGGCCGGCAAGGGTGTGCGCTTCGTGCAGCGTATCTATCGTCTGCGGGTGATCGGACTGGGTGTGGGATTTTTCTGCGTCGCGGCCGGTTTTCTGCAACATCCCGTGCCGTGGCCGCTGTGGCTGCTGCTGGCGGCGCATGGCTACGTATGGCCCCACGTCGCCCGCCATTGGGCGCTGCGCAGTGTCATTCCCTATCGCGCCGAGCGGCGCAACCTGGTCATCGATGCCGCCTTCGGCGGCTTCTGGATCGCGGCCCTGCAGGGCAACCTGGTGCCCAGCGCGGTCATCATCTCGATACTGTCCATGGATAACATAGCCGCCGGCGGCCTGCGCCTGTTCCTGCGCGGGCTCTATGCCAGCATCCTTGCCTGCGCACTGGGATGGTGGCTGCTGGGGGCGCACTTCCTGCCCCAGTCGGACCTGACCACCATCCTCGCCTGCCTGCCCATGATGGCGCTCTATCCCTTGGCGCTGGGGCAATCCACCTACCTGATGTCGAAGAAACTGGCAGAACGCTCACGCCAGTTCGAGATTGTCAGCCAGCTCGATGGCCTCACCCTGCTCTTCAACCGACGCTACTGGGAAAGCCTGCTGATGGAAGAATTCGAACGCCGCCATCGCCAGCCATCGGGACAGACCCAGACCTTCCTGCTGTTGCTGGACCTGGACTACTTCAAGAGCATCAACGATACCTGGGGCCACCTGGTCGGTGACGAAGTGCTGCGCAACTTCGCGCGCCTGCTGCGTTCAAGGCTGCGCGAACAGGACTGGATCGGGCGCTACGGGGGAGAAGAATTCGGGGTGATCCTGCGGGACATGCACCCCACCGACGCGCTGGCGCTGGCGCAGGGCCTGGTCGAAGCGGCGCGCCTGCACAATGATATAAACAATTTATATGGCTGCACCGTCAGCGGAGGACTGGTGCCCTTCTCGCCCGACATGGAGGCCCATTTCGTCTGGCTGCAACGGGCCGACCATGCCATGTACTGTGCCAAGGAAAGCGGACGGGACCGGCTGGTGGTCTGGCATCCCGGGCTCGAACGCGCGGCCGGCTCGCCCAATCAAGCGCCGCCGCCCTGCTGCGTCTGAACTGGCGCCGATGAACCCACGAAAACGATGGACGCAAAAAAGGCCGATGTTTTCGGGGCCGCCACGAGACCACTGTGAAAACATCGACCTAGGGAAATCAAGGCGGGGCGATCGGCATGACGGAATGATAGGCGTACTTCCCTAAAAAAATGCCTGCGCCGATGCCCCGGCCACTGCCGCAACGAGCGGCAAAGCGGGCCGCAGAAAGCCCGCTAAATTAGCACTGGCAGTGCTTCCAGTACTAAAAGGGCGAGCAATGCGCCGAAGACCGCGCCCACTGCTCTCAAACTGGTACGGACCATCCTTGAGGCCACCGGAACCTCCCCGCATAGCAACAAACCCGCCAGCGCCATGGGAATAAAGAACATCAGGTTGTTCATGATGAGGTTGGGCATGATGCGTCTCCTGGTCGAGTTTATTGGTTTTGCGCGGGGCTGCTGCGCGTACTCTGTTCGGGCTTGCCTCGTATCGAGTATAGGCCGTACACCATGGAAGACAAGCCGCTGCGCACGAGAATCGGTGCTGCAGAGCAGCGTCCAGGGCGGCAAAAATCAGCTTCCTGATCCCCACCCTGAAGCAGAAAGCTTCCATTCCGGCTTGTTGCAGATGCACAAATTTTCGGCAACGGGGGCGGATTTGCCTTGACCCTGTTTTCCGCGCGGGCGTAGAATTCGCCCGTTCTCATTTTTTGGAGTCCCTCTCATGGGCACTTGTTCGGGTGACAGTTGTTGCCGGTTAATTCCGGGTTAAGCCTCAGCAAGGATTTCAGCAGGACTTCATCCTGTCGTCATCTTGCACCAGGCAGATGACGGCAATTCATGTCGGCAGCGCGCGGTCTTTGCAGATCGGGTTTTCAGCAGCGCCGCTGACAACGACATTCCCTCACAACGACAGATCGACGATCGACCGCCGCAGACACGGCGTCAGAACGCAGCTGCATCGCGACCGCATTGCCCGCTCCTTCGAGCCGGCAACCGGCCGGCCTGATGCCGCGGGCGCCATGGCGCACCGCCTTCCGCATGGCCAGCCGCCATGCGGCTGCACGTCTGCTTGCGCCTTCAGGCGCCGATGACAGGGTCTCCGCTCAACCAGGCGGAGGCTGCAATGCGACTGACACATCCATCATGAACACGCGAAGACCCAGCGCGCCGCGTCCGGCCGCCCGTCTTTGGCGGGGGCCGTCCACACGGCGCTGACCCCGATGCCGGCCTGCCCTGCTGCAGGCCGACGCGATGCAAACCGCTTCGTCCACGGGACGAGGCCCAACAAGAAAAGAAGCACGCCATGAACCTGAACCTGCTGAAAGAAACCTTTGTCAGCTTCATCCGCGCACGCGGTATGGACCGTCACTTCCGCCGCCTGGGCATGGACATGTTCCGCAGCGCCCCGGTGACAAAGGAAGTCCCGCCAACCCTGGCCGAGCAATTGAGCGAAGCCTCCCGCAGCCAAGCCCAGGCGCTGCTGCAGCGCCTGCGGTCGCGCCCCGATGGCCTGACCGAAGCGGAAGCCGATGCCATCCGTGAACACAGCGGCCCCAACGAAGTCGAGCACGAGAAGCCGCTGACCTGGTATGTCCACCTGTGGCACTGCTACAAGAACCCGTTCAACCTGCTGCTGACCCTGCTGGCCGCCGTCTCCTTCTACACCGAGGACATGAAGGCCGCCATCGTCATCGGTACCATGGTGGTGGTCTCGACCTTGCTGCGCTTCGTGCAGGAAGCGCGTTCCAACACCGCCGCCGACAAGCTCAAGGCCATGGTCAGCAACACCGCCACCGTGATGCGCCACGACCAGGTCGAAGAGATCGCCGCCGAAGCGCAGCGTTACTTCGACGTGCTGCTGCACCCCAAGGGCGCGCGCCGCGTCGAAGTGCCCATCCACCAGCTGGTACCGGGCGACATCGTGCTGCTCTCGGCGGGCGACATGATCCCCGCCGACCTGCGCCTCTTGGCCGCCAAGGACCTGTTCGTCAGCCAGGCCGCGATGACCGGCGAATCGCTGCCGGTGGAAAAATTCGTCACCCCAAGCAACCTCAATACCAGCAGCCCGCTGGAGCTGGACAACCTCTGCTTCATGGGCACTAACGTGGTCAGCGGCTCGGCCACAGGCGTGGTGCTGACCACCGGCAAGCGCACCTATTTTGGCGCGCTGGCTGAGCGCGTCACCGCCACCGACCGCACGCCCACGGCCTTCCAGGCGGGCGTCAACAAGGTCAGCTGGCTGCTGATCCGCTTCATGCTGGTGATGACGCCGGTGGTGTTCTTCATCAATGGTTTCACCAAGGGCGATTGGGTCGAAGCTTTCCTGTTCGGCCTCTCCGTGGCCGTGGGCCTGACGCCCGAGATGCTGCCCATGATCGTGACCTCGACCCTGGCCAAGGGCGCGGTGGCGCTGTCGCGCAAGAAGGTGATCGTCAAGCGGCTCGATGCGATCCAGAACTTCGGTGCCATGGACGTGCTGTGCACCGACAAGACCGGCACGCTCACGCAGGACAAGATTTTCCTGGAACGTCATACCGACATCCACGGCGCACCCGACGACGAAGTGCTGCAATACGCCTACCTGAACAGTTATTACCAGACCGGCCTGAAGAACCTGCTGGACGTGGCCGTGCTGGAGCACGCCGAACTGCAACGTGAAATGTCCATCGCCTCGGCCTATCGCAAGGTCGACGAAATTCCTTTCGACTTCCAGCGCCGCCGCATGTCGGTGGTGGTGTCCGAGCGCGAGGATCACCACGAGCTGATCTGCAAGGGTGCGGTCGAGGAAATCGTCTCGGTGTGCTCGCGCGCCCGCGTCAACGGCGAAGTGGTGCCGCTGACCCCGGCCCTGCTGGACGAGATCCGCGCCACCACCGGCAGCCTCAACGCCGAAGGCCTGCGCGTGGTCGGTGTGGCCGCCAAGGACCTGCCGCCGACCAAGGAGGTCTATAGCCTCGCGGACGAATCGGACCTGGTGCTGATCGGTTACATCGCCTTCCTCGATCCGCCCAAGGAATCGACCGCCCCTGCCCTGGCCGCCTTGCGTGCCCATGGCGTGAAGGTCAAGATCCTGACCGGCGACAACGAGCTGGTCACCGCCAAGATCTGCCGCGAGGTCGGGCTGGAGGTCAAGGGCATGCTGCTGGGTTCGTATGTCGAGAAGATGAGCGATGCCGAACTTTCCGAAGCGGTGGAAACGGTGACCGTCTTCGCCAAGCTCTCGCCAGCGCACAAGGAACGCATCGTGCGCGTGCTGCATGACCGTGGCCATGTGGTCGGCTTCATGGGGGATGGCATCAATGATGCGCCGGCCCTGCGTGCGGCCGACATCGGCATCTCGGTGGATACGGCCGTGGATATCGCCAAGGAAGCGGCGGACCTGATCCTGCTGGAGAAGAGCCTGATGGTGCTGGAAGAAGGCGTGCTGGAAGGCCGCAAGACCTTCGCCAACATGCTGAAATACATCAAGATGACGGCCAGCTCCAACTTCGGCAATGTCTTCTCGGTCCTGATTGCCAGCGCCTTCCTGCCTTTCCTGCCGATGCTGCCCTTGCATCTGCTGGTGCAGAACCTGCTGTATGACGTCTCGCAGATCTCGATTCCCTTCGACAACGTCGACAAGGAATTCCTGGAAAAGCCGCAGCGCTGGGATGCCGGTGATATCGGCCGCTTCATGGTCTTCTTCGGCCCGATCAGCTCGATCTTCGACATCACGACCTTTGCGCTGATGTGGTTTGTCTTCGGCGCCAGCTCGCCGGAACATCAAACCCTGTTCCAGTCCGGCTGGTTCATCGAAGGGCTGCTGTCGCAGACGCTGATCGTGCACATGATCCGCACGCGCCGCATCCCCTTCTTCCAGAGCCGCGCCTCGTGGCCGCTGATGGGGATGACGCTGGTCATCATGGCCATCGGCATTGCGATCCCGATGACGCCGCTGGCGCATTACTTCAAGCTGGAGGCGCTGCCGCTGTCTTACTTCCCGTGGCTGGTGGCTATCCTGGTCGCTTATGCGGTGCTGATCCAGGGGATGAAGGGGTGGTATGCCAAGCGGTATGGGTGGCAGTGACATGTAGTTTGAGTGCTGAATTGAAAATGCCTGCTCTTCGGAGCAGGCATTTTTTTTGACCAAGGCGGACGCGCATCAGCCACCACGTATATACGCCCCCAATCCCGCCACCAACGCCGCAAAGGTCACCGCACAACGCGGACTGGCGCGCAGATCCTCATGCATGGCGATCCAGGTTTCCATCTTGACCGAGAATTTCCTGGGCAGCAGGTGCACCAGCGCCTCTTCCCTGGCCGCCACACCGACCTGGCAAATCCCGATACCGAAGCCCGCACGAATGGCCGCCAGTTGCGCCAGGTCACTATCGGCCCGAAACGCAAGGCCGGCGCGCGCGAGCCAAGGGAATTGCTCCAGCACCTTGCGCACGTAGGCGTTCTCCTGGTCGAAGCCGATGAGCGCATGGCCGGCCAGCGCGGCAATCGAATGCGGCACCCCGTGCGCAGCCAGGTAACGCTGGTGCGCATGCAATCCGACTTCGATGTTGCCCAGCCGCTTGGCCACCAGCGCATCCTGGGCCGGCTTGAACATGCGCACGGCAATATCGGCCTCGCGCTGCAACAGGTCATCGGCCCGGTTTGACATCACCAGCTCGATGCACAGCCCCGGATGGCGATGCTTGAGTTCGGCCAGGATGGGCGGCAGCACTTCCACGCTGATGACCTCGCTGGCGGTCAGCCTCACCGTGCCCCGCACTTCCCTGCCATGGCTGCTGGCGACCCGGCGCAGCGCGGCCGAGGTGGCCGCGATGCCGGCCGCATAGGGCTTCAATTCCAGCGCCGCATCCGTAGGCGAAAACCCATCAAAGGAACGCACGAAGAGTTTGAGCCCCAGTACTGCTTCCAGTTGCTCGATGTGGCGGCCGACGGTGGGTTGCGTCAGGCCCATCTCGCGCCCCGCCGCCGAGAGCGATCCCGTTTCCAGGACCTTGAGGAAACTGCGGTACCACTCCCAGTTGGGTTCGATGTCGGCCGGGGTATTCATTTATGTATAGGGGCTAGGCTAAATTATGCAATTTTCATTTATACCGCAATTTTGCATACTGGGGATGTTCGCCCTCATACCCTCACCCAGGAGAACCCCATGTCCAGGATTGCCCTCTTCGGCGCCGCCGGCGCCATCGGCCAAAGCATCGCCTCTGCCATCCGTGCCCAAGGGCAGCCCTACCGCGTGGTCGGGCGCAATGAAACCAGCTTGCGCCAGGCCTTCGGCGCCGATCCCCTGGCCGAGATCATCACCTGGGATCCCGATTCCCCGGCCTCGGTCGAAGCGGCGGCACACGGCATCGATACGCTGATCTACCTGGTGGGCGTGCATTACACGCAGTTCGAACTGCATCCGGAACTGATGCGCAAGACCCTGACCGGTGCCATCCGCGCGGGCGTCAAGCGGATCCTCCTCATCGGTACGGTGTACCCCTACGGTCTGCCGCAGTCCTCGCCGATACGGGAAGATCATCCGCGCCAGCCGCATACCTTCAAGGGCCGCATGCGCAAGGCGCAGGAAGACCTGCTGATGCAAGCGCATGAGGAAGGCCACCTCCGTGCAGCCGTATTGCGCCTGCCGGATTTCTACGGCCCTGGCGTCGAAGCCAGTTTCCTGCATGGCGCGATCAAGGCCGCAGCCCAGGGCGGCACAGCCGACCTGATCGGGCCGCTAGACCGTCCGCACGAGTTCGTCTTCGTGCCCGATGTCGGGCCGGTAGTGGCCAGGCTGGTCAGCACGCCTGCCGCCTTCGGCAAGGTGTGGCACCTGGCCGGTGCCGGCGTGACGACACAGAAGGCCCTGGTTGCGGAAATGGAACGCCAGACCGGACGCAAGCTGAAAAAACGCGTGGCAGGCAAGACCATGCTGCGGCTCATCGGACTCTTCCATCCGATGATGCGCGAGCTGGTGGAGATGCACTATCTGCAGACGCAGCCAGTGATCATGGATGATACGGCGCTACAGCAATTGATCGGGCCGATCAGGAAGACGCCTTATGGTGAGGGGATAAGGATGGCGCTGCAAGCCCAGGGCGGGAGGCGCTCCTGAGCGGGCGACAAGGCCGCACGACTTGATCGCTGGCTGAGCTTGAGCGCGCACCGACGCCATCGCGGGACGCCCCCCCCTTGGATGCCGATAGCGAACGTCTCAAGCATGGCCTGCTTGCGCGACCATCAGCCACCATTCTCACCTTGCCGTGCGTCAGCAAGTCGGCGGCTTGCGAATCGCACGGCATCAAGGCGTTTTTTGGTGACCGGAAGCGGGAAGGACAGAACAGTTCAGCTCTGCAGCAGGTGGCGGATGGCGTCACGCTCTTCCAGCAACTCATTGACGGCACCCTGCAGGCGTTCGCTCGCGAATGTATCGATGGACAGACCATTGACGCGTTCGATACGGCCGTCCTCGCAACGGACGGGCACGCCAAAAAAGATCCCTTCCGGAATCCCGTAATCGCCATTTGAGGGCAGGCTCATCGATACCCAACGCCCCTGGCTGCCGCACACCCAATCGCGCATGTGATCCACCGCAGCACTGGCGGCCGATGCCGCCGATGACTTGCCGCGCGCCTCGATGACCGCACTGCCACGCTGCGCCACCTGGGGGATGAAGATCTCGCGGTTCCATTGCTCGTCCTGGATTCTCAGCGGTGCCGGCTCTCCTCGAACCAACGCGAAACGGTAATCGGCATACATGGTGGGCGAATGATTACCCCACACTACCACCTGCTCCAGGCTGTCCACCGGCTCACCCAAGCGCTTGGCCAGCATGGCGCGGGCGCGGTTATGGTCCAGCCGCATCATCGCGCTGAAACAGGACGGGTCGAGATTGGGCGCGGCGCTCATCGCGATGAGGGCGTTCGTATTGGCCGGGTTGCCCACCACGAGCACCTTCACCGTGCGGCTGGCAACTGCATTGAGTGCACGCCCCTGACGCACGAAGATGTCGGCATTGGCGGCCAGCAGGTCTCGTCGCTCCATGCCCTTCTGACGCGGCTGCGCGCCCACCAGAATCGCATAGTCAACCTGAGCGAAGGCCTGCTCGGCATCGTCGGTACAGACTACGTCGCGCAGCAGCGGAAAGGCGCAGTCCTGCAGTTCCATTTCCACGCCGCGCAGCGCGGCCTGAGCCGCCGGGACATCCAGCAGCCGCAAGCTGACGGGTTGGTCGTGGCCGAGCATGTCGCCGTTGGCGATGCGAAAGACCAGGGAATATCCGATTTGACCGGCGGCGCCAGTGACGGCGATGTGCTTGATAGGTTTCATGATGGGACCCGTTGAATGTGGATGGACTTGCGGTGCGACCTCTCGTGGGCCACACCGTGAGGCCACTCTACGCAAAGAGAACAAAGCTGTAAAACAACTTAATTTTGTTATATCGATCAATAAATCAGGTAGATCAATTTTGCAGTGCCTCTTGACGGCGCCCGCGCATCACCACGTTGGGCTATGTGCATAACCCGCCGGCACCGGTCTGGGTTATCTGATTTTTATATAGCTTTATCCACTGGCACGTCTATTCCCGATCAGGAGCTCCGAATGCAAAAACGCCCGCGATATGCAGGCGCTTTCTTGGAAAGACGAGTTCCGCTTCCGGCCGTCAGCCGACTTCCGTGGCACTTCTGTCGATGAACACCATAGTCACTTCCGCGCCAACCGTTCAATCAGTTCTTTGTGCTGCGACCAGTCTTCCAGCAGCTGATCTGCCTGCGCGATTTCAAACGCATCAAATTCGAAGCCCGGCGCCACCGTGCACCCGACCAGGCTATAGCCCTCCCGAACCGTGCACTCGGCCGCAAACCAGGCGCCTGCCGGGACCAGCGCCTGGAAATGGGCGCCCTCATGCTCCAGCGCATTGCCCAGGCACAAGGTCTGAAGCTCCCCCTGCGGCAGCAGGACATGGACGTGCAGGGGGTCGCCTTCATAGAAGTGCCACATCTCTTCCGAATCGATCCGGTGCCAGGTTGACCTGTCCCCGCCAGCAAGCAGGTAGTAGATGGCCGTCGCCGCCGAGCGGCTCGAACCGCCCGATGAGCGCGCTACACGCTCCGTGCTGCGATGGGTCTCCCGAAAGAAACCGCCCTCCGGATGGGGTTCAAGATTGAGGTGTGAAATCAATTCTTCGAGGCGATGTCGGGACATGTTCTGGGTGATGGACGGGTTGAAGGGGGATATCAATATCAGCTTAAAAGCCGTTTCTCAAAGCGCTTCAATGTCTCCGCAAACACATCGGTACTGTCCAGCGCGCGCGCCAGCACCAGCGCCCCCTGTATTCCCCCCACGACCTCTTCGGCCAGCGCACGGGCTTCCTTGGGCTTGCGCCCGGTGCGTACCAGCGCCGAGGCCAGCGCCTCGATCCAGGCGGCAAAGTAATCGCGCACCATCACCGCAAAGCGGTCGCGCTCATTGCCCAGCGCGAAGACACCCACCAGGCAAACCCGCTGTCCCGACAGGAAATAGCGGCTCACATCGGCGAACATGGCCTTGATGCCCGCGACCGCATCGTCGCTGTCGTTCAACGGATCAAACACATGCCGCCTGAACCACGCATCCACATGGCCCAGCACGGCCTCGGCCATCTCTTCTTTGCCACCAGGGAAAAAGTGATAGATGCTGCCCCTGCCCAGCTTGGTCCCTTCGCTGATGCGCGCCAGGCTCGCCCCCTCGAAACCGTAGGTGCGAAACACCTCCGCCAGCAAGGGGATCACATCGTCTTTTTCCGCAATGACTCTAGCCATTCATTTTCCTCAGATACCGAAATCGCTCAGCCCGGGATGATCGGCCGGGCGTGGGCCGCTATTGTCCCACAGGAATTTGCGTTCTTCCGGCTTGATCGGATGCTCGTTGATGCAGGCGTGACGATGATGCATCAGGCCGTTCTCGTCGAATTCCCAGTTCTCATTGCCGTAGGCGCGATACCACTGGCCGGAATCGTCATGGTACTCGTAGGCGAAACGCACCGCGATACGCGCACCGTCAAAGGCCCACAGCTCCTTGACCAGACGGTAATCCAGCTCGCGCGTCCATTTGCGCTTGAGCAAGGCGGTAATCGCTTCGCGGCCCTGGGCGAACTCGGCGCGATTGCGCCACCAGCTGTCTTCGGTATAGGCAAGCGCGACCTTTTCGGCATCGCGGGTGTTCCAGCCGTTTTCGGCAAGACGGACTTTTTCGATGGCGGTTTCACGGGTGAACGGCGGAAGAGGCGGACGGATCGACATGGTTATTTTCCTTTAGTGTACCGCTCAACACACAATGTACTGTTCGGTCCAGACAATATAGACCGATCAACTTTGATTGGCAAGCATTTTTTCTTGCCATGTCGCATTGGCGACACCTGCTTCGTGAGGCTTTCGGCCAAGCCTGGCGCCTGCTGCAAACGCGCAGCAACGCCAGCAGCAATGAAAAAGGCCTGCTCCGTGGAGCAGGCCTTCATCTCATGCAGTGGCGATCAGCGGGATTGCGCATTGCTCAGCGCCGCGGCAACCTCACCGTCACCATCGTCTGCACCTGGTCATCCGACGTCATGGTGATCGTGCCGCCATGCGCCTTGACGATCTGCTGCGCGATGAACAGTCCGAGGCCCAGCCCTTCCTTGCGGCCGATTTCGCCTCCGCCACGGAAGGGGTCGAAGATCACCGGCAGCAAGGCCGCCGGGATCACGCCGCGATTGGCGATGGTCATGACCACTTCCTGCTCGCTGCGGCCATCGATGCCGATGCACACCGGGCTGCCCGCCACGCCGTGCTGCAAGGCGTTGCCCAGCAGGTTGGCTGCCACCTGAGCCAGGCGGTCGCCGTCCCAATAGCCGTTGTCATCGCCTTCGATGCGGCGCTCCACGACGCTGCCCGGATAAGTGGTCTGGTATTCCTGTACCACCCGTTCGGTAATCTCGCCCAGGCATGCACTGGCACGGGCCAGCGGGATGCCGCCGGCCAGGCGCGCGCGCGCCAGGTCGAGCATGTTCTCGATCAGCTTGGCCATGCGTTTGCCGCCATTGAGGATCTGCTGCGAGGCCTTCTGCGCCACCTCTTCCTTGTAGGTCCGCTGCAGCAGGGTCGCCGCCATCACCACCGAACTCAAGGGATTGCGCAGGTCGTGGCCGAGGATGGCCACGAACATCTCGTTCATGCGCAGGGTTTCGGTGCGCTCCTGCAACTCCAGCGCCAGCAACTGCTTCTGGCGATACAACTGGAAGAACACCTCGGCCTTGTTGCGCAGGATGTGCGGTTCGATGGGCTTGTAGAGGAAGTCCACGGCACCGCTCTCATAGCCCTTGAACAGGCGGCGCTCATCGCGTACGCCGGCCGTGACGAAAATCAGCGGCACGTTGCGGGTACGCTCGCTGCCGCGGATCAGTTCGGCCAGCTCGAAGCCATCCATGTCCGGCATCTGCACGTCCAGGAAAGCCAGCGCCACCTCGTGCTGCAACAGCAGTTCAAGCGCTTCCAGGCCCGAGCGCGCCAGCAGCAGTTCGACATCGTCCCGCTGCAGCAGGGCAGAGAGGGCCAACAAGTTTTCGTCGAGATCATCGACCAGCAGGAATTTCACCCGCGGCAGGTCTCTGTCTTTGTATTTTTCTGTCACCTGCGTTCCTTTTCCTGGTCATTCCCCGATACGCCCAGGGTGCGCAGCAGATCGGCGATCTGCGGGAGCGTGAGCACATAATCGATTTGTCCGAGTGCCAATGCCTGTGCCGGCATGTAAGGCACCTGCGCCTGTTGCGGACTTTGTACCACGGTCACGCCACCGGCGCGCGCAATGGCCTGCAATCCGGCCGCGCCATCATGATTGCCACCGGTGAGCACGATGCCCAGCAAGCGCTCGCGGTAGACATCCGCGGCCGACTCGAACAGCACATCGATGGCCGGGCGCGAAAAATTCACCAGTTCATCATTGGACATGGCCAGCACCGGCCCTTGGTCGCTGCGGTCCACCAGCAGATGATAATCCGGCGGCGCAAAATAGATCACGCCGGGCTGGGCCGGATCCTTGTCCTGCGCTTCCACCACGGGCTGGCCACAGCGGTCAGCAAAGATGGTCGCCAGCAAGCTGGGCCGCTCACGCGGGATGTGCAGCACCACCATGGTCGCCACCTGCGCACCACGGCGCAGCGCCGGCAGGATCTCCGACAAGGCTTCCACGCCACCGGCAGAGGCACCGATGACGATCGCATCAATCGCTCGGCCACCCAGGGCCGGCAGCGGGACGGGGCTCACAGCTCCCCCTTCTTCTGGAAGATGCGGTCTTCCCGCACCACTTCATCGAAGGCCGGACCGTGCGTGGAAAAGCGCATCGACTCCTTCGAACCCAGTCCCAGGAAACCCTTGCGGACCAGCGATTCGCGGAACAGGCCTAGCGCGCGTTCCTGCAAATGGCGGTTGAAATAGATCAGCACGTTGCGGCAGGACACCAGGTGCATCTCGGCAAAGACACTGTCGGTGGCCAGGCTGTGGTCGGAAAAGACCACGTTCTTGCGCAGCGACTTGTCGAAGACGACGGCACCGTACGCGGCCGTATAGTAATCCGAAAGCGATGTCTTGGCCCCGGATTTCTGGTGGTTGCTGGTAAAACCGGGGATACGGTCGAGCTCGTAGACGCCGGCCTCGGCCTTCTTCAGCGCGGCCTGGTTGATGTCGGTGGCGTAAATGATGCTGCGCTCGAGCAAGCCTTCCTCGCGCAGCAGGATCGCCAGCGAATAGACTTCCTCGCCGCTGCTGCAGCCGGCCACCCAGATCTTCAAGGAAGGATAGGTGCGCAGGAGCGGAATGACCCTCTCCCGCAGCGAGAGAAAATAGCTGGGATCGCGGAACATCTCGCTGACCTGCACGGTGAGGTAATCCATGAGCGCCGGAAACACGGTCGCATCATGCAGCACCTTGTCCTGCAATTGCGACAGCGTCTCGCAGCCGAAGCGGATCATGGCCGTGGCCAGGCGGCGCTTCAGCGAAGCGCCGGCATAGCCGCGAAAGTCGCAGTGATATTTGAGGTAGATGGCGTCGAGCAACAATTGCATCTCGATATCGAAATGCTGGTTGGCCAACGCCTGGTTTATTTCGGCATCCATACACGTACCAGGGACAGCAGTTTTTCCACATCCAAGGGCTTGGCGATGTAATCGTTGGCACCGGCGGCCAGGCATTTCTCCTGGTCATCCTTCATGGCCTTGGCGGTCAGGGCGATGATGGGCAGGCGCTTCCAGATGGCTTGCTTGCGGATCTCGCGCATGGCGGTCAGGCCATCCATCTCCGGCATCATGATGTCCATGAGCACCAGGTCGATCGGCGCACCAGGCTGCTCCTGGCTGCGCTGCAGGGCGTCCAGGGCTTCACGGCCGTTGCGGGCGATGTCGACCTTCATGCCCTTGGGTTCCAGCACCGAGGATAGCGCAAAGATGTTGCGCACATCATCTTCCACCACCAGGATGCGGCGGCCTTCGAAGACCGTTTCGCGGTCGCGCGCCACCTTGAGCATGCGCTGGCTCTCCGGCGGCAGTGTCGTTTCCACCTGGTGCAGGAAGAGCGTCACTTCATCGAGCAGGCGTTCCGGCGAACGCGCATCCTTGATGATGATGGAGCGCGAGAAGCGGCGCAGGTGCTGCTCTTCCTCGGCCGACAGCGAGCGGCCGGTATAGACGATCACCGGCGGGAAGGCTACGTGTTCCTGCTCGGCCATCTTCTCCAGCAACTGGTAGCCGGACAGGTCGGGCAGGTTCAGGTCCATCACCATGCAATCGAAGGTGGTCTCGCGCAGGCGGGCCAGCGCATCGGTGGCGGTGCGTACGCCGACCAGGTTGATGTTCTCGCCGGCCAGCAACTGGCGGATGCTGTCGAGCTGGCGCGCATCGTCTTCCACCACCAGCACGTGGCGCAGGCCCTGCAGGAACTTGGCTTCGAGCTTGCGGATGGCGCCGACCAGTTCCTCGCGCTGCACCGGCTTCAATGCGTAGCCGATGGCACCGCGCTCCAGCGCCTCGTGCGAGTAATCGGCCACCGACACCACGTGCACCGGGATGTGGCGCGTCTTGGGATTGCGCTTGATCTGGTCCAGCACGCCCAGGCCGGAGAAGTCGGGCAGGTTCATGTCCATCAGGATGGCACTGGGGCGATACATCTCGGCCGCCGACACGCCTTCATTGGCCGAATGCGTGACCACGCACTGGAAGCCCATCTCGTGCGCCAGGTCGCGCAGGATCATGGCGAAGGCGGTGTCATCCTCGATCACCAGGATCAGGCGGGAGGACGATTCGATGCGGTGACGATCATCATCGATGGCGATGTCCTGCAGTTTTGCCGGCGCGCCCGGCACCACCTGGGGAGCGGGAATGCGCACATCAGGCGCGGTCGCCACTTGTGCCGCCTGCAGGGTCGCAGCCGCCGCCGAAGGGGCGGCCACGGCCGCAGGCGTGCGCATGACGGCCTGCTCGCCACTGTAGACCTGCGGCAGCGAGAGCGTGAAGATGCTGCCCTCGCCCACCCGGCTCTGCACCTGGATGTCGCCGCCCAGCAGATGCGCCAGGTCGCGCGAGATCGACAGGCCCAGCCCGGTGCCGCCGTACTTGCGATGCGTGCTGCCATCGGCCTGGCGGAAGGCTTCGAAGATGAACTGGTGCTGGTCAGCGCCGATGCCGATGCCGGTATCGCGCACGGCGAAGGCGATGCGGCCACCGGCATCCGCATAGATGCGCAGGCTGACCTCGCCCTTCTCGGTGAACTTGATGGCGTTGGAGAGCAGGTTCTTCAAGATCTGGCCCAGGCGCTGCATGTCCGTTTCCATGCGCTGCGGCACGCCCGGATCGACCTCGACCTTGAAGCCCAGGCCCTTCTGCTGGGCCGTCATGGCGAAGCTGGCCTTGAGCTCCTCGGCCATCTTGCTGACCACGAAGGATTCGGAAACGATATCGAGCTTGCCCGCTTCCATCTTCGAGAGGTCGAGGATGTCGTTGATCAGGGCCAGCAAGTCGTTGCCCGCAGAGGAAATGGTCTGCGCGAATCGCACCTGCTCGTCGGACAGGTTGCCCTGCTTGTTGTCGGCCAGCAGCTTGGCCAGGATCAGGGTGGAGTTCAGCGGCGTGCGCAGCTCGTGGCTCATGTTGGCCAGGAACTCGCTCTTGTACTGGTTGGCGCGTTCCAGCTCGGTGGCTTTTTCCACCAGCACCACCTGGGTCTTGGCCAGGTCATCCTTCTGGATTTCCAGCAACTGGGTCTGCTCTTCCAACTGGGCATTGGTTTCTTCCAGTTCGGCCTGCTGGGTTTCCAGGCGCAGTTGCGAGGCCTTCAAGGCCTGGCCCTGCTCTTCCAGCTCTTCATTGTTGACGCGCAGTTCTTCCTGCTGGGCCTGCAATTCCTCGGACTGGCGCTGGGTTTCTTCAAGCAGTTCTTCCAGGCGGGTACGATCCTTGGAAGAGCGCACGGCAATGGCGACCTGGTCCGACAGGCGTGCCAGCAGTTCCTCTTCCTCCGGCCGCACCTGGCGCAAGAAGCCGAGTTCGAATACCGCCTGCACCACGCCATCGGCGGAGGCCGGCACGATCATCAGCTCGCGCGGGGCATGGCGGCCGACGGCGGAGGACACGGTGAGATAGCGTTCCGGCACGTCCTTGATGTGCATGGCGCGATTGAGTTTGGCGGCCTGGCCCAGCAAGCCCTGGCCATCGCGCAGATGCGGCGGCTGGACACTCTCATCCTCTTCCAGCGCATAGGCGGCGAAACGCTCGAAGTCGCCACTGTCGGTGCGCAGGTAGATGGCGCCGACTTGCGCATTCAGGTAGGCCGTCAGGAAAGCCAAAGTATTCTCGCCCAGCGTACCCAGGCGCTGCTCGCCCTGCAGGCGCTCGGCCAGGCCCATCTGGCCGTTGCGGATCCAGGTCTGTTTTTCACGGGCGCGATAATCGCGCGAGGTGGTCATGGCCGCGGCAATGATGAGTACCAGCAGCAAGCCCGAGCCGCCCCAGGCCACGGCAGTGGAAAACACCACGGCGTCGCGCCAGTCCGACTGGCGGCTGGCCAGCAGGTCGCGTTCCTGTTCTTCCATGTCGCGCGTGAGCACGCGCACGCGGTCCATGAACATCTTGCCGCGATCGGATTGCACTACTGCCAATGCGCCCGCCGTATCGCCATTGCGGCGGCGGCTGACGGTCTCGGCCAGTTCTTCAAGTTTGTCGGCGACCACGCGCTCGATCTGCGACAGGCGCTGCAACTGGTCGGGATTGTCGGAGAGCAGCTCGCGCAGCTTGGCGATCTCGCCGGGCAGCGCGGCACGCGCCTGGTTGTAAGGGCTCAGATAGGACTCGGTGCCCGTGAGCAGGAAGCCGCGCTGGCTGGTCTCGGCATCCTTGAGCGTGGAGACCAGTACCTGCAGCTGCTCGCGCACCTTCATGGTGTGCGACACCGCATTGGCGGCCTCGCCGCGGCTGACCGAGGCTTCCCAGGTAAACAGGGCAATGAGCACCACCGCCAGGATGGCGACGGAAAAACCGATCAGCGGCCCCAGGGGCAGCGGTGGTCCGGAAAAGGCGCCCTTGCCCTGGCGCTTCAACATGGCAATACGTTCTTCAGCTTGGCTGGAATAAACCCGCACGGTGCGCTCCGTTGTTCGAATCGTTGGTCGAGCTCTGGGGGTTCTGTGTGTGGCTGTGTCCCCCTCCCCTTGGTCTTGCCTCCGGGAAAGCCGTGGATTATACGGGCGGCTCCCGGTTTGCGCAGAGCACCGATGACGGCGGGCTCAACCCGCTGGCACCTGCCTCCGAACTCGGCTAGGACAAAGCGCTGACAGTTCGGTTCCGCAGCGCTGTCATCCTGGCACTGACACTCGCTTTCAGCTCCCCGCCAGGCCGGCCGCGATATTGATGGACAGGCCGATGATGGCCGCATTGAAGACGAAGCAGATCAGCGAATGGGCCAGCACCGACTTGCGCACTGCGCGCGAGGCTACGCCCACGTCGGAGGTCTGCACGGCCACGCTGATGGTGAAGGAGAAATACAGGAAATCCCAGTAGCCGGGATTGCGGATGCCATCCGGGAAGCGCAGCGGCAGGGCGTCAGGGTCGTCGTCATCGGCATAGAAGAGGCGCGCGTAATGCAGCGTGAAGATGGTGCCGATCAGGGCCCAGGAGCCGAAGACGGTAGAGGCCGTGAAGGCATAGCGCAAGAGCCGGCCGCCCTCGTCGTGATGGCTGCTGCCGCCCAGTTCCAGCAGGATGGCCAGCAAACTCGCAATGGCCGCCACGCAGACCATCACCAGCACCACGTGGGCGCTTTCATCCTCGGTCTCGGCCAGGCGCTTGACGGCCTTGGCATCGGCCCGCAGCATCATCACCCACAGGCTCAGCAAATAGAACCAGAGGCCGGCATTCCAGCCGATCAGGCTGCGGCCGATCCAGGTGCTGGCAGGGATGAGGACGGAGGCGGCGGTCCCGATGCCGATACCGATGAGCAAACGCGGGTGGACCTGGACGATGTGGCGGGCGACGGACATTGTTCTTGTTGATGTTGTGAGTCTTCTGAAAGGGCGCCATCACACTGCACGCCCAAGATGGGCAGGACATTAGCACGCCCTGCCCGCGCCCGCCAGCCATGCGCGCTTCAGAATTCGTGCTCCTTCAGCGCACGCTGCGCGCGTTCGCGGGCACTGGCCAGGGCTTCTTCCTCGGTCGGGAAGAGGCCTACCGGAATGTAGGTTTCCGCAATCTCGGGTTCGCGCGCAAGGCGCACGAAGACTTGCGCCTCGAAGCCTTCATCGGGTTTTTCCACCGCGTCGTAGCGGGCGATATGGGTACCACTTTGCAGGACCTTGTCCGTCATGCTGCCTCCTGTGTCGTTCACGATGAAGCCCGTTTGACACAGGGGCAGGCATGAGGTTCTGCACAAGCGCGATGCCGTGCGGCAAGTGCCGCCGTGGCCGCAGGCGTCAGGCGGCCAGCGGGAAGCGCACCGTGAAGATGGTGCCCTGCCCCTCTTCCTTGCAATCGACCGTGATGACTCCACCATGGTCATGCGCGATCTCGCGCACGATGGCCAGTCCCAGGCCGCTGCCGGCGATCTTGTCGTTGGCGCGGTAATAGCGGTCGAAGATGAGCTCGCGATGCTCGGGGGCAATGCCGGGACCGGAGTCTTCCACCGACAGCACGGTGGCGCCCTCTTCTTCGAGGCAGCGCACCGTCACCGTCCCGTGCTGCGGCGAATAGCGCACCGCATTGTCGATGAGGTTGTCGATCAGGTCGGCGAGCAGGAAACGGTCGCCGCGCAGGCGGGCTGGCTGCAGGTCAAAGCCGAGGTCGATCTGCTTCTTATCGGCCTCTTCGATGAAGTGCTGCACCGACTCTTCCACCAGCTTGTGCAGCGAGAGCTCCTCCAGCTTGCGGCTTTCAAACAGGCCAGGTTCCGAGCGCGCCAGCGCCAGTAGTTGCCGGCTCTGGCGGATCATGCGTTCCACCGAGGAATTCATCATCGCCAGCGAACGGGCCGTATCGGGCTGGTCCTGGTGCTTGTCGTGCAGCAGTTCCAGCTGCAGCTTCAGGCCCGTCAAGGGCGTGCGCAATTGATGGGCCACGTCGGCCATGAAATTCTGCTGCGCCTGTTCGCCCTTGCTGATGCGGGCCATCAGTTCGTTCATGGCCACGATCAGGGGCTGCAGCTCCACCGGCGCACCGATGCCGTCGATGGCGCCCAGCTTGCCGTGGCCGCGCTGTTCCAGGTTGCGCTGCAAGCTCTTCAGGGGACGCAGGCCACGCCGCACGGCGATGAGTACCACCGACAGCGAACCGAAGGTCAGCGCCCCGTCCAGCAGCAGGAAGGACAGCAGGATCGTGTAGTGCGCGCGGTCGCGCTTGCGGATGGTTTCGGCCACGGCCACCGAGATCACGCCGTTCTTGACCCGCACCTGCATGGCTGAAATACGCACCGGTTCGCCGCGCATCTCGCCGTCATAGTTGAAGGGCCGGTCGAAGATCTCGGTCTCGGGCAATTGCGGGAATCCCTTGTCGCCGACCAAGATCTCCCCCTGCGTATTGCGCACGGCAAAGAAGGTGGTGTCGGAATGATTGCTGCGCAGGATCTGCTCGGCCTGCTGGGTCAGCTCGGCGGTGGTGCGCTCCTGGCGATGCCGCACCTGGGCATACAGGCCCCACGTGGAATCCATCAGGTTCTGGTCGAAGGCGTGCTGGGCCGGCAGCCAGGCCAGCCAGTAGGTCAGGCCGGCCCCCACCAGGTTCAGCAGCAGCAGCGGCGCGATCAGCCACTTGAGCAGGTCGCGCCGGATGCTGGCGTGGGTGGCGGCTGGCGGTGTGGCAGGCGCAGCAGTGCCGGCGCTGGCCGCGCTGTTGGCCGGCTGCTGGTTGATGACCGTCATGATGCGGCCTGCCGGCTCAGGTCTCGCTCTTTTCGAGCATGTAGCCGAAGCCGCGGATGGTGCGGATCACCACGCCCGAATCAGCGATCTTGAGGCGGATGCGCGAGACGTAGACCTCCACCGCATTGATCGTGAAATCCTCGCCCCAGGGCAGGACGGCATCGATGATCTGCTGCTTGGAGACCACGCGCGAGGCGTGTTGCATCAGGTATTCCAGCACCGTCCATTCACGCAGCGACAGTTCGATCTTGCGGCCGTCGATGTCGGCGCGCTTGGTGGCGTTGTCCAGCGACAGGCCACCCACGGTCAGCTGCGCAGGCTGCGGCGTACTGCGGCGGATCAGCGCCTTGATGCGGGCCACCAGTTCGGGCGTGGCAAAGGGCTTGACCAGGTAGTCATCGGCGCCCAGTTCCAGCCCGTGCACGCGGTCGGGAATGGTGTCGCGTGCGGTCAGCAGCAGCACCGGGGTGTTGTTGCCGTTGGCGCGCATGCGGCGCAGGACTTCAAAACCGTCGATGCCGGGCAGGCCGATGTCGAGCACCAGCACGGCGGCATTGAAACGCTGCGACAGCGCATCGTTGCCGTTGTTGACGGTATGCACGGTGAAGCCGTGCGAATTGAGTACCCGCGACAGACCGTCGGTGAGTACCGGGTCGTCTTCGACCAGCAGAACATTCATAGGGGACTTCTTGGAAAATAAACAGCGCAAAAACTCTGCGTGACGCTGCATCGTATTGCAGCCCAGGCCATGCTGCAAATCAGGCGGTCCCCCAGGCGGGGCGCGGCACGGCCAGAGTGTTTCTTTTTTGTCACACTCAGTTCTGCGTCAGGCAAATGACAGCATTTTGTCAGGCTCCAGCCTTACTCTTGCCAGCCATGCGAATGAGAATCCAAATCATTAGCATGCAATAAAAACTGGTCACCAGCCAGCCAAACGGACTTCCTTGTTGCCATTGAAGGACGGAGTAGCCAGCCATTCGAGCCGCTCCTGCGCAAGCGGGATCGGCTCATCGTTTCCTACTCCACTTCACTGAAAACAAGAACATGAACCGTCTCACGCCGATTGCCGCCGCATTGGTCGCCACCTTTGCCGCTCCCCTCTCCGTCCACGCACAGCAGGCCTCTGCGCCCAACGCCACCGCAGCCACCGGCAGCCAGCTCGCCCCGGTCACGGTGGAAGGCCGCCGCGATGATTTCGCCAGTAGCGGCACGGCCATCACCAAGCTGCCGGCCGACCTGCACGACGTCGCGCAATCGGTGACGGTGGTCAACAAGGCGCAGATGCAGTCGCAAGGCGTGAGTTCGCTGGCCGATGCGCTGCGCAACGTCTCCGGCATCACGCTGGGCGGCGCCGAAGGCGGCCAGATCGGCAACAACATCAACCTCAACGGTTTCTCGGCGCGGACCGACATCTATCTCGACGGCTTCCGCGACCGTGGCCAGTACTACCGCGATACCTTCGCCATCGAGGAAGTGGAAGTCCTGATGGGCCCGTCCTCGATGCTCTTCGGCCGCGGTTCGACCGGCGGCATCATCAACCAGGTCAGCAAGAAGGCCAACCTCAAGGCCGCCACCGAAATCTCCGGTTCGGTCACCACCAATGGCCTGGTGCGCAGCACGGTCGACGTCAACCGTCCGCTGTCGGATACCTCGGCCCTGCGCATCGAGGCCATGGCCCAGAACGGCGCGGCCAGCACGCGCAACCAGACCGATGTACAGGACTTCGGCCTGGCCGGCTCCTATGTCTGGGGCATCGGCACTTCCACCGAGATCACGCTCTCGGCCCTGCTGCAGCACAACCAGGACCAGCCCGACTACGGCCTGCCGCCGCTCAACGGCCACCCCGTCAATGTCGACCGCAACACCGCCTATGGTTTGAACAGCGACCGCACCATCCAGGATGTGGCCGCGTTCAACGCCGGCATCAAGCACAAAATCGCCCCCGACGTCACACTGCGCAACCAGACCCAGTTCAACTACGTGCACACCAATGCCGTGGAGACTGCGCCCAATACCATCGGTACGGTCTCTTCAAGCGGCTTCACGGCGCTCACCAATGCGGCCAGCAGCCTGCCGCTGTCCAGCCTCTTCGTGCGCGGCCAGAGCCATGACCGCAACATCAACGACTACTCCATCTTCAACCAGACCGAACTGGCCGCCAAGTTCAGCACCGGCAGCGTCAAGCACGATGCGCTGGTGGGCGTGGAAGTTGGTCACGACGGTTACGACAACCAGAATTACTACCGCAACGGCAGCTGCAACGGCCGCTCGCTCAACGCAGCCGGCGCCACCACCGGCTACATGGATTGCGTGAGCCTGGTCAATCCTTCCTACAGCGCGGCCGGCAGCAGCGTGGCCGATACCGCAGGCAACCGCGCCGGCGGCAGTGCCAACACCATCGCCGCCTATGTCGGCGACACCATCGAGCTGGTGCCGCAATTCAAGCTGGTGGGTGGCCTGCGCTATGACCGCTATGTGGCCAGCATCAGCAACTCGATCAACTCGGGCAATACCAGCGGCTCCACCGCGCTGGGCTATGCGCAGCAGAGCGTGAACTTCGTGAGCGTGCGTTCGGGCGCGATCTGGCAGCCCAGCACGGCGCAGTCGTATTACGTTTCCTACGGCACTTCCTTCAATCCCTCGCTGGAGCAATTGACCGGCACCGCCGGCCAGCAGAACCTGGACCCGGAAAAGAACCGTTCCTATGAACTGGGCGGCAAGTGGGATGTGGCCGAAGGCCTGGCGCTGACTGCCGCCGGCTTCCAGATCACCAAGGAAAATGCGCGCAGCCAGGTCGCCACCGGGGTCTACGCGCTGGCCGGCACGGTGCGCGTCAACGGCGCGCGTGCGGGCGCAACCGGCCGCATCACCCGCGACTGGCAGATCGCCGCCAACTACACCTACCTGGATGCCAAGGTGGTCGGCGGTGCCGTGGCCGATACCTCGGTCGGCAAGATCCCGGTCAACACGCCCAAGCACACCTTCACCACCTGGACGACCTATGACCTGGCACCGCACTGGCAGGTCGGCGGCGGCGCCACCTACATGTCGCAGCGCTATGCCAATGCCACCAACACGGTGCAGGTCGGCGGCTACACCCGTTACGACGCGATGCTGGCCTACACCACCAAGGCCTACGACATCCGCCTGAACCTCTACAACCTGACCGACAAGATGTATTACGATGCGCTGATCCAATCCGACGGCGGCCGTTCGGTCCCGGGTTCGGGCCGTACCGCCCTGCTGTCGCTGACCTACCGCATGTAAGGAAAGAGGACGCGTCCATGCTCATCACCATCCCCCAGCTGCTGGACCCGCAAGCCCTGCAGACCGTGCGCAGCCTGCTGGACAACGCAGGACCGGCCTGGGTGGATGGGCGCGTGACGGCGGGCTACCAGGGCGCGCCGGTGAAATACAACCAGCAGATCGACGAACAGTCCGACGTCGCCCTGCAATGCCAGCGCATCATCGTCTCCGCGCTGGAGCGGCATCCGCGCTTCATCAGCGCAGCGCTGCCCAACCTGATCTATCCGCCCATGTTCAATCGCTATGGCGAGGGCATGACCTTCGGCGCCCATGTCGATGGCAGCGTGCGCATCCATCCGCACAGCGGACGCAAGCTGCGTACCGATGTCTCGGCCACGCTGTTTTTGGCCGATCCGGAGGACTACGATGGCGGCGAACTGCAGATCGATGACAGTTACGGCATGCACAGCGTCAAGCTGGCCGCGGGCGACATGGTGCTCTATCCTGCCACCAGCCTGCACACCGTCACGCCGGTCACGCGCGGCGTGCGGGTGGGCTTCTTCTTCTGGGTGCAGAGCCTGGTGCGCGACGACGGCCAGCGCCAGATGCTGTTCGACATGGACAACGCCATCCAGCGCCTGAACCAGACCGATGCCGATGCGCTCGCACGGCGCACGCTGGTGGGCTGCTATCACAACCTCCTGCGCCAGTGGAGCGAGACCTGAGCCGCGCTCAGCTGAAGTAACGCGGATCCATCTTGCGGAACACCCAGGCCGAGACCAGGGTAATGAGCCCCACGATCACGAAGGTGATCTGGAAGCTGGCATTGGTGGCGATGCCCGCCTCGCTCTTGAAGACATTGACCATGGTGCCGCCGATGGTCACGCCCAGGCCGATGGCCAGCATCTGCACCATCGAGAAGAGACTGTTGCCGCTGCCCGCATCTTCCTTGCGCAAGCCCTTGAGCGTGACGCTGTTCATGGCCGCAAACTGCATCGAATTGGACGCCCCGAACACCGCCAGCTGCACGATGGACGCCGCCAGCGGCCAACCCGGCGTGATCAGCGCGAACGATACGATGGACATCCCGACGATGGCGGTATTGACCAGCAGGAAGCGATCATAGCCAAAGCGCTTGACCAGCGGCGCGATCCACGGTTTGGCAATGGTGCCGGCAATGGCCGCCGGCAGCAGCAGCATGCCTGCGTGCAGCGGTGAATAACCCAGCCGCACCTGCAACAGCAGCGGCAACAGGAAAGGCACTGCCGATGAACCGATACGGCAGACCAGGTTACCTGCCAGTCCGATGCTGAAGTTGGGTTCCCTGAACAAACCGAGCCGAAACAGTGGGCGCGGATGAACGGACGCATGGCGCCAGTAGACCAGTACAGTTGATGCTGCCACAGCAGACAGTGCGAAGCTCCAGCCAGTACGGTGGGTATCGAAAGGCACGTCCAGCGCCAGCGAGAAGGCCACCATGCAAGCGGACAGCAAGGCACAGCCGACTAAATCAAAACGGGGTGTACCGGTAAGGCTGTCATCGGGCAGGAAGTACAGTACGGCCCCCATCCCCAGTACACCTACAGGAAGGTTGATCAGGAAGATCCAGTGCCAGGACAGGCTCTCTACCAGCCACCCGCCCAGTACAGGACCGACCACCGGACCGAGCTGCCCGGCAATCGAGATCGAGGCCAGTGCAGCGATGTATTGCGCGCCCGGCACTGCCCGCAGCACGGCCAGGCGCCCGACCGGCAGCAGCATGGAGCCACCCAATCCCTGTATCACGCGAGCGGCCAGCAACATCGGCAGGGTCGGCGCCATGGCGCACAGCGCCGAGCCCAGCGCGAACAGCAGGATCGCCGCGAAATACACGCGGCGCGTGCCGAAGCGATCGGCCAGCCAGCCCGAGGCGGGCGTGAGCGATGCCATCGTCAGCGTGTAGGCCACCACCACCGGATGCATGTTCAGCACCGGCTCGCCCAGGCTGCGCGCCATGGCGGGCAAGGCGGTGTTGACGATGGTGGTGTCCAGCGTCTGCATGAAGAAGCCGGAGGCCACGATCCACAGCAGGGCACGCTGGGTCACGGGATCGTTGAGGGAGGCTGGGGCGGACGGGGTTGCAGCGGGGTCACTCGGGCGAGGCGGCTGGTTGGCGGACATGACGGAAGGGAAGTGGAAACGCGCGGATCAAAACACGGCGGGGACACGTTGCCGTGTCCCCGTTTGCTGGCGTCACATTTTACGCCCTCAGGCGTTTGTCTTCAGAAGGCCTGCGGACGCCACTTCAGCAGGCGCCGTTCCAGCGCATGCAGCAGCCAGTCCGCCGCCAGCGCCACCACGGCCAGCACGATCATCGCCGCAAACACGCCGCTGGCATTGAAGGCGCCCTGGGCGGTGGAGATCAGCAGGCCAATGCCCTGCTTGGAACCGAGGAATTCGCCGACCACCGCCCCCACTAGCGCAAACCCGAAGCTCACATGCAGGCTGGCCAGGATCCACGACAGCGCCGAGGGGATCACCACCGCCATGGTCACCTGGCGCGGCGAGGCGCCGAGGATCTGGGCGTTGGCAATCATGTAGCGGTCGGCTTCCCGCACGCCCTGGAAGGCATTGGCGAACACCACGAAGAACACCATCACCACCGCCAGCGCCACCTTGGAGGCCATGCCCAGGCCAAAGGCGATGACGAAGATGGAGCCCAACACCACGCGCGGGATCGAATTGGCGATCTGGATGTAGAGGCTGAAGACATCCGAGAGCAGCTTGTTGCGCCCGAGGATGATGCCGGCGATGACCCCGGCTACCGAGCCGATCAAAAATCCCAGCACGGTTTCTTCGAGGGTCACGAGGACCTGGGTCCAGAGCGGGCCCTGGGAGGTGCCCTCGACCATCCACTCGACGATCTGCGCCACGATGGCCGACGGTTGCGAGAAGAAGAAGGGATCGATCCAGCCTAGACGCGCGCCGCCTTCCCAGCCGCCCAGCACGATCACCAGGATGGCGATGCGCAGGCCGACGACCAGTTGTTTTCGTGCGCGGATCTTGCGCCGGGCCTCGGCTTCGACGCCGGCGATATCCATCGTCGCGGCGCTGTGGCTGGCTTGTGCTTGTGTCATGGGAGTCCCCTGTATTTCAGAATTGGATAGGCGATGTGGCGCAACGGCACGGGGCATCAGGCGATATGCACTTCCTCGCGCAGATCGGCCCAGATGCGCCGCGAAATATCGATGAAGCGCTGCTCGTAGCGCACCTCCTCCATCACGCGCGGACGCGGCAGGTCGATCGGGTAGACGCTCTTCAAGGTGGCCGGGCGGGCGGTGAGCACATAGACCTTGTCGGCCAGCGCAATGGCCTCCTCCAGGTCATGGGTGACGAACACCACCGAGCCCGAATGCGCCGACCACAGGCGCAGCAGTTCATCCTGCATCAAGGTGCGGGTCTGCATGTCCAGCGCGGAAAAGGGTTCGTCCATCAGCAAAATCTCGGGGCTGTTGATGAAAGTCTGCGCCAGCGCCACGCGCTTGCGCATGCCGCCGGAAAGCTGGTGCGGATAGTGGTCGCCGAACTTGTCCAGGCCCACGCGGCGGATCCATTCGTCGGCCAGCGCATGGGCCTGCTCCCTGGACTGGCCCCGGAACATGGGGCCGGCCGCCACGTTGTCGCGCACGCTGCGCCAGGGAAAGACCGCATCGTTCTGGAACACGAATCCGATACGCGGATCGATGCCGTTGACCGGCTGTCCCATCACCCGCACCTCCCCCAGCGTCGGCTTGAGCAGGCCGGTGATGAGCGAAAGCGTGGTCGACTTGCCGCAGCCGGTGGGGCCGACCACGGCCACGAATTCACCGCGCGCCACGCTCATGGAAAAATCGCGCAGGGCCACCGTCGCCCGGCCATCGGCCGTGATGAAGCGGCAGCTCACGTTGCGCAATTCAATGGCCGGCGTGGCCTGGGCCGCCTGGCCGGCGGGGGTGAAGGCCTGCTGGTTGATGGCGTTCATCGTGGGGCTCTTTCGTGGCTTGGGGTTGAATTCGGGTTGAACGCGCCCCTGACGCGCTGCCGCGCATCATGGCGTATATCGTTTATATAATTTTCAGGAAGACCGGCCCGCAGCCAGTCCCCGCCTCATTTCACGGCGTTGACGAATTCATCCGTGTAGGTCTTGGACAAGTCCACATGCTTGCCCTTGACGTTGGGATTGAAGCCCGACAGTACCGACAGCACCGTTTCCGGCCCGCCCTTGGGCATCTTGCCGTCCTGCGAATACATGGGCAGCGAATTGTTCAGGGCCTGTATATACAGCGCCTTGTTGCTGCCGTAGTAGTCCTTGGGCATCTTCTCGGCGATCTGCTCGGCGCTGTGCGTGTTGATGAACCTGAGCGTCCTGACGAAGGCGCGTGCCAGCTTCTGCGCTTCCTCCTTGTGGCTGTTGAGCCAGCTGCGCTGTACATACACGCTGGAGGCCGGGTACAGCCCGCCGAGCGCCTTGACGGTTCCCTCCACGGTGCGCATGTCCACCAGCACCTGGGCGTCGCCGGTCTTGAGCAGGAGCGAAGCGGTCGGTTCGGTGGTCATGCCGGCGTCGATGCGGCCCTGCTTCATGGCGGCGATGAAGGTATTGTCCGCGCCCACCGGCAGCACCGAAAATTGCTTGGAGCTGATGCCGTGGCGCGAGGCCAGGTATTGCGTCAGGAAGTTGGTGGACGAACCCAGCCCGGTCACGCCCAGGGTCTTGCCCTTGGCATCGGCCATGCTCTGGAAGTGCGGTGCCGCCTTGGTCGAGACCAGTTCCACCTCGCCCGGTACCTGGCCCAGGATGGTGATGGCAGTGATTTCCTTGCCCTTGGTCTGCAGGTCGATGGCGTGATCATAGAAGCCCACGACGGCCTGCACCGCACCGGCCAGCAGTTCGTTCTCGGCATCGACCCCGGCCGGCTGCGACTGCAGCTCCACGTCCAGGCCCTCTTCCTTGAAGTAGCCCAGTTGTTCGGCCAGCTTGGCGGGCAGGTAGACCATCTTGTTGATGCCGCCCACCATGATGGTGACCTTGGCCGCAGCCATGGAGGGGATCGGCAAGGCGGCCAGTACGGTGCCGGCAACGGCCAGCGAGAGCAGGCCACGGCGGAGGTTTTTGTTCACGTCAGCTCCTGGAAATCGATGCGAAAGCCCGTGGATTCTACGGTGCCTTCATATCAGCGGCAAAATTCACTTTACCGCGTCGACAAACTCGTTGGTGTAGGTCTTGGCAAGGTCGATGTTCTTGCCCTTGATGTTGGGGTTGAATCCGGCCATCACCTTCAATACCTGTTCCGGCCCGCCGGCGGGCATCTTGCCATCGGGCGAATACATGGGCAGCGAAGCCTTGAGCGCCTGCACGTAGATGGCCTTGTTGCCGCCGTAATAGTCCTTGGGCATCTTCTCGGCCACGTCTTCGGCCGAATGGGTCTGGATGTATTTCAGGGTCTTGACGAAGGCGCGCGCCAGCTTCTGCGCTTCGGCCTTGTGGCTCATCATCCAGGAGCGATGCACGTAGAGGCTGGAAGCCGGATACAGTCCGCCCAGCGCGGCCTTGGTGCCTTCCACGCTGCTCATGTCGACCAGCACCTTGGCCGCACCCGAGGCCAGCAGGATGGAAGTCGTGGGCTCGGTGGTCCAGGCCACATCCACGCGCTTCTGCTTCATGGCGGCGATCAGGGTATTGCCGGCACCGACCGGCAGGATGGAGTAATCGCCCGCCTTGAGGCCGGCGCGGCTGGCCAGGTATTGCGCCAGGAAGCTGGAGGACGAACCCAGCCCGGTCACGCCCAGGGTCTTGCCCTTGAGGTCGGCCATGCTGCGCACGGTGCCGGCCAGGTCGGCGCGCACCATCTCCATGCCGCCCGGCACCAGCAGCAGCTGGGTGATGGACGTGACTTCCTTGCCCTTGCTCTGCAGGTCGATGGAGTGATCGTAGTAGCCGACCACGGCCTGCACGGCCCCGGCCAGCAGTTCATTCTCGGCATCGACCCCGGCCGGCTGCGACTGCAGCTCCACATCCAGGCCTTCTTCCTTGAAGTAGCCCAGGCTTTCGGCCAGCTTGGGCGGCAGATAGATGAGCTTGTTGATGCCGCCGACCATGATGATGATCTTGTCGGCTGCATGGGCTTGCGGGGCGGCCAGGCCCAGGGCGCAGGCAGCGATGGCGGTGGCGCCCAGGGCCAGCAGGCGGCGGCGCAGGGGCTGTGTTCCGAGGGGCGGGAACACGCGCAGGTCGTGACGCATTATGATTGTCTCCATATTTTGGTTGGATGGTCTGTCGCCATCTCTTGTAGACTGCGGGCCTATTCTAAGAAGCCGAAACCTTCATCCAGCTTTCCAAATTCCGGCTTTCTGCTTTGCAGCGCAACAAAAAAGAACCTCCAGAAACACGAGACCATCGCATGAAATTGCTCCTGATCGAAGACAATCCCCAGCTCGCCCACTGGCTGGAGCAGATCCTCAAGGAACACAAGTTCAAGGTCGATATCGCCGCCGATGGCGAGATCGCCGACCAGGTCCTGCGCGACGAGAACTACGACGTCGTGCTGCTGGACCTGATGCTGCCCAAGCTGCACGGCAAGAACGTGCTGCGCCGCCTGCGCGAACGCCACAACGGCGTGCCGGTAATGATCCTCACCGCCAGCGGCTCCATCGATGAAAAGGTCGAATGCCTCGGCGCCGGCGCCGACGACTACCTGGTCAAACCCTTCGAGATCCGTGAACTGGTGGCCCGCATCAAGGTGCTGGTGCGCCGCCAGACGCCCGACAAGGCCGCCGAGATCCATTGCGGCGACCTGGTCTATGACAGCAACACGCGCCAGTTCGCCGTGGCCGGCGTGACGCTGGCGCTCCCGGCGCGCGAGCATGACGTGCTGGAAGTGCTGATGTTGAAACAAGGCAAGACGGTCTCCAAGACTGCGCTCATGAAGGGGGTCTTCAGCCTTTCCGAAGAACCGAGCGCGGACGCCATCGAGATCTACATCTCGCGCCTGCGCAAGAAGCTGGAACAGTCGAGCGCGGCCATCATGACCCTGCGCGGCCTGGGCTATCTGCTCAAGCAGAAAGATGATTGACAGCCTGCGCCTGCGGCTGCTGTGGTGGCTGCTGATCCCGATGGCGGTCTACGTGGGCCTGTCCACCGGCGACGCGTATGACAATGCCGTCTCCAGCGCCACCCTGGTGCAGGACCGGGCACTGCTGGCCTCGGCCCGCATGATGGCTGGCCAGGTCGGCTGGAACGATGGCGCGCCGGTGGTCTCGATTCCCCCTGCGGCGCTGGAACTGTTCGCTTCCCCGGCGCAGGATGCGGTGTATTACCAGGTGCGCATGGATGACGAGACACTCCTGGCCGGACGCCCCGATTTCCCTGCCGAGCCTGACTTTGCGGCGCTCTATCCGGTCTATACCACGACCACCTTCGAGGGCAAGCCGCTGCGCGTGGTCAGCTACATCCGCGCGCTGTTCGATGAAGGCACGCTGCGCATGGTGGCCGTTTCGGTGGGCCAGACCATGCAGGGACGGCAGGAGATGATCGACGACCAGTGGCACGCCTCGCTGCGGCGCCAGATCGTGCTGCTGCTGCTGGCCATCAGCCTGGTGGTGCTGGGCCTGACGATGGAGTTGCGCCCGCTGCTGGCGCTCAAGGACGAACTGGCCACGCGCGAGCCGGATTCGCTCACGCCGCTGCGTGCCGGCGGCTTGCAGCAGGAATTGCGGCCCATCGTGGAGGCCATCAACCAGTACATCTTCCGCCTCAATGCGCAAGTGACGGTGCAGAAGCGCTTCGTGGCCGATGCCGCGCACCAGTTGCGCACGCCCCTTGCCGTGATCGATTCGCAGATCCAGTTCGCCCGCCAGCTGGACGATCCGGCGCGGGTCAAGCAGGTGCTGGCCTCCTTGCAGGAGGGCAGCCGCAGCATGACCGACCTGACCAACAAGCTGCTGCTGCTCTCCCAGGCCGAAGCCTCCAACAGCAGCGCCTTCCCGCGCGCGCCGGTGGACCTGCTGGCGGTGGCCGCCATGGTGCTGGAGGAACTGGCCGGACTGGCGCTCAAGAAGGGCATCGACCTGGGGCTGGAGACCACGCTGGAGAGCGCCATGGTCAACGGCAACGAGGCGCAGCTGATGGGCTTGCTGATGAACCTGATCGACAATGCCCTGCGCTATACGCCCGAGGGCGGCAAGGTCACCGTGGGACTGGAGAAGAAGCGCAACCAGGTCATCATCACCGTGACCGACAATGGCCCCGGCATCCCGGCCGAGGTGCGCGAGCGCGTCTTCGAACGGTTCTATCGCAATGCCGCGCCGGATCAGCCGGGCTCCGGCCTGGGACTGGCCATCGTGCGCGAGATCGTGCAGGCCTCCCAGGGCGCAATCCGGCTCGACGCGCCGGCCCGGGGCAGCGGCCTGGTGGCCACGGTGAGCCTGCCGGCGCTGGCGAGCTGACACCCCTCTTTCCCATGCGGCGGTAATACAAAAACGCGCCGCCGCCACAACAAACGATCAAAAAGTATCAGCCCGCTGCACGCTTTTGGCGTGGAGCGGCGCGCCCTGCCCTCGTACTCTTGCTCCTGCCTGTGAAGGCAAAGGGTGCTTGCGACTCCCCCCGCATCTGCGTCCGACCTGAACGATAAAAAATACCAGGAGACAACCCGTGAACAAGATCTGCTTGGGCGCCGCGTGCGCCGTCCTTGGCGCTGCCCTGCCCTTGGTGGCATCGGCGCAGTCCTGCAATGTCCCCGTGCTGAAGGTGCTGGCGCAGAAGAGCCTGGGCCTGACGGTGATGGAAAAATCGCTGGCCGATTACCAGAAGCGCACCGGCACCCGCGTGGAGATCAGCTACTTCGGCGAGAACGACCGGCGCGCCAAGTCGCGCCTGGATGCTTCCACCAAGGCCGGTTCCTACCAGGTGTATTACGTCGATGAGGCCAACGTGGCCGAGTTCGCCTCGGCGGGCTGGATCGTACCGCTGCTGAAGTATTTCCCCAAGGAGGCCGACTATGACGACTTCCTGCCCGGTCGCCGGGCGGTGGCCAGCTACAAGGACGTGGCGTATTTCGCCCCGCTGATCGGCGGTTCCGATTTCCTCTTCTATCGCCGCGACCTGCTGGAAAAAGCGGGCCTGCCGGTCCCGCGCACGCTGGACGAACTGGTGGCCGACATCAAGAAACTGCATTCGCCGCCCGGCGTCTATGGCTGGGTGGCGCGCGGCCAGCGCGGCTCGGGCATGAACGTGTGGCGCTGGGCGCCCTTCATGCTGGCCCAGGGCGGCCAGTGGACCGACAAGAACAACCAGCCGGCCTTCAATTCACCGGCCGCCGTCAAGGCCACGCAGCTCTATGCGGAACTGTTCAAGTACGGTCCCCCGGGCGCGGCCACCTATGACTGGAGCAATGCGCTGGAAGCCTTCCGCTCGGGCAAGGTGGCCTTCATGATCGAGTCCACGCCCTTTGCCGACTGGATGGAGGACAGCAGCAAATCCAGTGTGGCCGACAAGGTCGGCTACGCCCGCCCGCCGGCACCGCTGCCCTCGGCCGCCTACGGCCACGGCCTGGCCATCTCCGCCATCGGGGCCAAGGACGAGTGCACGCGCCAGGCGGCCGGCAAGTTCATCGCCTTTGCCACCGGCAAGGAGCAGGAACAGGCACGCCTGCGCGAGAAGGTCTTCAGCGACTACAACCGCACCAGCACCATCCAGAGCGATTACTTCCAGAAGAACGTCAAGCCGCAGATCCTGGCGGGCCTGAAGGACACCACACCGGTCTCCAAGCTGACCATCTGGCCCAGCCCGCAGTGGCCGGACATCGGCGACAACCTGGGCGTGGCGCTGGAAGAAGTCTTCACCGGCACCCAGAAGGATATTCCCCGCGCCCTGGACGAAGCCGCCCAGTATGCGCAGGACGCGATGGAACACCCGCGTAAATAATTTCCTTCATTCAACCGCGTCAAACGATGTAGCCGCCCCGTTCCCGTGCCGGAACGGGGCGGACTCCGGAGTCCTGCATGTTCAATCGTGGAAAGACCTCGCTGCCCTACCTGTTCCTCGGCCCGTCGCTCCTGGTGATGCTGGTACTGGGGCTGGTGCCGACGGTGGCGGCGATCAACCTGGCACTGAAGAACCGCGTGCTGCGCTATCCCGACAGCGACTACGTCTGGTTGCGCAATATCGAGCGGCTGATGTCGGACCGGCGCTTCCTCAACGCCATCGAAGTCTCGGCGATCTGGGAAGTGGTCACCGTGCTGGGCGCTGTGGTGGCCGGCATCCTCATCGCCATCTACCTGTTTGAAAACGTCCATGGAAAATGGCGGCAAGCCATGTGCGTCTTGCTGATCACGCCGGTGCTGCTGCCGCGCGTGTCGGCCGCCTTCATCTGGAAGTTCATGTATTCGCCGCTGACCGGCATCCTGGGCTGGCTGCTGGGGCTGGTGGGCATCCATGACACGGCCTTCCTGTCGGACCCGCTGCTGGCGCTCTATGCGGTGGCGGCCGTGGATATCTGGCAGTGGGGATTGTTCTTCGCAGTGATCGTCTTGAAGCTGCTGGAAACCCTGCCGCCCGAACCGCTGGAAGCGGCGCGGCTGGATCATGCCCGCACCTGGCAGGTGTATGCCTACATCGCCCTGCCGATGTTGAAGGCCCCGCTCATCAGCCTGGTCTTCATCAAGATGGTGGAGTCGCTGCGCTCCTTCGACCTGATCTACGTGATGACCAAGGGCGGGCCCGGTGTGGCCACCGAAACGCTGGACATGTATGCCTATGCGCAAGGCATCGGGCTCTCCGGCAAGGTCTCGTATGCCTCCACCATGGCGGTGCTGATGATGGTGGCTACCACACTGATCTTTACCCTGATCTGGAAACGGGTGAGCAAATGGGAAGACTGATCACACGCTGCGCCGTCTGGGGCGTGGGCATCCTGCTGGTACTGGTGGCGGTGTTTCCGCTGCTGTGGGCGCTGCTCAATTCCTTGAAGACCTTGCTGGACATCGTCACGCCCACGCCGCGTTTCCTCTTCACGCCGACGCTGGAGAACTATCGCCAGGTCATCGGCAGTCCGGAGGTACTGGTGGGCCTGACCAACAGTGCCGTCATCGTCGGTAGCGCCGTACTGCTGGGGACGCTCATGGGCGTGCCGGCAGCCTACGTGATTGCGCGCTACCACGTGCCCGGCAAGCGCGACATCCAGTTCTTCCTGCTCTCGCTGCGCTTCCTGCCGCCGGTGGCGGTGGCCATTCCGCTCATTGCGATCTGGGTCGACCTGGGGCTGTATGACACGCGCTTCTCCATGATCGTGACTTACCTGCTGACCACGCTCTCCACCATTACCTGGCTGTCGATCCCCGTGTTCCAGCGCATGCCGCGCGAGATCGAGGAAGCCGCCACCCTCGATGGCTACGGCCCCTACGCGGTGTTCTGGAAGATCGCCCTGCCCAACTGCGCCGGCACCTTGCTGGGCGGGATCATCTTCAGCTTCGTGCTGGTGTGGAACGAACTGATGATCGCCCTGGCGCTGACCTCCTCCAACAGCGCCACGCTGCCGGTGGTGGCCTCGGCCTTTACTTCCATGGGGCAGGAAGTGCCGTGGGGCGTGATCAACGCGTCCACCGTCCTGCTGGCGCTGCCGCCCCTGATCTTTGTCGGCGTCTTGAGCCGGCTGTTGAATTCCATCCTCACCGGAAAATAAGGAGATCCCATGCAAGCCCTCGTACTCGAAGCCACGCGTGAACTGGCCCTGCGCGACATCGACCTGCCGCAGGAACTGGGTGCCCAGGATGTGCGCATCCGCATCCACACCGTCGGCATCTGCGGCAGCGACCTGCACTACTACACCCACGGCCGCATCGGTCCCTTCAAGGTGGAAGCACCCATGGTGCTGGGGCACGAGGCCTCGGGCACCATCATCGAAGTCGGCAGCGCCGTCACGCAACTCAAGGTCGGCGACCGCGTCTGCATGGAGCCGGGCATCCCGCGCCTGGACTCACCGGCCACGCTGCGCGGCCTGTACAACCTCGATCCCTCGGTGCGCTTCTGGGCCACGCCGCCGATCCACGGTTGCCTCACCGGCAGCGTGGTACATCCGGCAGCGTTCACCTATCGACTGCCGGACAATGTCAGCTTTGCCGAAGGGGCCATCGTCGAACCCTTGTCCATCGGCCTGCAGGCCGCCACCAAGGCGCGCATGAAGCCGGGCGATACGGCTGTGGTGATCGGCGCCGGGACCATCGGCGCCATGACTGCACTGGCCGCCCTGGCCGGGGGCGCGGCGCGTGTGATCCTGGCTGATGTGGTGGCGGAGAAGCTGGCCCATTTCGCCAGCAATCCCGCCGTCATCACGGTGGACGTGACGCAGCAGCACTTGAGCGCGGTGGTGCAGCAGGTCACCGAGGGCTGGGGGGCCGATGTGGTGTTTGAGGCCTCGGGCCATGCCGGCGTCTACCAGACGCTGCTGGACCTGGTCTGTCCCGGTGGCTGCGCGGTGCTGGTGGGCATGCCGCCGGAACCGGTGGCGCTGGACGTGGTGACCATGCAGACCAAGGAAGTGCGGCTGGAATCGGTCTTCCGCTATGCCAACATTTTCCCGCGCGCACTGGCGCTGCTGAGCTCGGGAATGATCGATGTGAAGCCTTTCATTTCACGCAGCTTCCCCTTCTCGCAGGGGATTGAGGCCTTCGAAGAAGCCGCGCGCGGCCTGCCGCAGGATGTGAAGATCCAGATCGAGATGGAAGGCTGACCATGGCCGACATCCACTGCCAGGGCTTGTCCAAGCACTACGCCGGTGGCCCGCCGGTATTGCATCCGCTGGACCTCACCATCGGTGACGGCGAATTCGTGGTCCTGCTGGGCCCCTCGGGCTGCGGCAAATCGACCATGCTGCGCATGATCGCCGGCCTCGAAGAGATCAGCGGCGGCACCCTCTCCATCGGCGGCAAGGTCGTCAACGACCTGCCCGCGCGGGATCGCAACGTGGCCATGGTGTTCCAGAACTACGCGCTCTATCCGCACATGAACGTGTATGACAATATCGCCTTCGGCCTGCGCCGCCTGAAGCGCCCGGCCGACGAAATCGACCGCCGCGTGCGGGAGGTGGCGGCGATGTTGAATCTCGATACCCTGCTCGAACGCAAGCCGCGCGCCATGTCCGGCGGCCAGCAGCAGCGCGCCGCGATTGCGCGCGCCATCATCAAGACGCCGTCGGTGTTCCTGTTCGATGAACCGCTCTCCAACCTCGATGCCAAGCTGCGCGCGCAATTGCGCGGCGACATCAAGCGCCTGCACCAGCGCCTGCGGACCACCACCGTCTACGTTACCCACGACCAGCTGGAAGCCATGACCCTGGCTGACCGCGTCATCCTCATGCAAGGTGGGCAGATCGTGCAGGCGGGCTCGCCAGCCGAACTCTATCGTTATCCGCGCACGCTCTTTGCGGCGGGATTCATCGGCACGCCCGCCATGAACTTCCTCGATGGCGTGGTCGAACGGGATGGCGCAACGCTCTCCGTGCGCTGCGAAGACCAGCGCTGGATCCTGCAAGATGAAAGGTTTTCACGCTTGGTTCCGGGAATGTCGGTAAAGTTGGCGGTGCGTCCTGACTATGTCCGCCTGGCCGGCGAGCAGGACGCCGCCCACAGCCTGACCTGCGCGGTCGATGTGGAACTGGTGGAGATCCTGGGTGCCGATGCCCTGCTCACCACCCGCTGGGGCGCACAGACGCTGACTGCCCTGGTGAGCGCGCAGCACCTGCCGCAGGCGGGACAGCGCCTGCACCTGGCCTTCGATCAGCACGCGTTGCACGTGTTCGATGTACAAAGCGGAGAGAACCTGTCGCTGCCACCCGCCGCCTTCGCGGCCCGCGGCCATGACGACGGCCCGCATGGCAAGGAGACAAAGCATGAGTCCGGATCTGGAGCTGGTCCATACCCGCCAGGACGAATCGTTCAGGGCGTGGGTGCATGACTACCCGCACACGGTGGCCAAGTGGCATTTTCATCCTGAATACGAAGTCCACGTCATCACCGCATCCAGCGGCAAGTTTTTCGTGGGCGATTTCATCGGCGACTTCGGTCCCGGCAACCTGGTGCTGACCGGTCCCAACCTGCCGCACAACTGGGTCAGCAACCTGGGCGCGGGCGAACACGTGGGCGCGCGCGACCTGGTACTGCAATTTTCGCGGCCCTTTGCCGACCGCATGCTGGGCGCCATCCCGGAGCTCTCGCCCTTGCAGGATCTGCTGGAGGGGGCGGCGCGCGGCCTGCAATTTCCTGATGCATTGGGCAGGTCGATCATCCCGCTGATGCAGGACCTGGCACAGGCCAGCGGCGCGCGCCGTGTGGTACTGATGATGAGCGTGCTGGAACAGCTGGCTTCCTGCCGCGAACGCAAGCCCCTGGCCGGGCCGGGCTACGACCTGGATGCCCAGCGGCACATGTCCTCCACCATCAACCAGGTGCTCTCCTGCATCCGCCAGAACCTGGGCGGCAACCTGCGCGAGAGTGATGTAGCCGAACTGGCGGGCATGAGCGTGAGCAGCTTTACGCGTTTCTTCAAGCGGCATACGGGCTGCACCTTCATCCAGTACCAGAACGGATTGCGCCTGAACGAGGCCTGCGAATTGCTGATGTGCACCGAATTGAGCGTCACCGAGGTGTGCTACCGGGTCGGGTTCAACAATCTTTCCAATTTCAATCGCCAGTTCCTGGCCCACAAGGGCATGCCGCCCTCGCGCTTTCGCGCGCTGCACCGGCTCAACGACGAAGTCCGGGCGGTCGCGTAGCGCCTCTCCACTTGCACGCAAAGGAAAATGATTTGAGCTATCTCGGCATCGACCTCGGCACTTCCGAAGTCAAGCTCGTCCTCACCGACGACGACTCCCGCGTCATCGCCACCAGCAGCGCCCGCCTGCGGGTGGACAACCCGCATCCGCTGTGGTCCGAACAGGCACCGCAGGCCTGGTGGAACGCCACGCTCGACGCCATCGCCGCGTTGCGCGCCGAGGCCCCGCAGGCTTTCCAGGCCCTGCGCGGCATCGGCATCTCCGGTCAGATGCATGGCGCCACCCTGCTGGATCGCAACCGCAATGTATTGCGCCCGGCCATCCTGTGGAACGACATGCGCGCCCATGCGGAATGCGTGGAACTGGAAGCGCTGGTGCCGGATGCGCCCGCCATCACCGGCAATCGGGCCATGCCGGGCTTCACGGCACCCAAACTGCTGTGGCTGTCGAAATACGAACCGGCGGTCTACCGCGCCATCGACAAGGTCTTGTTGCCCAAGGATTACCTGGGCTGGAAACTGACGGGAGAATTCGTCTCCGAGATGTCGGACGCGGCTGGCACGCTGTGGCTGGATGTGGCGCGGCGCGACTGGTCCGACCGCATGCTGGCGGCCACCGGGCTGGATCGCAGCCACATGCCGAGCCTGGTCGAAGGCAGTGACGTGGCCGGCCAGTTGCGTGAGGAGTTGCGGCGCGAATGGGGCATCAATGGCCCGGTGGTGGTGGCCGGTGGTGCCGGGGACAATGCGGCCAGCGCGGTGGGCATCGGCGTGATCCAGGCGGGCGATGCTTTCCTGTCGCTGGGTAGTTCGGGCGTCTTGTTCGCCGCCACGGCGCGGCATGCTCCCAATCCGCAGCAAGGTGTGCATGCGTTCTGCCACTGCCTGCCTGGTCAATGGCACCAGATGAGCGTGATCCTGTCGGCAGCAGCCAGCCTGCATTGGCTCTCCGGCGTGACGGCGCGGCCGGTGGCGGAGCTGGTGGCGGGGGCGGAGCGACTGACGGCGACGCAGCAGGCACAGGCGCCCTTGTTCCTGCCGTATCTCAATGGCGAGCGCACGCCGCACAATGATGCGACGGCAAAGGGCGTGCTGTTCGGCATGACGCCCGCGCATGAGACTGCGCATCTGGCCTATGCGGTGATGGAGGGCGTGGCCTTTGCGATGGCCGATGGCTATGCGGCCTTGCAGGCTGCGGGCACCACGCTGGAGAGTGCGGCTTTTGTGGGGGGCGGGTCGCGTAGTGCGTTCTGGGGAGAGTTGTGTGCGACCGCCTTGGGGATGCCTCTGCGGCGGCATGCGGGGGCGGAAGTGGGGGCGGCGTTGGGGGCGGCCAGGTTGGGGAGGTTGGCGCGGACGGGGGAGGATGTGGCCAGCGTGTGCGTCCCGCCCGAGGTACTGGAATGGTATCGCCCTGATGCTGCAAGGCAGGCACAACTGCAGCGCAGGCTGGCACAATATCGGCGCCTCTATCGTAGTCTCGCAGACGAATTCATCGCGTTCTCGCAGTCCTGAAATCGGCGGACTGCCGGCGTCCGGCGGGATCCTCATCCAAACAAATACACGGCATTTATCGAAGCAATTCAACAGACTTCAAGCAAGCCATCGTGCAACATCTGCGCTTCCCGATTTGGCTTGCTGAAGTCTTCCCTGCCTTCTTCGGGACATTCATTTTTCCCGCAGAAGGACACGCATGCATTCCCGCACCACCGGCTGGGACAGCCTGACCCGGCAGCGCCAGCATCACCGCATCCTGCAACTTCACTTCGTCAATGACGATGCCCCCGACGTCGAACTGCTGATCAATCGCCTCGACGCCAGCGAGGCCTTGAGCCGCGATTACGCTTACACGCTCGAACTTCTCAGCAACGACGCCTGCATCCCGCTGGAGGCGCTGATGGGCAAGCTGCTGCGCGTGGCGTTGATTCGCGCAGACGGCACGCCGCGCCATTTCACCGGCCACGTGGACCGCTTCCGCTTTGTACGCACCGATGGCGGCATCGCCTTCTACGAGGCACGCCTGGTGCCGTGGATGGCCTTCCTGGCCGCGCGCCGGAACAATCGCATCTTTCATCATCTCAGCCTGCAAGGACTGAGTACCGAAATCTTCCGCGCCTATCCTTTGCATGCGCGATGGGACTGCCTGCTGCGCCATGGCGACGCACAGCGCACCGAGATGTTCCAGTTCGACGAGAGCGACAGCAACCTCCTGCATCGGCGCTGGGAAGACGCTGGCTGGTACTACCACTACGAACACCAGGCAGACGGCCATCAATTGAGACTGTCGGATGATTCGACCTATGCCCAGCCGATCGACGGCACAGGCCTGGTCCCCTTCCAGCATCATGGAGGCGCCATCGAAGAAGATGGCATGGCCCAATGGTCTGCGGTGCGCCAGTTCCAGCCGTCCAGCACGCGCCTCTCCAGTTACGACTTCAAGGCGGCGCGGCCACAGGATGTTCAAATACCGACCCTGAACAAGCAAGGCGCCGTGCCGCTGGTAGAACATTACGAGTATGCAGGCGCCTATGGCTTTTCCAATCGAGACGACGGCGACCGCCAAAGCCGCTTGCGCATGGAGGAGTTCGAGGCGGCGGCGCAACTCTTCGAAGGTATCGGCAATTGCCGCTTTCTCCAGCCGGGCCGGACCTTCCGCCTGACGGGACATTTTTCGGCGCCCGCCACCTCGCATGATCACGACCGCGATCCGGAATTGCTGATCGTCAGCGTCGAGCACAGTGCGACCAACAATTATCTGCAGGACTCGGATATGCCCGCGCCTTGCTGCTCAACCAGGCAGACATCATCGCGGCTACCGAGACGCAGCTCAAGGGTAGCGACTTCCAGTTCGAAAACATTCTCAACGTCTACAAAGGTGCAATCCTGCGCTTGGACGATCCGAAGCAGGCGGAGCAAATGATTGATCGCTTGGCGCTGACTACAGGCAATGTACTTGTCAAAGCCATTAGCGGGAGCAGTACTGCCCTCGCACGAGCAATTGCACTGACTCACCTTCAGCTTTTGGGTGGAGTTGGCATCAAGGTCAGCAACATGAGCCGTGTCGATGTAGCGCAATGGGCTATCGCACAAGCGAAAGAACAAGGCATAAAACTGGAGACAGACCGTAAAGAAACCAGAGCCGATGCGCGCACCCAAGCGCGAGAGGCTGTCAAGCGGGCCAGAGTTCAGAACCACTTCTACTATGAGCTGGACATCGGCGCTCTTGAAAAGGATGGCCGCATCGCGCCAGGAAGCATCAAGGGCATTGGTATTCCTGGGGTTACCACGGCGAAGAATTGGCTGGGGTCGGGATCACCGCGAGACTTCAAGCTTGGCGTCGTGACCATGATCGTACAAATGGCGGCGCTGAATTTTGCCATGACGGATCTCGATAATAATGATCAGTTCAATCAGTGGGAAACGCGCACAAAAGCTACGTTAGCAATTATCAGCCTGAGTGCAACGATGGTCGAGATTGCGATGGTAAGCGTTGAGAACTCGGTGGAGCACCCGTTGGCAGTATTTATCCGGAATCAATGGGCGGTAGACGCAGAACTCGTTAGCACTATCCTAAAACGTGCTCGTAAAGCCGGAATGGTAGCTGGCGTCTTAGCAGGACTTTATGACCTCTTATTTAATGCTCCGCAAGCATTCAAAGACGAAAACTACCGTCTTATGGCGCTTTATGTACTGAACGGGATATTAGGAATAGGCATCGCCTTGGCAGCCTATTATGCAATCACATCCATATGGGCTCCGCTTCTACTTTTATCCTTTGCCGTAGGAATCGCCCTCGCTTTGGTTAACAACAGTCAGCTAAAGACTTGGATTTCCCGATGTGACTTTTCTCTTGGGGAAAAATATAGTTCTTTCGAGGACCAGATTAAGGCCTTCAACCGGATAGCTGGAACTTGACTTATGGACGAACGCATCTTTTCCTATAAGGCTGGCGCCCCCATTCCAGCTTGGGATTTGAAACACAGGCTATCTGTTCACGAACCAGTCGGTCCGGAATGTAAAGATACTGGCACGGTGTTTAGAGTCAATTCCACGTACATGGATGTTACCGATCAGCCGTATAGAGATAGGCAGTGGCACGCAGGTGGAGTCCTTACCTCCTGCATCGGCGTTGTCGCCCCATTGGGGCTCATCGGCTATATGTTGATCCATCCAGCGAGAGAGTTTGTCTTCAGTTTGGCAATAGTCTGGTTAATACTTCTGGGAAGTTCCGCCGCCTTTGCGTATCTGACTTGGAGGTACGGCAAGGATGAGTTCTTTGCATTGAAACGCCGCCCAATCCGATTCCACCGAAAGGAGAAAATAATATATGCGATCCGTCATCGCCGATTTTTTTCCAAGCCGGGCCAAGGTGATTTCACATGGGAGATTGCTTGGAACGAGAACGCGATCTTCTGCATCCACAAACGGATAGTCAACCACGGGCCCAGCTACCATATAAGGCACTACGAAGTGGACCAAGACGGCAACGTCATTCGCGCCATGGCGATTGGCCGGACGTGGGAGGGGAAACGAAATCTCCAAGGCTTGCTATCGCAGTGGAACTATTGGTGCTGGTACATGAATCACGGACCAGCCGATTTACCCAGGCCGCCGCTCTACTTCAAAGAACGCGAAACCGCGCTGGAGAGCTTCCTGTTCTGCCTTTACGACTTCGGCACACGCGCCAGCGTAGCTTATCGTATTTCGGTAATGCCGTTCGTCCTGCTGATGACCAGTCATCGTCTCATGGCATTGTGGACTTGCCGTGACCCCGTCTGGCCACAGGCCATCGAGGCACTCAGCACCATAGAACCTGGCGATCCTTTCGATGAACCAAAGGGAGGAACACCAACAGGCTGGGGAGAAACCGCGCAGGCCATTGAGCGGGGCGAGTACCCCTATGACCCGAAGAGCGACATGAAGGCATGGCGCGGTCAAAAAGATCCGGCGCGGAATACCTTGCTTTGGGCTGAAGACATTCCTCCCCGGCATTAGGATATTTCCATGGATGAACGCGTGTTCCCACACAAAGCTGACCAGCCTATTCCCGCGTGGGATCTCAGGCATCGTCTACCCATCGATAAGCCGGTCAGTTCAGAGCGCAGAGATACCGCAACCATCTTTAGAATCAACTCGACTTATATGGATGTTACAGATCAGCCATTTAAAGATCGGCAATGGCTGGCAGGCGGGGTATTCATTGCCGCTTTCTTTTCAGCATTATTCGCTGTGACATTAATAAGGATTGTCCTAATTCCTGTACCGTCGATTGGCATAGGGGTAGTTGCTGTCTACTGCGCATTAATCGGCTCATTGATTCGCGTGACATATATGGCGTTCAAATATGGTCGCGACGAATTCTTTTCGCTAACCCGCCGCCCCATACGTTTCAATCGCAAAGAGAAAAAAATCTATGCCATCCGCCGACGGAGATTCTTCTCCAAGCCGGGACAAGGAGATATCACATGGGAAATTCCTTGGGATGAAAATGCCATTTTTTGTATTCACCGTGGCGTGGCCCATCACCGCCGTTTCTACGATATTCGATATTACGAGGTTGACCATGACGGCAACGTCACGCGTACAGTCGCAATTGGTAAAAATGGGAAGACGACGAAAGTCTGGAAGATCTCCTCTCCCAATGGAACTACTGGTGCTGGTACATGAATCATGGTCCGGCAGAATTACCCAAGCCTTTGTTGTTCTTCAAAGAGAAGGAGAACAGCCTGGAGAGCTTTCTGTTCTGCATGTACGGATTCGGCATGCGCGCCAGCGCAAATTATCGCATCTCCATGATGCCGTTCATCTTGCTAATGACCGGATTCCGCCTCATGGCGCTCCGGACCTGCCGCGATCCCATCTGGTCTGAGGCAGTCGCCAAAATCAGCATCATCGAACCCGACGCCCCATTCGATCAACCCGCAGGAGACACGCCAGTGGGTTGGGCGGAAACGGCGCTTGCTCTTGAACGCAACGAGTATCCAGATGGCGACAAAAGAGAAATGAAAAACTGGCACGGCAAAAAAGACCCCGCCGCAAACGCCCGTCTCTGGGCACAAGACGTCCCTCCCCGCCTCCACTGAAAGCCTCACATGAAAGACGAACAAGGCCGCGCCGTCATCCGCCTCGGCGACAAAACCTCCCACGGCGGCGAAGTGATCTCCGCCAGCGACACGCTCAAGGCCATGGGTAAAGGCGTCGCGCTCGAAGGCGACATGACGCAATGCCCCCAATGCAAAGGCCAGTTCGCCATCCAGCCCAACGGCGGCGGCAGCACCCGCAAGCACCACGGCAAGCAGGTCGCCTATCACGGTGACACCACAGCCTGCGGCGCCAGCCTGATCGCTTCCTTATGAAGGAGTCAGCCCCTCACTGCATACGCGACATTCACTCCACGCCGTCCGACTGCTCCTTCTTGACCTCCGCAAACTTCGCCGCCATGGTCGGATTGCCGCGCGTCAGGCGCTTGATGGTCACATCCTGCGCCTTGTCATTGGCCAGCCGCAGGTTGCGGTCGGTGCCGAGCAGAGCTTCCTTGGTCTTCTGCAAGTGGTCGATGGACTTGTCAATCTCGTCGATGGCCGTCTGGAAGCGGCGCGAGGCCAGGTCGTAGTTCTTGGCAAACGCCGCCTTGAAGGTATCCAGCTCGGATTCGAAATTGGTGATGTCGATGTTCTGCGCCTTCACCACCGCCAGCTCATTCTTGTATTTCAGCGAATTGAGCGCGGCGTTCCTCAGCAGCGTGATAATGGGAATGAAGAACTGCGGACGTACCACGTACATCTTCGGGTAGCGGTGAAATACATCCACAATCCCGGTGTTGTACAGCTCGCTCTCCGGCTCCAGCAGCGAGACCAGCACGGCGTATTCGCAGCCCTTCTCTTGGCGGTCCTTGTCCAATTCCTTGAGGAAGTCTTCATTGCGATTCTTGGTCGCGGTGCGATCGCTCTCGTTCTTCATCTCGAACATGATGGAGACGATCTCGGTTCCCCCTTCATCCGTATCACGGAAGATGTAGTCACCCTTGCTGCCGCTGCGTGCATCGTTGTCCTTCTCGAAATACGCACGCGGGAAGGCGGTGGCGCGGATGCGGTTGAACTCCGTCTCGCAGTGCTGCTCCAGGGTCTCGCCCACCATCTTGGTGGAGAGCCGCGCCTTCATGTCGCGCAGGCGCTCGATCATGTCTTCACGATCCTTCAGCTGGGTCTCGTATTTGTCCTTCAGTGATTTCTCGGCCAGCTGCTTTTCCAGCTCGGCGTGCATCAGCTTGCTCTTGAGTTCGTCGCGCTGCTTCTCCACCGCGCCGACGGCTTCGTTGACGGCCAGCTTCTGGGTCAGGGCGATGGAATCCATCTTCGCTTTCAATGCCTGGATTTCGGCATCCTTCTCGCTGGCGGTCTGCAGCAGCTGCTGGGCCAGGCGCGCCTGGGCCAGTTGCTGGTCGGCGAGCTTTTCCTTCCTGGCCTGCTCCAGGTCGTGGGCCAGCTTGTCGCGCTCGCGCTCCACGTTGGCCATGGCTTCGGCCACGGCCATCTTCTGCGCCATCTCGCCGGCTTCCAGGCGCGCTTTCAATTCCTGGATCTCGGCATCGCGGGCCGCGGCCGCCTTCTGCAACTCGGCTTCAGACTTGGCGCGCGCCAGTTCGATGGCGTTGCGCTTGTCCTGCTCGGCCAGTTCCAGACGCTCATGTAATTGCTGCTCGAAGGCGCTGTCGCGCACTTGCGAGAGGATGTCGGCGTAACCGGCTTCATCAATCTTGAAGGCTTTGCCGCAGTGGGGGCAGATGATGTCGTGCATGGCTGTTGGGGTCCTGTTCTTGACGAATGGCCGCTAGCTTAACGGATCACGCCCGCCATGCAGAGAGAGAAAACGTGGAAAGAAAAACGGAAGAAAGCGCAGAAATGCGAAAAGCCCGCACAAGGCGGGCTTTTCTGAATTTGGTGGAAAGTGCAAGGTTTGAACTTGCGACCCCTGCAGTGTGAATGCAGTGCTCTACCACTGAGCTAACCTTCCGTACCTGACTGGCTTTTTGCTGCAGCGCCAATCGAGAAGCGAGATTATGCCAACGTTTTTCGGCCTGCGCAAGTGCTTCGTAAATAATTCTTCATTTTTTATCGACATCGCTGCCGGACGACGACAAAGCCCCCTGCACTGCCTAGCGTCAGGCCGCCTCTGCAGCCGCTTCCGGCGGCGGCGGTTCAAAGCGCCACACGCAGCTGCCACGCGCCTCCTTGTCGAGCTGGTTGAGCACGTCTTCGTGCAAACCCAGTTCTTCCTCGCTGGCCGCCACCACGATCACCTCCGCCAGCGGGGCCAGTTCCAGCTTGCCTTCGCCTTCGCTCACTTCTTCTTCGGCGCCCAGGTCCATGGTCAGCGAATTCTGGCCGCGCGTCATCGACAGATAGACTTCGGCCAGCAGCTCCGCATCCAGCAGTGCGCCGTGCAGCACGCGATGGGCGTTGGAAATGCCGTAACGGTCGCACAAGGCGTCGAGCGAATTGCGGCGGCCCGGGTGCAGCTCCTTGGCCATCTGCAACGAGTCCACCACGTCGGAAACGTGCTCCTTGAACGGTGGCAGGCCCAGCAAGGCCAGTTCCGCATCGAGGAAGCCGACGTCGAAGGGCGCGTTGTGGATGATGATCTGGGCCCCGCGCACATAGTCCAGGAACTCGGCGGCGATCTGCTTGAAAGTCGGCTTGTCGGCCAGGAATTCGGTGGTCAGGCCGTGGACGGCCAGCGCGCCTTCTTCGGAGTCACGCTCGGGATTGATGTAGAAGTGAAGGTTCTTGCCCGAAAGCTGGCGGTTGAGCACCTCCACACAACCGATTTCCAGGATGCGGTTGCCGTTGCGCGGCGAAAGGCCCGTGGTTTCGGTATCGAGGATGATCTGACGCATGCTTGCTCCTGCTGATATGGATGCTGCTAAAACACTGATATGAAAGAAAACGCCGGAACGGTCAGCCTATGCTGTCCACGCCCCGGTTGGCCAGCTGGTCGGCCCGTTCATTGCCGGCGTGGCCGTTGTGGCCACGCACCCAGCGCCATTCCACCTGGTGCTGCTGCTGGGCGGCATCGAGCGCCTGCCACAGGTCGGCGTTCTTGACCGGCTCCTTGCTGGAGGTCTTCCAGCCGCGCGCCTTCCAGCCGTGGATCCACTCGCTGATGCCCTTCTGCACGTACTGGCTGTCGGTATGCACCACCACTTCGCAAGGACGCTTGAGGGCGTTCAGGGCCTGGATCACCGCCATCAGTTCCATGCGGTTGTTCGTGGTGTTGGGCTCGCCACCGAAGATTTCCTTCTCCTTGCCACCGGCCACCAGCAACGCGCCCCAGCCACCACGGCCGGGATTGCCCTTGCAGGCGCCATCGGAATAAATCTCTACTTTGTCCATGCTCTTCACTTCAATCTGGTTGCACATGCGCATTTGCGCATGACAGGCGGGCCGCGATGATACCTGATCGCGCCGACACGCCCTCGTTTCAATCGGTTTTGTGGATGCGGTTGGTCACCGGCACGCCGCGCGGGGCCTTGAGTTTCTGCCGTTGCAGGGCCGGGCCGATCAGGCGCATGCCGGGCACCCGCTTGATGGCCTGGACGATGTAGACCGCACCGAAATACGGCCACCAGCGGTCGCCGGCCTTTTCCATGAAACCGAAGCGGTCCAGCCATTGCGCCGTCTCGCAAGGCGGCGCGTAGCAGCCGAAGTGGCCGCGGTTGACTTCCATGTTCAGCAGCTTCAGCCAGTCCTTCAGGCGCGGCAGGCGGATGAATTCACCATCCTGCGGCAGGAAGTGGGCACCGGTCAGGCGTCCGGCCACCTGGCGCATGCCCCACAGGCTGCTGGGATTGAAGCCGCAGATGATGACCTGTCCTTCCGGGATCAGCACCCGCTCCACCTCGCGCAGCACCTGGTGCGGTTCGGCGGCGAATTCCAGTACATGGGGCAGCACCACCAGGTCCAGGCTCTGAGTGGCAAAAGGCAGTTCGCCGAAATCCTGCGTCACCACCTGGGGAATTTCCAGCTCGGACTGCCCTTCCACCGGCATGCGGTTGTCGGCCAGCCAGCGATAGGGCATGCGGTTGGCCTGCAGGGCGTGGATCTGGGGGGAACCGATCTGCACGGCGTTGAATCCGAAGATGTCGGCCGTGAGCGCATTGAGGTGCTGCTGCTCCCACTGGCGCAGGTAATCGCCGATGGGCGTCTGCAACCAGGCGGCCAGGTCTATAATTTCCGCGTTGTTCGCAGTCACAGCAGTTTCAGCCTTGTCAGCCATCTCTTCTTTCGCGCCTCATGACCCAGCCAGCCAAGCCAGATCAAGCAGATCAGAAAACTTCATTGGACGTCCTGGCCGTACCGGCGTTCGACGACAACTACCTGTGGATCATCCATGACGGGCGCCATGCCGCCGTGGTCGACCCCGGCGACGCGGTCCCAGTCCTGGCCGCATTGCAGGCCGAGGGCCTGACGTTGGCCGCTATTCTACTGACTCATCACCATGCTGACCATGTCGGCGGTGTGGTCGAGCTGGCGCGCAGCGCCGTGAGCGACGAATTCCCGGCCATCCCGGTCTACGGGCCGGCACGCGAGCAATCCCGCATCAAGGGGATGACGGTCCCGCTGCATGGGAACGACGAAGTGAAGATCCCTTCGCTCGGCCTGTCGCTGCAAGTCATTGACGTGCCCGGTCATACGCTGGGCCATATCGCGTATTACTCGCCGCAAGAGCAACTGGTGTTCTGTGGAGATACCCTCTTCGCCGGCGGTTGCGGCCGCCTCTTCGAAGGCACCCCGGCACAGATGGTGGAGTCACTGGCCAAGCTCAGCAGTCTGCCGGGCGATACGCGGGTGTATTGCGCCCACGAGTACACCCTCTCCAACCTCAAATTCGCGGCCGAGGTCGAGCCCGGCAATGCCGAGCTCAGCACCCGCATCCAGCGCGAGCGTGCCAAGCGGGACCAAGGGGAAGCCACTGTGCCGACCAGCATCGCACTGGAGCGTGCCACCAATCCCTTCCTGCGCGCAAAGGAAAAAGAAATTCAGGAATCACTGCAAAAGGCTGGCCGTTTGACGGAGTTGAATGAAGTTAGCAGCTTTGCAGCCCTGCGCGAATGGAAAAATACCTACAGATAACGCCAAATTGAGGGCCAGTTAGCCGCAAAAACCAGCGAAATCAAGGACTTGGCTTTGTAACAGAGGCCAATTTCTGCTTGACTGGCGAAAAGGGTCTTCCGTACACTCCCTCAATTCCCCAAAATGGGCACCAGCGTTTTTACGAACTTTTACGAAACGCTGTCCTCTCTGCACCACGCCGGGGAAACTCGCAGCTTCCGACCTTGCATTACCGTCAACCTGCACGCGCCCGTGATCGGACTGATCCGGACTCCGCCGGCAGGAGGTGTTGAGCTTCATCACAGCTCTGCAACGGAAGCGCCGCACCCAACTTTTGCCTCTGGCACAGGATATCGCCCACATGCAGCGTACTTTGAAACAATTCGCCATTGCCGCCCTGTTCTGCGCTGGTACCCCGCTGCTCTCCCACGCCAACGATATCTCGATCTACCCCGCCCCCTTCAATGCGATCAATCCCGAACTGGCCGGCAATGCCCTGCCCGGGATGAATGACATCGACATCTGGACACGCATCCGCAAGGGCTTCGGGATTCCTGATCTGGACAATTCGCTTGTGGAGAGCCAGACCCAGTGGTACAGCTCCCGTCCCGACTATATCCAGCGCACTACGGTGCGCGCTTCGCGCTACCTGTTCCACGTCGTGCAGGAACTGGAAAAGCGCGGCATGCCCACCGAACTGGCGCTGCTGCCTTTCATTGAATCGGCCTTCAACCCGGAAGCCCTCTCCACCGCCAAGGCCGCCGGCATGTGGCAGTTCATTCCCTCCACCGGGCGTGACTACAACCTCAAGCAGAACATGTTCACCGACGAGCGCCGCGACGTGCTGGCCTCGACCGATGCCGCACTGACCTACCTGCAGAAGCTCTACGGCATGTTCGGCGACTGGCAGCTGGCACTGGCGGCCTACAACTGGGGCGAAGGCTCGGTGCAGCGCGCGGTGAACCGCAACCTGGCGGCCGGCCTGCCGATCGACTTCAATACGCTGTCGGCGCAGATGCCCAACGAGACCCGCAACTACGTGCCCAAGCTGCAGGCGGTCAAGAACATCATCGCCAACCCGGCCGCCTTCGACATCGCCCTGCCCAAGGTGGACAACCAGCCCTACTTCGTCACCATCGGCAAGACCCGCAACATCGACGTGAAGGTCGCCGCGCAACTGGCCGAGCTGTCGCTGGACGAGTTCAAGGCGCTGAACCCGCAATTCAACCGCCCCGTCATCATCGGCGGCGAAGACACCAAGATCCTGCTGCCGGAAAGCAATGCCGAGAAGTTCAAGTCCAACATGTCCAAGTGGACCCAGGCTTTCTCGACCTGGACGGCGCACACCGTCTCCAGCGCCCGCGAGCGCATCGAGACCATCGCCAGCAAGTTCGGCACCACGCCTGAGGTGATCCGCAGCGTCAACCAGATTCCGCCGCGCATGGTCCTCAAGGCCGGCTCGACCATCCTGGTACCCAAGAACGAAGAAACCGCCTCGCTCGATACCGACCTGACCCCGGAAATCGCCGACAACGCCCGCCTGGCCATCGCACCGGATGTGCCGGAAAGCCGCCGCATCTACGTGAAGGCCGGCAAGCGCGACACCCTGGCCGGCATCGCCAGCCGTTACCGCGTGAGCGTGGCACAGATCAAGGAATGGAATGGCTTGAAGCGTGACACCCTGGCCGCCGGCCAGAGCCTGCAGCTGCAAGTGCCCAACACCGCGGCCCACGCTGCGCCCACCCGCGTAGCGGCGACCCACCACGCTGCCCCGGCACGCCGCCAGGTGGCCTCGGCCAAGGCCCCGGTACGCAAGGCTGCGCCGGCCCCGGCGCGCAAGGTCGCCGGCAAGCCGCTGACGCTGGCCTCGGGCAACGGCGCCCGCAAACAATAATCCGGAGGAAACCGGAGGAGACCCGGGCGGCTTGACCGCCCATCACAACAAGACGCGCCTTGAGCACGGAACAAGAAAAAGATTGCAGTCTGCATGGACCCGAAGACCCGGAGCTGATCCGGACTTCGGGTTTTCTTTTTGGCGAGACCTTCAGCGCGCGGCTTCGGCGTAGGTGGCGGCGGCCACCAGGCGGCGCGTGTATTCCTGCTGCGGCTGCTTGAGGACCTGTTCGACCGGACCGCTCTCGACCACCTTGCCATCCTTCATCACGATCACCTGGTGCGCCATGGCCTGCACCACGGCCAGGTCGTGGGTGATGAACAGATAGGCCAGGCCATGCCGGCGCTGCAGGTCGGCCAGCAGTTGCAGCACCTGCTGCTGTACGGTCACGTCCAGGGCCGAAGTCGGCTCGTCCAGCAACAGCAGTTCCGGCTGCAGCACCAGCGCGCGGGCGATGGCGATGCGCTGGCGCTGGCCGCCGGAAAATTCATGCGGATAGCGTTCCAGCACCGCCGCCGTGAGGCCCACCTCTTCAAGTGCGCAGACGATGGCCTCGCGTTGCTGCTCCGGCGTCTTCCCGGGATGATGCAGGGCCAGCCCTTCGCCCACGATCTGCTCCACCGTACGGCGTGGCGAGAGCGAAGCGAAAGGATCCTGGAACACCACCTGCATGCGCGCCCGCAAGGGCCGCAGCTCCCGGCTGCTGCGATCGGAAATCGGCGCGCCCTCAAAACGGATGCTGCCCGCCACGCTGGCCGCCGACAGCCGCAGCAAGGCCATGCCCAGCGTGGATTTGCCGGAGCCGGATTCACCGACGATGCCGATGGTCTCGCCGCGCCGCAATTGCAGGTCGATGCCATCGACTGCATGGAAGGCGCGCTTGGCGAACCAGCCCTGCTTGATGTGATAGGTGCAGCGTACTTTCTCCGCCTGCAGGACGACGGGCGCTTGCGCCGATACATCGTCCGCATTGCGCTGCGGACGACTCTGCAGCAGCTTGCGCGTGTACGGCTGCTGAGGATTGGCGAACAGTTCGGAGACGCTCGCGCTTTCGACCAGCTTGCCCTTTTCCATCACGCCGACGCGATCGGCGAAGTGGCGCACCAGGTTCAGGTCGTGCGAGATGATGAGCACGGCCATGTTCTCTTCGCGCTGCAACTGGTTCAGCAGCGCCAGGATCTGCACCTGGATGGTCACATCCAGGGCCGTGGTCGGTTCATCGGCGATGAGCAGCTTGGGCTTGCAGGCCAGGGCCATGGCGATCATGGCGCGCTGGCGCTGGCCGCCCGAGAGTTCATGCGGATACGACAGCGCCCGGCGCGCCGGTTCCGGGATGCCGGTCTTTTCCAGCAGCGCTACCGCCCGCGTGGCGGCATCGCGCGCATTGAGGCCCTCATGCAGCATCAGCACCTCGGCGATCTGGTTGCCGATGGTGAAGAGCGGGTTGAGGGCCGTCATCGGTTCCTGGAAGATCATCGCCACATCGTTGCCGCGTACCTGCTGCATCTGGCGCTCGTTCTTCTTCAGCACGTCCTGGCCGTCGAGCAGGATGCTGCCTTCGTAGCGGGCATCCTGGTTCAGCTGCATCACCGCCAGCGAGGAGACCGTCTTGCCCGAACCCGATTCCCCGACCAGGGCGAACTTCTCGCCGGGGGCAATCGTGAAGCTGACGCGATCCACTACCACGGTGTCGCCGAAGCGCACCGTCAATTCCTTCACTTCCAGCAGCGGGGCGCTCATGCCTTCCTCCGTACGTCCAGGGCGTTGCGCAGGCCGTTGCCGATATTGGTCAGCAGCAGCAGGGTCACGGTCAGCACCACGAAGGTAGCCACCGCGATCCACCAGGCATCCAGGTTGTTCTTGCCCTGGGCCAGCAGCTCACCCAGGCTGGGGGTGGACGGCGGCACGCCCAGGCCGAGGAAGTCCAGGCTGGTCAGCGCCAGGATGGCCGCACTCATGCGGAAAGGCAGGAAGGTCACCACCGTGGTCATGCTGTTGGGCAGCACGTGACGCCAGATGATGAGGCGATCGGGCAAGCCCATGGCGCGCGCGGCCTGCACGTATTCGAGATTGCGGTTGCGCAGGAAATCGGCGCGCACGTAGTCCGACAGGCTCATCCAGCCGAACAGCGACAGCAGCACCAGCAGCAGCCCCAGGCTGGGCTGGAAGATGGAGGAAAAGATGATGAGCAGGTACAGCTCCGGCATCGAGCCCCAGATCTCCAGCAGGCGCTGGGTAATGAGGTCGGTCCGCCCGGCGAAGTAGCCCTGCACGGCACCGGCCGCCACGCCCAGCACCACGCCGATGAAAGTCAGCGCCATGCCGAACAGCACCGACACGCGGAAGCCGTAGAGCAGGCGCGCAAAGACGTCACGGCCACGGTCATCTGTGCCCAGCCAGTTCTCCGAGGAAGGGGCCGCCGGATTGGGCTCTTTGGCGAAGTAGTTCAGGGTGTTGTAGCCATAGCGATTGAGCGGATAGATGACCCAATTGCCGTCCTTGCGGAATTGCTGCTCGATGAAGGGATCGAGGTAGTCGGCGGGCGAGTCGAAGTCGCCCCCAAAATGCTTGTCTGAATAATCCTTCAGCATCGGGAACATCAGCTTGCCCTGGTAGCTGGCCACAAGCGGCTTGTCGTTGGAGACCAGTTCGGCGCCCAGGCTGACGATGAAGAGAATGGAAAAGATCACCAGGCTCCAGTAGCCGGTTCGGTCGGCACGGAAGCGCAGCCAGATGCGACGGCTCGGTGAAATGGAACGGGTGGAGGCAGTGGCGGGGGTCGTCATGCTCATTTCGCCAGGCTTTCGAATTGGACGCGCGGATCAGCCCACACGTAGCAAAGGTCACCGACCAGCTTGACCACCAGGCCGATGAGCGTAAAGAGATACAGCGTGCCCATCACCACCGGATAGTCACGGCGAATCGCCGATTCATAGGCCAGCAGGCCCATGCCGTCCAGCGAGAACAGCGTCTCGATCAACAGGCTGCCGGCGAAGAAGGAGGCGATGAAGGCCGAGGGGAAACCGGTCACCAGCGGGATCAGGGCATTGCGGAACACATGCTTGTACAGCACCTTGCGCTCGGAGAGTCCCTTGGCGCGCGCGGTCAGCACGTATTGCTTGCGGATCTCTTCGAGGAAGGTGTTGCGGGTCAGCATGGTGATGACGGCAAAGGCACCGATCACCGAGGCCGTGACCGGCAAGGTGATGTGCCACAGGTAGTCGGTGATCTTGCCCGTCAACGAGAGGCTGGCCCAGTTGTCCGAAGTCAGGCCGCGCAGCGGGAACCACTGCACGAAGCTGCCGCCGGCAAACAGCACCAGCAGGAACACGCCCAGCACGAAACCGGGAATGGAATAGCCGACCAGCACCAGCCCGGTGGTGGCCGTATCGAACCGGCTACCCTCGCGCACCGCCTTGGCGATGCCCAGCGGCACCGAGATCAGGTAGCTCAGCAGGAAGGTCCACAGCCCGATGCTGATGGAGACCGGCAACTTGGATTTGACCAGGGTCCAGACATCGCCATGGTGATAGAAGCTCTTGCCGAGGTCGAAGGTGAGGAAGCCCTTGAGCATGGTCCAGAAACGTTCCACCGGCGGCTTGTCGAAACCGTAGAGCTGCTTGATCTCGGCGATGCGCTGTTCGTCGATGCCCTGCCGTCCGCGATAGGCCGAGGCGCCACTGGCCGCGCCGCCACCGGAGGCTTCACCACCGCCCCCCCGCCCTTTCATCTCCAGCATCGCTTGCTCCACCGGGCCGCCCGGCACGAACTGGATCACCGCAAAGGTAATGGCCACCACGCCAAAGAGCGTGGGGATCATCAGCAGCACCCGCTTCAAAATGTAGGACCAGATATTCATGCCTGCCACCATCCTCGTTCTTCTCCGGCGCGCGGGGCGCGGGTCTTGGTCTTTTCATTCATCTCTTGCCTCATCGCGCCTTCTCCTCCCACCAGGTGCTGATGACGTAGGGATCGGCCTGGTAATACAGCGGCGCCACCGCCGGAATGCCGAAGCGGTTCTGGTAGGCGATGCGGTGCGTGGACGAATACCAGTGCGGCACCACGATGTATTTGTGCAGCAGCACGCGGTCCAGGGCGCGGGCCGCCGCGGTGAGCTTGACCCGCGTATCGGCGGCCACCACCGTCTGCACCAGCTGGTCCACCACCGGGTCCTTCAGGCCCCAGGCATTGTTGGAACCCTTTTCGTCGGCTGCGCGCGACCCGAACATGTCGAACAGTTCGTTGCCGGGACTGCTGGTATCGGGGAAGCGCACGCTGGTCATGTCGAAATCGAAGTCTTCCATGCGCTTGGCCACCAGCGCGTAATCGGCACTGCGCTGGACCACATCGATGCCCAGCGTGCGCAGGTTGCGCGCGAAGACGCTGATGACGCGCGACATCGAACTCTGGTCATCGAGGATCTCGAAGGACAGCGGCACACCCTGGGCATTGCGCACGGCGCCATCGCGATAGACCAAGCCAGCCTGGGCCAGCAGTTCGCGCGCCTGGCGCAGGTTGGCGCGCAAGGAAGACGGCGGGTTGGTCGAGGGAGGAACCGGTGCCGGACCGAAGACGGCCGGATCGACCTTCAGGCCCTTGGCCTGCAGCGACTTCAGCAAGGCCAGCTCATCGCCCTGCGGTTCGCCGGTGGCTGCCAGCTGGCTGTTGTTGAAGAAGGAGTAGATGCGCGTGTACTGGCCGTAGAACAGCTGGCGGTTCATCCATTCATAATCCAGCGCCAGCCCGATGGCCTGGCGCACCCGTACATCCTTGAACTGGTCACGCCGCAGGTTCATCACGAAGCCCTGCATGCCGGCGCCGTTGGAATGCTTGAATTCCTTCTTGACGATGCGCCCGTCGCGGAACTGCGGACCGGCGTAGCTGCGTGCCCAGTTCTTGGCACTGTATTCCACCACCACATCGAACTCGCCGGCCTTGAAGGCCTCCAGCCGTGCCAGGTCATCCTTGTAGAAGCGGTAGACGATGCGCTCGAAGTTGAACATGCCGCGCCGGGCCGGGACATCCTTGCCCCAGTAGTCCGGATTGCGCTTGTAGATGATGCTGCGGCCGGTGTCGTAGCTCTCGATCAGATAGGGGCCGGTGCTGATGGGCGGCGTCAGCTGGATCTGGTCGAAGGGCGTGCCCTGGGCCCATTTCTTCGAGAAGACCGGGACGCTGGAAACGATCAGCGGCAACTCATGGTTGTTGCTGGCGAAGTCAAAGCGCACCGTGGCGGCATCGACCACCACGCAGCCCTTTACATCGGCAAAGACCGACTTGTATTGCGGGGCGCCCTTGGCAATGAGGGTGTCGAACGAATACTTCACATCCTCGGCGGTGACCTTGTCGCCATTGTTGAAACGCGCCTTGGGATTGAGGTGGAAGGTCATCGACATGCGATCTGCAGCCAGCTTCATATCGTCGGCCAGGAGGCCATAGACGGTAGCGACCTCGTCGGCGGAGGAGACGGCCAGCGTCTCCAGCATCAGCTGGTCCAGCCCGGCGGCGGCCACGCCCTTCATGGACATGGGATTGAACTTGTCAAAGCTGGTGCGGCGGTCAGGATTGGCCAGGTACAGCGTGCCGCGCCGGGGTGCATCCGGATTGACGTAATCGAAATGGGTGAAGCCGGGCCCGTATTTGGGCGTGTCATACAGGGAAAAGGCAGGCTCGGCGGCGGCCGGGGTGCCATGGGCCAGGGCGGCGGCCAGCAGGCAGGAGAGGAAAATCTTGGCTGTCTTCAGGGGCGGGACCATGCGGTTGTCTGTCTGCACTCTCGTGGGCTGTGATGTCTCGGGGGCAAGCAAGTCCCGCGCCTGATGGGCTCCGGCCGAATGCCTGCAGCCTGCAGGACGGGATCTGGAAACGATTTCCGTGTCGGGGCATTGTAAAGAGAGCAGCGATTACAGGGAAGCAATTAAAGCAACTTAACAAATGCGGCCTGGCTCGCCGCGCCCTGCCCTGGCAGCGCTGCAAAGGTTGCCGCGCCTGCCGCAAGCCCCTACAATCCGGGTCTGTCCCACCCCGGCTGCCGCCACTGCGCGGCGCCGCTATCACTTACCGGCCGCACCGTGCCTGCTTCTGCCCGCCAGAGGCGCGCCGCACGCGGCGGACCCTACGGAGTCAACATGGCATTTCTGCAAGGCAAAAAAATCCTGATCACCGGCTTGCTGTCCAACCGTTCCATCGCCTACGGCATCGCCCAGGCGTGCAAGCGCGAAGGCGCTGAACTGGCCTTCACCTATGTCGGTGAACGCTTCAAGGACCGCATCACCAAGTTCGCCGAAGAATTCGACAGCAAGCTGGTCTTCGACTGCGACGTCGGCAGCGATGAGCAGATCAATGCCCTGTTCGCCGACCTCGGCAAGTCCTGGAGCCAGCTGGACGGCCTGGTGCACGCCATCGGCTTCGCCCCCTCCGAAGCCATCGCCGGCGACTTCCTGGAAGGTTTCTCGCGCGAAGGTTTCAAGATCGCCCACGACATCTCCGCCTACAGCTTCCCGGCCATGGCCAAGGCGGCCATGCCGCTGCTGTCCTCCAACGCCGCCCTGCTGACCCTGACCTACCTGGGTTCGGAGCGCGTGGTGCCCAACTACAACACCATGGGCCTGGCCAAGGCGTCGCTGGAAGCCTCGGTGCGCTACCTGGCCGAATCGCTGGGCCCCAAGGGCGTGCGCGTCAATGGCGTCTCGGCCGGCCCCATCAAGACCCTGGCCGCCAGCGGCATCAAGGGCTTCGGCAAGATCCTGGGTGCCGTGGCCGCGACCGCCCCGCTGCGCCGCAATGTCACCATTGAAGACGTCGGCAATGCCTCGGCCTTCCTGCTCTCCGACCTGGCCTCGGGCATCACCGGCGAAATCACCTATGTGGATGGTGGCTTCTCCCGCGTCGTGGGTGGCATGGCAGAGTAATTGCCGCAATTAGCAAGCGTCCCCCACAATAAAGAGACAGTTTCTCGAAATAGCTTCGTGCTAATTTCGATGTTTTAGGGTATGATTCGCCTTGTGCATTGCAATAACCAATGCACAGGCGAATCGGGCGTGAAATCTGCCCTGCAGCGTTTCCAGCCGTATTTGCCCAAGCAGCTTCGCAAGCCTTACCTGTCATTACGACAAGTTCCCAGTAAAAGCCCCCCGCCCCTGGCATTCCTCGATGATGCCGTCCCGGCGCAAAGCTTTTGTGCCGAAATTTCTTTGTATTTTTCATAGTCATTTCGTCGGTTGGCGTTGCTTTTTTTCGTTCAGGCACTCGATGCCCGGCGCGCTTGCGTGCGCCCGTCTCGTGCCTGGCGTTCACTTTCACGAAAGAGATTATGACTTTTGAAGCACTCGGCCTGAACCCTTCGATCATCAAAGCCCTGACCGAAGCAGGCTATACCTCCCCGACCCCGGTCCAGGAAAAGGCCATCCCCGCCGCCATCAGCGGCCAGGATCTGCTGGTGTCCTCGCAGACCGGCTCGGGCAAGACCGCCGCTTTCATGCTGCCGTCGCTGCACCAGCTGGCAGACCTGCCGCAGGCGCCGCAAGCAGCCCGTACCCCCAACCAGGAACGCCAGGCCAGCCGTGCCCGTGGCGAGCGTCCGCGTTACCAGCCGGCACAGCCGAAGATGCTGGTGCTGACCCCGACGCGCGAACTGGCCCTGCAAGTGACCACCGCCACTGACAAGTACGGTGCCTACATGCGCCGTGTGCGCGTGGTGTCCATCCTGGGCGGCATGCCTTATCCGAAGCAGATGCAACTGCTGTCGCGCAACCCGGAAATCCTGGTGGCGACCCCGGGCCGCCTGATCGACCACATGGAATCGGGCAAGATCGACTTCTCGCAGCTGCAGATCCTGGTGCTGGACGAAGCCGACCGCATGCTGGACATGGGCTTCATCGATGACATCGAAAAGATCGTCGCTGCGACCCCGGCCACCCGCCAGACCATGCTGTTCTCGGCCACGCTGGACGGCGTCGTCGGCAACATGGCCAAGCGCATCACCAACAACCCGCTGACCATCCAGATCGCCAGCTCGTCGACCCGTCATGAAAACATCATGCAGCGCGTGCACTTCGTGGATGACCTGTCGCACAAGAATCGCCTGCTGGACCACCTGCTGCGCGACACCAGCATCGACCAGGCCGTGATCTTCACCGCCACCAAGCGTGACGCCGACACCATCGCCGATCGCCTGAACATCGCCGGTTTCGCTGCTGCCGCACTGCATGGCGACATGCACCAGGGCGCCCGCAACCGTACCCTGAACAGCCTGCGCCGCGGCCAGGTGCGCATGCTGGTGGCCACCGACGTGGCAGCGCGCGGCATCGACGTGCCGGGCATCACCCACGTGTTCAACTACGACCTGCCCAAGTTCGCTGAAGACTATGTGCACCGCATCGGCCGTACCGGCCGTGCCGGCCGCAATGGCGTGGCGATCTCGCTGGTCAATCACGCCGAAGGCATGCAGGTCAAGCGCATCGAGCGCTTCACCAAGCAGACCATTCCGGTGGATGTGGTCGAAGGTTTCGAGCCGAAGAAGTCGGCTGCACCGCGCAGCCCGCGCAAGCCGGGCGGCTGGCGTCCGGGTGATGGCCGCAGCAACAACGGCCCGCGTTACGGCGCCGGCAACCGCGAAGGCGGTTTCGGTGGCAATCGTGAAGGTGGCTTCGGCGGCAACCGTGAAGGCGGCCATCGCGAAGGCGGCTTCGGCGGCAATCGTGAAGGTGGTTTCGGTGGCAACCGCGAAGGCCGCAGCTTCGGCGGCGCCAAGCCGGCCGGCAACGGCCCGCGTCGCGAAGGTGGCGGCGGTGGTGGCTACAAGGGCAATGGCGGCGGCTTCCGCGCCGACGGCCCGCGCCGCTCCTACGGCGATCGCTGATTGCTGCAAGCTGTCCTGATGTTGAAAAGCCGCTTCCTCGGAAGCGGCTTTTTCTTTGGTACGGTCATCGTGGCTTGATCATGCAAGCAGCCATTGGCCATTGCGCTTGATCTCATCATGCATGGCGTCCGGTGCCAGATCCAGCTCACCAGGCCAGGTCACCACGCCATCGACCAACCGCACCTGGCTGAATTGCTCGGGATCCTGCAGGTCAGCAAAGACCCCGCGAAAGAAACTCGGAAGAAACCTGACCGGCCCTTCCACGCCATCCCTGAAGCGAACCTGCAATGCATATTCGCCGGAAAGTTTGACTTCAACGACATCCCATTCCATGACATCACTCCAGTGGCGCTATCGGCTTGGGAGCCTGCATTTCCTGACACAGCATCCAGTCTTCCATCAACTCTGCCTGATGCAGTTCAGCCCAATCAAGCACCAATTGCAGGGCTCTTCGAGGTAATCGGCCATCCATCAGCGCTAACTTCCTCACATCAATTACTGCCTTGTATTCGCCATATCGCACATGAAAATGCGGCGGTGCGTGATCTCTATAAAACATCTGGATCACAATTCCATAAAACATGCTGATCGTCGGCACGGGTCACCCTCAAGTAAATCGGTTCAATCCGATTTGGGTTATTCCCTCCCGTCGGGGATTCTACATGCATCACAGAACGCCAGCGATTTCTGCAAACCCTCAATATCAATTCACGCGGAGCACTGCCCACCCTGCCCCGCCTGCAAAGCTCGCACGCTATCGGCAATCGCCTGCACCGCCCGCCCCACTGCCTTCTGCGTGGCCGCGACGACGTCGGCATTGGCACCGCCACCCACCGGCTCCACCACGGTCAGGCGGCAGGCCCCGCCGCGACGGTCATCCGAGCGCGTGATGGTCCAGCCAAAGCTGGCCTGGACCTGGCCGTTGCGGGCTGCGTCGAAATCGCGCAATTCCACATTGATGCGATAGCTGGCCTGGTCCGCCGGCCGGCCGCCGCGCGAGACGTCGATGGCTCCCAGCCTTGCGGCCACGCCAGCGGCCAGCGCATCGCGCAACTCATTGTTGAAGGGCGAGGACCAGCGGTCCTGCTCCAAGACCTCCACCCGGGTGGCATCGCTGCGCACCACCAATTGCGGCCGCGCCAGGCGATCCGGCACCGACACCGGCATCACCTCGATGAAGGTCTGCGGTCCCTGGCTGGCCGTGCAGGCGGCGGCACCATCGGCCGGTACCGCCAGCGTGTAGAACTGCGTCGGCGGCGAACTGCCGCAGGCGGCCAGCAATGCTGCGGCCAGTGCGGCCGCCGCCAGGGTCTTGAGGGAGAACGAAGTCTTGTCGTGCATCATGGCTCCTGTTTGCCCCGGATCAGCGATTCCGGATGCTGTTGCAGGTAATCGGTGAGGATACGGATCGAGGCCGCAGCCTTGCTCAGTTCCTGCATGGTCTGGCGGATATCGGACTGCAGCGGCGCGTCATCCGAGAGCGTACGCTCGGCCGCATTCAAGGTCTTGCGCGCATCCTTCATCGCGGCCTGCATCTCGGGTGCGATGTCGTTGTTGATGCGGGCTGCCGTCTGCTCGGCCGTGGTCAAGGTCTTGTTCAAGGTCTTGAGCGTGGTCTGCAGGTCGCGGCCGATCTCGTCGAACGGCACCTTGGAGAGCTTGCCGGCAATGTCGGAGAGCTGCTGCTGCAATTCATCCAGGCTGCCCGGGATGGTCGGCAGTTCCAGCGGGACCTTGTCCGGATCAATCTGTGCCGGCTTGGCCTTGGGGAAGAAATCGATCGCCACGTACAGCTGGCCGGTCAACAGGTTGCCGTTGCGCAGCTGGGCACGCATGCCGCGCTTGACCAGCATGCGCAGCAACTGTGCGTTGGAACGGCGCTGTTCGCCGGTCTCTTCGTGGAAGCGACGGCCCAACCGATCCGGATAGATCTGGATCAGCACCGGCATGCGGAATTCGCCGCGTGCCTTGTCGTATTCCACCCCGATGCTCTTGACCTCACCCAGCACCACGCCGCGGAAGTCCACGGTGGCGCCCGGTTGCAGGCCGCGCAGCGACTGGTCGAAATACAGCAATGCGGTCTGCGGTACGCCGTCCGGTTCCTTCATGGCCGCACTTTCGTCTTCCACCAGCGCATATTCGCTGCCCTCCTTGGCTGGCGGACTCACGCGCTCTTCATCGCGGTCGCGGAAGGCAATACCACCCAGCACCACCGTCGACAGCGCCTGCGTATGCAGCTTGAAGCCGCTGGCGTTGAGTTCCATGTCGAAGCCGCTTGCATGCCAGAAGCGCGAGGCCTGGGTGACGAATTTGTCGTAGGGTGCATTGACGAAGATGCGCAGCGTCACGCCCCGGCCATCGCTGTCGAGGTCATAGGCGACCACCTGCCCGACCTTGATGCGGCGATAGAAAATGGGAGACCCGATATCGAGCGAACCGAGGTCATCGGTATGCAGCACGAACTGGCGCCCCGAGGCATCGCGGGTGACGATGGGAGGCTGCTCCAGGCCGACGAAGTTCTTCTTGGTCTCTTCCGAAGCACCCGCATCGGCACCGATGTAGGCACCGGAGAGCAAGGTGCCCAATCCCGAAATACCGGAGGCGGCAATGCGCGGACGGACCACCCAGAAGCGCGTGTCTTCGGCATTGAAGCCGGAGGCATCCTGGTTCAACTGGATACCGACCAGCACATGCGAACGGTCGGCCGCCAGCTTCAGGCTCTGCACCTGGCCGATTTCGACATCCTTGTATTTCACCTTGGTCTTGCCGGCTTCCAGTCCTTCAGCGGAGCGGAAGCTGACGGTCACCACCGGGCCACGCTCGACCAGGATCTTGGCCACCAGGGTCAGGCCGACGATGGCGGCAACGATGGGAATGAGCCACACCAGCGAGGGCAGCCAGTTGCGCTGGCGTGCGCGGCGCGGCTGCAACAGCGCCGGTTTGTCATCGGAATGGTCGGGTGGAGTCATGCGGTTTCCTGTGGCTTGTTGGCGTTGTCATGGGGAGAAACTGGTCCTGGGTGAGGCTTGCTCGGGGCGTCCGATAACGGATCGATTACGCGCTCATCCCAGATCAGGCGCGGATCGAAGGCCAGCGAGGCCAGCATGGTCAGCACCACCACCGCACCGAAGGCGGCGATGCCGATGCCGGCGTGGATGTTGGCAAACCCGTGGATCTTGACCAGCCCGGTCAGTACCGAGACGACGAAGACGTCCAGCATGGACCAGCGTCCGATGGCTTCGACCACGCGATACAGTTTGGCGCGTTGCAGGCGGCGCCAGCGGCTGCGACGGCGGGCCGAGAACACCAGGATGCCCAGCGCCACCAGCTTGAACAGCGGCACCAGGAAGCTGGCCACGAATACCACCAGCGCCAGGCCCCATTCGCCGGAGGTCCAGAAATAGATGACGCCGGAGAGGATGGTGTCGCGCTGCTCATCGAACAAGGTGCTGGTGACCATCACCGGCATCATGTTGGCCGGGATGTACATGATGCAGGCGGCAATGAGGAGCGCCCAGGTACGCGTGAGGCTATCTATCCTGCGCACGTGCAGGGGTGCGTGGCACACGCCGCAGGGTTGATGGGGCTGGGCGCCTTCCCATACGGTGCCGCAGTGATGGCAGCCGATCACGCCCAGGGACGCGGCATCCTGCACCTGCAGGTCTTCATCCGGCTCCTGGGTGATGTCGGGCGCATGCGGGGCGGCCTGGCGCTTGAAGAGGCTCATGCACCAGCCTCGTTGTCACCGTATTGCTCGGCTTGCTGCTGTTCCCACAGGTGCCACAGGTAGCGCGGATTGAAGGACACCACGACCGTCAGCAGCACCGTCAATCCGCCGAAGGACCATAGTGCCGGACCGGGGATCACCTCGGCCATGTTGGAGAGTTTGATGAGCGCTACTAGCACGCCCAGCATGAAGACTTCGATCATGCCCCATGGGCGGGCCGCCTGCATCAGCCGCACCAGCAGCACGAAGCCGGGTGGCCGGGCATCCCGTGCTCCGGGCAGCAACAGGTAAAGCAGCACACCGAGCTGGATGAGCGGGAACAGCAAGGTCGTGGCCAGCACCAGCAGCGCCACTTCGGACATGCCATCGCGGGTCAATGCCACCACCGCACCGATCAACGTGGTCTGGCTGGACAAGCCCTGCAGCTCGATGGTGACGATGGGGAAGGTATTGGCAATCACGAACAGGATCAGCGCCCCGATGGTCAGCGGCAGCAGGTGCTGCAGGCGGCGGCCGGTATCGCGCTCCAGCTCGGCGCCGCAGCGCAGGCAGCGGGCAATCTCGCGCTCGCCCAGCGTCATGCGCTGGTAGACGGCGTCGCATTCTTCGCAAACGATGAGGTCGGTGCGTTTTTGCATGGATGATCAGGGTTGCTGGCGATGCGCTCCCGGGGTGGCAGAAGCGTCGCCCTACTTTGTTTGTTGTTCGTGGCAGGCGCTGGTGCCGGTACGACAAGTGAGCCTGCTATTGATATTGAAAAAGGACCACTGCAGCGCTTGTTTTGGAGCATTTTCGCCCGGCAGCGTTCCATCCTCACAAGGAATTGATGCGCCAGCAATACAAATAAATGACCGGCCGGTTATTAACAAGACGATTCTAGCAACGAAATTATTGGAATGCGCTCTTCTTTTACGCTTGTAAAAAAGATAGCCCTTGACAGACGCCAGCCCGATCTTCTACATTGCACGGATGACTTCCGCAGCAATCACTTCCATCCGCCACAACAGCGCCAGCGCCCTGCTAGCGTTGCTATCGGTGTCGCTACTACTAGCCTCGCGCTAAAATCCGTAGTTCCTGCCGTTTCCGCTGACTCCACGCGATCCGGCAACTCCAAAAAATCCAGCAGCATCCGGCAGTACAACCAGGCAGTGACGGGCTATCCATAATGGGAGCTGGTGTCGCCGCCCACCAGGCGAAGCATATGCATTCGATGATCCGCACAATCCGCAACCAGCGCACGCAGCCCTTGCAGGCTGGCCGCGCGCTGCGGGAGATGCCGCCTCTGGCTCTATGAAGGGTTGCCTGGCCACGCGCTCGTGGCAGCCAGGCAACCCGATCCGCCACATCTGACGCACTGAAGCATTCCAGTAATTGAACTGAATGAACTGAAGCATTCCACGCCATCCGGAAACCAAGAGGTCCATCATGATGTTAAGCAACCCCGCCGCCAAATACCGTGCCTTCCCCGCCATCGACCTGCCCGACCGCACCTGGCCCAGCAAGGTCATCGACACGCCGCCGATCTGGATGAGCACCGACCTGCGCGATGGCAACCAGGCCCTGATCGAACCGATGAACGCCGAGCGCAAGCTGCGCTTCTTCGAACTGCTGTTGAAGACTGGCCTCAAGGAAATCGAAGTCGGCTTCCCCTCCGCCTCGCAGACCGATTTCGATTTCGTGCGCAAGCTCATCGTCGAGAACCGCATTCCCGATGATGTCACCATCATCGTGCTGACCCAGTCGCGCGAAGAACTGATCCGCCGCACCGTCGAATCGCTGGAAGGCGCCAAGAAGGCCATCGTCCACCTGTACAACTCGGTGGCCCCGGCCTTCCGCAAGATCGTCTTCAACATGTCGCGCGAGGAGATCAAGAACATCGCCGTCACCGGCACCCGCCTGGTCAAGGAACTGACCGATGCGCGCCCGGGCACCGAATGGCGCTTCGAATACTCGCCGGAATCCTTCAGCACCACCGAACTGGATTTCTCCAAGGAGATCTGCGATGCCGTCTGTGAAACCTGGGGTGCCACCCCGCAGCGCAAGATCATCCTGAACCTGCCCTCCACCGTGGAGTGCGCCACCCCCAACGTCTATGCTGACCAGATCGAATGGATGTGCCGCAACCTGAAGCATCGTGACAGCGCCATCATCTCGGTGCACCCGCACAATGACCGTGGCACCGCCGTGGCCTCGGCCGAACTGGCCGTGATGGCCGGCGCCGATCGCGTCGAGGGCTGCCTGTTCGGCAACGGCGAGCGCACCGGCAACGTCGACCTGGTCACGCTGGCATTGAACCTGTACACCCAGGGCGTGAACCCGGGCCTGGACTTCTCCGACATCGACGTGGTGCGCCAGGTCGTGGAAGAGTGCAACCAGATCCCCGTTCACCCGCGCCACCCGTATGTCGGCGACCTGGTCTTCACGGCCTTCTCCGGCTCGCACCAGGATGCCATCAAGAAGGGCTTCGCCAAGCAGCAGCCCGACGCCATCTGGGAAGTGCCCTACCTGCCGATCGACCCGGCCGACCTGGGCCGCAGCTACGATGCCGTCATCCGCGTCAACAGCCAGTCCGGCAAGGGCGGCATGGCCTACCTGCTGGAACAGGAATACGGCCTGGCCCTGCCGCGCCGCCTGCAGATCGAGTTCTCGCGCGCCATCCAGCGTGAGGCCGATGCCACCGGCAAGGAAATCGCCGCCTCCGACATCCACGCCATCTTCCAGCGTGAATACCTGGAGCGCGTCGAACCCTACGTCTATCGCGCGCACCGCATGTCGGAAGACACCGCCAAGGCCGAGTCCATCAACATCGAAGTCGACATCGTGCGCAATGGCCAGCCGGTCACCGTGCGCGGCAGCGGCAACGGTCCCATCGATGCCTTCGTGCACGCACTGGGCCTGGACATCAAGCTGATGGACTTCCATGAACACGCCATCGGCGCCGGTGCCGACGCCAAGGCCGCCAGCTACATCGAGCTGCGCCTGAACGAAGCGCCGACCGGTTTCGGTGTTGGCATCGATGCCAACATCGTGACTGCCTCCTTCAAGGCCGTGCTGTCTGCCGTGAACCGCCAGATCGCCATCAGCGAGAGCGCCAACCAGGGTGGCTCCGCACAGGCCAAGGCTGCCTGAAACGGAATCCGGCCGGCGATCCCGGCCAGTTCCTGAACCCGACGCCGTCCTACCGGGCGGCGTTGTTGCGTTAACGGCTTGGCGCTTGCACCAAGCTCAGCCGTTGATCTTGTCCTCCTGCCATTGTGGCTTGCCCACCACGTTGACGCGCGGAAATCCGCGCCCACCGCGCCTTTTCTTGACGCCGGACAATTCTGCAGAATTTGCTTGAGTCAAACGTCCTCAATGAACGTAACTGGCTTATGATAGATTTTCTGGTCGTCACACCAGTTCAAGGCCGCGCGTCCCGGCCCCAATACAAGCAAGCCGCAGCCACATTTTTCGGGGGGAAAATCATGCGCTTCAACAACTTCAACATTTCTACACGTCTGGCCATCGGATTCTTGGCCTTGATCGTGGTGATCGCTGCCATCGTCACACTGAGCCTGGCGCGCCTGGGTGACATCAACAAGACACTGGATCTGGTGGTCAATGACCGCTACAAGAAAATCAACATCATCAACAGCATATCCGGCAAGGTGGATGATGTCGCCATCTCGCTGCGCAACCGGTTGCTGATGACCGATCCGGCGCAGGTTGCCAATGAGCAGAAGCTCATTGATGAGCTCTCTGCAGAGAACACCAAGCTCTACGATGAACTGGGGCGCCTGATTGCCAATCCGGAGGCCCGTGCCAAATTCGACAAGGTCACCGAAACCCGCAAGAGCTACGCGGCCCTGCGCAGGGAGATCGAACGGCTCGCCACTACTGGGGATAGAGATACGGCCATCAAGCTGATGCTGGAAAAGATGGTGCCACTGCAAAAGGTGTATTTCGGCCAGCTCGATGATCTCTCCAACATGCAGCAGAAGCTGATGGACCAGTCAGTTGAGGATGCCGAAGCCACTTACACCACCACGCGCAACATCATGCTGGTGGCTGGCATCGTCTCGGCACTCTTCGCCGCCTTCATCGCATGGACCATTTCGCGCAGCATCACCCGCCCGCTGAGCCGCGCGGTGGCAGTGGCAGAGACCGTCGCCGCCGGGGACCTGACCGCCGTCATTGACGCCCATTCCACCGATGAAACCGGACGCCTCCTGCAAGCCCTGGCCGCCATGAACCAGAAGCTCAAGGCCATCGTGCTGGAAGTGCGGCGCGGCACCGACTCCATGGTCACCGCTTCAACCCAGATCGCTACCGGCAACCTCGATTTGTCCTCGCGCACCGAAGAACAGGCCAGCGCCCTGGAAGAAACCGCCTCCTCGCTGGAACAGCTGACCTCCAGCGTCAAGCAGAATGCCGATCACACCCGCAAGTCCAGCGAGCTGGCCGGCAATGCCACGCAGGTGGCCAACCAGGGTGGCGAGGCCGTCAAGCAGGTGGTGCAGACCATGGGCGCCATCAACGACTCCTCGCGCAAGATCGTGGACATCATCTCGGTCATCGATGGCATCGCCTTCCAGACCAACATCCTGGCCTTGAATGCCGCCGTGGAAGCGGCCCGCGCCGGCGAACAGGGACGCGGCTTCGCCGTGGTGGCATCGGAAGTGCGCGGCCTGGCGCAACGCTCGGCGACCGCCGCCAAGGAAATCAAGGAGCTCATCAATGACTCCGTCGGCCAGGTCACGGCCGGCACCGAGCTGGTCGCCCAGGCCGGCAGCACCATGGATGAGGTCGTGCAGAGCATCGAGCAGGTCAGCCACATCGTCGGTGAGATCTCGGCTGCCACGCGCGAGCAAAGCGATGGCATCGAACAGGTCAACCAGGCCATCATGCAGATGGACAACACCACCCAGCAGAACGCCGCCCTGGTGGAAGAAGCCGCAGCCGCCGCACAGGCGCTGCAGGATCAGGCACAGCGCCTGCTGGAACTGGTGAGTGTGTTCCGTCTCGATGATGTGGGCGCAGCGCCCTCGCCGGCACTGCGCACTGCCCCCCTGCGCGCAGCTGCACCGGCACCAGCATCAGCCCTGCCTGGCAAACCCGCTGCCGCCAAGCCGCAGGCAGTGCGTGCTGCGCCTGCCACGCCGGCGCCGCGCGCGCTGCCGGCCAGCACCAAGGAAGACAAATCGGAAGAGTGGGAGACCTTCTGAGCCGTTGCCGCCCAGGGTCGCTGACGGCCCCGGGCTGCAGGACCGCAGGGTCGAAGACGATCAGCCCTGGCGGGCCAGGCGGATACCGCTGACCTGCCAGCGCGCAGTGGCGGGGAAGAAGTTCCGATAGGTCAGCCGTGCGTGGTTCAGCGGCGTGGCCGACGAGGACCCCCGCAACACGTACTGGTTGACCATGAATTTGCCATTGTATTCACCTACCGCACCGGCGGCGGCCGTGAAGCCCGGATACGGGGCATAGCTGCTGCTGGTCCATTGCCAGGCGACGCCAAAGAATTCACGTCCGCCTCCCTGCAGGCGAGCCGCGGCATGTTCCCATTCGGCTTCGGTCAGCAGGCGCGCGCCAGCCCAGCGAGCGTACGCGTCGGCCTCGTAATACGAGAGGTGAACGGCGGCGCGATGCGGCTGCAACGGCTGCACACCGTACTCGGTGAATTCCTGCCACCTTCCTTCGCTGCCCCGGCGCCAGTACAGCGGATGCGACAGGCCCTCCCGCTTCTTCCACTCCCAGCCTTCGGAGAGCCACAGTCCGGCATCCTCATAGCCGCCAGCCTCGACGAAGGCCAGGTATTCGGCATTGTTCACCAGACGCGAAGCACACTGGTAAGCCTCGACGAACTGGCGATGGCGCGGTGTCTCGTTGTCGAAACAGAAGCCGTTGCCAGCGTGGCCGATCTCGACCACGCCCGCTTCGATACGATGCCACTGCAAATCCAGCTCAGCCGGATCATCCAGCCGCAAGCTCATCGGCAGCGGCTGGTAAGCTGGCTGCAACGGGTTCATCGACAGTAGCACCTTGATGTCGGTGAGCATGAGCTCCTGGTGCTGCTGCTCGTGTTGCATGCCCAATTCCAGCAGGGACAGGAAGCCGGCCAGTTGCGGGTGTTCGCTGCCGCCCTCCCCGGCGTCTGCATGGGCATCCGCTTCCAGCGCATCGATGAGCAACAGCATGCGCGCATCGACCTGCTCGCGGTAAGCCAGCACCTCCTCCAGCGAAGGACGCGTGAGCAGGCCGCGCTGCGGGCGCGGGAATTTCTCCCCTACCCCTTCGTAATACGAATTGAAGAGCATGCGGAACTGCGGATGGAAGGGCGTGAAACCACTCTGGAAACGTTCCAGCAAAAAGGTCTCGAAGAACCAGGTGGTATGCGCCAGGTGCCATTTGATGGGGCTGGCGTCGGGCATGGCCTGCACGCAGCAATCCTCCGCCGACAGCGGTTCGGCAATGAGCAGCGACTGCCGGCGCAGCCGCCGGTAGCGGCCCCCCAGGCGCTCGCGCGGACGGTGGTTGACCTGCTGCACGGCGGCATCGATGACGGCATCGATGGTGGCCGCCGTGGCGGCTGCCACCACTGCCATGGGGCCGATGTTCTGCTCTTCATCTTGCATGGCGTCGGGGGCGTGGGTGATGACGGAAGGCATCCGGTCTCCTGCAAATATCGGTGAATCATTGATCGCGCATCCAGCAACGGCAGCGGCTCTCAGCGCGCCTGCGCATGGCAGACCGCAAACCAGCGCCGCTGGTCGAACCACATGCGGCAGTTGCCGAACCCGGCTTGCTCCAGCAGGCCGAGAATGTCCTGCTCGGTGAATTTGTGGCTGTATTCGGTATGGATGCGCTCGCCCTGGCGGAAGGTGCGACGCCCATCCGGCCAGCGCACGATCAGGTCGCGCCGCGCTTCCAGATACATTTCGATGCGCTGCTGGCGGGCGTTGTAGAAGGACACATGGCGCCAGTCGCGGGGGTTGAAATCGGCGCCAGTCAAGGCGTTGACGTGGTTGAGCACGTTCAGGTTGAAGGATGCGGTCACGCCGATGGCGTCGTCATAGGCCGCCTCCAGCACCCGCACATCCTTGACCAGGTCCAGACCGATCAGGATGCCGCCATCGCCCTTTCCGGGCGGCAAGGCGGCGCGCACGCGGCGCAGGAATGCCAGTGCCTGCCGGGGATCGAAATTGCCCAGGGAAGAGCCGGGATAGAAGAACAAGCGGCGCTGCCCATCGACGGAAGCGGGCAGTTCCAGCGTGGTCGAGAAATCCATGGCCAGCGGCAGCATGGGCAGTTGCGGGAAGCGCTCCTGCAAACCCGCCACCGACTGATGCAGGAAATCGGCGGAGATATCCACCGGCACATACTGGCGCGGCTGCAAGGCCGCGAACAGCGAGGCCGCCTTGGCACAGTTGCCCGCACCCAGGTCGATGAGCGTACAGCCCTGGCCCACCGAGGCAGCAATGGCCTGCTGGTGGGTGGCATGGATGGCCGCTTCGGTGCGGGTGGGGTAATACTCGGGCAAGGCGCAGATGGCCTCGAAGAGCTTGCTGCCCAGCGGATCGTAGAAGTACTTGGGAGAGATGACTGCCTCGGGGGCGGCGAGCCCGGCCAGCAGTTCGGCCTGCGGTGCGCCTTGGTCTGGCGCGTCCTCCCAGCGGGAGGGGATCAGTGCGGGTTGGGCCAAGCGATTCTCCTTGCCTGTGATGGGGTTGGGATGATGCTGATGCCTGCTGCTGCGCTGCTCCGGTCGAGCTGATGCCCTCGAATCCGCATAATGTAGCAGGGGGATGCAGGCAGGCAATGGCTGACGAACAACATCGCCCGGATGCGCAAACTGCGCTCAATGCGCGGACTGTCTATACTTATGCCTCTTCCGACTAAGGCAGCCGCCCGGTGGTTCAACGCAGCAACAAGATTTTCTCTGCGCTGCAGAGCGACTGGCCGTGTGGCAACATGCACGGCGCGCTTCATCTGGCTGTCTCAACCGCTCATCCATGTCCATGTCATCCACGACTCCTCCCCGCAATGCCTCCCCTGCTGCAGACGTGACGCTCGCCACCGATTCGCCCACCGCCCGCAAATCGGCCCTGGCGGCGCTGCGCGGACTGAGCCCCTTTCTCGCCCCCTACAAGAAGCAATTCCTGCTGGCCGGCCTGGCGCTGCTGGTGGCGGCCGGCGCCACGCTGGCGGTACCCTATGCCTTCAAGCAGATGATCGACCTCGGCTTTGGGGCGGCCGGCAGCAAGAGCGCCACTCATATCAACCTGTATTTCGTGGCCCTGTTCGGCGTGGCCTGCGTGCTCGGAGTGGCCACGGCGGCGCGCTTCTACATGGTGTCCTGGCTGGGTGAACGCGTCACGGCCGACCTGCGCAGCGCGGTCTATGCCCACGTGGTGACGCAGAGTCCCGAATTCTTCGAAACCACCAAGACCGGCGAAGTGCTCTCGCGCCTGACCACCGACACCACGCTCATCCAGACCCTGGTGGGCACCAGCATTTCGATGGCGCTGCGCAATGCCTTGCTGTTCCTGGGCGGCATGAGCATGCTCTTCATTACCAGTGCCAAGCTGACCTCCATCATCATCGTCATGCTGGCCGCCGTGGTGCTGCCCATCGTGTTCTACGGCCGCCGCGTGCGCAAGCTCTCGCGCGCCTCGCAGGACCGGGTGGCCGACGCCGCCGCCATGGCCGGTGAAATCCTCAACGCCATGCCGACCGTCCAAGCCTTCACCCATGAAGAGATCGAGGCGCGCCGCTTCGGCGACTCGGTCGAGTGCGCCTTCCAGACCGCCATGGACCGCATCCGCGCGCGTTCGCTGCTGACGGTGGTGGCGATCCTGCTGGTGTTCGGCGCCATCGTCTTCGTGCTGTGGCTGGGCGCGCATGCGGTCATGCAAGGCAGCATGAGCGGGGGCGAGCTGGGCCAGTTCATCCTCTACGCGTCCCTGGTCGCAGGTTCGCTCGGTGCACTCTCGGAAGTAATGGGCGATACCCAGCGTGCTGCCGGTGCCACTGAACGCCTGCTCGACCTGCTGGCGGCCCAGTCTCCGGTGCAGTCGGTGCTGCTGCCGGAAAAATTGCCGCCGCGCACCGCCAACGGTGCCGCACTGCAGATCGAGGCGCTGGACTTCCACTATCCCTCGCGCCCCGGGACCGCTTCGCTGTCGGGCTTTTCGCTGGACGTGCGTGCAGGAGAAACGGTGGCCGTGGTCGGTCCGTCGGGAGCCGGCAAGACCACCCTGTTCCAGCTGCTGCTGCGCTTCTACGACCCGCAGCAGGGCAGCATCCGGCTCGATGGCGTGGACATCCGCTACCTGACCCTGCAAGACCTGCGCAATGCGATCGGCATCGTGCCGCAGGACACCGTGATCTTCTCGGCCAATGCCATGGAAAACATCCGCTTTGGCCGCCCCGGTGCCAGCGACGCCGAAGTGATCGCCGCCGCCCAGATGGCCGCAGCCCATGAATTCATCGAACGCCTGCCGGACGGCTACCAGTGCTTCCTCGGTGAACGCGGCGTGCGTCTCTCCGGCGGCCAGCGCCAGCGCATCGCCATTGCCCGCGCATTGCTGAAGAACCCGCCGCTGCTGTTGCTGGATGAAGCCACCAGCGCGCTGGATGCCGAATCCGAACGGCTGGTGCAAAGCGCCCTGGAAGCCGCCATGGTCGGCCGCACCACGCTGGTCATCGCGCACCGGCTGGCCACCGTGCAGCGGGCCGACCGCATCATCGTGCTGGAACACGGGCGCATCGTCGAGACCGGCACCCATGCCGAACTGGTGGCGCGCGATGGGCTCTACGCCAGCCTGGCGGCCCTGCAGTTCGAGACGCAATGAGGGAACACAGCGGGGACCGCCGACGCATTTTCCGGAAATCCCCTAGACTGCGCATCTCGGCATCTCCCGGATGCCACGACATGACAGGAGTTCTTGCATGAGCAGTCAATTGTTTTCGCCCCTGACCCTGCGCGGAGTCACCTTGCCCAACCGCATCGCCGTCTCACCGATGTGCCAGTACTCGGCCGAGGACGGCTTCGTCAACGATTGGCACCTGGTGCACCTGGGCAGCCGCGCCGTGGGCGGGGCCGGCCTGGTCATCATGGAGGCCACGGCAGTCGTCCCGGAAGGCCGCATCACCAGCGCCGACCTCGGTATCTGGAAGGATGAGCACATCGCGCCCCTGCGCCGCATCACCCGTTTCATCGAACAGCAGGGTGCGGTGCCTGGCGTGCAGCTGGCGCATGCCGGCCGCAAGGCCAGCGCCCTGCGCCCCTGGGATGGCCCGGCCGGCAGCGTCCCGGTGGCCGAGGGGGGCTGGCTGCCGCAGGCGCCATCGGCCCTGCCCTTCGACACCACCTATACCGAACCGCACGCCTTGACAGTGGCCGAGATCACCGCGCTGGTCCAAGCCTTTGCCGATGCCGCACAACGCGCACTGGCGGCCGGCTTCAAGGTGATCGAACTGCACGGTGCACACGGCTACCTGGGCCACCAGTTCCTCTCGCCGCTGAGCAACCGGCGCACAGACCAGTACGGCGGCAGTTTTGAGAATCGCATTCGCTTCCTGCTGGAAACGGTGCAAGCCACCCGCGCCGTCTGGCCGGCCGAGCTGCCCCTGCTGGTGCGCCTGTCGGCCACCGACTGGACCGAAGGCGGCTGGAACGCCGATGATACGGTCGCCCTCTCGGCCCGCCTGCGTGACATGGGTGTCGATCTGGTCGATGTCTCCACGGGCGGTAACCTGCCCTCGGCGGCCATCCCTGTCGGCCCCGGTTACCAGACCGGCTTTGCCGCGCGTGTGAAAAACGAGACCGGCATCGCCACCGGCACGGTCGGCATGATTACCGAAGCGATCCAGGCCGAACACGTGCTGCGCACTGGCCAGGCCGACCTGGTGCTGCTGGCGCGCGAACTGCTGCGCGATCCCTACTGGCCGCTGCATGCCGCACAGCAGTTGCGCGAAGACGTGGCATGGCCGCCGCAATATGTGCGGGCCGCGTCCAGCAAGACGCCGTTGCGTCCGGATGTGCAATACGGCAGCAAGCAGGACTGAGCCGCTCCCACCCGGATCGCGAAAGAAAAATGCCGGTCAGCTCTGCGCTGACCGGCATTTTTTATTGCCTCGGCGTCGGTGGAGCAATCAGCCCGGACGACGCTTGTGGCGGAAGTACTCGATGATGCCCGGGAGGATGGACAGGACCACGATGGCCACGATGAGCAGGCTCAGGTTTTTCTTGACGATGGGCAGGTTGCCGAAGAAATAGCCGGCATAGCCGAAGCTGGCCACCCAGGCGATGCCGCCGATGACGTTGTAAAGGAAGAAGCGCGAATAGGTCATCGCACCCACGCCCGCCACGAAGGGCGCGAAGGTGCGCACGATGGGGGCGAAGCGGGCAATGATGATGGCCTTGCCGCCGTGCTTTTCGAAGAAGGCATGGGTCTTCTCCAGGTACTCCTTCTTGAAGATGCGCGAGTTTGGCTTGTCGAACACCTTGATGCCCAGCATCTTGCCGATCTGGTAGTTGGTGCTGTCGCCCAGGATGGCAGCCACGATCAGGGTCAACAGCATCAGGTGGATATCGTAGGCGCCGGTAGCGGCCAGTGCGCCGGTGACGAACAGCAGCGAATCGCCCGGCAGGATGGGCGTGACCACCAGGCCGGTTTCGCAGAAGATGATCAGGAACAGGATCAGGAACAGCCAGGGTCCATAGGAAACGGCCAGTTCGGCCAAGTGACGGTCGATGTGGACGATGAAATCGACCAGGAACAGAAGGATATCCATAAGCCTGTGTGAAAGAGGGAAGGTGGCGAAAAGTGGGCATTGTACCAACAGCGCGCCGTCCCCCCGCGAAAATTGATGCAGTGCCACAGCGGCGCCCTCCCCCCTCGCCATCCCCTGCCATTGATGAAAGTTTTTCCCTGCGGCGCAATCTGTTCATCCTCGCCAAGCCCCGCACTGCACGCCGCTGCGCGCCAGCCCTTTTGCCACGGGCTGCGGCGGCGGGATCAGCGGATTTGCCCGTGGGCACCAGGTCAGGATGCTGTCGTTGACGCTGCGGCCCGGCTCTACTACAGTCGTCCGCACCCAACCGCCCCACCACGACAAGACCAGCCCGCGCTGGCACCCGGGACGGATGATCCCCCTCAGGAGACAAACCCATGGAACTGAATCTGCAGGACCAGAAAGTGATCGTCACCGCCGGTGCCCAGGGCATCGGCCTCGCAATTACCGAAACGTTCATCAAAGCAGGCGCGCAAGTGCATGTCTGCGACATCAATGAGGCTTTCCTGGCCGATGCCCGTGCCCGCCTGGCAGGTGCGGCGGTGAGTTTCAGCCGCACTGACGTGGCCAGGCCGGAGGAGGTCGACGCCATGTTTTCCGACCTGGCTTCGCGCTGGGATGGCCGGCTGGATGTGCTGGTCAACAACGCCGGCATCGCCGGCCCGACCCTTCCGGTAGAAGACATCGCCCCGGCCGAATGGGACCAGACCATCGCCATCAACCTGACCGGCCCCTTCCTCTGCACCCGGCGTGCGGTGCCGCTGCTCAAGTCCAATGGCGGCGGCGCCATCATCAACATCTCCTCGGTGGCTGGCCGGCTGGGCTTTGCACTGCGCACGCCCTATTCGGCGTCGAAGTACGGTGTCATCGGGCTGACCGAAACCTGGGCCATCGAACTGGGGCCGTCCAACATCCGCGTCAATGCCGTCTTGCCCGGCATCGTCGAAGGGCCGCGCCAGGAGCGTATCGTGGCGGCCAAGGCGGCGGCCTATGGCATCGAACATGAAGAAATGCGCGCACGGCTGCTTTCCAAGGTCTCGCTGCGGCGCATGGTCAGCGCCCAGGATATCGCCAACCAGATCCTCTTCCTCTGCTCGCCCGCCGGTGCGGCCATCAGCGGCCAGAGCCTGTCGGTGTGCGGCAACGTGGAAACGCTGGCCTGAGCCAACGCAACCACCTGCTTTCTTTTCCTTCATCCTCTCCAGGAGCTAGCCCCATGGCCCAGCCTCGCAAAGTCATCATCACCTGCGCCGTCACCGGTGCCATCCATACCCCCTCGATGTCGCCCTACCTGCCCGTCACGCCCGAGCAGATCCGCGATGAAGCCCTGGCCGCAGCCGACGCCGGCGCGGCCATCGTGCACCTGCATGCGCGCGATCCGCAGAACGGCAAACCGACGCAGGACCCTGCCGAGTTCCGCAAATTCCTGCCGCAGATCAAGGCTGCCTCCAACGTGGTCATCAACCTCACCACGGGCGGCGCGCCGACCATGGGGGTGGAAGAACGCCTGCAACCGGCCTTGCAGTTGAAGCCCGAAGTGGCGTCGCTGAACATGGGCTCGATGAACTTCGGCCTGTATGAAATGCTGAACCGTTTCAAGGAGTTCAAATACGACTGGGAACAGCCCTACCTGGCAGGCTCCGACGACCGCATCTTCCGCAATACCTTCAAGGACATCGCCTACATCCTTGAATCCTGCAGCGCCAACCAGACCCGCTTCGAGATCGAGTGCTATGACATCGGCCATCTCTACACGGCCGCGCACTTCATCGACCGCGGCCTGATCAAGCCGCCCTTCCTGATCCAGTCCGTATTCGGCCTGCGCGGGGGCATCGGCAACGATGTCGAAGATGTCATGCACATGAAGCGCACCGCCGACCGCCTCTTCGGCGATGCCTACTTCTGGTCGGTGCTGGGTGCCGGGCGCGGCCAGATCCCGATTGCCACCATGGCCGCCGCCATGGGCGGGCATACCCGCGTCGGGCTGGAAGATTCACTCTGGGATGGCCCCGGCCAACTGGCCAAGAGCAATGCCGACCAGGTGCGCCGCATCCGCACCGTGATCGAGGCGCTTTCCTTGCAGGTGGCCACCCCTGACGAAGCGCGCGCGATGCTGCAGCTCAAGGGCGGACAGAACGTCGGTTTCTGAGGCAGGCGCTACCCCGTCGATGACACCGGAGCGGGTGACCACCTCCGGTGTTTTTCTTCATATTGCTGCGATGACAAGCTGTTGCGACAACCGATGTTCAGGCCGTCGATAGGCTACAATCCCCCATCCTTCGGCCTCCCGGCCAGCCTCCCGAACATTGCAATGAAACAATACCAAGACCTCATCCAGGACGTGCTCTCCAATGGCTCCTGGCAAGACAACCGCACCGGCATCCGCACCCTGAGCATTCCCGGCGCCATGATGCGCTTCGACCTGCAGAAGGGTTTTCCGGCGGTGACCACCAAGCGCCTGGCCTTCAAGTCGGTGGTGGGCGAACTGTGCGGCTTCCTGCGCGCTACCCGCAGCGCGGCCGATTTCCGCGCGCTGGGCTGCAAGGTCTGGGACCAGAACGCCAACGAAAATGCCGACTGGCTGGCCAATCCTTTCCGCACCGGCACCGATGACCTGGGCCCGGTGTATGGCGTGCAGTGGCGAGAATGGCCGGCCTACAAGCTGATCGATGCCGCCCTCACCGCGCAGATCGACGCGGCCCGGGCCAAGGGCTTTGCCATCGTCTCCTCGCTGCAGGACAAGGGCGTGGAAAAAGTCCTGCTCTACAAGGCCGTGGACCAGTTGCGCGAGTGCCTGGACACCATCGTCAAGAATCCCGGCAGCCGCCGCATCCTCTTCCACGGCTGGAACTGCGCGGTGCTGGACGAAATCGCCCTGCCCGCCTGCCATCTGCTGTACCAGTTCCTGCCCAACCAGAGTACCGGCGAGATATCGCTTTGCCTGTACGTGCGCAGCAACGACATCGGCTTGGGTACGCCCTTCAACCTGGCCGAAGGCGCGGCGCTGCTGCACCTGGTGGCACGCCTGACCGGCTACAAGCCACGCTGGTTCAGCTATTTCGTGGGCGATGCACACATCTACGAAAACCATATCGACATGGTCAAGGAGCAGTTGACGCGCGAGCCCTATCCGCTGCCGCAACTGGCCATCGCCGAGCGCGTCCCGGAATTCGCCAACACCGGGGAGTACGCCCCGCAATGGCTGGAACTGGTCGAGCCAAGCGACTTCTCGCTGGTCAACTACCAGCACCACGCCCCGCTGACCGCGCCCATGGCGGTCTGATCCACCTCGGCAAGCCGGTGCCGTGGCGCGCCGGCCTGCGCTTCCGGAGTTCGCATGTCCAACGCGCTGCTGCAACGACTGGGCCTGGCCCATCCCATCATCCAGGCCCCCATGGCGGGCACTTCCACCGTGACCATGGCCGCTGCGGCGTCCAATGCGGGCGCGCTGGGCTCGCTGGCGCTGGGCGCCTCTACGGTGGCGCAGGCGCGCGAAGCCCTGGCGCAATTGCATGCACTGACCGACAAACCCTTCAACGTCAACGTCTTCTGCCATCAGCCGGCCGCGCTGGATGCCGCCCGCGATGCGGCCTGGATCAAGCACCTGCAAGGCCATCTGGATGAGTTCGGCGGCAGCATCAGCCTGCCCCTCAAAGAGATTTACCAGAGCTTCATCGTCGATAGCGACATGCAGCAACTGCTGCTGGAACAGCCCCCGGCTGTGGTGAGCTTCCACTTCGGATTGCCGGATGCGGCCGTGATCCGGTCACTGAAAAACGCCGGGGTCTTCCTGATGGCCACCGCCACCAACCTGGACGAAGCCCGCCAGATCGAAGCAGCCGGGCTGGATGCCATCGTGGCGCAGGGCATTGAAGCCGGCGGCCATCGCGGCATCTTCGATGAACACAAGGATGAAGAGATCGGCACCTTCGCCCTGGTGCGCCTGCTGGCCACGCAGTGCCGGCTACCGGTGATCGCCGCCGGCGGCATCATGGATGGTGCCGGCATTGCGGCGGCCCTGCGGCTGGGCGCGCAGGCGGTGCAATTGGGCACGGCCTTCCTGCTCACGCGCGAATCGGGCGCCAACGCGGCCTACAGGAATCTGCTCAAGAGTTCACGTGCCCAACACACGCGCGTGACCGCTGCCATCTCCGGCCGCCGCGCACGGGGCATCGTCAACCGCTTCATGGAAGAAATCGACACACCGGCTGCAGCCCCCATTCCTGCGTACCCCGCCGCCTACGACGCCGGCAAGCAGTTGCATGCCATGGCCACCGCCAGGGAGGTGCACGAGTTCGGCGCCCACTGGGCCGGCCAGGGCGCAGCGCTCATCCGGGATGGTTATACGGTGGGGGAACTGGTGCACCTGCTGGTGCAGGAGTGGCGGGCGCAGGCCTGAGCCTGCAGCCTGCGCTCAGGAGACCGTGTCGGTACTGGTGCCGGTATCGCCCGGCACCTGCTTGTCCTGCCAGCCGCCGCCCAGGGCCTTGTAGAGCGAGACGGTCGCCTGCAGGCGCTGCAGCTTGATCTGGCCCAGCTGGTTCTGCGCCTCCGACAAGGTGCGCTGGGTATCGAGCACCACCAGCAGGTCCTCCGCCCCGGCGCGATAACGGATTTCGGCCAGTTCGAAGGCGAAGCGCGCCTGGTCCACTTCATTGACCTTCAGGCGATAGCGCTCTTCCAGACTGCGGATGGCCCCCAGTGCCTTTTCCACTTCCGACAGCGAGGTAATGACGCGCTGGCGATACACCTGCACCAGTTCTTCCTTCTGCGCCTCGGCCAGCGCCTGCTGGTTGCGCAGGTTGCCGCCGTCGAAGATCGGTGCGATCAGGCTGGTGCCGAGATTGGCAAACAGATTCGGACCATTGAAGAGCGACAGCAAGGCATTGCTCTGCGCACCGGTGGAACCGGTCAGCGAGATGCTGGGGAAAAGCGAAGCCCGCGCCACGGCCACATTGGCATTGGCCGCCGCCAGATTGGCTTCGGCGCGGCGAATGTCGGGCCGACGCGTCAACAGTTCCGACGGCAGGCCCGCCGAAATGCGCGGCATCTGGATCCTGGCCAGGCCCTTTTCCTCGACCTTGAAATTCTGCGGCGGACGGCCCAGCAGGATGGCCAGCGCGGTCTGCGCATCCTGCTCCTGCTGCTGCAGGTCGGGGATCAGCTGGCGCTGGTTGGCCAAGGCAGAACGCTGGCGCGCCAGGTCCAGCGGCGAGGCCGAACCGGCACGACTCTGCGCTTCCACCAGGCGCAGCACGCGTTCGGCATTGTTGACGTTCTGGCGCGCAATCTCCAGCCGGTCGCGCAGCGACAGTACCTGCAGGTAGGTGGAGACGATGCCGCTGGTGACCGTCAGGGCCACGGTCTCACGGTCGTAGCGATTGGCGCGCAGGGTCGCTTCGGCGGCTTCCACGCCCGCGCGGTTCTTGCCCCAGAAATCGATTTCGTAGCTCACCTGCAGGCTGGCATTGGCGCTGTTGGTGGGCGTGCCGCCGGAGATGGGCATCTCGCGGTTGGCGCCGGCGTTCAGGCCCACATTGGGCAACAGGGGCGCACCGGCAATGCGGGCCTGCGCCTCGGCCTGCTTGATGCGCGAGAAGGCGGCGGCGATCTCGTAATTGTTGTTCTGGCCTTCCTGCACCAGGCTCGACAATTCGCTGCTGCCGAACTGCTTCCACCAGTCCGTATCGGGCCAGAGCTGCTCGGCATGGGCCACGTCAGCCGAGGCACCGCCATTCCACTTGTCAGGCACCTGCATTTCAAGGATGGGATCAGGCTGCGCTTCGCGGGTCACGCAGCCGCCCACGGCCAAGGCCAGCGCGACTGCCATCGCCACACGCGCCGCGCGTAGCGATGGAGAAGAATTGAGCAGCAGTGAACTACGCAGTGTCATGGCCTTGAACGTCGACGGACGGAAACGAATGAAAAACGGGGCGCGACTACCTGGTGCCGGCAGCAGGCGCCGGCGGATTGGCCGGCAGCAGCACCTGCTCGCCTTCCTTGAGACCGGACAGCACCTGGGCACGTTCGCCATCGCGAATGCCGATCTTGATCTTGCGGCTCTCCAGGGTGCCATCGGCTGCCACCACCTTGACGGTCTGGGTGCCATCCATGCCGGGCTTGGTCACCAGCGAGCGCGGAATGGTCGGCACGTTTTCCGCCCGCGCCAGCACGAAATACACGTCGGCACTCATGCCGCTCATCAGTTCGCGGCTGGGATTGGCCACATCGAAGAGCACGGTGTAATACGCCTTCTTGCCCTGGCGGCCGGAGTCGTCAGTGGGCAGCAGCATGATCTGGCGCAGCTTGCCGCTCCAGCGCTTGCCGGGATAACCGGGGGTGGTGAAATACGCGGTCATGCCCTTTTGCAGGCGCGTCACGTCCTCTTCCGACACCGGCACCTGCACCGTCATGCGAGACAGGTCGGCGATGCGCATCAGCACTTCCTGGTTGGCACTGACCATCTGGCCGGGACGCGCATTGAGGGTGACGATGGTGCCCCCGCTGGGCGCTTCGATACGGGTCTGCTTCTGCACGGCCTCATCTTCACGGATGGCCGCTTCGGTCTGCTGGATCTGGGCGTTGGTGGCGTCCACGCGGGAGGCCGCCGCATACATGTTCATGCGGCTGGATTCGTAGGATTCTTCGCGGGTGGCGTTCTCGGCCTTCAACTGGGTCTGGCGCTGGAACTGCAGTTGCGCAAAGTCCAGCTGGGCATTCTGCCCGGCCAGCTCGGCCTTCAGGCGCGCCAGCGTGGCGCGGTTGCTCTCGATGCGGCTGTTCTGCACGGCCGGGGCCACGGTGGCCAGCAGGCGTCCGGCCTTGACCGCCTCGCCGATCACCACTTCCACATCCGAGATCTGCCCGGCCACCTTGGAGCCGACATCCACATAATCCTGGGCCACCACATTGCCGGTGGCATTGACCACCTGCTCCAGGTCGGCACGTTCGACGGCGACCGTCTCCAGCTTCACCGGAATCGGCTTGGGCGGGGCCGGAGGCGGCGACTGCCGCGCATAGAGCGCATAGCCGCCGCCCAGCAGCAGCACCAGCGCGACGACGCTCCACCAGGCTTTCTGCCGGGCAGGCGCATGGGTGGTCGGGACAGCGTGCGGAAGATGGTCGTGCGGCTCGGTCATGTCACTGGCGGCAAGCGTTCATTCAGGGTCAACAATGCGTGATGATCCCTGCAAAAGATGACGGCCGAATGTCTTCGGCCGTCCCCTGTTCCGGTCGTGGCCCGCCCCCTCAGGCGGCCACTGCCGATGATGCGATGGCGATGGCGGGCGCCGGCAGCTGGCGGGCGGCATGCCAGTCCGGATGGACCTCGGCAGCACCGCTCCAGACCGCCTGGTGCAGTTGCGACAGCAGGCCCGGCTCTTCCAGGATGCTGTTCTTCTGCTTGTCGTTCAGCGCATCCGGTCCGTCCTTGAGCGCGGTGCGCACCAGCTTCTCGCGCAGATGCTGCGTCAGTTGGGGCACGTGCGGGTGTGCATGCGCGGTAGCGCAGATCAACGCATTGACGGACGGATCGACCACGGCCTCAACGAAGCCCGGCAGTGGCGGTGTCTCTTCGTGATGGCGCACGGTTTCGCGCAGTTCAAACGGTGGCGTGGTCTCTTCGGGGATCTTGAACAGCCCCGCACGGCGGAAGCCACGGCCATACGTCACGCGTGACGACAACACCGACACCGGCACCGACACGGCCAGCGAACCGGCAATGGGAATGAGCCAATAGATGAAGGACGGATTGAGCCAGTACACCAGCGCGCCCCAGGCTACGCCCAGCACCGAATGCCAGCCGTGGCGGCGCACCGCCTCACCCCAGCCGGTTTCATTGTCGGCACGCGGCGGCGACTTCCAGCCGGCGTTCCAGCCGAGGAAGGCGCCCAGCACGAAGCGGGTATGGAACAGCATGCGCACCGGAGCCAGCGCCATCGAGAACAGCAACTCGATCACCATGCTCACGAACAGTGCCAGCGCACCGCCGAAGCCGCGCGCGCCCTTCACCGCAAACAGCAGCACAGCCAGGATCTTGGGCAGGAACAGGATGGTGGCGGTGGCCGAGACCAGCGCCAGCGCCTTCTCCGGATGCCATTCCGGCCAGATCGGGAAGAGCTGGCGCGGTGCCGTGAAATACTGCGGATCGATCAGCGTATGGGCCGCCAGCAGCACCGTGGAAAGGATCAGGAACAGCCCCCACAGCGGCGCCGACACGTAAGCCATCACACCCGTGACGAACACGGCGCGATGCACCGCGTGCATGCCGCGCGCCAGGAACAGGCGGAAGTTCATCAGGTTGCCCTGGCACCAGCGGCGGTCACGGCTCAATTCATCGAGCAGGTTGGGCGGCATTTCCTCGTAGCTGCCGTCCAGGTCATAAGCGATCCACACCGACCAGCCGGCACGGCGCATCAGCGACGCTTCCACGAAGTCGTGCGACATGATCGGACCGGACAGGTTGCCCTTGCCCGGCAACGGCGCCAGCGCGCAATACTTCATGAAGGGCTGCAGGCGGATGATGGCGTTGTGCCCCCAAAAGTGCGACTCGCCCAATTGCCAGTAATGCAGGCCAGCGGTAAACAACGGGCCATACACGCGGGTCGAGAACTGCTGGATGCGCGCATACAGCGTATCGCGGCCGGCTGCGCGCGGCGCGGTCTGGATGATGCCGGCGCCCGGATGCGCTTCCATCAGGCGGGTCAGCTTGGTGAGGCATTCACCGGTCATGACGCTGTCGGCGTCCAGCACCACCATGTAGCGGTAGTCGGCGCCCCAGCGGCGGCAGAAGTCGTCCAGGTTGCCGCTCTTGCGCTTGACGCGGCGACGGCGGTGCCGATAGAAAATGCGTCCGAAGCCGCCGGTCTCGCGGCACAGGCGGTCCCATGCGGCAACTTCGGCGGCGCAGATGTCGGCTTCGCCGCTGTCGCTCAAGATGAAGAAGTCGAAATGCTCGATCTGACCGGTGCGCTCCAGCGACTCGTAAGTCGCGCGCAGGCCGGCATAGACGCGTGCCACGTCTTCATTGCAGATCGGCATGACGATGGCCGTGCGGGCCTCCGGGGCGATCTCGGTATTGCCTGCCTTCTCGTGCGAGATGAGGTACTTGTCGTCACCGCGCATGAGGAGCAGGAAACCGGTCATGGCCGTCCAGAAACCGGCCGAGACCCACAGGAACAGCAACCCGAACAGGAACAGCACCACCATCTCCAGCGGCTTGGTGCCGTGATACGGCAGCACGTCGCTCATGAAATAGGTGGCCATCGAGGTCTGCAGCGCCATCAGCACCAGCAGCGTGACACGGCGGATGTTGCCCGTATGCTGCCAGTGGCCCTTGGGATCGGGGGCCTCGGACTGGTCCAGGTGATCTTCGATGTAGCGCGGTTCATCGTCCACCGGCGGAGCGGCTTCAGCCACCTTGGCGCGGCCCTTGCGGGCGCGGCGCCAGCGGCTGGGACGACGTTCCAGGCGGCGGTTTTCTTCTTCCACCCAGCGCGAGAACGGATTGAGTTCGCCCCACGGGCGCGGGACCATCGATTTGCGATGCATCGGCGGGCCCACCGGAATGCGCGGCTGGCCGCGCTCTTCACCGATGGGGGGAACGGGCGCACCCTGCACCGCTTGTGCCGCTTGCGCAGCAGGCACGGGTGCCGGCTGCGCGGCGGGATACATGAGACGCAGGCGGGCATCGACCGACGCTTGCGCTGCGGCCGGCACCAGGCTGGCATCGCGCCCGGAGGCCTCGGCCAGCACACGGTGCAGGTCAACGACCGGATCGTCGGAGCCGATAGCACCCGCGCGCGCGGCCAGGTCCTGGCGTTGCTCAGGCGACAGCGGCAGACGCGCGAGGTATTCCTCCAGCGTCTGCGAGGCTGCCGCAGTCTGCCTTAGTTGGGGGGTAATATGTAGCTCCACGTTTCAGACAAGGTTGTGCCGCCGTTACCGTTGCGCAGGAAACCGCGCAGCTCGACGGGCTTGTTTTCTTCCAGGCGACGCAGCTTGACTTCCACGCGCCAGCCGCCGGTTATTTCATTCTTGCGAGTGGTGACGCTGGCCAGCTTGCCATTGGCATCGGCCTCGACCACGCCTTCCACACGCGCATTGGCGGGCAGCTTCTTGAGGTTGCCGCCATCGAAATCGATCGCCAGCTGTTGCACCTCATCCGGCTTGCCCTCCTGCTTGGGACGATAGCCGTGGCCGAACAGGGTCTGGGTGACGAAGGCCAGCGGCGGACGCTTCTCGTTGTCCTTCTGCCAGGACAGGCGGTATTCCACATTCAAGGGCTGGCCCGGCTTGGGCAGCGTATTGGGAATCCAGTAGGCCACGATGTTGTCGTTGGTCTCGTCGGGCGTAGGGATCTGTACCAGCTCCACGCGGCCCGAACCCCACTTGCCCTTGGGCTCGACCCAAGCACTGGGGCGCGACTGGTAGTTGTAGTCCAGGTCTTCGTAGTGCGAGAAGTTGCGGTCGCGCTGCATCAGGCCAAAGCCCTGCGGATTGTCGAAGGAGAACGACGTCACCAGCAGGCGCTTGGGGTTCACCAGCGGACGCCACAGCCATTCGCCGGTACCCGATTGCATCGACAGGCCATCCGAGTCATGCACTTCCGGACGGAAGTCGTCGGCCGGACCCGGCTGGTTCTCGCCGAAGAGGAACATGCTGGTCAGCGGGGCAATGCCCAGCTTGGTGACATTGCTGCGCAGGTAAAGCTGGGCCTTGACGTCCATGGCGGTATCCACGCCGGGCTTGAGGACGAAGCGATAGGCCCCGGTGGCGCGCGGCGAATCCAGCAGCGCATAGATCACCAGTTCCTTGGCATCGCCCGAAGGACGCTCCAGCCAGAATTCGGTGAAGCGCGGGAATTCCTCGCCCGAATAGAGCGCGGTATCGATGGCCAGCCCGCGCGCGGAGAGGCCATAGCTCTGCCCCTTGCCCATGGCGCGGAAGTAGCTTGCGCCGTGGAAGGTCAGCACGTCATCCTTGACCTTGGCCGAATTGAGCGGGAACCGAATGCGGAAACCCGCAAAGCCGATATTGCGCAGGGTGCGCGGATCGACGCTGCGGTTGGCGCTGTAATCGAAGAGTGCCGGATTGAAGTGGATCTCGCGCACCGAGTCGCCGACCACTTCATTGATCTTGACCGGCTCGGTGTAGCTGGCACCCAGATGGATGAAGGACAGTTCGAAGGGCAGCTTCTGGGCTCGCCAGTAGGACTTGTCATCGCGGAAGTAAATCTGGCTGGCCTGCTCGTAGCTCAGGTCCTTGAGCGACTTGGGCAGGTCATCGTCGGGCTTCTTGTACGATTTGCCGGCCAGCGCCTTGGCGCGGGCGGCCACCGTGTTGAAATCGAAGGCCAGGGCAGCTTGCGGCAGGGCCAGCGCCAGCAGACCCGCCAGGGTCGCCGGAGCGGCAAGGCGGCGCCACCAGGTCGATCGTGCGGCACTACGCCGGGAAACGAGTCCCTCGCGCGGCCAGGAGGTGGTGTGAAGCAGCATTATTGTTTTGTCTGACATGCAATTTTCTGGTTGATTGCCCCGGCAGGCAGTGGAAGCAGCGCCGCACCGGAAAGCAGGCGCTAGTTTACCCAAATGTGGCGGGGATTGTTCGCTAGTTCATATGAAGATGGCATGCTTGCAGTAGGAATCGCCCCAAGAGGCAATATTTCCTGAATGAAACTTCATTCGCCTGCAAACCCGGCCCCGGCGCGCGCAAGCGGCCAGCCGGTTCAGGTATAAGGGCAGATGGCGGTGCATAAAGTTCCGTGCCGCAGCATGGCTGCTGTAACATTATGCTTCTGTCGCCCTTGCATCCGGCTGCGCGCCGGGCTGCAGGCCTTCCGTCCGAATCCAGATCCTCGCATGACCACAGCTTCCGGCTCCCTCACCATCGTCGTCGCCACCGAACTCAACAACGGCATCGGCATCCGCAACACCCTGCCCTGGCATTTGCCGGAAGACCTGGCCCATTTCAAACGCACCACGTCGGGGCATGCCATCCTGATGGGCCGCAAGACCTTCGAATCGATCGGCCGGCCGCTGCCCAACCGGCGCAACATCGTCATCACCCGCAATGCCGGGTGGCAACACGCGGGCGTGGAGACGGCGGCTTCGCTGCAGGACGCCGCCGCGCTGGCGCAGGGTGCGCCGGCCTTCATCATCGGCGGTGCGCAGATCTATGCAGAAGCCCTGCCGCTGGTGGACCGCCTCATCATCACCCGCATCCACCAGGCGTTTGATTGCGACGCCTTCTTCCCGGCACTGGATACGGCCGTGTGGCAGGAGACCGCGCGCGAGAACCACCGGTCCGAAACTTCCGGATTGGACTACGCTTTTGTGACATACGAAAGACGTTGAACCGCGCTGGCGCGAGGCTGTTGTTTTTTCCCGTTTTTGCTTAAACTGCGCACCTCTTTAGCGCAGTTGGCGCGCACGTTGCGCGCATATCTGCGACAATCCCGCTTTCATTTTTCCGGCGCGCAAGCACTGCCAGCCCAGGCGCTTTTCTTTTCACCCCCTGCGCGCGCCCGCCTACCCGGCCCCACGCGCGCAAAGCCTGGAGAAATCCATGAAATTCCGATTCCCCATCGTCATCATCGACGAAGACTTCCGCTCCGAAAACACCTCGGGCCTGGGCATCCGCGCCCTGGCCGACGCCATCGAAGCCGAAGGCATGGAAGTGCTGGGCGTGACCAGCTACGGCGACCTGGCCCAGTTCGCCCAGCAGCAGTCGCGCGCCTCGGCCTTCATCCTCTCCATTGACGATGAAGAAATGGGAGCGGGTTCCGACGAAGAGACCGACCATGCCCTGAAGGCCCTGCGAGCCTTCGTGAGCGAAATTCGTCACAAGAACGCCGACATCCCCATCTACCTCTACGGTGAAACCCGCACCTCGCGCCACATTCCCAACGATGTGCTGCGCGAACTGCACGGTTTCATTCACATGTTCGAAGATACGCCGGAGTTCGTGGCCCGCCACATCATCCGCGAAGCCAAGTCCTACCTGGACGGCCTGGCGCCGCCGTTCTTCCGTGCCCTGGTCGATTACGCCCAGGATGGCTCCTATTCCTGGCACTGCCCCGGCCACTCCGGCGGCGTGGCCTTCCTGAAGTCGCCCGTGGGCCAGATGTTCCACCAGTTCTTCGGCGAACGCATGCTGCGCGCCGACGTCTGCAACGCCGTGGAAGAACTCGGCCAGCTGCTGGACCACACCGGCCCGGTCGCCAACTCGGAACGCAACGCGGCGCGCATCTTCAATGCCGACCACTGCTACTTCGTCACCAACGGTACCTCGACCTCCAACAAGATGGTCTGGCACTCCACCGTGGCGCCCGGCGACATCGTCGTGGTGGACCGCAACTGCCACAAGTCCATCCTGCACTCCATCATCATGACCGGCGCGATCCCCGTGTTCCTGATGCCCACGCGTAACCACCTGGGCATCATCGGACCGATCCCGCTGGAAGAGTTCACCCTGGAAAGCATCCAGCGCAAGATCGAGGCCAACCCCTTCGCCCGCGAAGCCAAGAACAAGAAGCCGCGCATCCTGACCATCACGCAATCGACCTACGACGGCGTGGTCTACAACGTCGAGACCTTGAAGGACATGCTCGACGGCGAGATCGAAACCCTGCACTTCGACGAAGCCTGGCTGCCGCACGCGACCTTCCACGACTTCTACAAGGACATGCACGCCATCGGCAAGGACCGTCCGCGCGCCAAGAAGTCGCTGATCTTCTCGACCCAGTCGACCCACAAGCTGCTGGCCGGCCTGTCGCAGGCCTCGCAGATCCTGGTGCGCGAGTCCGAGACCGTGAAGCTCGATGAAGACGCCTTCAACGAAGCCTTCCTGATGCACACCTCGACCTCGCCGCAATACTCCATCATCGCCTCCTGCGACGTGGCGGCGGCCATGATGGAAGCACCGGGCGGCACGGCCCTGGTGGAAGAGAGCATCCTGGAAGCGCTGGACTTCCGCCGCGCCATGAAGAAGATCGACCAGGAATTCGGCGATGAATGGTGGTTCCAGGTCTGGGGCCCCAACAGCTTCGCCGCCGACGGCATCGGCGAGCGCGAGGACTGGGTCATCAAGGCCGAGGACGACTGGCACGGTTTCGGCAACCTGGCACCGGGCTTCAACATGCTGGACCCGATCAAGGCCACCATCGTCACCCCCGGCCTGGCCCTGAACGGCCAGTTCGGCGAGAGCGGCATCCCGGCCTCCATCGTGACCAAGTACCTGGCCGAGCACGGCGTGATCGTCGAGAAGTGCGGCCTGTACTCGTTCTTCATCATGTTCACCATCGGCATCACCAAGGGCCGCTGGAACACCCTGGTGACGGCGCTGCAGCAGTTCAAGGACGACTACGACAAGAACCAGCCGATCTGGCGCATCCTGCCCGAGTTCGCCCAGCGCAACCCGCGCTACGAGCGCCTGGGCCTGCGCGACCTGTGCCAGCAGATCCACGAGACCTACCGTGCCTACGACGTGGCCCGCCTGACCACCGAGATGTACCTCTCGGACATGCAACCGGCCATGAAGCCTTCGGACGCCTTCTCCAAGATGGCGCACCGCGAGATCGAGCGCGTCCCCCTGGACGAACTGGAAGGCCGCGTCACTTCGATCCTGTTGACCCCGTATCCGCCGGGCATTCCCCTGCTGATCCCGGGCGAGATCTTCAACAAGACCATCGTCGACTACCTGAAGTTTGCGCGTGATTTCAACGAGAAATTCCCGGGCTTCGAAACCGACGTGCATGGCCTGGTCAAGCGTGAAGTCAACGGCCGCCGCGATTACTTCGTGGATTGCGTCAAGCAGTAAGCCTCAGCGCTGCCCGTAAAAAAAACAGCCGATGCCTGCGAGGGCATCGGCTGTTTTGGCTCCGGCAGATGCGCCCTCAGAACGTGCCGAGATAGAAGAATCCCGCCAGAGCGCCGCCGAACAACAACCACAGCGGATGAATCTTGGTCTTGAGCGCGATGATGGCAGTGGCCGCCGTGATCGCCGCCAGGAAGCCGTGCGTGATGGATGCCTGCGTGATCAGCAGCGCCGACGCCGCGACCAGTCCGCCCGTGACGGGCAGCAGGCCTGCCTGTACGTGACGCCGCCAGGGCTTGTCCTTGAACCTCTCCCAGACGTGCAACATGATGATGGTGATGAGGGAGGACGGCCCGAACTTGGCCAGGCTGGTCACCAGCATCCCCCAGAAGCCGGCCACATGCCAGCCCACCAGCGTGACCACCATCAGGTTGGGACCGGGCGCCGCCTGCCCCAGGGCAAACAGCGCACTGAAATCCTCGGCGCTCATCCAGTGATGCACTTCCACTACCTGGCGCTGCATTTCCGGCAGGATGGTATTGCCGCCACCGAAGGCCAGCACCGACAACTGCGTGAAGATGATGGCCAATGCGATCAGGGTCTGGCTCATTGCGCGCCCTCCTTCTTGCCCTCACGCTGTGCCGGCGCAGCCTGCGGCTTGGCGGCAAAGCGATCACCGTAACGCGCGGTGAGGACCACGCTGATGGGCGTCATCACCAGCATCACCCACAGCAAGGGGATGCGCAGGAAGGCGATGGCGATGAAGCAGATCACCGCCACGGCTGCCAGCACAAAATTCTTGCGCAGCGGCAGCGCGATCTTCACGGCCATTTGAATCAGCAGGCCCGCCGCCGCCGCCGCCAACCCGGCAAACAGATGCTTGACGTTGGGATCATGCTGGAAATGCTGGTAGATCATCCCCAGCAGGATCACTACCATGGAGGGCACGGCGATCAAACCGGTGATGCCTGCCACGGCCCCCTTCCAGCCCCGGAACTTCATGCCCAGCGCCACCGACAGGTTGATGATGTTGCCCCCGGGCAGGAACTGGCACAGCCCCAGCAGCTCGACGAATTCGGGATCGGTCAGCCATTTTCGGCGCTCGACGATCATGCGGTGCGCCAGCGGCAGCGCGCCGCCAAAGGCGGTCATGCCCAGGCCGAGAAAGCCCAGGAACAATTCCCTGGTAGTGGGGATAGGCCGTTCAACGGCCGGGAGGTCAGGAGTACTCATCATCATCTCGTGCAAGCGCGGCGAGATTGCCGCATGCATGAAAGGCTACGCTTGAGGGGGGTTTTTGTCTAATATATGTCATACACCCTATCCATATTCTATCGATATGTCACCTTCCATCGACCTGCGCCTCTTGCGCTACTTCATCGCCGTGGCTGAAGAGGGCCACCTGACCAAGGCGGCCGAGCGCATCGGCATCCAGCAGCCGCCGCTGTCGCAACAGATCCGCCTGCTGGAGCGCGAACTGGGCGTGACGCTGTTCAACCGCCTGCCGCGCGGCATGGAACTGACCGACAGCGGCACCGCCCTGTTCAACGATGCCCGCGCCCTGCTGGCACAACTCGATACGACGGTGGCCAGCGTGCGCCGCATCGCCCGGGGCAAGATGGGACGCATAGGCGTGGGCTTTACCGAATCGGCTTCGTTGCATCCCTTCGTGCATTCGGTGATCCGCGCCTTCCGTACCGATGCGCCGGATGTGGCGATGACGGTGGAAGAGAGCAACACCAACGAGCTGATCGAAGCGCTGCGCGCCAAGCGGCTGGACCTGGCCTTCGTGCGTTCTCCCGTGGGGGATTCCGGCGGCCTGACCATCGAGACCATGCTGGTGGAAGACATGGTGGCCGCGTTGCCGATCGACCATCCACTGGCCGAGCAAGGCAAGCGCAAGAGCATCGCCCTGCACGCGCTGGCCGAGGAATCCTTCATCATGACGCGCCGGCCCAATGGCCCCGGCCTGTACGACACCATCATCGCGGCCTGCCATGCCGCAGGTTTCTCCCCGCAGGTGATCCAGGAAGCGCGCAAGAATCTCTCCACGCTTTCGCTGGTAGCGGCGGGTGTGGGGGTGGCCATCATCCCGGCGTCGATGACGCGGGTCAATGCGGAGGGGGTGGTCTATCTCAAGCTGACCGGCGCGCCCGAGCTGAAAGCGCCGCTGCACCTGGCTTACCGGACCGGCAGCATCAGCGGGGCAGCGCGCTTGATGCGCGAAGAGGCGTTGAAACTGAGTGCGGGACGCAAGCGACGCTGATGTCGGCAGGCATATCGCCGGGATATGGCTATCCATTGTTCGATACAAAAATGGCTTCCTTCCGGAAGCCATTTTTTGTACTGCCGATATGGTTTATATCGTTTTCAGGTCTTGGGCAAGGTCACGCCATGCTGGCCCTGGTACTTGCCGCCGCGATCCTTGTAGGAGGTCTCGCAGACTTCATCGCTCTCGAAGAACAGCACCTGGGCGCAGCCTTCACCGGCGTAGATCTTGGCGGGCAGCGGCGTGGTGTTGGAGAACTCCAGGGTCACATAGCCTTCCCATTCCGGCTCGAAGGGAGTGACGTTGACGATGATGCCGCAGCGCGCATAGGTCGACTTGCCCAGGCAGATGGTCAGCACGCTGCGCGGGATGCGGAAGTATTCCACGGTGCGGGCCAGGGCGAAGGAATTGGGAGGGATGATGCAGACATCGCCCTTGAAATCCACGAAGGATTTCTCATCGAAGTTCTTGGGATCGACGATGGTGGAATTGATGTTGGTGAAGATCTTGAATTCGTTGGCGCAGCGGATATCGTAGCCATAGGACGAGGTGCCGTAGGAAACGATCTTGCTCCCGTCAGCGGCCAGGCGCACCTGCCCGGGCTCGTAGGGTTCGATCATTCCTTCCTGCTCCGCCATGCGGCGGATCCACTTGTCTGACTTGATGGCCATGGTATTCAACGTATTCAAAGAATCCCGCATTTTACGCGAAAATGGACGAAATCGGCTGAAATGCAGACTGGAAGCGCTCTGCAGAACGCTTCCAGCCCACGGCCAGCCCATCACCGCTGCATGCTCTCCCACACCTTCTGCAAACGCTTCACCGACACCGGCATCGGCGTCTTCAGTTCCTGCGCATAGAGCGACACGCGCAGTTCCTCCAGCATCCAGCGGAACTCGGTCATCTTGGGATCGACCCGGCCGGCGCGGTCCTTCAGGGCGCGCTGATAGGGCAAGGCAACCGAATTCCACTCCGCCAGCAGCCGCGTATCGCGGGCTGGATCAGCACGCAGCTTGTCCAGCCGCACATTGATGGCCTTGAGGTAGCGCGGATAGTGGCTCAGGTTGCCGTAATCCGTTTCCGCAACAAAACGCTTGCCCACCAGTTGTGCCAACTGCGCCTGCATGTCAGCCGCAGCAGCCGCATGGGCCTTGATACCCTGCAGCTTCTTGGGCAGCGCGTGATACTCGGCCAGCACCTGTCCGCACAGGCGCGCGATCTCGTTGACCAGCAAACCCAGCCGCGCCTTGCCTTCATCACGGCGGCGATTGAATTCATCCGCGTTGCGCGGCAGCGGGTCCTGCAGGAAGGCGCGTTCCAGGCCTGCATTGAGGATCTGTTCACGCAACTCTTCCTGCGAACCCAGTGCCATGAATTGCATGCCCATCTGCTGCAGGCCCGGAATGTTCTTCTCCAGATACTTCAGCTGCTCCTTCATCTGCAAGGCAAAGAGCCGACGCAGGCCAGCGTAATGGAAACGCGCCGCCTCGGCCGGATCATCGAAAACTTCCAGATCGCAATGCGTCTTGCGATCCACCAGCGCCGGGAATCCGATCAGTGTCTGCGCCTGCTTGCCACTGCCGCGCGTGATCTCCAGCAGCTCCGGCAATTCACCGAAACTCCAACTGGTGAGATTGCTGTACTCGCCCACCGAAGCGGGGGCCGCCGGGGCTGCGCTCGGAACGGGCTTGCCGGGTGCGGCAGCGGGCGCGGGTGCGGCGCTGTCCTCATCCTCGCGCGGGGCAATGGCCACCTGCTCGGCCAGCTTCTGGAACTGCTGGCGTGCCTGTCCGCCGAATTCGGCCTGCAAGGCGGCAAGGTTGCGCCCCATCTCCAGCTGCCGTCCATGCTCATCGACGATCTTGAAGTTCATCGCATGGTGCGCCGACAGCGTCTCCTGCTTGAAGTCGCTGGGCTTGACCAGGATCGTGATCTGCTCGCGGATGTCGGCAATGATGGCGTCGATCAGGTTGCCCCGGCCGAAGGTCTTGCGCTCTTCCATGCGCTCGCAGAATCGCGCAGCGTAATCGGGCAGCGGTACGCAATGGCGGCGCAGCTTCTGCGGCAGGGACTTCAGCAGCAGGTGCACCTTCTCCTTCAACATGCCCGGCACCAGCCAGTCACAGCGGTCCGAGGAGACCTGGTTGAGCGCATACAGCGGCACGGTCAGGGTCACGCCATCGCGGGCCGCACCGGGTTCGAAGTGATAGCTCAAGGCCATGGCGATGCCCGCCACGTTCATGGTCTTGGGGAAAAGCTCGGTGGTCACGCCTGCTGCTTCGTGGCGCATCAGGTCGTCACGGTTCAGGTACAGCAGCTTGGGATCGGCGGCGGTGGCTTCCTTGTGCCACTTCTCGAAATCGACACCATTGCAGATATCGTGCGGGATCAGCTTGTCGTAGAAACCGATGATCAGTTCATCGTCCACCAGCACATCGAGGCGGCGCGATTTGTGTTCCAGGTTCTCGATCTCGCGCACCAGCTTCTGGTTGTGCGCGAAAAACGGCGCGCGCGTCTCGAAGTCGCCACCGACCAGCGCATCGCGAATGAAGATCTCGCGCGCTTCAGCCGGGTTGATCTTGCCGTAGTTGATGCGGCGCTGGCTGTACACCACCAGGCCATAGAGCGTGGCCCGCTCGGAGGCAGTGACCTGGGCGGCACGCTTTTCCCAGCGCGGTTCGCCCCAGGACTTCTTGAGCAGATGGCCGCCGAGTTTTTCCAGCCACTCGGGCTGGATGTTGGCCACGCAGCGCGCGTACAGGCGCGCAGTATCGACCAGCTCGGCCGCCATCACCCAGCGGCCGGGCTTCTTGGTCAGGTGCGCACCAGGCCAGATGTTGAACTTGATGCCGCGCGCGCCCAGGTATTGCGCATCGTCCTCGCTCTTGAAACCGACGTTGCCCAGCAAGCCGGTCAGCAAGGCCAGGTGCAGTTGATCGTAGGTGGCCGGGGCCTCGTTGAGGCGCCAGCCCTGTTCCTTGACGATGGTCAGCAACTGCGAATGGACATCGCGCCATTCACGCAGGCGCAATTGCGAAAGGAAATTCTCGCGGCAATGTTCCTGCAACTGGCGATTCGATTTCTTGTGCGCGATGGCCTCTTCGAACCACTTCCAGATCTTGAGATAGCTGGCAAATTCCGACTTCTCGTCGGCGAATTTCTTGTGGGCGTTGTCGGCCGCATTCTGCGCATCCATGGGCCGGTCGCGCGGGTCCTGCACGGATACCGCTGCGGCGATGATGAGCAATTCGGTCAGGCAGGCATTGTCTCGGCCGGCCAGGATCATTCGGCCCACGCGCGGATCCAGCGGCAGGCGGGCCAGCTGCTTGCCCAGTGCCGTCAGGCGATTGACGCCGCCCTGCTCTTCCACCGCGCCCAGTTCCTGCAGGAGCTGGTAGCCGTCGGCAATGGCGCGGCCCAGCGGCGGTTCGATGAAGGGGAAGCTCTCCACATCCGTCAGATGCAGCGACTTCATGCGCAAGATGACCGAGGCCAGCGACGAGCGCAGGATCTCGGGATCGGTGAACTTGGGGCGCTGCAGGAAATCCTGCTCGTCATACAGGCGGATGCACACGCCCGCCGCCACCCGGCCGCATCGGCCGGCACGCTGGTTGGCGGCCGATTGCGCTACCGGCTCGATCTGCAATTGTTCGACCTTGTTGCGATAGCTGTAACGCTTCACACGAGCGAGACCGGCATCGACCACATAGCGGATTCCCGGCACGGTCAGTGAAGTTTCGGCCACATTGGTCGCCAGCACGATGCGGCGGGCATTGCTGGTCTTGAAGACGCGCTCCTGCTCTTGGGCGGAGAGGCGCGCAAACAGCGGCAGGATCTCCACATGCGGCGGATGATGCTTGCGCAGCGCCTCGGCGGCATCGCGAATCTCGCGCTCGCCCGGCAGGAACACCAGCACGTCACCGGACCCGATGCGCGCCAGTTCGTCCACGGCATCGACCACGGCATCCATCAGGTCGCGCTGTTCGCGGTCCTTCTGGGCCTGGCTGGCGCGGCCCTCGGCGCGCGCACGGGCCTGCGCCACTTCGGTCGAGACGCCGCTGCGATCGGCATTGTCGATGGGACGATAGCGGATCTCCACCGGATAGAGGCGGCCCGAGACCTCGATTACCGGCGCCGGCACGATCTCGCCCTTGACCTCGCGGCCGAAATGGCGGGCGAAGCGGTCGGCATCGATGGTGGCCGAGGTGATGATGATCTTCAGGTCGGGGCGCTTGGGCAGCAGCTGCTTCAGGTAGCCCAGCAGGAAATCGATGTTGAGGCTGCGTTCATGCGCCTCGTCGATGATGATGGTGTCGTACTGGCGCAAGAGCGGATCGGTCTGCGTCTCGGCCAGCAGGATGCCGTCGGTCATCAGCTTGATCCACGCGCCCTTGGAGAGGGTGTCGTTGAAGCGGACCTTGTAGCCGACCAGCTCGCCCGGCGGGGAATTGAGTTCCTGGGCGATGCGCTTGGCGGTGGAAGAGGCGGCGATACGGCGCGGCTGGGTGTGGCCGATCAGGCCCTTTTCGCCACGGCCCAGCTCCAGACAGATCTTGGGCAGCTGGGTGGTCTTGCCGGAACCGGTCTCGCCGCTGACGATGATGACCTGGTGCGCCCGCAGGGCCTCGGCGATCTCGTGGCGACGGCCGGAGACCGGCAGCTCTTCGGGGAAAGTGACCGGCGGCAGCGGATTGCGCACGGGCGGCGCGGCGTGTGCAGCAGGCTCGGCAGCGGCGGCGCGACGCGGGCCTCGCTGCTCGCGCGGGCCGCGCGGACGATCTTGTTGCGGGTTCTGCTGCGCTTGGCCGCCGGGGGGAGTATTGGGTGCTTTGGTAACGGACATGAGGCCGACATTATACCTGCCACCGCCCGCCCGGTCAGGCTGCGTGCGGCTGGACGGCCGATGGTGCAGGTTTTTCAGCCGGCAGCGGGCCGGTTGGCTCCGCTTTGCAACATCCGTGCAAGAAATCTGCCCCGATGCGGCCCGCAAGCCTACGGCCCGCCGCGACGCTGGTTATAATGCGCGTCATGGAAAAACAGACCGAATTCGTCAACTGGCTGCGTTCCGTCGCGCCCTATGTCCACGCCTTCCGCGGCAAGACCTTCGTGGTCGCCTTCCCGGGCGAGCTGGTCACGGCCGGCGGCTTGCAGGTGCTGGCCCAGGATCTCTCGCTGCTGCATGCGCTGGGCATCCGCGTGGTGGTGGTGCATGGCTCGCGCCCGCAGGTGGCCGAGCAGCTGGCCCTGCGCAATGTCGAGGCGCGCTTCCAGAACGGCCTGCGCGTGACCGACAGCGCCGCGCTGGAATGCGCCAAGGAAGCCGCCGGCGAACTGCGCCTGGATATCGAGGCCGCCTTCAGCCAGGGCCTGCCCAATACGCCCATGGCGCATTCGGCCATCCGCGTGATCTCCGGCAACTTCGTCACGGCCCGTCCGATGGGCGTCATCGATGGCGTGGACCTGCAACTGACCGGCGTGGTCCGCAAGATCGCTGCCGACGTCATCCAGCCCATCATGAACGCGGGCGGCATCGTGCTGCTCTCGCCGCTGGGTTTCTCGCCCACCGGCGAAGCCTTCAACCTGACCATGGAAGACGTGGCCGTATCCGCCGCCATCGCGCTGCGCGCCGAAAAGCTGATCTTCCTGTCGGAGACCCCGCTGATGAAGGATGCCGGCGGCGCTGAAATCCGCGAGCTGTCCTCGCACCAGGCCGAGGCCGTGCTGTCGGCCGGCTTCCTGCCCGCGGATGCGGCCTTCTACCTGGCCAGCGTGGTCAAGGCCTGCAATGCGGGCGTCTCGCGCGCCCACATCGTGCCCTTCTCCACTGATGGGTCGGCCCTGCTGGAACTGTTCACCCACGACGGCGTGGGCACCATGGTCACCTACGAGAACCTGGAAAGCCTGCGCCAGGCCACCATCGAGGACGTGGGCGGCATCCTCAAGCTGATCGAACCGCTGGAAGCCGATGGCACCCTGGTCAAGCGCGGCCGCGAACTGATCGAACGGGAAATCGACTACTTCTCCGTGATCGAACACGACAACGTCATCTTCGGCTGTGCTGCCCTGTATCCCTTCCCCAAGGAACGCATGGGCGAGATGGCCTGCCTCACCGTCAATCCGGAAGTACAGGGCCAGGGCGACGGCGACCGTATCCTGAAGCACATCGAAACCCGCGCGCGCGAGGCCGGGCTGACCAAGCTCTTCGTGCTCACCACCCGCACCTCGCACTGGTTCCTGAAGCGCGGCTTCGTGCTGGCCGGTGTCAACGACCTGCCGCAGGATCGCCAGCAGATCTACAACTGGCAGCGCAAGTCGCAGGTACTGATCAAGAATTTGTATTAATCATTTTTCCGTCAGGACGTGAGCAGGCTCAACCGCTGACCCCCATCGCTGGCCCGCCCGTCCCAGGCATTTCAACTTAACGAACCAAGGAATCGACATGGCACGCATGGTCCACTGCATCAAACTGAACAAGGAAGCCGAAGGCCTGGACTTCCCGCCCTATCCGGGCGAGCTGGGCAAGCGCATTTATGAAAGTGTCTCCAAGGAAGCCTGGGCCGCCTGGCTCAAGCACCAGACCATGCTGGTCAACGAAAACCGCCTGATGCTGGCCGACGCCCGCGCCCGCAAGTATCTGGCCGCGCAAATGGAAAAGCACTTCTTCGGCGAAGGCGCCGATGCCGCCGCCGGTTACGTGCCGCCGAGCGAGTAAGCTGGCCGGATCGTCCAAGCATCGCCGCAACGCCGCCCTGGTTCGCCACGGCGGCGTTTGTTTTGGCTGACGCATCACGGCGGCTGGCTCGTCTACAATGCCGACTCCGGATCCCTGATTCCCTACCGACTTCCCGCTGGAGCTCATCTTGTCCCTGCGTCATCTGCGCCTTGCCGTGCTTGCCGTCAGTCTCGGCTTTACCTTTGTTTCCCCCTGGGCCCGGGCGGCCACCGCCAGTCCGGCGGCCAGCACTGCACCGACGCTGCCGCCCGGCGTCACGCAAGGCCCCAGCGCCGAGGGGATCAGCGAATACCGCTTTGCCAATGGCTTCAAGCTGCTCCTGCTGCCGGACGATTCCAAGCCCACGGTCACGGTCAACATCACCTACCTGGTCGGCTCACGCCACGAAAACTACGGCGAGACCGGCATGGCGCACCTGCTGGAACACCTGATGTTCAAGGGCTCGCCGCGCAACCCGGCGATCCCGCAGGAATTCAGCAAGCGCGGCATGAACTTCAACGGCACCACCTGGCTGGACCGCACCAACTATTACGAAACCTTCGAGGCCGGCAAGGACAACCTGCAATGGGCGATCAGCATGGAAGCCGACCGTATGGTCAATTCCCGTATCGCACGCAAGGATCTCGACAGCGAGATGACGGTGGTGCGCAACGAGTTTGAATCCGGCGAAACCTCGCCCCCGCGCGTGATGTTGAAGCGCATGCAGAGCGTGGCCTACGACTGGCACAGCTATGGCCGCAACACCATCGGCGCGCGCAGCGACATCGAGAACGTGCGCATCGAAAACCTGCAGGCCTTCTACCGCACCTACTACCAGCCCGACAACGCGGTGCTGCTCATCGCCGGCAAGTTCGATCCGGCGCAGGTGCTGCAATGGGTCAACCAGAGCTTCGGCCGCATCCCCAAGCCCAAGCGCAAGCTGCCTGAATTCTGGACCGTGGAGCCGACCCAGGACGGCGAACGCCAGTTCGCGATCCGCCGCCGGGGTGACCTGCAACTGGTGGCGCTGGGTTACAAGATGCCCTCGGCGCTGCATCCGGATGCCACCGCCCTCTCGTTTGCCAGCGACATCCTGACCGACACGCCCAATGGCCGCCTGCACAAGCTGCTGGTGGAAAAAGGGCTGGCCACGCAGGTCTATGCGATGCCGCTGAGCGGCTACGCGCCGGGGCTGCAGATGATCGTGGCGCAGGTCAAGGCAGGCGCCGACATCGAGCCGGTCAAGCAGGCCATGATCAGCGCCGTCGAGTCCTTCAGCACCGCCCCGCCGACCGCCGAAGAAATCGCGCGCCTGCGCCGCGAGAGCGCCAACAACTTCGAGACGCTGCAGAACAATCCGCAGCAGATGGCGGTAGCGATGTCCAATGCGATTGCACGCGGCGACTGGCGCCTGGTCTTCATCGAACGCGACCTGGAACAGCGCCTGACCAGTGCTGACATCGCTGCGGCTGCTGGCCGCTACTTCCGCCGCGACAACCGTACCGTCGGCCTTTATTTGCCGGAAGATCATCCGCAGCGCGCCGAGGTCCCGCCGGCACCGAGCCTGGAATCGCTGCTGGCGCAATACCAGCCGCGTGCAGCCATCGCCTCGGGCGAAGCGTTCGATCCGGCACCGGGCAACATCGAACAGCGCACCACCCGCGTGGCGCCAGGCCAGCCGCCCCACACCGCACTGAAGCTGGCACTGCTGCCCAAGCAATCGCGCGGGCAGACGGTGTCGGTCAGCATGAACCTGGAGTTTGGCGATGCCGAGAGCCTGTTCGGCCAGCGTGCCGTGGCCTCGCTGACGGCGGCCATGCTCATGCGGGGTACGCGCGATCTGGATCGCCGCCAGCTCGCCGACGAATTCACGCGCCTGAAGATCAACGGCAACGTCTATCGTTTCCAGACCACGCGCGAGAATCTGGTCCCGGCGTTTGCGCTGGTGGGCGAAGTGCTGCGCCATCCGCGCATGGATCCCGCTGAATTTGCGCAGTTGAAAAATGAGACCGTGGCCGCGCTGGAAGCCACGCGCAAGGAGCCGGACTCCCGTGCCGGCGAAGCGCTGCAACTGCATTTCAACCATTACCCGGACGGCGACTGGCGCGCCGCCCAGACGCTGGAGCAGCGCATCGCCGCCGTGCAGGCCGTGACGCTGGAACAGGTGCAGGCCTTCCATCGCCGCTTCTACGGTGCCTCGCATGGCGAGGTCGCCGTGGTCGGTGACTTCGATGCGCAGGCTGCGCGCAAGGCGATCGATGCGGCCTTCGGCGGCTGGGCCAGTGGGGCGCCCTACGCGCGCGTCCTGCAGACCTGGGCCGACATTGCGCCCAAGCGCATCGTCATCGATACGCCGGACAAGGAAAACGGTGTCTACCTGGCCCGCCAGAACATCCGCCTGCGTGATGACGATCCGGACTATCCGGCCCTGGCCGTGGCCAATTACCTGCTCGGCGGCTCCAGCCTGAAGTCGCGCCTGGCTGACCGCATCCGCCAGAAGGATGGTTTGTCCTATGGCATCAACAGCGGCTTGCAGGTCGGCGCCATCAGCGATGCGGGTTACTTCAGCGTGCGCGCCATCGCTGCCCCGCAGAACTTGGACAAGGTCGACGCGGCCGTGCGCGAAGAAATTGCCCGGCTCATCAAGGATGGCTTTACCGAAGAGGAACTGTTGCGCGCCAAGTCCGGCATCCTGCAACAGCGCAACCAGCAGCGCGCCGGTGATGGCGGCATCGCTACCAGCTGGAGCGCACTGATGAACCTGGACCGCAGCTTCCTGTGGCAGCAGCAGCTGGATCTCAAACTGGCCGATCTCACGCTGGCACAACTGAATGCGGCCGTGCGCAAGTACATCGATCCGGCACGCATGACCGTGGTGATTGCACGGGATGAGGCCAAGGCCAGCCAGCCCTGACGCATCCGCCTGAAATCATCGAGATGAAAAAAATGCCCATGTCCTGCGACACGGGCATTTTTGTCTGGGGCTCAGAAAACCGAAGTCTTCAGAACTCCAGTTTCTTGACCCCTTCGGCGGTACCCAGCAGGCATACGTTGGCGCCCTGGCGCGCGAAGAGGCCGTTGGTGACCACGCCGACGATGTTGTTGATCTTGTCTTCGATGTCGGCCGGATCGGTAATGGCCAAGCCCAGCACATCGATGATGTAGCAGCCGTTGTCGGTGACCAGCGGCTTGCCGTCGCCATTCTTGTTCAGGCGCAGGCGCGGCTCGCCGCCCAGTGCGGCCAGCTTGCGGGCCACCACGGCGTGCGACATGGGGATCACCTCCACCGGCAACGGGAAAGTACCCAGCACATCAACCAGCTTGGAGCCATCGGCAATACAAACGAACTTCTGCGCCACGGACGCCACGATCTTCTCGCGCGTGAGTGCAGCGCCGCCGCCCTTGATCATGGCGCCGCTGCCATTGATTTCATCGGCGCCGTCGATATAGACCGGCATGGTCTCGACCTCGTTGAGATCAAACACGGTGATCCCATGCGAGCGCAGGCGCTCGGCAGTGGCTTCGGAGGACGCCACGGCGCCCTTGATGCGGTGCTTGATCTTGCCCAGTTCATCGATGAAGAAATTGGCCGTGGAGCCGGTGCCCACGCCGATGATTTCGCCGTCGACCACGTAGTCGATGGCGGCCTTGGCCACGGCTTGCTTGAGTTCGTCTTGAGTCATGATGGTTCAGTTCAACGTAAATAAAAACGGGGGCGTTCCCTTTTTGGCAACGCAAAAAATTCTCATCTTGCAGGATCAGCAATGCTCAATGCACGTCGTCCGGCTGTTCGTCCAGGGTTTCGAAGAGCGCGATCTGCAGGCGTGAATGCAGCTTGACCAGCTTGCTCCACAGCAACCACAGCAACCCGGCAGCGGCGGCCAGCACGAAGGCCAGCAGGTTCAACGGGGGCAGGATGCTGGCGCTGAGCACGAAGATCAGCAGCATGATGCCCACGATGGACATGATGGGCAAGACCTCCGAGACCACCTTGCGCACCCCGGAAGTATACGCTCCCGCGAACTCCGGCTTGACGCTGACCTCCGCCAGCAGCATCGACAGCGCCTGCAGCTTGCGGTAAGTGGCGATCAGGAAGGGCAAGGAAATCACCAAAGCGCAGCCCCAGATGATGGCCTTCTGCACATCCGGATCAGGCGTCCAAGCCGAGAGCTGGCGCGACAAACCGTCCACAAAGAAAGCGCCCGCCAGGAATACCGCAATCACCAGCGCCAGGTTCACCATCACCTGCATGAGGATGCGGCGGATGATGCGCGTGAGTTCGGCGCGGTCGCCGGTCGGCTGCAGGCTTTCCAGCCAGCGCGAATACATGCCCAGCAAACCCGAGACGCGCGCCGGCACCAGCGTGACGGCCTTGGCCGAGAGCGGATCGGCGGCCTTGATGAGGTAAGGGGTGAGCAGTGCCGTCACCGCCGAGACCGCCACCACGATGGGATAGAGGAAATCGCTGGTGACCTTCAGGCTCTGGCCGAGCGCGGCGATGATGAAGGAGAACTCGCCGATCTGCGCCAGGCCCATGCCCACGCGCATGGGCGTGCGGCCGCCCTGCCCGGCCACGAAGGTGCCCAGGCCGCAGCTGATGAGTTTGCCGAAGACCACGGCCAGCGTGATGATGGTGATGGGCATCCAGTACTTGACCAGCACGTTGGGATCGAACAGCAGCCCGATGGCCACGAAGAAGATGGCCGAAAACATGTCGCGGATCGGCTCCACCAGGCGCTCGATGCGATGCAGCTGGCGCGATTCGGCCATGATGGCGCCGACCAGGAAGGCCCCCAATGCGACGCTGTATTGCAGCTTCATCACCAGGAGGCAGAAGCCGAACAGCACGCCCAGCACGGCCACCAGCAGCATCTCGTTGCTCTTGAAGCGGGCGATGAAGCTCAGCAGGCGCGGCACTGCGACGATGCCCACCACCAGCGAGACGGTCATGAACAGCACCAGCTTGCCCACCGTCGTGAAGACCTCGGTGGAATCCACCGAGCCGCTGGTGGCCACGCCCGAGAGCAGCGCGATCATGCCGATGGCCAGGATGTCTTCCACGATCAGGATGCCGAAGATGATCTGGGCGAACTTTTCGTTCTTCATGCCCAGTTCATTCAAGGCCTTGACGATGATGGTGGTCGAGGAGACGGCCAGCATGGCGCCCAGGAAGATGGCATCCATGCGCTTCCAGCCGAAGTAGAGGCCGATCTCGTAGCCGATCCAGATCATCAGCAGGATCTCGGCCGCTGCCGCGATGAAGGCGGTGGCACCGACCTTGGCCAGTTTTTTCAGGCTGAATTCCAGGCCCAGCGAGAACAGCAGGAAGATCACCCCGAGCTCTGACAGAATGTGCACGGTCTTCTCATCCTGGATCAGGTCATAGGGCGGCGTATGCGGGCCGATGATCACGCCGGCCACGATGTAGCCCAGCACCACCGGCTGCTTCAGCTTGTTGAAGACGACGGTGACAATGCCGGCAATGAGCATGATGATGGCCATGTCCTGGATGAATAACTCGACTTCGTGCATCGTGCGGGATTTCCTTTCTGTGGTTCTGCAGCGTGCTGCAGGGGTTGGCTGGATGGCGTCGCAGGCGCTGCGACACCGGGCAAGGCTGCGCCCTGCGGCATGGGCCGCGGACGGTGGATGATAGGGATTGCGGGTGCTGCTGGCGGGCCGGCCACACGGTCGCCGGCGCTGGGTGCTGATCTGTGTCCGCTCTTGTTGCTGGTGACCACGGTACTGCTTCAGCGTAGACGCAGTGGCGCTAGACCTCTTCATTGCACACTGCGGGATGCCCCGAAAATAACACAACTGACAACCGCACTGCAATGCAAAGTGCGTGCCTGCCCCGCCGCGAGAAGACTCCCGCATGACGGGATCCCCCGTCAGCAAAATGAAAAAGTTAGTAAATTCCGGACGATTCCCTCTGGATGGACGCCCTGGAATCTAACAAAACGCAATGGATGAGCTTGGCCCCCAATCCGCGCGGGAAGCTGGCTGGCGTTCAGCCGGGCACGCGCACCTGCACTTCGACCGCCTTTTCATCGAAGGCGATGCGGGTGGTGAACTTGGCCCGCTTCATGGGGAAGCGCGACTGGAAGTGGCGCACATTGCCTGATCCCGAGATCACACGTCTGACGAACTGATAGTAGGCATCCATGTCGATGACGTGGACCGCCAGGAAGTAATCGTATTCGCCCGAGACGAAGTAGCACTGCATCACCTCGGCCTCCTTGGCCATGCGCTGCTCGAAGTCCTGCATGTGCTGGTCGGACTGGTTGTTCAGCGAGATCTCCAGGAAGGCCAGCATGCCGTAGCCGAGCGCGAAGGGATCGACCATGGCCACTTCGGCGCTGATGATGCCGGCCTCGCGCAGTTCGCGGATGCGGCGCAGGCAGGTCGGTTGCGAGATGTGCAGTTTTTCAGCCAGCACCCGAGTGGAGATCTGGTTGTCTTTCTGCAGCATGTTGAGCAGTTTGCGATCCACCTTGTCGAGGGTGTGAAGTTTGGCAGCCATGGGACAGAGTCGAGGATGATTGTTCAGGCCGGCCACTCAAAAATTGCTTGGCTTGGCCGATTCTTATGTTGTACCGTCGCATTATTCAGAAAGTCGGGGACGAAAGCAAAGCAGTCCGCCTGGTCACCGCAACAAGGATCTGAATAACTGTGTTGTGAGACAAAACATTAAAAGTGGTCAATCCAATCTACAGAGGAGTGTTATGAAATTCAAGAGCGCCATTATTCCATTAACTGCCGCCATCGGTCTGGCATTCGCAGGCGCCGCGCATGCCCAGGAAGTCGTCAAGATCGCCCACGTGGGCCCGCTCTCCGGTCCCAACGCCCACATGGGCAAGGACAACGAGAACGGTGCGCGCATGGCCGTCGACGAACTCAACGCCAAGGGCTTTACCATTGGCGGCAAGAAGGTCAAGTTCGAACTCATGGGTGAAGACGACGCTTCCGATCCCAAGCAAGCCACTGCGGTCGCCACCAAGCTGGTCGACCAGAAGGTCGCCGCCGTGATCGGCCACCTCAATTCCGGCACCACCATCCCGGCTTCGAAGATCTACAGCGATGCCGGCATCCCGCAAGTGTCCCCCTCGGCCACCAATCCGAAGTATACCCAGCAAGGCTTCAAGACCACCTTCCGCGTGGTTGCCAACGATGCGCAGCTGGGCGCCGCACTGGGCAAGTATGCCGTGCAGAAGCTGGGCACCAAGCAGATCGCCGTGATCGATGACCGTACCGCCTATGGCCAGGGCGTGGCAGAAGAATTCGCCAAGGGCGCCAAGGCGGCCGGCGGCACCATCGTCGGCACCCAGTTCACCAATGACAAGGCCACCGACTTCAACGCCATCCTGACTTCGCTCAAGGGCAAGAAGCCGGACGTGATCTTCTTCGGCGGCATGGACGCCGTGGGCGGCCCGATGCTGCGCCAGATGAAGCAGCTGGGCATCGGCGCCAAGTTCATGGGCGGTGACGGCATCTGTACCGGCTCCCTGCCGGGCCTGGCCGGCGATGGCCTGGGCGAAGACCAGGTGATCTGTGCCGAAGCTGGTGGCGTGGATGCCTCGGGCAAGAAGGGCATGGATGACTTCCGCGCAGCCTACAAGAAGAAGTTCGGTATCGACGTGGTCTACAACGCAGCCTATGCCTACGATGCCACCATGACCGTGGCGGACGCCATGGCCAAGGCCGGCTCGGCCGATCCCAAGAAGTACCTGCCCGAACTGGCCAAGATCAGCCACAAGGGCGTGACCGGTGTGATCGCCTTTGATGCCAAGGGCGATATCAAGGATGGTTCGCTGACCTTGTATACCTACAAGGGTGGACAGCGCACCGTGCTGGCGGTGACCAAGTAAGGTCGGTCGCCCTGCCCTGCTGGCTGGCTTGCGAGCTGGTTTTCAGGGAAGGTAAAGAATGCAGCGCCCCCGATTTATCGGGGGCGTTGTCGTTTGAAGGAATTGTATATCGTGCGTATTACGCAAAGCCGGTCGCGCCAATTTCGCATATTGTTTTAATTATTTACGGCTGCCGCCGGTTTACTTAGTTTATGGATGCAGGACCACGGACTGGTTTCTTAGTTTTTTTCTCCGTGGTGCCATTCAGCGGGACAGGGCCTTTTCCAGGGCGGCTTTGTTCATTGACGAACGGCCCTTGATCCCGCGTTCACTCGCTTCTGCATAGAGCTGCTTGAAGGTCCGGCCGCCTGCGCCGGAATGCGACCGCAGGCCGCCTCGGCGCGACGGCGCCATGTCTTGCGTGGACGTCTTGCTGGCTGTTTTGGATTCGCCGTGCTGGGCGCGCTCCTTGTTGACGGTCCGGGCGGCGATCTCCTCGGCACGCCGGGTGCTCGTGCCGCGTTTGACGGCGCTGGTCTTGATGTGTTCGTACTGGCGTTCACGTTTGTTGCTCCATGCGGTCTGCGGCATGATGGCCTCCTGTCCGGTTGCGCCCGCGGCGCGATGCTCTGCGGGCAGGTAAAGGATACGTTCACTGCGGGTGATTCGATCTTGCGCCGACCTGCCCGGGCCCGCCATCCCGCCTCGTCTGAAAACGCTGTAAGAATGATGGAAGACGGGCTCATCAGCAGGCCTGCAATGCCCGCCGTACGGCGATGGCGCCTCATCGATTCCACAAAGCAACATTCAAGATCGCGTCATTGCGACAACCTTTGTACGCCTCATCAGTCCAACCGCTCATCAAAAACCAGACGGGAGGAATCAATGAAACAGATCACGGCGGTATTTGGCGTGGTGCATGCGGTGATCGCGGTGTTGTTTGCGCTGGGCGCGCTGGCGCTCATTGCCATTGCCGCGAGCATGGGATTTGAGGCGGTGACGGAGGGCCTGGGCCTGCCGCAGGCGCAGGCGTTGATCGAGGCTATCGGTATTTTGGCGGCGGCGGTGGTGGCGTTTCAGATTGCCGAGACCATTACCGAGGAAGAGGTGGTGCGCGACGCCAACATCAGCGCCCCGACGCGGGTACGCCGCTTCCTGTCGCGTTTTTTTGTGGTGGTGATCGTGGCGCTGGCCATCGAGGGGCTGGTGATGACCTTCCGCGCAGCGCATGAAGAAGCGGCTGACATGATCTATGCAGCGGCGCTGCTGGTGGGTACGGGCGTATTGCTGGCGGCCTGGGGATACTTCATCTATTGCAACCGCGCGGCCGAGGAGCTGGAGCCGGACGCCATGGAAGAGGCCAAGGAAGAGGACAAGAAGATTGATGGCTGAGGGGCGTTGCGCCCTGTGGTTTGCGATTTGCGATTCGCGGGCCGAAAGCAGCGGTGTTCGCCCTGTACTGCCCGTCGGGGCCGACCCTCGGGAAATGTTCCGAGGGTCGGACAGGCAACGTGTGCGAACATTACGCCAATCAAGATTCCGATAAAAAGCCCGCGTTTAGCGGGCTTTTCATTTCCTGTTCAATCAATCGCAGCCGAATCAAACACCTGGATTGGCATTAAAAGCGCGGCGTCGGTGGATCGACATACGCCTCATTAAAGTGGACCCATCCGTCAAGACAGCGTTTGCCAGAATTTAAGCTGCATCCATGACTTCACTTGCAGCAGAACAGCGCTGCCCTGATCCTG
>NZ_NJGV01000067.1 GCF_002213425.1 Herbaspirillum aquaticum | reverse complement strand
AGAAATCGGAAGAGAACACTATGGCTCTCATGACCTTCGACATGAAGCGCAACCCCCAGCAGGCGCGGTTCAGCCTGCTGGCGCTGTTGGCGCTGATGATCATCTTCCCCATGATCGCCCAGCATTTCGGCAATTCGTGGGTGCGCATCATGGATATGGCGCTGCTCTACATCATGCTGGCCCTGGGCCTGAACGTGGTGGTGGGTTTCGCAGGCCTCTTGGACCTGGGCTACATCGCCTTCTATGCCATCGGTGCGTACAGCGCCGGCCTGCTGGCTTCGCCGCAGTTCGCTGCGGTGATCGAATCCTTCGTCAACACCTATCCGGCCATCGGCAATTTCCTGGTCTGGCTGTGCGGTCCGCAGATCGTGCAGAACGGCATCCACTTGTCGCTGTGGCTGATCGTGCCGATCTCGGGCGTGCTGGCGGCGATCTTCGGTGCCCTGCTGGGTGCGCCGACCCTGAAGCTGCGCGGTGACTACCTGGCCATCGTGACGCTGGGCTTCGGCGAGATCATCCGCATCTTCATGAACAACCTCAACGCGCCGGT
>NZ_NJGV01000066.1 GCF_002213425.1 Herbaspirillum aquaticum | reverse complement strand
TCGCTGTCATGAGCAGGATTGTGGTCTAAACATGGGTCAACTTAGGATGCAAATTTCCGGGGAAAGTGGGTCAGTTTTTAGTGCAATTCAACAGCTAAGCAAAGTGATCACCCGTTTTATGCCCAAACAGACGATGATGATCGTCAAGACAGCTGCGATTGCGCTTCCCAATGCTTGTGGTACACCCGCTTGTTGATGAGCGGATGAGCCTGCGCCAGCAAGCATTACGACTACCGAGCCAAATAGAAAGAATGTAATCATCCAATCCATCACCTTGCCCAGCCATGGCCCACATATAAAATTAATCGCTTCGTCATGTGAATCAGTCTTGAGTCGGCTTCCAATCATGTACAGAGTCATCACCAAAAACGACATGAGCAGCGAAGCTATCACCGCGCCTGCAAGGCCTGGCCATCCATAACTAATGAAGAATTGCAAAACCTCCTGTCCCGATGCGAAGCCGACTAAAGTGGACCCATCCGTCAAGACAGCGTTTGCCAGAATTTAAGCTGCATCCATGACTTCACTTGCAGCAGAACAGCGCTGCCCTGATCCT
>NZ_NJGV01000065.1 GCF_002213425.1 Herbaspirillum aquaticum | reverse complement strand
GCAGGATCAGGGCAGCGCTGTTCTGCTGCAAGTGAAGTCATGGATGCAGCTTAAATTCTGGCAAACGCTGTCTTGACGGATGGGTCCACTTTAATCGTTGCGGCTAATAGTCATTTGCGCCGCGACGCCAAGAGACGATTTTACTTTGCCAGTTTTTGCATAAAGGTGTGTCTGCGCAGTTGCCACCTGCGTGGACAGATGGGGCTCGCTCTAACTCTGGATTTCTGCGATGAAACAAAAACTACAGGACACCCATTTGGGCCGCGTCCTAGACTGCTTGCCGCTAGGCGCATGCCGAATCGATGCACAGTGGAATCTGCTAAATATCAATCCAACATTTCCTGGGATTACTTTTTCTGCCGAGCAGCCATATCTGGGTAAAGGCCTAGAAGATGCTATCGCACCGTATTTCTACAAGCTATTCAAGCCGCATATCGAAAGCGCTATGCTTGGTGCTTACGTTGCAATTGATTCTATTAAGTGTGAGGTTTAAAGTGGACCCCGAATTTGAGACACTGATTTAAGCTGTCGTCCTGGAAGGGATGACGAGAATGAGTGAAGCAAAGAAGAAGCGAAATA